>JAFRRA010000002.1 GCA_017428325.1 Bacteroidales bacterium
CATACGCGGGAAACCGCGAACCGATATAATTCAGGTGGTAACAGCAACGGGGATCCACCTCTTCCCATTCCGAACAGAGAAGTTAAGCCCGTTCACGCCTATGATACTGCTATACCAAGTGGGAAAGTGGGTAGCCGCCAACTTCAAAAGGCCTTCAGAGCAAGCTCTGGAGGCCTTTTCTTTTTCACCCCGCCGACTCAGTCGGCACCCCTCAAGGGGTATGCGGCCTGCCGGCCGGGCACTTCGTGCCTTATTACTTTTTGCAGTGCCATAAAAAAACGTGGGCGGATGAAGAATCTGCCCACGCAATGCTAAGTAAGCAACCGTTTGCTACTTGAAGTCAGCCAGGGAGTGGATGGTGATACCACTGCGGAGCTTCGGCTCGAACCATGTGGTCTTCGGAGGCATGATGTTGCCTGTGTCAGCGATGGTTATGAGCTGTCGCATAGAGACAGGATACAGAGCGAATGCCGCTGCCATCTCTCCGCTGTCAACTCTCTTCTTAAGTTCTCCGAGTCCTCTGATTCCGCCTACGAAATCGATTCTCTTGCTGGTTCTCAGATCCTTGATGTCCAGCAGCTTGTCAGCTATAAAGTCTGAGAATACGGAGACGTCAAGAACCTTGATAGGATCGTTGTCGTCGTATGTTCCAGGCTTTGCAGTGAGGCTGTACCACTCTCCTCCGATATACATCGAGAAGTTGTGCAATCCGGAAGGACGATAGATCTCGGCACCCTTCTTTTCAACAGTGAAGAAATCGCCGAGTTTCTTTATGAACTCGTCCTGAGTCATTCCGTTAAGATCCTTTACAACGCGGTTGTAGTCTATGATCTTGAGCTGGCTCTCAGGGAATACCACTGCCATGAAGTAGTTGTACTCCTCGTTTCCGGTGTGGTTAGGATTCTGGGCCCTCTTCTCTGCGCCAACTCTTCCGGCTGCTGCCGTACGGTGATGTCCGTCAGCAACATAGAAGGCTGGAACGGTGGAGAAGATTTCAGTAATCCTGGCGATGGTTGCATCGTCGTCTATGATCCACATGGTGTGGCCGAATCCGTCTTCTGCAACGAAGTCGTACTCAGGAGCCTTTTCCTTTACAACCTTTTCAACGATGGCGTTGATCTCGGCATTGTCCGGATAGGCGAAGAATACAGGCTCGATGTTGGCATTCTGAATCCTTACGTGAATCATGCGGTCATCTTCCTTCTCCTTGCGGGTAAGCTCGTGCTTCTTGATGGCACCGCTCATGTAATCGTCTGTGTTGGCGCAGACTACAAGACCGTACTGAGTTCTTCCGTCCATTGTCTGGGCGTAAACATAGTACTGCTCTTTCTTGTCCTGGACCAGCCAGCCTTTCTCCTGCCACTTCTTGAAATTCTCGACAGCCTTGTCGTAGGTCTTCTGCTCGTGTTCGTCAGCGATAGGATCGAAATCGATCTCAGGCTTAATGATGTGGAGCAGGGACTTTTCACCGGCTTCTGCCTTGGCTTCCTTTGAGTTGAGCACGTCGTAAGGACGTGAAGCCACTTCCTTTACGATTTCCTTTGGCGGACGTATAGCCGCAAACGGTTTAACTTTTACCATAGCCTAGAATTTGTTTACCTGGAAACGGGTGCATCCGTCCTTGAAGAATCCGACAATCTGGTTTGCTGCGGCAAGACCTGCGTTGAGATTTGCCTCTGCGGTCTCGGCTCCCTGCTTCTTAGGGGTTGCGAAAACTCTCTTTCCGAACTTCTCCTTGAGAACTTCGATGTTTGCAGGAGCAATGTCGGTGATGTACTTGAGGTCTTCCCTCTCTTCCAGAACCTTCTCGAGTTCAGGCTCGTTGATGACTTCCTTGCGGGCGGTGTTGACCAGGCAGCCTCCCTTTGGCATCTTGCTCAGGAGAGCATAGCCGATAGAACCTTTGGTCTGCTCGTTTGCAGGGATGTGCAGGGAGATGAAATTGCTGTTGGAATACAGGTCGTCCAGATCCTTTGCAACAATTACACCCTCAGCCTCCATCTTCTCGGCAGGAACGAACGGGTCAAATGCCATAATCTTCATTCCGAAGCTCTTGGCGTGCTCGGCAACCAGACGTCCTACGTTTCCGTAAGCCTGGATTCCCAGGGTCTTGCCCTTGAGTTCGCTTCCGGTACCAGGAGTGAACTGGTTACGTGAGATGTAGATCATCATTCCGATAGCCAGCTCTGCGACTGCGTTGGAGTTCTGGCCTGGAGTGTTCATGGCAACGATCTTTCTCTCTGAAAGGGCGGCAAGGTCAAGATTGTCGAATCCGGCACCTGCCCTTACGACAATCTTCAGGTTCTTTGCAGCGTCAACCACTGCCTTTGTAACCTTGTCTGAACGTACGATCAGAGCGTCTGCATCTGCAACTGCTTCAAGGAGTTTGTCCTCGGTTCCGTATTTTTCCAGAGCCGCAAAGGTGTGGCCTGCAGACTCTACAATATTCTTAATGCCTTCCACAGCCTTGCTGGAGAAAGGTTTTTCTGTCGCGATAAGTATTTTCATGATTCAAAAGATTACTTTGCGTTCTTCTCGAAATCCTGCATGCACTTGATAAGAGCCTGTACGCTCTCGATAGGGCAGGCGTTGTAGATGGAAGCCCTGAAGCCGCCGACTGAACGGTGACCCTTTACGCCCATCATTCCGTTAGCCTTTGCATAATCCAGGAAGCTTGCCTCAAGTTCCTTGTACTCAGGAGCCATAACGAAGCATACGTTCATGATAGAACGGTCCTCAGGATTAGCTGTTCCGACGAACATCTTGTTGCGCTCGATCTCGTTGTAGAGCATTTCCGCCTTCTGGGTGTTGATCTTGTTGATGGCCTCGACTCCGCCAAGTCCCTTGAGCCATTTCAGAGTCTGTGTCATAACGTAGATTGCGAATACAGGAGGAGTGTTGAACATGCTCTCCTTCTCGATGTGGGTCCTGTAGTCCAGCATTGTAGGGATGTAGCTGGAAACCTTGCCCAGAACGTCATCGCGGATGATGGCGAAGATAACGCCTGCAGGACCTACGTTCTTCTGTGCACCACCATAGATCAGACCGTACTTGGAAACGTCTACAGGACGGCTCATGATGTCTGAAGACATATCTGCAACCAGGGTTACAGGGCAGTCCATATCATACTTGATTTCAGTTCCGTAGATGGTGTTGTTGGTGGTGATGTGGAAGTAGTCCAGGTCGGTAGGGATCTCATATCCCTTAGGGATGTAGCAGTAGGTCTTGTCTGCAGAAGAAGCAACGGCGAAAGCTGCGCCTTCCTTGCCGCGGCTCTTTGCGATACCCTGAGCCTCCTTGAGGGCCTTCTTTGCCCAAACGCCGGTCTCGAGATATCCTGCCTTGTTCTCGAACAGGTTCATTGCCACATAGAGGAACTGGAGGCTTGCGCCGCCGCCCAGAAATACCACGTGATAATTGTCAGGAATTTGGAGAAGTTCCTTCCACAGAGCCCTGCACTCGTTCATTACACCTTCCCACTCCTTGCTTCTGTGGGAGATGGAGATCAATGGAATACCGGTGCCTGCGAAGTCCTTCAAAGCATCGATGGTTGAGTTGATTGCCTCCTCTGGAAGGACACAAGGGCCGGCAAAGAAATTATAAGCTTTTTTCATAATGGATTTTAGTGTTAATATGTTTCCTACAAAGATATGAATTGTATCGGATTTTAAGCGGTTTTATGCGAATATTTGCAAATCTTAACGTCCTCTATCTTGAGAAGTGTTTCCTGAAGAGTTTCCGTCATGCTCAGCGGCACGTGGGCTGTAAGTGAGCATTCTTCCTCGAATTTCTTTTCCGATTCCTCAATATTCCTTTTCCTGAGTTCCTTCAGGACCTTGTCTGTCTGGTGGTAAGGGAAGACTATCTTCATCGGCGATGTGGCTGTCCTTGTCACAACCTCGGCTTTCTCAAGCGCCTCGGAAGTCGCCGTTCTGTAGGCCTTGATCAGGCCGGGCACACCAAGCTTCACTCCGCCAAAGTAGCGGACTACAACAACAAGGATGTCGCTGAGATTCCTTGAGAGGATTTCCCCTAAGATCGGTCTGCCTGCAGTGGAAGAAGGTTCCCCGTCGTCGTTGGCCCTCCAGATGTCTCCTTTAAGGCCGATTCTGTAGGCATAGCAGTGATGGGTTGCGTCATAGTATTCCTTGCGGAGTTTCTTGACAATATCCTCCGCGATTTCAGGATCCTTGCAAGGGTAGGCGAAAGACAGGAAACGGCTTCCGTTGTCTTTGTAAAGACCTTCGGTTGGGGAAGCTATGCTCAGATAGTTGTCCGGAAGGGTTGTCTGTGTTGTCTTTCCTTTGGCCATGGCAGTTGTAAAGGTAGGCCGTTTTTGGTAAATTTGCAAAACGACAGTATTGGTTATATGTTCTGCCGCAAGGATTTCATACAGGCTTTTTCTGAACTGGGCAAAAGGCTCGGGGACCTTTCTGTTATGGAATCTTCCATGGAGTCTGCACAGGTTGTCAATCCGCTCTTTACTCCTTACATGCAGAAGCGGGCCCTGAAAGCTATAGCAGAAGAGTATCTTACCAGAGGGGCCCTGGAAAAGCTTCTGGCATATTCAGACGGGCCTTCATCGGATCCGGACCTTTTCAGGCGTATGATGAGCGGAAAGGTTGTGGGCATAATAATGGCTGGTAACATTCCTGCAGTGGGTTTCCACGACCTTCTCTGCACCCTTTCAACAGGGGCGCGGGCCGTCGTAAAGCTCTCTTCGAAAGATGATTGCCTTATTCCTTCAATGGTGGATATTGCCGCCGGGTGCTCTCCTGATATTGCTTCCAGGGTTCTTTTCCGGGATTTCATTTCCGACCGCATTGAAGGAATAAAAGACACTCCCAAGCTGGATTTCCTTATTTTCAGCGGTTCCAACAGGACAAAGGCTCTTGTCTGTGACGAGTTCAAGGAACTTCCCGTCCTCGCAAGGGGCAGCCGTTTCAGCCTTGGGGTTTTGAGCGGCAGGGAGAGTGATTCCGATCTTGAAAAGCTGGCGGAGGACGTGTTCCTCTACTGCGGGCTCGGCTGCCGCAGCATCTCGTATTTATTCCTTCCGGAAGGGTTTGATATCTGGCGCATAATCAAGGCATCGCAGAGAATGAAACCATATCTGGAAGTAATAACACCATATATGAACTCCTATATCAGAGAAAGGGCTGTCGCTGTTCTTTCCGGTGGGAGAGGTTACGCGGACGGCGGGTTCTTCCTGCTGGAGGAGTCAATTAAACCTTTCCCTCAAATGGGAGTGGTCAGATACTCTTTCTACAAGGATCTTTCAGAGGTCGAAAAATTCTGTGACAGGCATCGCGATGCAATACAGAAAAAATATGTTAAATTTGGAATGGCGCAGTCTCCTGCCGTTGACGAATGGATGGACGGAATAAATACCGTTGACGCCATCCTTGAAGGATGCGGTATCCTGTCGCTGAGTAAACAGTAAAAAAACGGAAGATTATGTCAACGATTCTCAGATATAAGGTTACCTTCCATTCCAACAAGGTGTTTTTCAGGGAATATGAGCTCAGGGACGACATGACTCTTTTTGCCCTCAACAAGTTTCTGGTCAACGACCTGGATTTTGCCCCTGACCAGATGATAGCTTTCCGCGGCTATGGACCGGACGGAAAACTGAAGGCAATGTGGGGGCTCTTCGATCTTGGAAGCGGCACCATAGACGGAGTCAGCCTTGCCAAGACCCTTGCCATGGAGGCAACGACACTGCACTATGTGTTCGATTTGACCAAGAACAAGTACATGGTGCTGAGTTTTGTTTCCGAGGTGGAATACCTGTCCCACGTCTCTTATCCGCGTCTTGTTGCGGAAAAGGGCAGGATACCAGGACAGTTCGACAGCAAATACGACACTCTTGACAACCTCACTCCGGAATTGGGAGAAGAAATCGGAGACGATGATCCTGACGACGGGGGAGACGACGAATAAATCTGAAATAGCCTATAACGTTTATTATGGAGACTGTAGTGTTCTTGGGATTCAACCTCTATGCATGGATAACTATAGTTACTGTGCTAGCTATGTTTTCCGTGCTGATTTTCACGAAAATCCGTGCTGATGTCGTATTCCTGGCAGCCATAGGCATTCTGCTGGTCAGCGGAGTTGTTGACGAGAAGGAAGCCTTCAGCGGATTCAGTTCCTCTTCCACGGTAATTGTGGGTGTCCTGTTCATCGTGCTGGCCGGCCTGATGCACACGGGGGTACTGAACTGGATTGTCAAGCATCTGCTTGGGCAGCCTAAAAAGACAACGGGTGCCATCGTGAGGCTGATGTTCCCGGTCGCAGCATTGAGCTCGTTCCTGAGCAACACCACTGTTGTGGCTTTGTTTGTGGGTATTGTGAAAATGTGGTGCAAGAAACTGGGGATATCTCCTTCAAAACTCCTGATACCTCTCAGCTACGCGTCTGGGATGGGAGGCGTGTGCACCCTTATAGGAACTCCTCCCAACCTCATAATATCAGGCCTGTATAAAGACAACACAGGCATAACGATGAATGTCTTGTCTATAACCATACCAGGTCTTTTCTGCCTGTTTGTCGGAATTCTCGCGGTCATAGCCATGAGGAAGCTCCTACCGGACCGCAAGGCCCCTGAATCCGCTTTTGAAGACACGTCGGAATACACGGTGGAGTTTCAGGTTCCGTCAGACAGCAAATACATCGGGCAGAGTGTTTCCGAGGCCGGCCTGGACAGTGTCAAGGGCGGCTCTCTCATAGAAATCATCCGCTCTGACAATGCGGTTGTCTCTCCCGTGACGGCAGACGATCATATAATGGCCGGAGACCATCTGGTTTTCTCGGGCCAGATCGACGAGCTTCTGGACCTGAAAGACGGACAGAATCTGGCGATTGCGGAAGACAATGTGTTCTCCGCGAAGGAAGCCGGGAAACACCGTCAGCTCAAGACAGCCTATATCACATTTGGCAGCAGCCTTATAAACAGGAAGATATCGGAGAGCAAATTTGAAAGGCAGAACAATATGACGCTTGTTGCCGTGGCCAGGAAGGGAGAGAGGATAAACCAGTCTCCAAGGGATGTTGTGCTTCAGGCAGGAGACACTCTTCTTCTGGCTTGCCCACCAAAAATGAAAACTGAAGGGAGCAAGCTTTACAGCCAGGTCCATTTCTTTGATTCGGAACAAGTTGCCAATATAGGACCGAAGACATTGCTTTCCTCGGTGATAATGATTGCCATGGTGGCATTGAGCGCGGCCAACGTCATATCCCTTATGAACTGCGCGGTCCTGGCGGCATTTGCAATGATATTATTACGATGCTGCAATGTCGACCAGGCAATGAAAGCCATAAACTGGGATATCCTTATGGTGTTCGCAGGCTCTGTGGTGCTGGGGCTCGCTATCCAGAAGACGGGGATCGCCGAGAAGATGGCATATGGGATTCTGAACATCTGCGGCAACAGCCCTCTCCTGGTAATGACAGCCATCTGCCTTGTGGCGACATTCATAACGGAATTCATAAGCAATACCGCGGCCGGAGCGATATTCTGTCCAATAATGTATTCTGCGGCAGTGAAACTTGGCTACGATCCTTTCCCGTTCATGATATCGCTTATGATAGCCGTAAGCTCAAGTTTCGCTACCCCTATAGGATCTCCTACGCATATGCTGGTTTATGGTCCGGGTGGATACAGGTTCACGGATTTCCTCAGAATCGGTTTCTTCATGAACATCATAATACTGGCGGCGAACATTTTCATTGTCAGTGTAGTTTATCCGTTTACACCGCTTAAGTAGTGGAAAACCCAAAGGAAAAGGTTCTTACGATAATACTCGGCCCTACCGCGGTAGGTAAGACGGACTATGCCATATCCCTTGCCAAGCGGCTGGACTCTCCTGTCATCAACTGCGATTCCCGTCAGATTTTCAAGGAGATGACTATCGGTACAGCAGTTCCTTCCAGGGAGCAGCTCGCAGAGGTCAGGCATTATTTTATCCAGACCAGGTCCATCGCTGAGCATTATGCTGCAGGGCAGTATGAGATTGACGCGCTGGCTCTTCTTGAAGAGCTTTTCAAGACTCGGGACAACCTTGTGATGTGTGGAGGCAGCGGCCTTTACATAGATGCGGTCTGCAACGGGCTGGATGCATTTCCGGAGCCGGATATGGAACTCCGCGATTCCCTTAACCGGAGACTGGAGAATGAGGGGCTGGAGTCTCTGCGATACCAGCTCAAGCAGCTGGACCCGGAGTCTTACTCCACACTTGACATTGCCAATCCCCAGAGAATCATCCGCGCCCTGGAGGTGACCCTACAGACCGGGCGTAAGTTCTCCGACTGGAAGACGGAGCAGAAAAAAGAGCGTCCTTTCTCCATCAGGAAGGTCGGCCTTACTATGGACCGTGACAGGCTTTACGACCGGATAAACGCCCGTGTGGACAGGATGATGGCAGATGGGCTTCTGGATGAAGTCAAGTCCCTTGACCGTTTCCGCTACAGGGACGGGGTGTTCTGCCCGGACCTTAACCACATTCCTCCGCTAAGGACAGTGGGATACCGTGAACTATTCGATTATCTGGACGGAAAGACAGACCTTGCCTCGGCAGTGGATTCAATAAAGACCAACACCCGCCGCTACGCAAAGCGCCAGCTGTCATACTGGGGTCGTGATGACAGCATCAAATGGATTGATTCAGATCAACTGGATAATCAGGGCTAGTAGCCGTTGGCGACTTCCGTCAGGAATTTAATGCGGATAAGACGTATTTCCTCTTCCTCGTAGTCCGGGCCGAGGGCTTTCATCGCATCTGTTACGGAGTCTGTCTCCGCCTCGTCCTTGAAGTAGTCGTAGATGTCCTCTATCTTGTCCTCATCCACGGCCTGGCGGATGTAATAGTCTATCTTGATGCGGTTTCCGGCAGCCACCATAGCCTCTATCTTAGAAAGGAGCTCGTCCATATCCAGGTCTTTCATCCTGGCAATCTCGTCCAGAGGCACGTGCATATCCGTATTGTGGATTATGAACCTTCCTATGTTGGAACTGTCTTCCGTAGAACGGATCTTGAAATCGAAATCATCCGGACGGAGTATCTCGTTTTCCTCAACATATTTGGCTATCAGTTCCACGAACTCCTTTCCGTATTTCTCGGCTTTTCCCTTTCCTACACCTGAACAGCTTGTAAGTTCATCTATGGTTACAGGATAGAAGATGGTCATGTCTTCCAGAGACGGATCGGTGAATATGACATAAGGAGGAAGGTTCAGGCGCTTGCCCACGGATTTGCGCAGGTCCTTGAGCATTGCCAGCAGCGTCTGGTCTCCGCCTCCGCCGCCTTTCTTGCCTCCTGCCGGCATATCCTCGTCCACATCGTCTCCCTCTCCGGTATCCTCAAAGCGGCGGTCTTCCGTAAGCATCACGGAATAAGGCTTGGCAAGGAACTCCTTTCCCTTGTCGGTGAGGGAAATCAGACCGTACTGCTCGATGTCCTTTTTAAGGAACTGGTCCACGCAGGCCTGCCTGATGACGGCTAGCCAGAATTTCTCGTCCTTTTCCTTGTCTATGCCGAAGAAGCGGCTGGTGTTGTGCTTGTAAGAGGTTATCATGGCGTTGGTTACGCCACCGAGTATGTTGGCCAGATGATCGGCCTTGAAGTTCTCCCTCATCGAGCGGATAAGCTGGAACAGGGTGACAAGGTAATCCTTTCCCTCAAACTGAGGCTGACGGTGCAGGCAGTTGTCGCAGTTTCCGCAGTCGTCTTCAGGGTAAATCTCGCCGAAGTAATTCAGGAGCGTCTTGCGGCGGCACTGGTTGCTCTCCGCATATGCCACGGTCTCTGTCAAAAGCTGCTTTCCTATTTCCTGCTCGGCGACAGGTTTGCTTTGCATGAATTTCTCCAGCTTGAGGATATCGTTGAAACTGTAGAAAGCGATGCACTGCCCCTCTCCTCCGTCTCGTCCTGCACGGCCTGTCTCCTGGTAATAGCCTTCCAGGGATTTAGGTATGTTGTAGTGGATGACGAATCTTACGTCCGGCTTGTCTATGCCCATACCGAAGGCGATTGTAGCCACAATCACATCCACCTCTTCCATGAGGAACTTGTCCTGGTTGGAGGCCCTGGTCGCGGCATCCAGTCCGGCATGGTAAGGCAATGCCTTTATACCGTTGACATTCAGAAGTTCCGCCATATCCTCCACCTTCTTCCTGGAAAGGCAGTAGATGATGCCGCTCTTGCCCTCGTTCTGGCGGATGAACTTTATGATTTCCTTCTCTGTGTTGACCTTCGGGCGGATCTCGTAATAGAGGTTCGGACGGTTGAATGAAGATTTGAACACCTTGGCGTCCGGCATTCCCAGGTTCTTGAGAATATCGCTCTGGACCTTTGGAGTGGCCGTGGCCGTAAGGGCTATGATAGGGGCTTTGCCGATCTCCTGGACAATCGGGAGTATCCTTCTGTACTCCGGACGGAAATCATGGCCCCATTCCGAGATACAGTGCGCCTCGTCAATGGCATAGAAAGAAATCTTGCACTGCCTCAGCAGCTGAATGTTGTCCTCTTTGGTAAGAGACTCTGGGGCAACATAAAGCAACTTGGTCAGACCCTTCAGCAAGTCCTCTTTAACTTCCTGAATCTGAGCCTTGTTCAGCGATGAATTAAGGAAGTGGGCAATGCCCTCTTTCTCGGCGACGAAACCCCTTATGGCATCTACCTGATTCTTCATCAGGGCGATAAGCGGGGAAACCACAACCGCCGTACCCTCCATAAGGAGAGCCGGAAGCTGGTAGCAAAGACTCTTTCCGCCGCCCGTAGGCATAAGCACGAACGCGTTGTTGCCCCTTATCAGATGTTTTATGATGTCTTCCTGCTGCTCCTTGAAGTTTGTGAACCCGAAGAATTCCTTAAGTTGCTGCCGCAGGGTTTCAGAAGTAATATTCATCAGATTTCTTTATATTTGCATATTCGCTTGTTAAATGTACTCAATAGTTTAGACTTGTCAAAATTTTTATGAAAAAATCTGACGGAAAAATTCTGGACCTTGCCAAGAAAGTGATTTCACAAGAGGCTGAGAGTGTGGCAAATCTTACTTCATACATAGATGAGTCCTTTTTGGAGGTGGTTGATCTGATCTTCAACAGCAAGGGAAGGCTCATAGTCACCGGCATAGGAAAGAGCGCCATTATTGGAACCAAGATCGTGGCCACGATGAATTCCACAGGAACTCCGGCCATTTTCATGCACGCTGCAGATGCCATTCACGGAGACTTGGGAATAATCCAGAAGGACGATGTCGTGCTGTGCCTTTCCAAGAGCGGAAACACACCTGAGATTAAAGTCCTGGTACCTCTTATCGCAAGGATGGGGAACAAGATCATAGCGATGGTTTCTTCCGTTGATTCTTTCCTGGCCCAGCACGCAGACTACATAGTGAGGGCCACGGTTGACAAGGAGAGCGACCCTAACAACTTGGCGCCGACATCGTCTACTACCACCCAGCTGGTAATGGGAGACGCCCTGGCCGTGTGTCTGCTCCAGATGAGGGGCTTCAGCCAGGAACAGTTTGCCATGTACCATCCCGGAGGAAGTCTTGGCAAGCGTCTGTATCTGAGGGTATCCGATGTCATGGACCTGAATGTCCGCCCGGTTGTGGGGATGAACGAAAGCATTCAGAACACCATAATCAACATATCCCAGAACCGTCTTGGGGCGACTGTGGTCCTGGACGGCAAGGGAGAGCTTCAGGGCATAATAACGGATGGAGACGTGAGGCGTATGGTGGAGAAAGGCATTCACAATGGAGACAGCATAGTGGCCAAGGATATCATGAGCCGCAATCCAAAGCAGATAGATATCAACGACATGGCAGTGAACGCTTTCAATATTATGCAGAAGAATAAGATAACCTCCGTGGTGGTGATGAAGGACGGAAGGTATGTGGGGCTTGTCCATATCCACGACATTCTCCGCGAAGGCATCGTATAAGAAACAAGACAGTTATGGCAGACAACAAGGAAGAACTGGGTTTTGACCCTTCTGGAGTGGGCATTGCCAACGGAAGGTACTTCGGAATGCCATTCCCTAATGACGAGTGTCCGGTTGTGCTGGTTTCCGTGCCGTGGGATGCAACCGTCTCCTATTCAGACGGAACATCGGGCGGTCCTGAGGCTATGATCAACGCTTCCATCCAGGTGGACCTTTATGACGAGCATCTGCCGTCAAGTCCGGAGTTCAAGATAGGGACGGACGAGACGGAAATAGATATGGAACAGGAGGGAGGAAGGATTAAGGTTTACGACTACATAAAGGCCATAAACGGAGAAGCCCGGACAAAAGCCTGCAGGATAATCGACTGCCTCTCGGAAGGAAAGGATCTGGATAAGGAACTCAGGCAGATGCAGGAGGATGTCAATCAGGCAAGCGCCGCCGTGAATTATCTTACGGAACAGATTTGCGCAGGATATCTCAGGCAGGGCAAGATTCCGGGAGTTGTCGGGGGTGAGCACAGCGTCACTTTCGGTGCTGTTAAGGCTGCCGCCGAGTCTCTTCCGGAAGGCCGGAAACTGGGAGTCCTTCAGTTCGATGCACACGCGGACCTGAGGAATGCGTATGAGGGCTTTGAGCATTCGCACGCATCCATAATGTTCAACATCCTTTCCAAGATCAACAATATCGGTCATCTTACCCAGGTGGGAATCAGGGATTTCTGCTTTGACGAGCACGACACCATAAAGCGCGAGGGCCGCATTTCCGCCTTTACCGACAGCGGAATCGGGGAGGCTCTGGCTGAAGGCAAGACCTGGAAGTCCATCTGCCAGGAGATCGTAGACACTTTGCCGGAGGATGTTTACATCAGCTTCGACATAGACGGACTGGATCCGTCCCTTTGCCCGAATACCGGCACACCGGTTCCGGGAGGGCTTGGTTTCCAGCAGGCGGTCTATCTCCTCAGAATGGTTGCATCGCAGAGAAGAATAGCCGGATTCGACTTATGCGAGGTGGCTCCGGGAGAAAACGAGTGGGATGCCAATGTCGGGGCAAGATTATTGCATAAGATGGCGTTGTTCGCCTGTTTTGGCGGCGGAGACAAATAAATTGGTATATTTGCATTTCGGACGAGATAAAACATAAACAATTAGATATTCAGATTATGAAGTTTTTTAAGACAATTGCAGTCTGCGCGCTCAGCGCAATGATTCTTGCTTCCTGCCAGAGCAATCCTAAACCGCTTCCTGGAATTACTCAGGGAGAAGTTGACTCTGTAAGCGTTGCTGTAGGAGTAGCCTTCGCAAATATGCTCAAGGGCTCACAGCTGGACAACATCAACCTCGGAAAGGTTATGAGTACCATCAAGACCGTCCTGAAGGGCGATACCACAATCTTCAACGAGCAGAACGCTCCTATGTACATTCAGCAGTATATGATGAAGGCCAATGAGGCACTGGGAGTTCTGAAGGCTGAGGAAGAGGAGAAATTCCTGGAAGAGAACAAGACCAAGGAAGGTGTAAAGGTGACCGACAGCGGACTCCAGTACATCATCGAAGTTCCTGGAAACGAGGTTAAGCCGGGTCCTCAGGATACCGTCGAGGTTAACTACAGGGGTTGCCTTCTGGATGGCAAGCAGTTCGATTCCTCTTACGACAGAGGCGAGACCATCAAGTTCCCTCTCAATGGAGTGATTCCTGGATGGACAGAAGGTCTGCAGCTTATCGGCGAGGGCGGAAAGGAGAAACTCTGGATTCCGTTCAACCTCGGATACGGCGGAAGGGATATGGGTCCGGATCTGCCAGCCTATTCAACTCTGGTATTCGATGTAGAGCTTATTAAGGTTTTCCCTTATGTAGAGAAGGAAGCCAAGGATGCAAAGAAGAAATAGTCTTGGCTGATATTTGACAAGACAGACAGAAGACAGGCCGAAATTCGTTCCGGTCTGTCTTTTTTTTGTAAATTCGCAGAATATGAGTAAGAGACGGAAAATACTCCTGCTTTTCCTGGGAACACTGCTTCTTCTGGGCATAGTCCTGTTCCTGGCTTTGTGGCTGAGGGACAGCGATTCGGAAGAAACAGACCAGAAGGAACGCAAGGTTCTGTCCGCACAGACGGAGGATGCCTACAGGGCTGTGCCTTCGGATGCCGTGCTGATTCTGGACTTTGAACAGCTGGAACATCTCTCTCCGCTTCTAAAGGACACATCCGTTTTCTCTTACGGACTCATTGATTCCACCTCCGCTCTGGCAGGGTTCCAGGATGTCCTGTTCGGAATGGGTGAAGGAAATTGCCACAGCCTCTTCTCTTTGCATTATTCGGCAGTCAACGAGGTGTCTCTGCTTCAGATTGCGGATTTGTACGCAACAGAAGATATCGCTGAGATGCAGCAGTATCTAGAGACTCACGCGTCATCTTCAAGGAACTATAATTCCCACAAGATATATTCTCTGCCTTCCGGGCTTAAGGTAGCCCAGAACAACGACCTGGTCCTGGCAAGTTCCTCCGCGATTTGCGTGGAGAGCTCCCTCAGGCATCTGGATGCCGGCAACTCCATACTGGACAACCAGGAATTCTATTCTGTCCTGAAAGGGACCGGAGGGGAGGAGTGCCTGTATATCAACCACAAGCAGATAGGAAAACTCTTCTCCGGAAGCGTTACCTATTCTTTCCTGAAATACTCGGATTTCGTAATGAGGCTGGCAACGTGGAGCGCTCTGGACATTAACCCGAGGCAGAGGAATTTCATTTCTTTCGAGGGAACGCTGACAGACCATTCTGATTTCATAAACTTTGCGGCTGTGCTGGGCGGACAGAAGGCCTATGCCTCTACGGCGCAGGATATACTGCCGGCGAGCACAATGTTTGCCGTATGTCTGGACATCCATTCCCTGAAGAGCTTCGTGAAGGACTACGAGAAATATCTGGATGCCAACAAGAAATATTCTTCCTATATGGCCAATCTGGACAGGATTCCGCTTCCGGATGCTCCTGCTCCTATGGAATGGCTTGCTTCCGAGGGCTTTACCGAGGCCGTAAGCGCATTCTGCCTTATTGGCGGAAAGTATGAATGGGTGACTCTGCTGTACAGGAACTCCACATCCCTGTTCGGGAAGATAACCGGCATCAAGGGCAAGGGAGAGACAATGGCGCCAGAGGAATTCATATACAAGGGTTATGTCGCCGGATTGCTTGGAGAGGTATTCTCCCACAATCCTGAAACCCATTTCTGCAAGATTTCTGACTGGACGATAATAGGTTCCGCCAACGCTGTGGGAGAGTTCTTCAAAGGCAAGGCAAATGCCGTTAACCTGGACAAGTACCTGTCCCATACCCCGGTCAGTTCCTTCTTCTCGGAAAAGGGTGTGGCAAAGGCTCTGGTGAACATTAAGGAAGGTTCAGACACCTTGCTTACCGTGCTGAACAAGTACTACAGGGGAAGGATAGCCTCGTCGCTGAGGAAAAAGAATTTCGAATACGCAACGGTTAATATTTTTCCGTCCGGAGGCCAGACAAAGGCTAACCTGAGTTTCTATGCCGCAAGGCTGGGCACTCCTCCACAGATGTTTGACGCTGAAGACGAAGAGGTTGTGTTCATAGACAGCACATTCAAGACCTTCTGGGGCCCGTTCCCGCTGGTAGATCCTGACCGCGGAGACACCACCTGGTTCGAGCAGAGCAAGAAGTATCTTTCCATTTCCTATATGGACAAGAACAAGAAGGGAATCTGGGGAATCCCGATGAAGGATACCATTAAGAATTACGCCGGACTCATAAAACTTGATGACGGAAAGTCTTATATAACTTTTATTCTCGGCGACAAGCTTTACCGTATGAACAGAAGGGGTGCACACTACACCGGTTATCCGAAGCAGCTGGATGTTGAGGTGGCTCTGGGTCCTGAACTCATCAGGGAAGACGGTGAGGACAGGATGTTCATAATAACCGGAGAGAACATTATAACAAAGCGTAACGTAAACGGAGAAAGGGTTGAAGGCTGGACGGATATACACGCTCCGGAGTTCACGAGGGAGATGCCTGAGGTGGCCATTCTGTTCGGAAAGCGTTACTATATCCTCAGGACCGTCAGCAAACTCAGGATATACACACCTGGAGGAGAGGAACTTACGGCCAAGAATGTCAAGAGGCCTATCTCCAGGGAGAGCACCGTTACGGAAGACAAGGACGGATTTGTAAAGGTTATGGGATTGGATGGCAAGGAATTCCTGTTCAACCTGAAGACCGGAAGGATCAAGAAACTTTAGAAGATGAAGAATTTTCTCAGACTGCTCAATTATGCCAGGCCTTGGCGCAGATTCTGGCCGGGATATATAATACTCGCGATATTGTCCGTGATATTCGGTATCGTGAACTATTCCCTTATTTCTCCGGTTCTGAAACTCCTGTTCGAAAGTCCGAGCAATGAGCAGGTTTCCGCTGAGATCGCGACACTGGCTGAAAAGACTCAGAATTTCTCTATGTCCATGGACTGGTTCGAGAATACTTTCCAGTATTACATGGACAAGATATTCCTTGCAAACGGCCCGCTTAAGGCCCTGCTTTTCGTGTGCGCCCTTCTGGTTGGGGCCAGCCTGCTTTCCAACATAACAAGATATCTTTCCCAGACCATCCTGGTGAGGATGAGAACCCATATCATGAAGAAACTCCGCACGGACCTGTTCCGCAAGGTTTCCACAATGGACGTAGGATTCTATCACACTCAGCAGAAGGGAGATATCATTTCCAGGATATCCAACGACGTCACTGAGGTCCAGAACGGTGTGGCAGACAGTTTCCATATGATATTCAGGGAGCCTCTGCTGATTATCGGTTTCATCACATACTGTTTCTACCTTTCCCCGAAACTTACCCTGGTTACCCTCATCACCATCCCGCTTTCCGGCCTGGCCATAGGAGCCATTTCCAAGAGACTGAGGAAGAAGGCTGTCGAGACACAGAGCCTTATGGGAAGGATCGTAAGCCATTTTGACGAGGCGATTTCCGGCATAAGGATAATCAAGGGATTCAATGCGCAGAAATATGTCCAGGATAACTTCGAGGATACAAACAACGCTCACAAGAAGTCCAGCCGCAAGATGCTTTACCGTCAGCAGCTGGCTCATCCTACCAGCGAGTTCCTCGGAATCACGATTGCAGCCGCCGTCCTGCTCTATGGAGGATGGCTTCAGATTCACGGAAACCTGGGGCTCAGCATAGGCACTTTCACCGTTTACATCCTTTGCTACTGGAGAGTGCTGGAACCTGCCAAGAACATAGCCAAGGCTTATGCCAGCATTCAGAGAGGCCTGGTCAGCGGAGAGAGGCTGTTTGTCATACTGGATGCCGAGAACAAGATCAAGGAAAAGCCTGATGCCCTTACTCTCAAGCAGTTCTCAAACGGAATCGAATACCGCAATGTAAGTTTCTCGTACAATGAGGATGTGCCGGTGCTCAAGAACATCTTTGCCAATATCCCTAAGGGAAAGATGGTGGCCCTGGTAGGGCCTAGCGGTGCGGGAAAGAGCACGTTCGCGGACCTGCTGCCGAGATTCTACGATGTTACCGGCGGCGGCATATTCATAGACGGGCACGATATCAGGGACTACACCCTGGACTCACTGACATCCCAGATGGGAATTGTGACTCAGGAGTCCATCCTGTTCAACGATACCGTTTACAACAACATTACCTTCGGAATGGAGAATGTCTCCAAAGAGCAGGTTGTAGAGGCTGCCAGGATTGCCAATGCCCTGGAATTCATAGAGCAGCTTCCAAAGAAGTTCGAAACCAATATCGGCGACAGGGGAGAGAACCTTTCCGGTGGACAGAGGCAGAGGATTGCGATTGCGAGGGCAGTGCTCAAGAATCCTCCGATACTCATCCTGGACGAGGCTACCAGCGCCCTTGACACGGAGAGCGAGCGTCTTGTGCAGGATGCCCTCTACAAGCTGATGCAGAACCGCACCAGCATAGTAATTGCCCACCGTCTTTCCACAATACGTTATGCAGATGACATTATCGTGATGAAAGACGGATCGATAGTTGAAGAGGGCAATCACGAAGAACTTATGGAAAAGAACGGAATATACGCTGGCCTCTGCGCTATGCAGGTATTCTCTTAAAATACTGAACCTGAAACCTAACAGATAAGATTATGATGTACACTTCAGACTCTCTGATCGAGATTATTGAGGAGAGCTTCAAACACAACTGGAACCGTCCGGCGTTGAGTGACTATAAGGGAATCACTCTGTATTACAGGGACGTGGCGAGAAGGGTTGCGAAAATGCATATCGTTTTCCGGGAGAGCGGCGTCAAGCAGGGAGACAAGATTGCCATCTGCTCCAAGAACCAGTCCAACTGGGCTGTGGTGTTCCTATCCTGCCTTACATACGGGGCTGTTCCGGTACCTATTCTCCACGAGTTCAAGCCAAGCAACATAGAGCATATCGTAAACCATTCGGACAGTATGATCCTCTTTGCCGGAAGCATCATACTTGAAGGCCTTACGCTAAGCCATATGCCAAACGTCAGCACTGTTATCTGCCTGGATGATTTCTCGCTTGTACAGACCAAGAACAAGGCTGTATATCTGGCTATGGAGCATCTGAACGAGCTCTTTGGCAAGGCCTATCCAAAGGTTTTCGGGCCGGACTGCATTTCATATCGCAGAGAATCAGACCCTAACGAGATGGCTATGATCAACTACACCAGCGGTACCAGCGGTTTTTCCAAAGGCGTGATGATTCCATACAGGGCGTTGAGGTCCAATGTGCTTTTCGCATACAAGGTAATGAGTTCGGTGGACGAGAATTCCAACGTTGTCTCCATTCTTCCGTCTGCCCATATGTACGGAATGATGTTCGAGTTTCTGTATGAGATGACGGTG
This sequence comes from Bacteroidales bacterium, assembly GCA_017428325.1. Taxonomy (GTDB): domain Bacteria; phylum Bacteroidota; class Bacteroidia; order Bacteroidales; family UBA932; genus Egerieousia. The sequence goes on from JAFRRA010000002.1 coordinate 18,841, forward strand.
GGGGCGCACGTCCACTTCCTGACCAGGGTCCCTAGCCCAAGCGTGATTGTAAAGGCATTCGAGGAAATAAAGCCGAAGATTATTATCTCCGTGCCTCTCGTCATCGAAAAGATTTACAAGAACCGTCTGCAGCCATTCCTCTCCACTCCTGGTGTCAGGTTCCTGCTCAGGCTTCCTATCGCCGACAAGAGGATAAAGACACAGATAAACGACACTCTGACAAGTTCATTCGGAGGAGAGTTCGAGGAAGTCATAATAGGCGGCGCCGCCTTCAACAAGGAGGCCGACAACTTCTTCAACTCCATCGGTTTCAAGTACACCGTAGGCTATGGAATGACTGAGTGCGCTCCGATTATCGCCTATGCGGACTGGAAGGAAAAGAAAGTGGGATCATGCGGCTATGCGGCTCCGAGGATGCAGATCAGGATCGATTCAGACAAGCCTCGCTCTGTACCGGGAGAGATCCAGGTCAAGGGAGACAACACCATGCTCGGCTACTACAAGAACGAGATAGCCACCCGTGACGCGTTTACGGAAGACGGATGGATGCGTACCGGAGACCTTGGAATCCTGGACAAGGACGGCTTCCTTTACATCAAGGGAAGGAGCAAGAACATGATCCTGGGTCCTAGCGGCCAGAATATCTATCCGGAAGAGATCGAGAGCATCATTAATAATATGCCATATGTGGTTGAATCCTTGGTAATAGAGGATGACGGCAAGATGATAGCCCTTATTTATCCGGACATCGAGGGAGCTTCCAGGGACGGCCTTACGACCGCCGCGCAGATTGAGGCCAAGATGAACGAGAACATAGCTATCGTAAACGAGGAAATGCCGAACTACTCCAAGATTTCAGGAGTAAAGATTATGCCTGAGGAGTTCGAGAAGACTCCTAAGAGAAGCATCAAGCGTTACATTTATCAGAACTAAGATGGACAAGCAGCTGCAATTCGACCTCAGCTATCTTCAGATGGCTGGCATTTGGGCAAGGAATTCCTATAGCAAAAGGCTTCAGGTAGGGGCTTTGCTGGTCAAGGACAGAATGATTATTTCGGACGGATACAACGGTACGCCTTCAGGATTCGAGAACGTCTGCGAGGATGAAAACGGGGTAACCAAGCCATATGTGCTTCACGCCGAGGCAAACGCCATAACCAAGGTTGCAAAGAGCAACAACTCGTCGGACGGGGCAACGCTCTACATAACGGCATCTCCATGTATGGAATGCGCCAAGCTCATAATCCAGAGCGGGATAAGGAGAGTGGTCTATCGCGATGCCTATCGTCTTGATGACGGCATAAAGCTTCTGAAGAGGGCTGGTATAACGGTAGAACAGCTGGATTCTGACAAAATCAGGGAACTTGAAGCTGAGAGAGAGGCTTCGGAAAGCAAATAGACTCAGGAAATGTTCAAGAAACTTAAAGATCTTCTGGATAATCCGTGGTTCTGGATTTTTTTGCTGCTTATCGGAGTGGCTTTCTGGCTGGGCACTATGAGGCGACTAGCCAGAGGCAATATCATAAAGCCTGTCGAAATCTCCGATTCAAAGCGCTGGTCCAAACTTCTCCTGGTACTGGACCAGGTGGAGAAGAACTATGTGGATTCCATTAGCAGCGAGGGAATTACAGAAAGTTCCCTGCCTTATATACTTGAGAGGCTGGATCCCCATTCCGTTTATCTTCCGCCAAAGGACCTTAAGGAGGCGGACGAGTCCCTTTCGGGAAACTTCTCTGGAATAGGCATCGAGTTCAATGTTCCTGAAGATACGCTTGTTGTCATTAATGTAGTCCCTAACGGCCCTAGCGAGCGTGTGGGACTTCTCAGCGGAGACCGCATTGTCACGATAGACGGAAGGAATGTCGCCGGTATAAAATTCTCTCAGGATTCCATGATGAAACTGCTCAGGGGACCTGTAAACACCAAGGTTAATGTGGGAATAAAGAGAAACGGCGAGAAGGATCTGCTGTCTTTTGACATAACAAGGGGAATCATTCCGGTTCACAGCGTGGATGCAGCGCTGATGCTCACTCCGACTCTGGGCTACATAAAGATTTCCAGTTTTTCCCTGACAACCCATAAGGAATTCCTTGTAGCCGCAGCTCAGCTCAGCCAGCAGGGGATGAAGTCCCTGCTCCTCGACTTGAGAGACAATCCGGGAGGCTATATGGAACAGGCAAACCTTCTTGCCAACGAATTCCTGAACAAGGGAGACAAGATCGTGTATATGGAAGGCAGGATGAGGAAGAGAGAGGATGTCACGGCGACCGGCTCCGGTCATTTCAAGGATTTACGCCTTTATGTGGCGATCAACGAGAACAGCGCATCTTCCAGCGAGATTGTGGCTGGAGCCATACAGGACAATGACCGGGGAGTAATCATCGGAAGGCGTTCCTTTGGCAAGGGACTGGTGCAGGAGCCTGTCTATTTCTCGGACAACAGCGGAATCCGTCTTACGGTAGCCCGTTTCTACACCCCGTCCGGAAGATGCATACAGAAGCCTTACACGGATGATTACCGCTACGATATCCTCGAGCGCTACCAGAGGGGAGAGATGCAGAATGCGGACAGCATAAAGGTCAACGATTCCCTCAAATACACCACTGTTCACGGAAATGTAGTTTACGGCGGCGGAGGAATTATTCCTGACGTGTTCGTGCCTATGGATACTACAGGCGTAACCGATTTCCTGGTTAAGGTAAACCGCAAGAGCCTGCAGATGAGATTCAGTTCACTGTTTGCGGACCACAACAGGGAGAGCCTTAACGCCATTTCCGATTACGGAAGTCTGGAAGAGCTCTTCCGCAAGGAAAGCCTGGCGACCCAGTTCCGCCTTTATGCCGCATCGGAGGGAGTAAGACCGGCCCCGGGAGAGTGGGAAATCAGCGGAGACATTCTTCTGGAACAGCTTAAGGGACTTATAGGCCGTTACTCGGCGATGAAAGAAGATGCCTTCTACCACTATATACTCAAGATAGACAACCTGGTAGACAAGGTGGAGGCTCTGGACAGTGAAAAAGACAGCACAGAAAAAGAAACCCAAGAACAATAGCTATATGGAAAAGACAGTAGGCATGGCATCCGACCACGCGGGATTCCAGATGAAGGAGTATCTGAAGAGTCTCCTTAACGACAAAGGCTACTCCGTCAAGGATTTTGGCGCGTACTCTTCCGAGAGCATAGATTATCCTGATACCGCCCACCCTCTGGCTGAAGCTGTTGAGAAAGGCGAGGTTGAATTCGGCATAGCCATATGCGGCAGCGGCAACGGCATCAGCATGACCGTTAACAAGCACCAGGGAATCAGGGCTGCATTATGCTGGACTCCGGAGCTGGGAGCATTGGCAAAGCAGCACAACAACGCCAACATACTGGCTCTTCCCGCAAGATTCATTTCCGAGGAACTTGCCAGGGATATCGTAAGGGCCTATATGGCAGCTGAATTCGAGGGAGGCCGCCATCAAAGGAGAATAGAGAAAATCCCAGTCCGTCCCAAGGAATAAGCACTCTATGGAAGACATCCGCCAGACTCTCCATCCCCTTGTCATAGACAGGCGCAATCCTGTCCGTCTGGAGGATGATATGGCTGCCTATCCATCCGGAATCATCTTTCCGGTTGACAAGCCGTACAGGTGGACCAGTTCCGATGTTGTGCGGAAAATAAAATACTTTCTCCGCAACCGGTTCAACACCAAGAACGTTAAAATAGGACATGCCGGCACGCTTGACCCTCTGGCAACAGGTCTTCTGATAATATGCGTTGGCAAGGCCTGCAAACTCAGCGAGGCCCTTCAGGCGGAAAAGAAGGAATATATCGCCGAGTTCACTCTGGGTGCCACAACCCCTTCCTTTGACAGGGAACATCCTATCGATGCCCTTTTCCCGACATCCCACATCGCGGAGGAAGATATGAGAAAGGCCGCCCTCAGTTTCACTTCCCAGACAGAACAGATGCCACCTGCCTATTCTGCAAAATATGTCAACGGCACCAGATCTTACTACCTGGCCCGCAACGGTGAAGAGTCAGATCTCAAGCCTGCCGCAATAAAGATCTACGATTCAGAACTCCTGGATCCGGATAATCCGCTTATCCAGACTTTGACACGGCCATCATACGGAACGGACGCACTTCATAACACTTTTACCGTAAAGAAAAGGATTGCCTCTGAAGAAAACCGCCCGGTTGTCCGCTACACGGAGGGTTCCCTCCTTTCTCCGGAAGAAATCCGCAGCCTGCCGACCGCTGTCCTCAGGATAGAATGCAGCAAGGGAACCTACATACGCTCCATGGCCAGGGATTTCGGTGCAATGCTATCCAGCGGCGCCTTTATGTCCGCCCTCAGGCGCTCTGCCTCAGGCGGGTTCAGGGTCGAAGACGCTCTTGACATAAAAGAATATTTCGGATAGCTGTAACCTTTTTGCTTTTCCTCCGTATAATATTTTGCCTATCGTGTATGGGCAAAATCAGAGTTTTTATGAAATTATCACAATTCAAATTTCCTTTCCGAACAGATCTGATCGCAAAGGATCCGACCCGTTTCAGGGACGATTGCAAGCTGATGGTGATGCGTCGCCAGTCCGGCAAGATAGAGAACAAAATATTCAAGAATATCCTGGATTATGCTCGTGAGGGCGACATTTTCGTCCTCAACGACACAAAGGTTTTCCCGGCCCGCCTTCAGGGCAACAAGGAAAAGACCGGTGCAGAGATCGAGGTTTCCCTGCTAAGGGAGCTCAACCGCGAACAGAGGCTCTGGGACGTGCTGGTTGATCCGGCCCGCAAGATCAGAATCGGCAACAAGCTTTATTTTGGAGAGAACGATTCCCTTGTGGCTGAGGTGATTGACAACACAACATCCAGAGGCAGAACCCTCCGTTTCCTGTTCGACGGCAGCTATGAGGATTTCAGAAATACGCTTTTCAGCGTTGGAGAACTTCCGGTGCCAAAAGAAATCCGCCCTCATCCGAACGAGGATGACCAGGTGAACTTCAACACCATTTTCGCCCGCCACGAAGGCGCAATTGCGACTCCGGCAGCCGGCCTGCATTTTTCCCGCGAGCTTTTTACCCGTATGGAAATCAAGGGAGTTGACTGCACCTTCATCACTTCCCACGTAGGACTGAGCAATTTTGGCGGTGTAGATGTCGAGGACCTGTCCAAGCACAAGATGGGCAGCGAGAGGATAATCATCTCCGAGGAGAGCGCAGAGAAGATCAACAAGGCCAAGGAAGACGGCCACAGGGTATTTGCCATCGGCGTTACCGTGGCAAGGGCTCTTGAGACTCCGGTCACCACGACCCACAGGGTGAAGCCAATCGACGGCTGGACCAACAAGTTCATCTTCCCTCCTTACGACTTCAAGATTGTGGACGCGCTGGTTACCAACTTCCACTATCCTCTGAGCACCATGCTTATGTGCCAGGCGGCTTTCGGCGGCTATGACAAGGTTATGGCGGCCTACAAGCAGGCTATGCACGCAAAAGATCCGTCCGGATTTTACCGTTTCGGCATCTACGGAGACGCGATGTTAATCGTGTAAATCCGTTTAGGAAACGGTTAAACGTTTAAAAGACTGCAAACGGGTAAATTGTACCATTTGGTATTCCCAGACAGCGGCAGATTCATATCTTGCCGCTGTTTTTATTTGTGTTGTCAGGAAATGGAGATTGAGGTTGAGGCTCTGCTGTGTGCAATGAGCCGTGTTTTGATTAATCATCCGTCAAAGGGGTGCCTGGTTTTAAAGGAGGCGGGAAGCCTCGAGAGACTATTGAAGGAAGGTTCTTCATTTGTGGACGGATTGCTTAAGGTGGATGGTGTGGGGGAGATGCTCTTCTGCCGGGAGATGATGGAATGGGGGCGGCAGGAAGCCATCTGGATGAGGTCCAAAGGAGTAAAGCTGATATCTGTACTCAGCGATGAATACCCGGAGATTCTGAAGGAAATCCCGGATCCCCCTTTCCTTCTTTATTACAGGGGAAGCGCTTCTTTCGGGAGCCGGATCCTGAGCATTGTGGGAACCCGCGTGGCTTCTCCCTATGGAGCGGAATGCGTGGAAAGGATAGTTTCAGACATTGCGGGAACTTGCACCGGAGTACAGATTGTGAGCGGATTGGCCTTGGGAATAGACGGATGTGCCCATAATGCGGCGCTTGAGGCCGGTATGGAGACAATGGCTGTCCTGCCCTGCGGCATAGACATCATATACCCCTCTGCTCACAGGGACTTGGCGGTCCATATGCTGAGCCAGGGCGGAGTCCTGACGGAATATCCCAGAGGGACAAAACCTCTCAGGAGAAACTTTCTGCAGCGGAACCGCATAATAGCCGGAATATGCAATGCCCTGCTGGTGGGTGAAAGCCGCATAAGCGGCGGAAGCATGAGCACGGTGGAGTACGCGTCTTCCTACAGCAGGGACATCTTTGCGGTTCCCGGGCGGATGTGGGATGCCAATTCCTATGGCTGTAACTATCTTATAAGCAGAAATGTGGCACAGCTTTGCCTGAACTCTTCAACCATAATAAAGTCGATGGGATGGACAGACGGCTACATTTCTGATATCAAACGCCAGCCTTCGCTGTTTTCCGCACCGGAAGAGACCAAGCGGAAATTATTGCTATCTTTATCATCTGTTAAAGGACGGACTGCGGACTTTCTCTGCGCCAAAGCGGGAATGGACATCGGGGAATTGAGCCTGGTACTCCTGGAGATGGAAATGGACGGGCAGATCCGCAAAGACGCTTCCGGCCTGTGGTATAAAGCATGACATGCGTTTTGTAGATACACATACCCATCTTTATGACGAGGCTTTTGACGGGGACAGGTCCCAGGTAATGGAACGTGTTCTGGCCAGCGGCGTGGACCGCTGGATATTCCCGGGCATAGACTCCACTAGCTTCAAAGCCCAGATGGAGATGTATGGGAATTACAGGGAGCATACCTTTATGGGAATGGGGCTTCATCCCACTTCTGTGGGGGAGAACTGGAAAGATGAGTTGCAGTTTGCACTGGACGAGCTCCAGACACATCCTGAGAGGTATATTGCCGTTGGGGAGATTGGCCTGGACGCTTATTGGAGCAGGGATTTCTTTTCCCAGCAGAAAGAGGTGCTGATAACTCAGCTTGAATATGCCTCCAGGAAAGACCTTCCGGTAATAATCCACGAAAGGAGTGCCACTGAGGATATGATGGAGATTGTTTCCGCTTTCAAGGGCAGGCTTACCGGAGTCTTCCACGCCTTCACAGGAAGCATTGAGACATACCGCAGGATTGCGTCATTTGGCGGATTCAAGGTCGGGATAGGGGGCGTGGTCACATTCAAGAATGCCGGCATTGCAAAGGTTGTGGCAGATATCCCTCTGACAGACATAGTATTGGAGACGGATTCCCCGTATCTGACCCCGGCTCCGCACCGCGGGCAGAGGAACGAGTCGTCATACATCCCGCTTATCGCGGCCAAAATCGCCGAGATAAAGAATATCCCGGTTGAGGAAGTTGCCAGTGTCACTACAGGGAATGCAGAGGAGCTTTTCCGGCTACCCCCGAAACAGAAAATTAACATAAAAGAAACAATATGAGAAGTTCCATTTTGATGATTTATACCGGCGGCACGATCGGTATGAAACAGGACGAAAAGACAATGGCTCTTGTTCCGGTGGATATCAGCCAGATAGAGAACGAGGTGCCTGAACTCAGGAAGTTCGGCTACAAGATAGACACCTGCTCTTTTGATCCGGTGATTGATTCCTCTGACATTACTCCCGATTTCTGGGTAAAGCTTTGCGGGATTATCAAGAGGAACTACAGCAAATACGATGGATTTGTGGTCCTTCACGGCACGGACACTATGTCCTATACGGCTTCTGCGCTGAGCTTTATGCTGGAGAATCTGGCAAAACCGGTGGTTCTGACAGGAAGCCAGTTGCCGGTGGGAATGCTCCGTACGGACGGCAAGGAAAACATCATTTCCTCCATAGAAATCGCTGCCGCCAAGGATCCGGAAGGACACCCTATGGTGCCGGAAGTATGTATTTACTTTGAGAGTCAGTTATATAGGGGAAACAGGACAACCAAATACAATGCGGAGAACTTCCGTGCTTTCCGTTCCGCCAACTATCCGGTTCTGGCAGATGTGGGCATCCACATTAAGTATAACCGCCATCTGATCCATTATCCGGAAAGATGGGACATTCCGCTGAAAATCAGAGACAAGATGGATACTAACGTTGCCATCCTCAAGATATTCCCGGGCATTACTCCCGCCGCCATAGATGCGGTGCTTTCCACAAAGGGATGCCGGGCAGTGGTGCTGGAGACCTTCGGCAGCGGTAACGCCCCTACAGGGAAGGCTTTCCTGTCGACGATGAAGAAATGGGTGGACAGGGGGCTTGTGATAGTTAATGTGACACAGTGCCACGCAGGCAAGGTTGATATGTGCGCCTACGCTACGGGCATGGGACTAAAGGGAGCCGGTGTCATAAGCGGCTATGACGGCACCACTGAGGCCACGCTTTGCAAGCTGTTCATGCTGCTGGGAAGGTATTCTTCCGCGGAAAAAGTGAAAAAGGAGATGCAGAAGTGCCTCAGGGGGGAAATATCCGTCATTTGAGATTTTTGAAGATTTTCTGTAAGCAGGGTTTCTGCGAATGGAAAATTTTTGTTACCTTGCACTTCGTTTTACGGACACCATTACAGGATAAGATAAAACAAATAATAACTGATAAACATTGTTTAATTTAATCACAACAAAATTTATGAAAAAACTTTTCATGTTTTTGGCAGTTGCAGGCCTAATGGCATTGACTGCCCAGAACGCAACAGCTCAGGATCAGAAGACTGACGAGAATGCAACTGAGCAGGTAGCTCCGGCTCCTCAGGCTGAGGAAGTGGCTGCTCCGGCTGAAGTCGATCCTTTCAACCAGAAGTCAGACAAGCCTCTGTATCAGCAGATCAAGACTAAGTTCATCGAGGGTGGTCCTGCATTCATGGTATGGGTTGTTCTCTGTCTCATACTGGGTTTGGCAATCGCCATCGAGAGACTTATTTACCTCTCAAGAGCTACTACCAACAACAAGAAACTTCTCGAGGGCATCGAGTCTGCTCTTCAGGAGGGCGGTGTTGAGAAGGCAAAGGATCTTTGCCGCGATACCCGTGGTCCTGTAGCTTCCATTTTCTATCAGGGTCTCCTTCATTATGACGAGGGTCTTGAGAGCGTTGAAAAGAATATCACTGCTTATGGTGGCGTTCAGATGGGTCAGCTCGAGAGCGGTCTGTCATGGATTGCACTGTTCATCGCCCTTGCTCCTATGTTGGGATTCTTGGGAACAGTAGTAGGTATGGTCGGCGCATTCGACGCTATCGAGGCTGCTGGTGATATTTCTCCAACCGTTGTAGCAGGTGGTATCAAGGTCGCTTTGATCACAACCATCGCCGGTTTGATCGTTGCTATCATCCTTCAGATTTTCTACAACATTATCGTTGCAAAGATCGACTCCCTCGTTAACTCAATGGAGGACGCATCCATCAACTTTGTAGATATCCTCACCAAATACAACAAGAAGTAATCAATTAGAGCAAAATGAAGAACAAATCAAAACTCATATTGTATGTACTGTTAGCCATATCAGTGGTTATCGGTGTTGCATTCCTCTTCCTGAACAAGGGAACAGGTGACGGCACAATGGTTTCCACGATATTGAACTGGGCATACATCCTTCTTGCTATCGCTATACTGCTGGCTATATTCCTGCCAATGGTATACCGTAGCGGAAGAGGCGGCAAGAAGACACTTGTCAACATTTGTGTCTTCCTTGGTGCTCTGGTGATTTCTTACCTGCTTGCCTCTGGCAATCCTGTAAGCCTGTCATCAAGCGTTGCCGAGCCTACCCATGGCACTTTAAAGATGACGGACACTGTCCTCATCATGTCCATAATCCTGCTGGTTGTTGCCATCCTGGTTACAATCTTCGGCAGCTTGTTAAGGAGAAAGTCTTAAAACAAAATTTTTAAAATGGCTAGAAAGACACCCGACATCAACGCTTCCAGCCAGGCGGACATCGCTTTCTTGCTTTTGGTGTTCTTCCTCATCACCACAACCATGGATGTGGACAAGGGAATTTCCAGAAAACTCCCTCCAATGCCGGAAGAGAATCAGCAGCAGGAAGACGTGAAGATCAACCGTAGGAACATTATCGTTGTGAAGATCAATTCACAGGACAAGATCATGGTTGGATCCTCACCGACTGACGTTAGCCAGATAAAGGATAAGATAGTTGAAATGCTGAGTAACCCTACGGATAACCCTAACATGCCTGAGAAGGAAGTTAAGGCTATCAAGGGTCTGGGCAATTATCCGGTATCCAAAGGTGTGGTTTCTCTGCAGAACGACAAGGGTACATTGTACAACACGTACATCCAGGTTCAGAACGAGATCGTGAGAGCAATCAACGAGCTCAGGGACCAGTTCGCTACCCAGCACTACGGCAAGAAATACGCACAGTTGGACGAAGATCATCAGAAAATTGTCAAGGAGGCTATTCCTCAGAACATTTCCGAGGCAGAGCCTAAGGACGTCACAAAAGGCAAAAAGTAAGGAGGTATCGTAATGGGAAGATTTAGAAAAGGCGGTAAGAAATCCGCACCTGCAATCAGCACGGCATCCCTTCCGGATATCGTGTTCATGCTCCTGTTCTTCTTTATGATATCTACATCATTCCGCCAGACTGACAAGCTCGTTCAGGTTAAGCTGCCTGCAGCAACCGAGAACACCAAGCTCGAGAGAAAGGACCTGACTTCCTACATCTATGTGGGAGCTCCTATCCCTTCCAAGCAGGCTCAGTACGGAACTGATTCCCGAATCCAGCTGAACGACTCCTACAAGACAGTCAACGAGATCCGCGACTTCATCGCAGCCGAAAGAGAGTCCATCTCCGAGGGCGAGCGTGAGGCAATGACCGTTGCACTGAAGGCTGATGAGAACGTCCGCATGGGTATCATCACGGATATCAAACAGGAACTCAGACGTTGTTCCGCCCTTAAGATTCTGTATGTAGCTCGTCAGAGAGAAGCAAACTAATCTTAAGGAAGAAGCAAAAAAATGGAACGCCGGCCGAAACGCCGGCGTTTCTTTTTCGCAAGCGGCGCAAAATTTTTGTAAATTTGTACTTTTGGAAGATAATATCTGCACACTTATGGAATTCAGAGGATTTTTCAGAAGGATGACGGCTTTGGCAATGGCCGTGCTCCTAGTTTTTTCAACCGTATACGCACAGGAGAAGAACGTTGGGGAAACTAAGCCGGAAAAGGCCAAATACGTATTCCTCTTCATCGGAGACGGTATGGGTTTAGCCCACGTTTTCCTGACAGAGGCCTACCTTGCCCAGAAAGACGGGAAAATTTCCAACACTCCGCTAGGGTTTGCAAAGTTCCCGGTGATGGGAGTAGCCACAACTTATTCCGCATCCAACATCATCACCTGTTCCAGCGCTGCGGCTACAGCCCTGGCATCTGGCTACAAGGCCAATAACGGAACGGTGGGCATTTATCCTGCGGATTCCATTCCTCTGACGCAGATATCCTACAAGCTCAAGGAACTGGGCTATAAGATCGGCATAATGACATCGGTGACCATAGACCATGCCACCCCGGCCGGCTTCTATGCCCACAGCAAGAAAAGAGGCAATTATTTCGAGATCGCGATGCAGCTTCCTGAAAGCGGATTCGATTTCTTCGGAGGCGGAGGATTCCAGGGCACGAGAGACAAGGAGAGGAAGGATGCCGCTGAGCAGATATACAATAAGGTAAGCGAGTACGGCTATACAGTGGCTCTTGGAGTGGATGAATACAAGGCAAAAAAGTCCGGAGCCGGCAAGATTATCCTCCTTCAGGACGGAAAGAAAAGGAGAGACAGTTCACTGCGTCCAGTTATAGGCAGAAAGGACGGGGAACTGACTTTGGCACAGGTGGTCGGAAGCGCCATAGACTTTTTGTATGAACCTGACGGAAAGGGATTCTTCATTATGTGCGAGGGCGGACAGATAGACTGGGAGGCTCACAGCAACAACGCTCCTGGAGTCATAACCGAAACCATAGACTTTGACAAGGCGATAAGCGTTGCATACGAGTTCTACAAACAGCATCCTGAAGAGACTTTGATTGTAGTTACTGCAGACCACGAAACCGGCGGACTGGCCCTCGGCAGAGAGAAGGGATATACTTTTGACCTTACAGTATTCAACGACGCCATCAACGGAACGGCCACTGAAGAGAAGAACGCGCAGAACTACCTGACCAAGGAAGTCATTGACACTCTTAACAAAAAGGCTAGGATCGGATGGTCTACAAAGAGCCACACCGGAATTCCTGTACCGGTATTTGCAATTGGAGCGGGAAGCCGGATGTTTGCCGGACAGATAGACAATACGGACATCCCTAAGAACATAATGAAGGCGATGGATGCCACTCCTCTTTATACAGACCATTATTACAAGAGGAAGGCGGTATTCGATATGGACAGTCCGATTACAGAGAACGATATCGTATTCCTGGGCAACTCCCTGACCGAGGGAGGAAAATGGGAGACATACTTCCCTGATGTCCAGAAGGCTCTCCAGAAGAAAGGCGGGGCTATCCGTAACCGTGGAATCGTGGGAGATACTTTCGGCGGTATAGACGCAAGGCTGGACCAGATTCTTCCGGGACATCCGAAGAAGATATTCTTCCTCACCGGAGCAAACGACGTAAGCCACAATCTTACAGCCGATTCCATTGCCAACGGCATCATAAATGTAGTACGCAGGATAAAGAAAGAGAGTCCAAATACAAAGATTTATCTGCAGAGCCTCCTGCCTATCAACGAGAGCTTCAAGCGCTACCGCCTGCTTACAGGCAAGACCGCAATGTTCTCTGAGATTAACGCCAAGCTGGAGAAGATGGCAAAGGAGGAGAAGGTGACATTCATCAACCTCTATCCTCTAATGCTTACAAACGGCCCGGCAGACCTGGCCCTTCCGGCATCGGAGCAGGTACTCAGGCCAGAGATTACCAGGGACGGTCTGCACATTACCCAGGAAGGTTACAAGATCTGGGCGGACGCAATCAGAAAATACGTGAAATAAAGACATAAAAAGGAGATATTATTATGGGTGAATTTACTCGCAGAAGCATAAAGGAACTTTTTAGCCAGCAGCCTGGTTCAGAGGTAACTGTCAAGGGTTGGGTCAGGACAAAGAGAGGCAACAAGAACGTAAGTTTCATTGCACTCAACGACGGCAGCACCATACGCAATATGCAGATTGTCTGCGACGGACAGAAGTTTTCAGAGGATCAGCTGAAGGACGTTACCACAGGAGCCTGCCTCTGTGTAAAGGGCAAGCTGGTGGAGAGTATGGGAAAGGGCCAGAGCGTGGAAGTCCAGGCAGACAGCATAGAGATTTACGGCAAGGCAGACCCTGCAGACTATCCTCTTCAGAAGAAGGGCCACTCGATGGAGTTCCTCCGCGAGATTGCCCACATCAGGATGAGGACCAACACTTTCGGATGCGTGATGAGGATCCGCAACGCCATGGCCTTCGCAATCCACAAATACTTCAACGAGCACGGCTTCTTCTATCTTCATACCCCGCTGATCACTGAGAGCGACTGCGAGGGTGCTGGAGAGATGTTCCAGGTTACCACTATGGACCTAAAGAACATCCCTCTGGACAAGGAAACTGGAGAAGTTGATTTCTCTACAGATTTCTTCGGAAAGCAGACGGCCCTTACCGTAAGCGGCCAGCTGGAAGGCGAACTTGGAGCAACCGCCCTAGGCAAGATCTACACATTCGGACCTACCTTCAGGGCTGAGAATTCCAACACTCCACGCCACCTTGCAGAGTTCTGGATGATTGAACCGGAGATGGCCTTCTACGACAATTTCGACAACATGGAACTCGCCGAGGATTTCATCAAGTCTCTGGTACAGTACGCTCTTGACAACTGTGCCGAAGACCTCCAGTTCCTCAACGATATGTTCGACAAGGGCCTGATCGAGAGGCTGAAGAGCGTTGTGGGCATCAAGTTCCAGAGAGTTACCTATACTGAGGCTATCGATATTCTCGAAAAGAGTGGAGAGAAGTTCGAGTTCCCTGTACACTGGGGCACTGACCTGCAGAGCGAGCACGAGAGATTCCTCGTTGAGAAGCATTTCGGCAAACCAGTTATCCTCACCGATTTCCCTAAGGAGATCAAGGCCTTCTACATGAAGCAGAACGAAGACGGCAAGACAGTCCGCGGAATGGACGTTCTCTTCCCTAAGATTGGAGAGATCATTGGCGGAAGCGAGAGAGAGTCTTCTTACGAGAAGATAATGAACCGCATCAACGAACTGGGAATGGATACAAAGAACCTTTGGTGGTATCTTGACACAAGAAGATGGGGAACCTGCCCTCACGCCGGATTCGGCCTTGGATTCGAGCGTCTGCTTCTGTTCGTTACCGGAATGCAGAACATCCGTGACGTGATACCGTTCCCGAGAACTCCGAAAAACGCTGAGTTTTAAACAGAACAAAAACTAAAAACAACATACGTATGCTGATCATAGGAATAGCCGGCGGAACTGGATCCGGCAAGACAACGGTCGTAAGAAAGATAAAGAACCTCCTCAAGGATGAAGATGTAGCGGTAATCTCCCAGGATTCCTACTACAAGGATAGCAGCCATCTGACCCCGGAGCAGAAGGCGGCCAACAACTTCGACCACCCGAATTCCATAGACTGGGACCTTCTGGTTTCGGACCTTCAGAAACTCCGTAACGGACAGGCCATCGAGTCTCCGGTATATTCCTATATAACCTGCTCGCGTTCAACCACCGAGACCGTTCACGTGGAGCCTGCCACCATCATCATCGTGGAAGGCATCCTGGTCTTTACCAACGAGGAACTGAGAAAATTGTTCGACATCTCAATCTTTGTTGACGCGGATGCAGATGACCGCCTAGGAAGAGTTATTCAGAGAGACATCGAAGAGCGCGGCAAGACCATCCAGCAGGTACTCAAGCGCTACCAGGAAACAGTAAAGCCGATGCACCTCCAGTTCATCGAGCCGAGCAAGCGCTATGCAGACATTATCGTTCCGCAGGGTGGGCATAACAGGGTGGCTATCAGCATCATTATCGCGACAATAGAAAAGGCTCTCCTGACTCGCGGAGAATAATGGATGAAAGAAAGATGATATCAGATCAGGACATTGACCGGTTTGCCAAATCAGACAAACTGAGCCGGCGTGCGGGTCTTTATCTTACCATCATCTTTCATCTGGTTCTCGTAATTATTCTTCTGATTGTTTCCATTTCCACCGTAAGGAAAGGGGAAATCTCCTTTGTCACCGACTCTGAAGGCCAGATTGCCAAAACCCGCCAGGAAGAGGAGGAAAGGCTCCAGGAGGAAATCAAGGCCATCGCCAAGGCCCAGCTGGAAGACCAGATCGCCGGCCGTCCAATTACAACCTACAGGGCAGTGGCAGTCTCGCGCAACACTCAGCTCAAGGATGACCGCAACACGGACGCGGATAAACTCTACAAGGATGCAGAGGATCTCCAGCAGAGAATCAAGGACGCCGCCAAGATTCCGACAGACGGTGTGGACGATGTTCCTTCAGCCGCAAAATACGAGGAGAAAAAAGAAGAGACGCCAGCATACAAAGGCCCTTCCGTCCTTTACTGGATACTGGAAGGGAGAAGGGCATTTTCCCTTCCTATTCCTGTCTATAAATGCCGCGGAGGAGGAGATGTCACTGTCCAGATTTATGTTGGGCGTAACGGCTATGTCCAGAAAGCCCAGGTTGTCGCCGATGCGTCAGTTCCTGACGAGTGCATAAGAAACGCCGCCCTGGATGCGGCAAAGCGCTCCCGCTTCTCCAAGAGCGATACCGCTCCGGATCCTCAACTCGGACAAATTACTTACCGCTTTATAGCCCAATAGAAATCAAAGGGTTTTCTGCCACTTCCATGCAGAACGCAGAACGTCCTCGATAGGGGTGTCTGCTTTCCATCCGAGTTCCCTTTCCGCCTTGCGCGGGTCTGCCCAAACCTGCTCGATATCTCCCTGGCGTCTTGGTGCA
Organism: Bacteroidales bacterium; assembly: GCA_017428325.1. Lineage (GTDB taxonomy): Bacteria > Bacteroidota > Bacteroidia > Bacteroidales > UBA932 > Egerieousia. Next base: position 34,934 of record JAFRRA010000002.1, read on the forward strand.
ATTTCGTAAGGAAGGTTTACACCGGTAGCCTTCATAAAACCATTCACGAGTTCCAGAACGGACAACCCCTTTCCGGTTCCCAGGTTGTAGATATACCATCTGCCGGTTTTTGCAGCATCAACATACGTAGGCTCATCCGTTTTCTCAATAGGGTGAACGTCAGTTTCTTCCACGAGTTTGTCTATGGCTTTTACGTGTGCCTTCGCAAGATCCACCACATATATGTAATCCCTTATGCAGCTGCCGTCAGGAGTGTTGTAGTCGTTTCCAAAGACATTCAGATGATCTCTGATTCCTGCAGCGGTCTGGGTTACAAAAGGTACTAGATTCTGAGGCACACCGCGAGGAAGCTCTCCTATCAATGCAGACGGATGGGCACCTATAGGATTGAAATATCGCAGAGCGCAAACTTTCAGATGAGGGATTGCTATTACACTGTCAGAAAGTATCTCCTCTGCCATCTGCTTGCTCTTTCCATAAGGGGAGAGGCTTCTTTTGAGAGGAGCATCCTCCGCGATAGGAAGATGCTCTGCATCAGGCTGCCCGTAAACGGTGCAGGAAGAGGAGAAAACTATATTGGCGGCCTTTGCTTTCTCCGTCATCAGCGTTATCAGATTCAGCAGGGAAACAATGTTGTTGCGGTAATACATCAGGGGCTTGTCTAAGCTCTCCCCAACGGCTTTGCAGGCCGCAAAATGCACAGCTCCGACAATATCCGGATGCCTCTCAAATACCTTCCCAAAAGCCTGCAGGTCAGAGCAATCCGCTTCTTCAAACAGGACATCCCGCCCAAGAATTTTCCCTATGCGTTCAACAACGTCCCTTTCGGAATTGTAAAAGTTGTCCACTCCAACCACCTCGTATCCGGCCTGGCATAGTTCCACCCATGTATGAGACCCGATATATCCGGCTGCTCCGGTCAAAAGTATCTTACCCTTGCTCATAGCGCAGTGTTTCAAAAATATTAAGATTCAATGCAAATTTAACCATTTGGAATGACATAAAACTAACTTTACTGATGAAAACAGCTCACAGAAGAAATTCGTTAATACAATAAGCATAAGCGTTATGAAAAAGAACATCATCGTTTCACTGATCGGAGTAGCCGCAGCAGGTCTTCTCCTTTCATCTTGCTCAGCAAAGCCTGAGAGCGTAACCGCAGTTGTAGCTGGTCCTGACGGACAGCCTGCAGCAGTTGTAGTAAAGTATGCAAAGGCAGTTTCTGCAGAGAGCGTTGCAGCAGACGCTTTCCAGATTGAGGGACAGGAGATTGAGAACGTGTTCGTAACTGACAAGGACATCACAGCTGCTCCTGAGAAGCCGGAGTGCAAGGAGCCAAAGCCAGAGTGCGATTCCACAAAGGCATGTCCAGACGGAAAGCCTGAGTGCAAGGGCGAAAAGCCAGAGTGCGACAAGGCTGAGAAAGCACACGACTGCGGAATGGATCCAAAGGAGTGCGAGGCTAACAACCATGAGTGCTGCCCTGAGGAGAAACCAGAGAAACCTGAGTGCGAAGGTCCTAAGAGCGTAGATGGCCAGTTCGTAGTAATCTTTCTGAAGAAGGCCTGCCCTGAGAAACCAGCTTGCGATTCAACCAAGGCTGAGTGCCCAGAGGCAAAGCCAGAGTGCGACGGTCAGCACAAGGACTGTGCAAAAGAGGCTGAGGCTAAGCACGAGAACTGTGAGAAAGCAGCTTGTGATTCTACAAAGCACGAATGCGACAAGGCAGGAAAGCCTGAGAAGTGCCCTGAGATTGCAGTTCCTGAAATCAGCGTAAATCAGGTTAAGGACATCAAGGCTGCAGACGGAAAGGTTCTGAAGGCTTGGGGTAAGGCATTCCCAGCAACCAAGGCTGTTCCTTTCTTCCATGGACCAAAAGGTCCAAAGCATCCTCATCACGGTGAGGCTTGCCCAGAAGGAAAGTAATTCTCAGTGATGAGACACTGGGCGATGGTGCCCCATAACAGGCTGAAAGCCAAGGACAACTAAAACAACCCTTCTTTTACGAGAAGGGTTGTTTTGTATATATTTATAATTCAGTGATTTGCAAAACACCATCGCCCCGCAACTCCATGGTGGCGCAAGAATCTTTTCAACGTCCTTAATTTCAGCGAGTTTGGAAATCCAACTTTTTTTTTCTAAAATTGAAATGAATTTGATAATTCAACTTAACTCTTATACGATATGAAATGGAATTATGAAAAACCTTATTGCGAGATTCACGATTTAGAATTGGAATCTCCTGTGGCAGCAAGCGCTCCGGACTATGAAGACGGAGGTAACATGTTCAGCGGTGAGTATTACAGTGACGAATACAAGGAATTTTAAGGAGGTACGGTTATGAAAAAGTTATTTCTCATTGCAGCCGTAGCTGCTGCGCTGGCATCTTGCTCAAAGAGCGATAATCCTCAAGTTAAGGATCAGAAGGAAGGCATTAAGATGACTCTTTCCGCAGACTTTGGGACCGGTACAAAGCTGACATTTGCTCCAAGCGGAAACACTATTAAATCCACTTGGGATGCATCGGAGACAATCTCTGTGCTTACCCTTAACGAATCTGATGCTAATAAAGTTGTAGCCATTGACAACTTTACTTCTACAGGTGCTGCGGGAAGAACGACAGCAACTTTTACCGGAACCTTCACAGGCGGTTCGGATGCAACAAAAGTGATTGTAATTTATCCTGCATTAACATCAGGAGAATCTGCTAAATATACTAACATGTCAGGTAGTTCTGTATCTGCTATCGCTGGTGTAGAGGTTGGTAAAGCCACCTATTCAGGCACTTTCAATTTCCTCAAACAGACTGCGGACAATAACTGCGCCCACCTGAAAAATTATTGTATAGCATCAGGGTATGTGGATTTGACAAAAATTAAGTCTAATGAACTTTCCGTTTCTCTGAAATTCTATATTCCTGTCATGAAAATTGTGGCAACTTTCCCTGATGCTTACAAGGGAAAGGATCTTACAGAGGTTTCGGTTACATGCGTGAATTCTTCTGATGAAGAAAAGAAAGTATTCAGTACATTGTCCTGGAACTATATCGATATTCCTACGAAGCATATTACTTGCCCAGGGGGAGGTGATCGCAGCGATGTGCGGCTAGCAACCAGTTTCAAGGTTCCAGACAGCGGGGTGGCTACATTATATATTCCTTTCGTTAGGCTAGGTGATTTTGGCAAGTTTTATTCTGGAACTGGCTTTAAAATAGAAGCAAAGGCTGATGGAACAACTCTTGGATATAAGAAGTTATTCACCAGCGATAAATATATTAATTACGGAGCTGTCTATACAATAGACGCTACTTTGGCTGAATAGAAGTGCGGCGGTAGTGGCAGCTGAGGACCTGGGAACAGTCTCCGTGCCAGTTGTGCATTCCGCCACCCAGACAGTTTTTGAATTGAGGGCATCTAGAACAGATGCCCTTTTTTGCCCAGTTACGGTTGCGGAAGACCTGGAACTTGTTCTCCCAGACATCATAGAGATTGTCCTTGTAGATGTTGCCCTGGGAGAAGACATCGCGGTCTATGTTAGGGCAGGCGCAGATACGTCCGTCTATCAGGACAGAGGCTATGTTGATTCCGGCGTGGCAGAAGTAGCGCACAGGACGCACTTTTTCCTCGTATTTTCCAAGATATCCCTCGCAGCTGAAGGTTACCTCCATCTTGCCTTTTTCCCTGCGTTTTTCCTGGATAAAATCCATCAGGCGGACCATCTCTTCATTTGAGAGATGAAGGTCCGGATCTTCTTTAGCTCTTCCGATAGGAATAATGGTGAAAATCCTCCATCGTTTTACGCCGAGATTCAGGATGGTGGAGTAGATTTCTTCCAGCTGAGGAAGGTTTCTTTTGTTAATGCAGCTGACAACGTCAAAATCCAGGCGTTTTTCCTTTGCTGCAATGCTAATGGCGTTTATGGCCTTTTCGTAGCTTTTAGGGTTGCCCCTCATCCAGTTGTGGGTGTCTCCGATGCCGTCCAGGCTAATGGTAAGTGCATCCATTCCAGAAGCCATAAGCCTGCGGTGCATATCTTCCGTGTAGAAGAATCCGTTGGATACCATACTCCAGTTGTAGCCGCGTAGTTTTATCTGGCGGCCGACCTTGTCTATGTCCAGCCTGAGAAGTGGCTCTCCGCCTGTAAGGACAACGGTAAGGCGGTCTGTATTGAATCTTTGTGAACGTTTGCCGGACGATTTCTTTCTGGTTGTTTGGGGAATGGTGTCAAGAGCCTTGAGGAAATCCTCCAGAGGCATGTCCAGATCCTTGGAAGATGCAAAGCAATCGCTGCCGCAGTGGCGGCAAGAGAGATTGCATCGCTGAGTGCATTCCCAGAAAAGATAATTCAACTCGTGGACATTAGTCTCGAGTCTTCTGAAAGCGCGAAAAAGGAAAGGAAGCATTATTCTGCCTTGTCAAGGACAACATTTGCCTTGCCGAATTGGTTAACAAGAGCTGTATTGGCCTTGTATCCTTCAGCTTCTACTCTCAAAACAGGAGTTGTCTGTTCAGGGTTGTAGAGGTACAGTATTGCAGTACCGTTATCCTCTGTATAGGTGCTGTCTGACCAATAAACCTCGTTCTCATCCAGTTTAGCATAGATCTTGGCGTTGCTGATCGGATTGCCTTCGCCATCGGTCACCTGGAATTCTATCTCCTGCTCAGCAAGGTCCCGCTGATAGCCGGGGCCGGTTCCGTAGCAGGCCTGGAAGATGAACAGAGCCGTTGTCAGGGAGCATCCTTTGAGGAAATTTCTGAACCATCTGAATTTCATAGCTCGTCTATTAAGTGTTTCTTCTGCCCAAAGATAACATTTTTTGGTAAATTTGTGCATCTAAGAAACGGTTTCGTTATGGAAAATCTCTGGAATAGGACAATTACATTTGACCGGTTCATACGGTGGTGTGTGGCAATCCTTCTGGTAATAGGCGCTTTTTTTCTTCTCAAACGCCTGAGCGGAGTGCTGCTGCCATTTGGAATTGCCTGGCTGGTGGCTTACCTTATGTACCCTCTGGTTTGCTTCTTCCAGTACAAGTGCCGGTTCAAATACCGCATTCTTGCAATTCTGGCATCATTTATCGTGGTGGGAGGAGTGCTGTACGGTTTGTTCCTGCTGATATTTCCTCCTATGATTCAGGAGGTAATGAAGGTGAAGACAATGCTTGTGAACTATCTTCAGAGCGACTATGAATCCGGGGGCTTTTCCGCAACCATCAGAGATTTCCTTCGCAGCCACCTGGATGTTGAGCATCTCAAGAGCGCATTTACCATTGACGGTATCCTGAGTGTAGTCCAGGAATCCATGCCAAAGATATGGAGCGTGGTTACAGGTTCCTTTAAGGCCATCACCGGGATATTAGCCGTAACAATGGGCCTCCTTTATCTGCTGTTCATACTGCTTGACTACGAGAAACTTGCAGGCGGATGGCAGAACCTGCTCCCTGAGCGCTGGAGAAAACCTGTGCGGAACCTGGTTTCCGACATAGAGGACGGTATGAACAAGTACTTCCGTGGCCAGGCCTGTGTAGCCATGTGCGTAGGAATACTGTTCTGCATAGGATTCCTGATCATAGGGTTCCCGATGGCTGTGGCAATGGGCATATTCATCGGCATTCTGAATATGGTGCCGTATCTCCAGATTGCCAGCTTCCTGCCTTTGACCATGCTGGCTGCTGTCAAGGCTGCAGACACCGGGCAGAGCTTCTGGATGATAATGCTCTCCGTGCTTATTGTATTTGCCATTGTGCAGACAATCCAGGATACTATCCTCACGCCAAAGATTATGGGCAAGGTGACGGGACTTAACTCGGCGATAATCCTGCTCTCACTCTCAATCTGGGGCAGTCTTCTGGGAATCCTGGGAATGATCATAGCCCTGCCTCTAACCACTCTGCTTCTTACCTACTACCAGAGGTACATAGTACGTCCTATGCAGACTCCGAAGACTTCATCCGGTCCGCCGGAGTTCACGCCGGACGATATAGAATTTCCTTTAGACGACCCGTCTAACCCTGAGGACGACAGCGCTCCTACAGACATTTAAAGTTTTTTCCTATATTGCACTTGAAACGGACCAAGCCGGTCTTACTTCCTTTTGCGAGCCCTCGGGTTCATTTTCAGACCGGCAATTTCCGTTTCTTTATTATGAAAAACGCATTGATGACTGTTGCACTGCGTTACGGTGCAATTTTTCTGGACATTGACCGCAAGGACATAGATAACGGGTCTGAAATCAGCCCGTCTGTGGCGGCTTTTCTGCTGACACTTTCCGAAAAGGGTTTTGTGGTGGAGGAGGATCTTCTCCACGCCCTGAAAGAAGACCGGCTGGAGGACATAACTGACGTTATAGACACAGCGCTTGGAATCAAGCTCAACTGGGCCCCGCTTGTCAAGGGCTGGAACGTTCCTACAGGAGAATCATACATAGACCACCTGATTACCCTCTATGCCAATTATCTGCGCGGAATAAACGCCGCGGGAGCCATGGAAGGGACAGTTCTTCCTTGCGGGCACTTTATACCACATGGAACTTTCCCGCTGGAAAGGTACAACGGCTGCCCATTCTGCGGCACTCCTTTCAAGACGACTGACTGGGTTTACACAGGGCAGGGCTCCAGCAAGAAATCGCTGAGGCTAATGACGCTCAGCGATATGAAAGAACTGCTGCTGTCCCTGCTGGAATCGAAGGTTCCGCTGGACGGCACGCAGGCTGAGTCCCTTAAAACCCTAATCGCTGAGCTAGGTATTCCTGAGGGCGTGGAGGTTGGAATGAAGGAGACCCGTATGATTGTCGTGGATGCGCTTGTGGAATCAAATCTTACGGGTGCAGAGCAATTCCTTACGGCTCCAAACGATATTCTCCGATACCTCTGGTACAAGAAGACCGGAAGGTTGCAGATAATAGAGCCTAAGGTACTTGTCGCGCACGCTGCAAAGCTTGGCTCTCATATGATAAAGCCTCTGGACAAGAGTGCCGAGTCCGGAGCCAGGATGAAGGAAAGCCTCCGCCTCAAGTACGGACGCAATACTTGCGCTATGGTAGCGTCCTGGATGAACGCCCTTCCTATGGATGCGGACGAGGCCTGCGAAAACATGCATCCGAAACGCGGGATGTGGGTCAGGATGATCCATGCCCTCCGCCTCGGGGAATATTCCCGCAAGCCAGGCTTCGAACGTCTTGCAAAGCTCCTGGACACATTCTACAAAGACGATTATTCCGTATGGAAGAGGGAACTTGACAAGTCTCTGGGAATAAACTGCGGATGCGTGGATTACGTGAACGCATTCAAGCTTCTGGAGCAGAGGCCAGGGACCTTTGCACGCAGCCTTTTCTCCCTTATGCTGAGAGTGGGGCCTCAGATGACGCTGGATTCTTTCCGCAGGATTATGGACAAGATCCCGCCTCGCCTGATCCTTTCCCTGGCCAACTCCGCTGAAACTTATTTCGACACTTCCGCTACCCGAATTGCCCGCCCTATAACGGGCAGCACCAAGGTAATCCCTTACAACAGGAAACTGGACAACTTCACTCCGGAGCAGAGGATCTCTCTCCAGCGCTCCGTCTCTGACCTTTACAAGGAAGCTATGCTGCGCAAGTTCAAGGCTGAAGCACAGAACAACCCTTCTGGAGGAAAGATGTTCATAGACAAGCGGCTCTTCGATATCCCTGTCAGCATCGGCGACAGAACTTCCACGATCCAGGACACTTCCGCCGCTCTTCAGGGAACCCGTTTCAAGGTGGAGGGAGACAAGGTTCGCCTGTTCATGCAATGGGGCAAGGGGCTCAAGGCCCAGCATCTGGACATGGACCTGAGTGCCGCCATTTGCTATGCAGACGGCCACAAGGAAGACTGCGCGTATTTCAACCTTGCTCCTGTGGGGGCAAAGCATTCCGGAGACATTCGCTCCATTCCGGATATGGTTGGAACGGCCGAGTATATAGAACTGGACATTCCTGAACTTGAGGCAGCGGGAGCCAGGTACGTGGCTTTCACCTGCAATGCCTATTCACACGGGGCTATCTCCCCGAACCTTATGGTGGGCTGGATGAACAGCGCAAACCCTATGGCTCTGTCTGAGGAAACAGGTGTGGCCTACGATCCTTCCACGGTTCAGCACATCGTCCGCATCTCGGAGGCAAATCTTGCCAAGGGCTTGGTATTCGGTGTTCTGGATATTGCAAAGAAGGAGATTCTTTGGCTGGAAATGCCTTTCCTGGGTCAGTTTGTCGGCCAGCTGGATACAGCTGCAGTTGAGGCTCTGTACCGCCGTCTGGCCAACAAGATCTCTGTCGGGGAACTGCTCTCCCTTAAGGCGGAAGCCCAGGGCCTCGCCATAACTGATAATGAAGAGGACGCTGATCCTCAAGACAGATACACTTATGTGTGGGCTATGGACGCAAGTGCCGTGAGCCGTCTGTTGGGATAAAACGCAAAACAATTAAAACGAATAGATATGAAAAACATTTTGCTATCAATTGCCGTTGTCCTTTTTGCGGCAGCTGCAACTTCCTGCAAGTGCAGTAATTCCACAAGTGACAATTCAGACCACACTTTCTATGCCCAGAACATGAATGATGCTCTCGGTCTGGAAGCAGAGGTTGCTATGGAAGTTCCTGTTGATATGGATACAATTCCAGATTCTTTTGGAGACTTGGAATTCAACATCGCCGATGAGGATCTCTGGATTTACAGGGGAAGAGTCGGTGATGAGGATGTCACTTTCCACTTTACCATAGTGTGGAACAAGGTCAGCGACGGCCAGGTCTGCGGCTACGCTGTCTATGATCCTTACAATAGAGACCGTGAATACCACATTACGGGCCTGAAGATTGCCAAGAACGAGCCCAACCCTAACGGTTTCAACAAAGTTGTCTTTGAAGAACTTTCTCCAAACGGAGATGTTATCGGTACCTTCACTGGTATAGTAGAAGGCCGTGGAGACGGCTTTAACGGCGATTACCAGAAGGGCAAGGAAGAGCCTGTAAAGTTTGAGTCTATGCGCGAGTATTAACAGTTAAACCATCCATCCAAAAACTCAAGACAATTCATACATAGAAACAATTATGAAAAGATATTTAATAATTCTTGCATCAATGATACTCGCAGCATCCTGCACCCAGAAGAAACCTGAGCCAAAGACTCTGATCCTTTATTACTCCCAGACCGGCAACACCAAGGTCGTGGCTGAGGAGTTCCAGGCCCGCCTTAATACCGAAATAGAGGCCATCGAAGCCGTCGTTCCTTACGACGGAGACTTCCAGGCCACCATCGAGCGCAGCGGCAAGGAGAGGGAAGAGGGTATCCTTCCTGAAATCAAGCCAATTACTCACAACATCGCGGAGTATGACGTTATTTTCCTGGGCTTCCCTGTCTGGTTCGGCACCTATGCCCCTCCTGTTGCAACCTTCCTCAACCAGGCCGACCTTTCCGGCAAGAAGGTGGTTCCTTTCTGCACTTTCGGCAGCGGCGGCCTTGACTCCAGCGTAAAGGACCTTAAGGCAAAGCAGCCTAATGCAGATATCCAGCCTGGCTACGGTGTCCGCGCCGCCCGCTTAAACAGGATCAAGGATGAAATTGACCGTTTCCTCAAGGAAAATGGCTTCATTGAAGGAGAAGTCGCCAAGCTTGAAGACTTCCCGGAGCAGCATCCTGCAACTGAAGAAGAGGCCGCTATCTTTGATGCCGCCGTTAATGGCTATCCAATGCTTAACGCAAAGGCAGAATCCGTTGCAAAACGTTCAATCCCAGGCGGCACAGAGTATCTCTTCACCGCCGTTCCTCTTCCAAGGGAAGATGCCTCCGCCCCAAAGGACAATGCCCGCCCTCCAATGCCAATGAACCCAATTAAGGTTTACGTTACCGTCTTTGACGGCCAGCAACCTGAATTCACCCAGGTTGTCAGGTAATTTTTTTTACCGCTTGACAAAACCTGTCAAACCACTGACATACTTTTGCAATGTGTTAATTGTTAGACATTGTTTTAAAAGTTAGTGGTTAGTTATTTCACTCTCTCTCATTCTTGAAACCATCTGGTCGCCCATTCCAGATGGTTTTCTTGTATTTTCCAACTCATACTAAGTTAAGATAAGAGGCTAATTCTTCTTTATTGTTGAACGTTTTACCCTTTCCTGAAAGAATTTCATTTCTGGCTTGCTCAAGCTTGTTTAACATATCAGCCTTACTTATCAGAGTATCATCCTCTGTGACAGGAGTTATTTTAAAAGAGCCTAAACTTCTTGTTTTCAATATAACTCCTTCACCCTTTGAAACCAGTTCAAGATACTTGCTCTGATTTGAACGAAATTCTCTGCTGTTGATGATAATCATTTCCAGTCTCATTTTGTTTTCCTCCGCAATTATAATCAATTATTTTTCGGATACCAAAATGGTAACCTAATTTACTGGGTTAGTTTGTGCAAATCTATCCTTTTATTATCCATCCTCTATTGTCACTAATGTAATTCCTCTTCTCTTTTTGTACAATCTTGTAATTGTACTTGTAAATAATTCCAGGATTGTACCATATCTAGTTTTGAGCGTGTCTCCATTTTTCTTAAATTTGAGAGTTCTCCAGCAAGGAACCATCCCTGAAACTGCACATACATTTGTAAGATTAACCCACAATATGACAAAAATTATTAGAGCCAAGCCTTTCATTAAATGGGCCGGAGGGAAAGGAGCCCTTCTAGGTCAAATTAATGGTATGCTTCCTCATGTTTTTTTTACAAATAAAGATGTTACATATGTTGAGCCTTTCGTAGGGGGAGGAGCTTTGTTGTTTTACGTTCTCAATCATTTTCCAACAATAAAAAGAGTTATAATTAATGATATTAATGAAGACTTAATTGCTTGTTATAAGATTATCAAAGAAGAACCGAAGTCTCTAATAGGTGTTTTGAACGGTTTTGATAATATATTTTGGGATTTAGATCAGGAAGAAAAGAAACGATACTACTATTTGATTCGCGGAAAATACAACCAGCGTAATAGCAATGTATTACAGCAAGCAGCGATGTTCTATTTCTTAAATCACACATGTTTTAATGGTTTATATCGAGTTAATTCAAACTCTGACTTCAATGTTCCTTTTGGGAAAAACTCAATAAATAGAATATGTAACCCAGACCTGATTATGGCAGATCACACAATTCTAAATAAAGTGAACGTTACTATTTTGTGTGGTTCATATCAGCAAGTCCTAAGACATATAAGAAAATTTAACAAAGTCTTTTTTTATCTAGATCCTCCTTATTTACCTATTAGTGTTACTTCATATTTTAAGCAATATTCAAATTCTCCATTTGAAAAAGAGGAACAGGTTGAGTTAAAATATTTCTGTGACATTATTTCTAATAAAGGTGGTTTATTTATGTTGAGTAATTCAGATTGTAGGACAGAGGATGGCGCATCTTATTTCGAACAACTATATTCTGAGTATTATTGTCATCATGTAAGTGCTAAAAGATTCATTAATGCGCATGGCGATAGAAGAGCTTCTACTTCGGAGGTCCTTATCTGTAATTATAAGAACAAATCATTTTTTAGAAACCCTTAAGCGACATAGTATATGGCATTTTTAACCGAGCTTCAAGTTGCTGAAATTAAGCAGCATATGACAGAAGATTTAGATATTCTTGCTCTTAAGTATAAGGCTAAGAGTTCTAAAACGGATAATATTAGTGTTCCTCACAACGAGAGAGAAGGTTATCAAACCTTAGGTTTTGAAGTAACTCATACTTTAAAAAAGAAAGTTAAAATGAGTCGTCCTAAAGAGGTAGGACAAATGTTTGAAGATGATGTCTGGTGTTTGTTCTATAAGCTTGGCTTCCGTTGTCTAAACAAAGATGAGAATTTGTCCATTCCTTGGGGGGATAATGGCGGAGATCGTCACCAAATTGATATTGTTGCTGTTGGGGAAGATGCCGTATTTGTGGTTGAATGTAAGGCAAGTGAAAATCCTCGAAACAGAAGCTTTAAGGATGATATTGATATTATTTGTCGTTATAAAGAAGGAGTGACAAAAGCACTACGTCAATTGTATGGGCAAACTAAAAAAGTGCGTTTTATTCTTGCTACGCGCAATTATAGGATTCCTGATGGTGGAGAAGATGAGAACAGAATGAAGCAAAACAAGATATTTCATCTTAATGATAATACATTTGATTATATCTCCAATCTAATAAAATCATATAAGGAGTCTGTTATTTATCAGTTTTACGGGCTGATGTTTAAAGATGAATTAATCAATAATAATAAGATTTCAATCCCTGCGCTACAAGGTAAAATGGGGGGTCAGAAGTATTATTTGTTTTCAATAGAACCAAGCACACTGCTTAAGATAGGATTCATTCTCCATCGCACAAGAGTAAACGATTCTATGGCTCCTACATATCAAAGATTATTGGTGCCGAGTAGATTAAAGGGTATTACAAAATTTATAGATGACGGTGGTTTCTTTCCAAATTCAATAATTATAAATTTTAGTGGGGACACAAAAAGGTTGGAAACATATTTTGAACCAGCAATTCGGTCTACTGATTCAACTTCACGTTTTGGAATCCTTTATATACCTAATGCCTATGGATTTGCATATATTATTGATGGACAACATAGGCTTTATGGCTATGCTGCATCACGTTATAAAGATAAGAGCACAATACCAGTTGTGGCTTTTGAGAAAATGCCATCGGAAGACCAACTAAGAATCTTTATGGAAATCAACGAGAATCAGAAAGCTGTTAGTCCTAGTTTACGCCTTGATTTGGAAGAAGATTTATATTGGAATGCACAAAGAATAGATTCAAGAATGAAAGCTTTGAGGTCCTCGATCATTAAAGAACTCGCCTCAAATTCTAATTATGTTCTCTATAATAAGATATCTGTAGGTGAAGATAATGCTTTATTAGCATTCAAACCTTTTGATACAGCATTTGGCAAATCTGGTTTAATTCCATCTGCTACTCAGACAAAGTATATAGGTGATACCGATTGTTGTATTTATGATACCAATAATACAGATACTGATAGGGAGATGAGAGAGTCGAGGAAACGTATTGCTCAATTTGTCAACGGTGTTTATTCTATAATGGAAGAACAACTCCAAGAAGATAAGAAATCAGATTATCTTTTCTCAAACAGAGCCACATTTGCAATAATTGCATTAACAGGTTCTCTTCACAGACATCTCATAAAAACAGATGTCATTAATAAGCGCACTGCTATTGTCGATAGGATTCTTTCTATAAAACCTTTTTTTGAATCTTTGGCAATAGCCTTGAATGAGTTATCTGATGAAGGAAGCGCTTCATTAAAAGGACGGTTAGGACAAGGAGCTGATACATACTGGTTGCGTTTTTTTCAGGACCTTGTGTCAAAAAAGTTTCCTGAATATTGTCCAGATGAATTAGTTGAATGGAGAGAAACTCAAGATGAGTCCATTCAGAAAGAAGGACAAGAATTAAGGAATGAGATAAAAGAAATGCTCCGTAAAGTTGTTTTTAATTGTCTAAAGGATGTTTATGGAGATAGATGGGAGAATAGTATTCTGTTGTTAAAAAACGATTGTGAAGGTAGAATTATAAAACAAATTGGCGATAATGATGTTGATTCTTTGGACAACTATGATTGGCGAGACTGGCTTGAGGTAGCAGATTATAAGAGCATTATTGAGAAGAACTATAATTCGCCTCAATTCGCTGATGCTTTTTCAATCAATACTAGTGTAGGAGATAGTTTTAAAACAAAAAAAGAAAGGCTAGGTTGGATATCCCTAATTAATGGTCCAAAAGGAAAGAAACAGGATGCCATGACACAAGCTGAAATTGATAAATTGTGGCTTATTCGTGATCATTTAGCGAATTATGTAGAAGAGTAATTATAATGATTGAGGATTATTACGGCATTATTAGAGAAGACAAGAATCTTCGTTTATATCAACAAGAAGCCAAGCGGAGTATTTTCTCTGCGTGGGAAGAATGTGACAATGTACTTTTCCAAATGCCAACAGGTACTGGTAAAACACGGTTATTTTCTTCAATCATTAGCGATATTAAGGCTTGGAGCGCGTTGAGAACTATAGATTGTCGCATTTTAATAATTGCCCATCGTATAGAATTGATCGATCAGATTAGCGAAAATCTTCAAAGGTACAGGGTTCTTCATGGCATTATTGCGGGAGGACGAAAACGGGACTTAAGGCAGTGTGTGCAAGTGGCGTCAATACAGACAATTACTCATCATACGAATGTGGATGCTATAGGAGAGCTTGATATCCGTTTTATTATTATAGATGAAGCTCACCATTCGGTAGCAAATTCCTATAGGAAATTATGGCGTTTATTCCCCGATGCAAAAAAACTGGGGGTGACAGCTACTCCATGGAGGATGAATGGAGCGGGATTCCTAGCATTGTATGACAGATTAATAACATCTAAGCCGATTAAAGAATTTATTTCTGATGGTTGGCTATCACCGTATAAATTTTATTCTGTTAAAAATGAGAGTATAGAAGTAAAACGCATCTCTTCTATTTCTGAGTTCGACATCGAGGGCGACTATAAAACATCAGCCCTTGAGAAGGAAATGGACACGATGCAGATTCGTGCTAGATTATTAGACAGTTATTTAAAACTGGCAAAAGGGAAAAAAGGCATCATTTATTCAATTAGTAGAAATCATAGTGATCATATTTGTGAGGAGTATAAAAATGCAGGTTTTAAAATAGTGGCGATCGATGCAACAACTCCTAGAGATTTAAGAAGATTATATGTCCAAAGATTTAAAAATGGCCAAATAGACATTATTGTTAATGTTGATATTTTTTCCGAGGGGTTCGATTGCCCTGATATTGAATTTATTCAGCTGGCAAGGCCAACAAGATCTTTGGTAAAATATCTTCAGCAGGTTGGTCGGGGGTTACGCCCTACAGAGGGAAAGACCATCTGTATAATCCTTGATAATGTCGGTTCTTGTTTAAGGTTTGGACTACCAAATAAGGAACGTCCTTGGGAAGATTACTTCATTGGTTCTCAAGAAAAAGAAAAGTCGGTTTCGAGATGTTGTTCTAATGAAAGATCGGACAATGCAAATGAAAGAGATTTTTCAGAAGGAACAGATGACCTTTATTTAGTGGAAGATGCCGATGGGCAGAATAATGTAGATATTGTTCAATCGAGACAAAAATGGACACAAGCAGATGATACACTTCTTGAAACGCTATATGTAGAAAAGGGTTGCTCAATAGAGGTCATATCGTCTGTTTTTAAGATGGATAAAGATGAGATTGAATATCATCTTTCGAAATTAGGTTTTGCTAAACCTTAAGATCTTTTAGTCGATTATTATTCTGATAATCGGTGTTATTAAAGCAATGTATTTGTTGTCGTTGGGCAGTAGTATGATTTATTGTGAAAAAGACGCTTTAAAGGATTATTTCAAACGTATGACCAGTGTTAAAGATTAATTTTTTTCACTGAGGAAAAAAGTTTACTTTTGCAGTGGAATCGTCGCAGGGAATTCGGGTAGAAGGGATGACAACCCTCTCAAGGCAACTTGATTCGAGCCCTAAAGTCAGCATCCCAGGCTGACTTTATTTTTTTGTAGTATGCAATACACTTGGCATAGATATTTTTGTTGCTTGTTGATAAAATGTTTTTAACTTTGCATCAGCTTCGAGAAAGTTAGAAGGCACTACGGTGCACCTCCTTGCAGGGGACCTTATGGTACCCCTGTATTTTTTTGATAATTCTAAGATTGTACAATGATTTTTATGCATTTGGCTATCTTTGTATAGAAATGATTTAGCTATGAAAAAGAAGATTGCTTGGATATTAGCTTTGGTGGCGCTGGTGGTGCTGGCCGTGTATACTTGTCCGGATGAGAAGGCGCACAGGGATATGATGAAGGAGAATCTGTCGTTTCTGGCGGATGGTGTTACGAGCCTGACATCGGGGAACAAGACAATGGAGAAGATAGGGGCGTATGCGGGATCAAAGCTTACGGATTTTATGCTGGACGGGTGTTTTGTTGTGAAGAACCGCTGGATTTACAGTGTGGGGAAGGTTGAGGTGTTGGGATACAGCAAGAGAATTACCATTGGGGCGTTTGGCTGTGTGATTATTCTGATTATCTGACCTTCCTTTTAATTGTTTGTCTTTAGTTATCTTTGTTTAGGTATAACTATATTGTTATCAGTATGAAAAAGATTATCGCGACATTAAGTATTGTTCTGGGGATTAGCCTGATAGGGGCTATGACAGGAACTGGGGCTGGCTTTAGCACGGCATATGGTCAGACGGTGGCAGACGGCAGGGGGTATATGGAAGGGTTTATTTTCGGTTTCAATGAGGGATTGCCTCAAGATCTGATGATTTTTACACTTCGTTCTGCTGAGATTAAGGATAATACTGTCCGTTTCTTTATGGATGTTTCCATTCAGGATGTCTTGAATGATCTTTATGATGCCTTGACTGAATCGAAAATTAAATTGTTGGCAATGCTCTGCGGAGGTCAGGTTCAAAGTTGCAAAATGCTGGCAGCCTCTGAGTTGGATGTGGAGTATGTGCTGACAGATACTAATACCAAAGAAACCAAGACTGTTGTTGTCAAGGCTGCGGAAATCAAGGAAAACATTGACAACCTAATAGAGGACATAAAAAATATCCAGCAAAGTGAGTTGGAGAGCCTTCCGTTAGAAGACTTGGTGGCGGGCATTAAGGAAGATCTTCCTTCTGATTTGGGAGAGGGAATGACATTGGTTGATGTCCGGATTGAAAAAGATATACTCGTTTGCTATACAGATGTGGATGATGATGAGGTTGTCAAGGAGATGAACGATATTATGAATGAAGGTGAAGCATTGATAAAGTTAATGTTAATGCAGACTTTTATGAGAGATGACGGTATGAAAGTGTTGATTAAGGCACTTAAGTCTAACAATATGGGGATTGCCTATGTTTTGAAGAGCACCAAATCGGATGAAAAATGTGAGATAGTTTTCACTCCGGAAGATTTGAAAGAGGAAGAGGTTAAGTAGATGCGATTGCTGTATGGAAAGATGTGATTTGGCGGTTGAAAGGAAGCATCAGTTAGGGTGCAATTGCTGCCAGGCTGTGTTGCTGGAGTTTGTTCCGGAGATTTCTTCTGGTTTTGGTTTGGATGCTGAGGCGCTGATGAGGCTAGGAAGCGGGTTCGGGAGCGGAATGGGAAGTATGGAAGCTACTTGCGGGGCTCTGGTAGGTGCTGGAATGGTAGTGGGGATGCTGTCTGACGGGAAGGTTCCAACTGTGCTGAAGGCCAGGGCGATGAGTACAGAATTCAAGGCTCTGGTCGGTGCCGTTCGGTGCGCTGATATCAAGGGAGTCAAAACAAAGAAAGTGCTTTGTTCTTGCGATAACTGCGTCCGCTACGCTGTTCAAATCGCCGAGAAATATATTGATCCTCTTAAATAGAGGACATCTTTTCCCCCATCTCTCTAATGGCGGAGAGTATCTCTTCAGTCCTTTTTTCAGATGGTTTTTTAATACCGTAGATGTATCGGGAGAGAAGGCTTTTGTTAATGCCAATATATCTTGCAACTTCTGAGACATTAAGCCACGGGAACTTATTGAAAGTATCTGCAATGATGTTGTTGGTGTCGGGCTCTTGTTCTACATAGAAACTGCTTATATGAATATCTTCGTCGAGGTTGTCCCAACGGATATCATCCCCGAACTTTCCTATCTTAAAACGCTTTCTGTCCTCTTCTGATGCCTCTAACAGCAAAGGGAACGCTTCCAACGGCCGGCTATATTCCTTATCCTCACTTGTACGGATAAAGATACGCCTGTCGCTGAACCATACCTTAAGGATGGTAATGTCTTTATTCAGCGTCAAAGTACTCATTCCAAGAGTTTATGATATCTTCTTTGTAGAGTCTCACCGCCTCTACAGCTCTCTTCAAATCTTTCGGTTTCAGCCCCTTGTTTTCTATCACCTCGGCCGTCCCCACATCTATTTTGGCTTTCCCGTCTCCACTCTCTACGTGAACGTGAATTGGTAAATGTTCTTCTGAGTAGAAGTAAAAACGCAAGCCAAATAAAAACAAAATAGTTGGCATAAACGTTCCTTTTATGCCACGAATATAGGGATAAATTTTTATACCCGCAAGTTTTAGCGTTGGTTTTTCAGGATTTCATATTCCTTGCGGGCGGCCTCGAGGTGTTTGAGGAAGCGGGGACTGTTGTGCATTGCGGCAAAGGTGGTTGATCCAACCAGATAGCCGGCATTGACATCACTTTGCCAGTGGGCGCCGACAATGACACGGCTTTCTCCGTACTGGTAACCGCGTTCCAGAATCTTGTCTTCAAGTTCAGGCGCTATCTCCGCAAGGGCAAGGGCTGTGGCCCATCCCAGGGCGGTATGGCCGGAAGGGTAACTGCCGTTGCCTCTTAGAGACTCGTCATCAAATTCTCCCCAGAGAGAATCACCCATAAGCTCAAACGGGCGGAGGCGCTGGTATTTACTCTTGGGGCTTGCAGTTGCGGCATGGGCTGTTTCTCCGGCATAGAGCATGAACTGGTAGATTGCAGGGGTCGTATCAGGATGGATAACAAATCCGAAGACCTCGGAGTATATGGTACACATCCTGACAATGCCAAAGAGGGATTCTAGGCTTGCCTGCCGGCCCCTTTCTGTCGGGCGGATGGACTTGCCCCATTTCCACCGGGCGTAATCGCCCTTGAACAGGGCGTTTGTAGTATCGGACGGTGGAGGTGCCGGAAGGAATATGGCGGCATCAGGGAGAGTGCCGGCAATATAAAGGGAATCTTTGGGCAATAACCATTGGGGAATGGTGTCGTACTGGAACTTGTTGATGTCTGAAGCAGGGACAAACAGAGGAGAAACTGTTTCAGCGACAGTTTTGGCGTTTTTTGAAGTAGTTTCTACAATCTTGGGAGAACATCCCGCCGTCAGGAGGATAAGGGCAAATAAGCCCACTGCAATGCGATTTGGCATATAGGTCTGATTATTCTGATGCTTTGTCTTTTTTCTTGAAGGTGTTCTTTACGCTGCGCCAGGCTGTTTTGGCTCCGTTGGCTGCGCTCTTGGCGATTCTCTTGGCCTTTCTGGAAACCTTGCCTGCACCTTCCTTGGTCTTGTCCCAGGCCTCTTCAGCTCCGTCTGCAACCTTGTCTGCGGTATCTTCAGCCCTGCCGGCAATCTTGTCGCCGATCTCCGAAGCTTTTTCCTTTACCTTCTCCTTGAATTCCTTGCCCTTCTCCTTGGCTTTCTGGCCAGAACGCTGGACTTTGTCGCCGAGGCTTTCCACAGCGTCACCGATGTTGCCCATCGTGGCGTCAAGGGCGTTTTCTTTGTTTATGAAGGTGGCAACGGTTACCTCGCCGTCAGCTGTCGTGATACAGATGTTGTTTTTCTGGAGATCCCTGTCTCCGTTCTTGAAGTTTCCCCAGTAGCAGGAAATGTCTCCATCCTCGTCATTGAGGTCGGTTACAGTAGGTTTGCCGTAGGTATCACAGAGCCAGCTCTTGAGTACCTGGTAACGGGTAGGGTTGAGGGTGGCGTTTGCATCGGTGAATAGAATGATCTCACCTATAGTTTCCCTTTCATTGTCAGGAATGATGGTTGCGGTTACGTCTATTCCGTTGATTTTGCCCTGGAGAGTCGTCTGGTCCGCCTCTACAGCTTTCCAGCCGGCCTTTTCAAGTTTCTTTACGAAGTTTTCCTCAGAGGTGTTGAGGGAATGGGAGCCGAACTTGACGTTCTTGATTGTCTTTTGGGCGGAGAGGCTTGCCACTGTAAGCAAAGCGGCCGCCAGTAAAATAAGAGTCCTTTTCATTGCAGTGGGTATTTGCGTATGCAATTTACTGCAAATTCCGTTCAATTCAACTCTTTTTACGGACAATATTTACGAGGAATATACCCAGGAGGGCTGCAATCAGCGAGCCCATAAGCACTGCAACCTTACCCATATCCCTGAGGACGGTGGCGTGCTGAGGATAGTCTCCGAAGGAAAGGGTATCCACAAAGATGGACATTGTGAAGCCGATACCTCCCAGGCAGGCAACTGCGAAGAGCATCGCCCAGGTGGCTTTTGCTGGCATCGCACCGACTTTGCTCTTTACTGCAAGGAAGCTGGCCAGGGTGATTCCTATAGGTTTTCCGAGAACAAGACCGGCCACGATACCGAGGCTTACGCTTCCCAGTTCAGGGCTGAACTTGAATATGTTGAAGTATTCCAGGCTAGGGATGGTTACGCCGGCGTTTGCAAGGGCGAAGACCGGCATGATGATGAAGTTCACCCACGGGCTGAGAGCATGTTCCAGACGGTAGCTCATACCGATGCTGTTGGTGGCAGTGGCGCTTATCTGGCGCAGGACGTGCCTCTGCGGTCCGTTAGGGAAGCCGCATTCCTCCTCGATGGAATCATATTCTTCCAGCTTTTTGGCGTAGGTTTCTTTCTTGCGGCGGTAGTATTCCTTGCTGTATCTCGGGGTGAAAGGAACCAGGAAAGCCATTACCACTCCGCTCATCGTGGCATGGACTCCGGAATAATAGAAGAGCACCCATACTGCGATTGCCGGAATGAAGTAGAACCAAGGCCTCTTTTCGCCGAGCTTGTTCATCAGCAGGATGAGAAGAATCAGGAAGACTGCAATACCCAGAAGTCCCAGGTTGATGCTTCCGCCGTAGAAAATGGCCACGACCAGAATAGCGATAAGGTCATCTGCGATAGCAAGGGCGGTAAGGAAGACTTTCAGCGATACCGGAACCTTGTTGCCCAGGATAGCGAGTATTCCTACCGCAAATGCTATATCCGTGGCGGTAGGGATTCCCCAGCCGCTGCCGGATGCGGTTCCGTGGTTGATGAGGGTATAGATAAGGGCCGGGACAGCCACTCCGCCGAAAGCCGCGATGACAGGCATAATGGCTTTCTTCGGCGATGAGAGTTCTCCGTTTGTGACCTCTCTCTTGATCTCCAGGCCCACGGTGAAGAAGAAGACCACCATCAGGATATCGTTGATGAACTTCTCCACTGTCATCTCCCTCGGGAAACTGAAAGTATGTCCGCCAGGAGAAGTCACGTTGATGGAAAGTCCTGTTTCCAGAATATGATGGTATGCGTCCTTTGTCCACGGCAGGTTTGCCAGGAGCATTGCGATGATAACAAACGCTATGAGGATTACACCCTGTGCCCACGGCTGCTTGGTGAATTTCTTGCCACGGGTCTCAAGGTTAATTACGCTTTTGTTCCAGGTATATACAGGTATCAGTTTCATATCTTTTCCCTCTTTCTTTCGGGGCGCAAAAGTAATCTTTTTCCGCCCTCGTTGTCATCGTAGATGAAACTTCTGTAACTTTGCTATATGCAGAACAAGGGAAATATCACAGTACGCCGTGCGCAGGCATCTGACCTGCAGATTGTAAACAAGCTGCTCTACCAGGTGGAAGACCTTCACCGTGTGGGCCGTCCGGACCTTTTCAAGCCGGGTGAGAAGAAATACACTGACGGGCAGCTTCTGGATATTTTCCTCTGCGACCGGACCCCTGTGTTTGTGGCCGAGGAAGGGGAGCAGGTGCTGGGGTACGTGTTCTGCATCCTTCAGGAAACCAAAGGTTCAAAGGCGATGTTCGACCACACGACTCTCTACATAGACGATCTGTGTGTGGATGAATGTGCCAGAGGAAAAGGTGTTGGAAAGATATTGTACGACTATACCCTGGACTATGCCCGCAGCTTAGGATGCCATAACGTGACCCTGCACGTGTGGGACAAAAACCCGGGAGCCCGCACCTTCTACGAGAAGATGGGGATGGGTATCCAGCAGACTACAATGGAAGTTATCCTATAGCTTCTAGCCCTTTGCGGATACGGCTCAGAGTTTCCTCCTTTCCAATGAAATAGATTATATCCGAGATTCCGAGTCCGCGGGTATTGCCCGTGAAGAACAGGCGCAGTGTATTCATCACCTGGCCCATCTTCCATTCCTTGGCTTTTATGTAACCGGTAAGAAGCTCCTCAATCTTCTCGCAGCACCCGCTCTTGTAATTCTCTGGAGTTGCCTCGTCTGTGAAAGTCGGGAAAGTGTTCTCGGCGATGAGCTTGCAGATCTCTTCTGCATGGCTGAGGTTTTCCGGAGTGCAGAACTTCTTGACATCGTTCTCGTCGTATGCGGCAGGAGCGGTGAAGAGGGCTTTGCTGATGTCCCAGAACTCGTTTGCGAAGTGTGCCCTTTCCTTGATCAGAGCGCAGACTTCTGCCAGGTACTTGTCTGAGAACTTGCCTCTTATGTCATCGCTGAGCATAGGTCTGAATTCAGAAGCCAACTGCTGGGGAGTGCGGCGTCTGAGATACTGCTCGTTAAACCACTTTGCCTTTTCCACGTTGAACTTGGCCCCGGATTTAATAACTCTTTCAAGACTGAAAACAGGGATGAGTTCCTCAAGGGTGAATAGTTCCTGCTCTGTTCCAGGATTCCATCCAAGCAGGGCAAGCAGGTTTACGAAAGCCTCCGGATAATAACCGTCTTCTCTGTAACCTCTTGATATTTCTCCGGTTTCAGGATTAGTCCACTTGAGAGGGAAAACAGGGAACCCGAGGCGGTCTCCGTCTCTCTTGCTGAGTTTGCCCTTGCCGTCCGGCTTGAGAAGGAGGCTGAGGTGTGCAAACCTAGGCATTGTGTCTTCCCATCCGAAAGCCTTGTAGAGCAGATAATGGAGGGGAAGGCTAGGGAGCCATTCTGCACCGCGGATAACCTCCGTTATTTCCATAAGATGGTCATCCACAATGTTGGCAAGATGGTATGTAGGGAGCTGGTCTGCAGCTTTCCACAACACCTTGTCGTCCAGTGTGTTTGTCTCCACCTCCATCTCTCCGCGGATGAGGTCGTCCATCTTCACGGTCTGGCCTTCCGGAATCTTGAAGCGGATGGTCCAGGTGTCCGTAGTCTCTATGAGTTTCTTCACCTCGTCTGCCGGCAGGGTGAGGGAGTTTTTCAGAGTCTTCCTCGATTCGTAGTTGTATATGAAAGTCTGGTGGTTGGCTTCCGCCTCGGCTCTCAGTTTTGAGAGTTCTTCTCCTGAGTCAAAGGCGTAGTAAGCATAGCCGTTTGCTACAAGTTGCTCTGCATACTGGCGGTAGAGTGGTTTGCGCTCGCTCTGGCGATATGGGGCGTGAGGGTTCTTCCCGCTCTTTTCGGAGGCGATGGTGTACTTGCCGTCCTTGAATTCTATTCCCTCGTCCGGGACAATGCCGCACCAGGCCAGGGACTCCAGTATGTAATCCTCTGCTCCCGGAACGAATCGCTGAGAATCAGTGTCCTCTATTCTCAATATGAATTTTCCGCCTTTCTGCTTTGCATATAAGTAGTTGTAGAGCGCGGTCCTTACGCCGCCCATATGAAGCGGGCCGGTTGGACTCGGCGCAAATCTTACTCTTGTCTGTCTTGCCATAATTTTCCTGTTAGTCCTGTGTCTGATGCAGGTATCTGTTGTTTGTAGTTATGGATGGCTTTTCTCCTACGTTTGTTATCGAGAGGGTTGCGCTGTTGTTTATTCCGCCAGGATTCTTCCTCTGGTTCATGCGCTCGAAAGCCGAAGTCTCCTCAAGCCTCTGGATTTCGCTTTCGTCATCGGTGATGAGGACAGGCTTGCTTCCCGGCCTTCTCTTTTCAGGCTTTATGTCGATTATAAAGGTCGGCTCCTGTTCCGCTTTCCTCTTTTTCATAGGATCAGGACGTACAATCTGCTCGTCTCCCCGGCCCGGGATTATTATATTGCCACCATCCACATCCGGAAGGTTGAGAACATCGAATCCGGTGGCTATCACGGTGATGCGCACCTTGTTGCCCAAAGTCGGGTCGTTGACGATACCTCTCTTGAAATTGTCCGGCTGGCCTGTGTAGCTTTTGACGGCTTCCAGTGCCTGCTGAAGTTCAGCCATAGTGAAACTGCTGCTTTCGCAGCTGATATTGATCAGAAGTCCCTTGGAGGATTTAAGGTCGCAATCTCCCAGAAGAGGAGACTTGAAGGCTTCCTCTACAGCCAGTTCGGCCCTGCCTTCTCCCTCTGCCTCTCCGATTCCCATAGTGGCCATTCCGCTGTCTCCCATAACCATCCTCACGTCGTTCATATCCACATTTATGTCTCCCTCCTTGGTTATGACCTCTGAAATACTCTTGACTGCTGTTACCAGGACGTCATTGGCCTTCTTGAATCCCTCGCTCATTGTAAGGCCTCCGAACACGCTGTAAATCTTCTGATTGTCTATGATGAGTATGCTGTCCACATATTGGCGGAGTTCTCTAAGTCCGTCCATGGCGCGCCTGAGGAATGCCGCTCCCTCGTCGCGGAACGGGAGTGTGACAACCCCAACAACCAGCTTGCCCATAGATTTTGCTATCTCAGCGATGACAGGTGCCGCTCCGGTTCCCGTACCTCCTCCCAGGCAGGCGGTAACGAATACCATCTCAATCCTGTTAGGAATGGCTCTCTTGATATTTTCCTTGCTGGCAAGAGCCGCTTCACGTCCCACCTTAGGGTTGCATCCGGCTCCCAGATGGCGGGCCACATTCGGGCCAAGTATCAGTTTCTCGTCCACGCGGTTTTTCTTTAGGGCCTGCTCGTCTGTGTTGCAGATCATAAGATCTACGTTGGCGATATCTTTCATATATATCTCCTCAACAACGTTGCAGCCTCCACCGCCCACACCGATGACCTTAATTATGGCGTTGGACTCGGAAAAGTCTATCGGATAGTCGCTTATGTTCTCGTCGTATAATTCCATAGCTCTGGATTATTGTGCTGGTTAGACTTCATTGGAAAGGTCGTCTCCGAAGAGTGTCTCTGATTTTGTCAGGTTCTTGAGGGCTTTCCAGATTCTTTTCCCTCTCGGGGCCTTAGGGGTGCTGGCAACCTTTTCAGATTCCTGCGGCTGGACATTGTCCGCATCAATGAGGATTATTTCCTCCTCTTCATGAGCCGGGGCGGCAACCGTGTTGTCTACTGACGAGAAACAGTTGGTGTATATCATGCCGTCTTCTTCTATCCTCTGGAATGCGTGGATAAGCATTCCTACTGCCGTAGAGGATGTTGCTTCCTTAGCCTGGTCGCAAGACGATGGATCAATGGCGAATGCGTTAGGAGTTCCCAGCCTTGCCTCATAACCAGTAACAACATTGGCAAGGTTGACGATATTTGCGATCCTTGATCCGCCTCCTGTAAGAACGATTCCGCTGCGTATTACATCCTTGTATCCGGACTGCTCCACGTGCCAGTGGACAGCTTCCAGTATTTCCTGCATCCTGGCCTGGATAATCCTTGACAAGTGCTTCAGATTCACTTCTTTGCTGCCGCCGGTTCCTACGGTAGGTATCTGCAGTACCTTGTTGGAGTCTGCATAGTCGCTGAAGCAGCAGCCGTAATGTGTCTTTATATATTCTGCCTTGTCTCTGGAGATTCCGCAGCCCATGCAGATGTCTTCTGTTACGGAGTTTCCTCCAAACGGAATGATTCCGGCATAGCGGATGATGTTGTGGTGATAGACAATCACATCGGTTGTTCCTCCGCCGATGTCAACCAGAATGCTTCCAACCTCCATCTCGTCTTCAGTAAGCACGGACTTGGCGGATGCAACCGGCTCTATCACGGTCTCCAGCGGAGTTATGCCGGACTGGTTGAGGGTGCTGGTTATCATATTGATAGAATTACCCTTGCCTATGAACAGCTTGAAACGGGCCTGGATGTTGCGTCCCAGCATTCCTACCGGTTCGCTTACGCTCATAAAGTTGTCCACATTGTAGCCCTGAGGCACAGAGTAGAGGACAACATTCCCGTCATCCAGCACGGTGTTGTAGGTGTTCTGGGTAATCTTCTGGATTTCCTCCAGGGTAATGAGGGAGTTGAAGTTTTCCCTCTGTACCTGGAACGGCTCCGGAGAAACGCATTTGATGTCTTGTCCGGCAATTCCCACAAAAGCCTTGTTGACCTTGAGGTCAATCTGTTCCTCAATCATCTTGAGGGCTTTCCTGAGTGCCTGGTTGGCAAGTCTCGGGTTTTCCACCCGTCCTCTCTTGATTCCTCTGGAGACGGCCTCTCCATAGGCTACAACCTTGACTCCGAGGTTGGTCTTTTCTCCCACGGCCACTGCTACTTTTGTGGTTCCGAGATCGATGGCAGCAATCAAATCTTTCATATTGTTTTTTGTTGTTACTGGTTATGTGTATTAGTGTATCTGTGTTTATTTCTTTTTTGTGCAGACAATCTGTCCGCGGTATTTAAGGTTTACGCAGGAGTACCTGTCCCATCCTGTCTTCGGAACAATGCTGCTGTAAAAGGAGTGGAGCTTGTTGAATTTCTCGGCGATGTTGTCCAGGTCTCCGAAGATAATCTTCTGGTCTCCGGCCCTTGTGACAAGCTCGACATCTCCCTCGTCGTTGAAGAAAATCTCCTCTATCTGCGCGTTCCAGAAAGGATGCTTCTCCAGGTACAGTCCAAGGTTCAATATCTTTCCCAGCCAGGAGGTTGTGTCCTTGCTCTGAGGATGCTCGTCCAGGAGCACGTCCATAGGCACTTTGCCTGTGACTACCGGCACATAAGACGAGTAGTTCTCTATCAGAGGGAAGACGAAGGCGGTTTCATCCATGTAGAAACCTCCGTCTTGAGTCTGAATCCTTATGACAGGTTTCCTCTGGCGGATCTCTATGTTCATAACACCGTCTCTTGTCACGTAAGCCTGGCTTTCCTTCACAACGCTGCGGTGGTTGAGCAGGGCTTCGATCTGCTGGAGATGTATGCTGTCTATCCTGCGTCCCACGACATTTCCGCTGAAGCGGTTTATGATGTCCACAATCTCCTGCTTGGTGACAAACTTGTTCAGGGAGCTGTCAAGAAGCGTTACCTTGACACTCTTTACAACCTCCTGAGCCTTGTTCTTCTGGCGCAGATCATGGGCAAAGTAGAAATAGGCTACCGCCGCAGCGGCAAGAACCGCATACAGCAACCCGCCAAATATGTTTTTCCACACTTTCCTCATAATCTGTCTTTTCTCAGCGACGGTCTATCTTTTGTTTTCCTTTATCATTTTTTCCAGTGGCTCCACAAAGCGGTCTATGTTGCCCGCTCCGAAGGTCACCAGAAGGTCAATCTTCCCTTCATCCAGTCTCTTCTTGATTTCGTCAAGGAGCTCCTCTTTGGTTATCAGCACTTTGTCGCTGAGGCTCATCTTGTTGAAAATCAATTCAGAGCTCACTCCTTCTATCGGCAGTTCTCTGGCAGGGTAGATGTCCAGCAATATGGTGCTGTCCGAGGTGCTCAGGGCCTGGGCGAACCCGTCTGCCAGATCTCTGGTCCTGGTGTAGAGGTGAGGCTGGAAGACGGCGGTCAGTTTCCTTGTCGGGAAGGCTTCCCTGAGGGAACTGATTGTAGTTGCAATCTCTTGAGGATGATGTGCATAGTCGTCTATGTACACAACTTCAGGAGTATTCACGTGTATATCCATGCGCCTCTGGACTCCCCGGAAGGAGGCGAGGGCTTTCTTCAGGCTCTCCTTGTCCACTCCGGCAAGAAGCGCGACAGAAGAGGCGGCTACAGCGTTCTCTATGTTCACCCAACCCGGTACTCCTACGGTGCAGCCTTCCACGTTACCGATCTCCGGAGGGCAGTTGAGGGTGAAGCGGAACATTCCTGTCTCCTTGCCCTCTTGCTTTATAGACTCTATGTCAGATGCATAGAAGTCCGGTGCCTTGCCTTCCGAAGCCTTGAACGCATAGGTCAGTATCTTGGCTTTCACATTTGAAGTGTCCAGGATGATTCCCTGTTTTACTATGAGGTATCCGTCCGCGTCAACCTGTGAGGCGAACTTTGCGTAGGCCTCCCTCATGTTCTCAACCGTTCCGTAGATATCCAGATGGTCCGGATCTGTGGCTGTAACCACAGCGATGTGAGGGAACAGCTGGTGGAAAGAACGGTCAAACTCGTCCGCTTCCGCCACAACCGTATCATTTGCAGCAAGAAGGAGGTTGCTTCCGTAATTCTTGGAGATTCCTCCCAGGAAGGCGTTGCATCCCTTGCCGCTGCTCTGGATTATGTGGGCAAGCAGGGTGCTGGTGGTGGTCTTGCCGTGGCTACCGCTTATTGCCAGGCAGGTTTTTCCCTCGGCGATGTGGCCGAGTGCGCGGCTCCTCTTTATTACCTTGTAGCCCTTTGCGTTTACGGAGACAAGTTCCTGCATGTCTGCCGGTATGGCAGGGGTGTAGATAACCAGGGTGTTGTCCTTGTCCTGAGGAATCATGGAAGGATTGTCCTCGTAGTGGACTGCAATGCCCTCGCTTTCCAGGGCCTTTGTCAAAGGGCTAGGGGTACGGTCGTATCCGCTCACGCTGCATCCGCGGCTTTTGTAATATCTTGCCAGGGCGCTCATTCCGATTCCGCCTATGCCGATGAAGTACACATTCTTTGGCTCTGAAGGTTTTGCGTTAAAGGTCTTTCCCTTGCAGAGTTTCAGGCACTCGTCCGCGATTTCCTTTCCGGCATCCGGCTTGGCAAGCTTAAGTATGTTCTCTTCCAGGGCGGCTATCCTGGCACTATCCGTTATCAAGGCCTCTACGGTGTCCATAAGTTTCTCCTCTGCCTCGACATCCTTGACAATCATAGCGGCGTCCTTGTTTACAAGGCTCATCGCATTGTGTGTCTGATGGTCTTCGGCGACATTAGGGCTAGGGACGAAGATTGTGCATTTGCCGGCTACGCAAAGCTCCGATATGGTGCCGGCTCCGGCACGGCTGACAACGATGTCGGCAGCGGCGTAGGCAAGGTCCATCCTGCTAATGAAATCAGTACAACAGACACACTCATGAGGGGTAGATTTCAAAAACTCGTCTATCTCTTTCTTATAGACCTTGCCACACTGCCAGATAACCTGGAATCCCTTTATGCGGTTTTCCAGTATAGCTTTCTTCATACAGTTGTTCAGAGTACGGCATCCCAGGCTTCCGCCGACTACGAAGACAGTTTTTTTCTGCGGGTCGAGATTGTAGAAACGTATGCCTTCTTCCTTCATTTCAGGAGTGCAGCGTACAATTTCCTTGCGGATAGGGTTGCCTGTCAGAAGGATCCTGTCCTTAGGGAAGAAACGTTCCATATTGTCGTAAGCCACGCAAATCTTGGCGGCTTTTGATGCGTTTTTGCGGTTGACGATTCCGGCAAAGGAATTCTGTTCCTGAAGCAATACCGGAACCTTCAGGGCTGCGGCTGCGGAAACTACGGCAGCAGAGGCATATCCGCCGACTCCGACCACGAAGTCCGGCTTGAATTCCTTCACGATCTTCTTTGCCAGGCGGCGGCATTTCAGATAGTCTCTGGCTACGCCGATGTTGGACAGAGAGTATAACGGTCTGTGTAGTCCCCTTGCAGGGATGCCTTTGATCGGATATCCGGCTGCCGGGACTTTCTCCATTTCCATCCGTCCGCTTGCTCCCACAAAGAGGATCTCTGCATCCGGGACCTGGGCCTTGATGGAATTGGCTATAGAGATGGCCGGGAATATGTGCCCGCCGGTTCCTCCTCCGCTAACAATGACTTTCAAATTATTCATTTCATTCATAATTTTCAATTCCTTTTCTGTCCTCTTTTTTTTAAGTCAGCTCGTCTTCTTCGCGGCCGAGCTGGTCCGCATATCTTTGTTTCAGGTATTCGTCCCTTTCTTCCTGTGTCATGGCGTCTTGCTTAAGCTGCTCGGCCATGGCCTCTTTTCTTTCCTCTTCCTTCTTGCGCTCGCGTTCAAGGCGCTTCTGCTCCCTTTCCAGGCGTTCCTTTTCCAGTATCATAGCCTCAGCGTCTTCCTTGGTCCTGGAAATAGACAGTATGATTCCGAAGGCGCAGCTGATAATCACAAAGGAGGTTCCTCCCAGGCTTATCAGCGGAAGCGTGTGCCCGGTTACAGGGAATATGCCCACGTTCACCAGTATGTGGAGCATTGCCTGCACAAGTATCACGGCTCCAAGTCCGCCCGCCGTAACGGCAGAGAAGACAGTGCGGCATCCCTTGACTATCAGCACACATCGGTAGAAGAACCATACATACAGCATCATTACCAGGAGGCCTCCCCAGAGTCCGTACTCTTCAATAATGATGGAGTAGATATAGTCTGAGTAAGGGTGTGGCAGTACATATCGCTGAGTACTCTTGCCCGGTCCTTTTCCAATAAGGCCTCCTTCCTTTACGGCTATCTGCGCCATATCCGCCTGAAGGGTCTCGTCCGCCAGCCTCTGCTGCTCCCTCTTGCTCAATGTGCTTACATCCACTGCGTCTTCGCTGCTGAAGAACCTGTTGAACCTCTCGATGGCAGTATCCATCCTAGGGAAGATTCCGCGGTGCTCTGAAGTGAACGGCTTGCTAACGAGATGCAGCAGTATCAGCAGTATGACTCCCGCCGCCCCGAGTCCTATGGTCTTAAGCAGGTAGGACGGTTTTATGCCGGCAAGGAAGAGCACTATGAAACATATCAGCGCCAGATAGAGGGCTGCGGATACGCTTCCTACAAGTACCAGCACGATGCAGACTCCGATAGGGGCGATAATCTTTATCAGGAAGTTCTTGTAGGTGTCTATCTTCATTATTTCCAAAGCCCTTGCAAGGTAGAGCACTATGGCGATCTTGGCGAACTCTGTAGGCTGGAACTGTATTCCTCCAATCGACAGCCATCTCTGGGCGTCGTTTGTCTTTACTCCGATGGCCAATGTAAGTACAAGCAGGACAATGGCAAGGAGAAGACTCAGCATGGAGAACATCCTGTACCATTTTGGAGGGACCTTGTAGCATATGAACAGGGCGGCGATTCCCAGTACCACAAACCTTATCTGCTTCATCAGGATGCCAAAGTTCGTGCTGCCCTTCATATAGGCGAGCGAACTGCTGGCCGAATATATGAGGGCAATGGAAATGAGACTCAGAAGGAAGAAAATGGCCCAGATGACCTTGTCTCCGTGGA
Source organism: Bacteroidales bacterium (assembly GCA_017428325.1). Classification (GTDB taxonomy): domain Bacteria; phylum Bacteroidota; class Bacteroidia; order Bacteroidales; family UBA932; genus Egerieousia. Next base: position 65,917 of record JAFRRA010000002.1, read on the forward strand.
GACGGCTCATCACCTCTTCCTGAGCTTCCTGCTTTGCGCCGTTCTTTATGTCCTTTTCGATGTCTGCCATTGCTGACTTTCTGTCTCCGATAATTATAATTCCCTTACAGCCTTCTTGAACTGGTCTCCGCGATCCTCATAGCTCTTAAACAGGTCGAAGCTGGCGCAGCAAGGGCTGAGGAGGACGGTGTCTCCAGGGACAGCGTTCTCGTAAGCTGCCTTTACCGCGTCTTTTGCGCTGGTCACGTCTATGATCTTGTCCACCTTGTCCGCAAAGCACTCGTGAAGTTTCTCGTTGTGCAGTCCCATGCAGATGAGAACCTTGACTTTGTCCTTGACGAACTTGTAGAGAGGGCTGTAGTCGTTGCCCTTGTCCTTGCCGCCGGCAATCCATACTACAGGAGTCTTCATGCTTTCCAGTGCGTACCAGGCGGAATCCACGTTCGTCGCCTTGGAATCGTTGATATACATAACGCCCTTGATGGAGAGCACTTTCTCAAGCCTGTGCTCAACTCCCTGGAAGTTCATCAGCGATTCGCGTATTACCTTGTTGTCTATATTCACGGCCTTTGCGGCAATGGCTGCGGCCATGGAGTTATAGACATTGTGCTTGCCCTGCAGAGCAAGTTCCTTCAGGTACATGGAGTACTCGTCGTCCTCGTAGCGGACAAACAGGCGGTCTTCGTCTATGAATGCGCCCTGGTCCACCTTCTTCTTCTGGGTGAACGGGAGTTTCTTGGCGGTTAGCACTATACGGTCCAGTTCCTTTGCGGTGATAGGGTCGTCCGCGCAGAACACGAAGCACTCCCTGTCCGTAAGGTTCTGGACGATGCGGAACTTGGCGTCCACATAATTCTGCATTTTGAACTGGTAGCGGTCCAGGTGGTCCGGGGTAATGTTTGTCAGGATCGCTATGTCTGCCTTGAAGGCGTACATTCCGTCCAGCTGGAAGCTGCTGAGTTCTATCACGTAGTAGTCGTATTTCTCTGTGGCTACCTGATAGGCGTAGCTCTTGCCGATGTTGCCGGCAAGTCCCACGTTCAGCCCGGCGTTCTTGAGCATATAGTAGATAAGGGACGTGGTGGTGGTCTTGCCGTTGCTTCCGGTTATGCAGATCTTCTTTGCACGGTCATATCTTCCCGCAAACTCTATCTCGGAGATTACCGGTATGCGGTATTCCCTGATGGTCTGCACCATAGGGTTCTCCTCCGGAATGCCCGGGCTCTTTACGACCTCGTCTGCACAGAGGATCTTTTCCTCGGTGTGGCCTCCTTCTTCGTATTCGATCTGGAATTTGGAGAGCGTCTGCTTGTATTGCGGCTTAATTGTTCCGGCATCGCTGAGGAAAACGTCAAAGCCCTTGACCTTTGCAAGGACGGCGCTTCCCACTCCGCTTTCTCCTCCTCCAAGTACTACAATTCTTTTCTTTCCCATATCTGCTTATATGTCTTATCTAATCTTCAATGTTATTACTGAGAGTATTCCGAGCACGATGGTGATGATCCAGAAGCGGACGGTGATCTTTGCCTCAGGGGTGATGTGGTGCGGCCACTGGATGAGGGCGTCCGGATTCTCTTTCTGGAAGTGATGGTGCAGCGGGCTCATTCTGAACACTCTGACTCCTTCTCCCTTTTTCTTCTTGGTATATTTGAAGTAATATCTCTGTATCAGTACGCTGAGGCTTTCCACGAAGAAGATGCCGCAGAAAATAGGGATGAGGAACTCTTTCCTTATCATGATGGCGGCCACTCCGATTATTCCTCCAATGGCCAGCGATCCTGTGTCTCCCATAAATACCTGGGCAGGGAAGGTGTTGTACCACAGGAAGCCTATGAGCGCTCCCACGAATGCGGCCATGAAAATCACGATCTCTCCCGTGTTCGGGATATACATTATGTTAAGATAGTCTGCAAAGACCGCGTTGCCGCTCAGATAGGCGAGTATCGCCACGGTAGACCCGACTATGGCCGACGTGCCCGTGGCAAGGCCGTCCATTCCGTCCGTCAGGTTAGTTCCGTTGGATACAGCAATCACTATGAAAGTGATGATCAGCACATAGATGACATTGGTCGCCCAGTCCCTGAAACGGCCTTCTCCAGGAGCCAGCCAGGAATACTTGAACTCGTTGTGCTTGAGGAACGGGATGGTGGTGGTACGGCTCTTTACATCGCGATAATAAATGACCTTCTCGTCTCCGACACCGCTGACAACCTCTTTCTGCTCTCCGGCGTGAGGAGTGTCGCTGTAAAGACGGATTACGTTCTGCTTGCTGACCAGCAGGGTCACTCCCACTACGATTCCTACAGCCAGCTGGCCGTAAATCTTGTATTTCTCCTTGAGTCCTTCCTTGTTCTTCTTGAAGACCTTTATGGAATCATCCTTGAATCCGATATATCCCAGGCAGATGGTGGTGAAGATAAGCAGCAGCACGTAAACGCTGTTGAGCTTGCAGAACAGGAGAACTGGAATGAGTATGCTCAGCAGGATAATGAGTCCTCCCATGGTAGGTGTGCCTTTCTTTGCCAGCTGCCCTTCGAGTCCGAGGTCACGTATTGTCTCGCCGATCTGCTTGGCCTGAAGGCGGCGTATGATCTTCGGACCGATCCAGAAGGCTATAATCAGCGCCAGAATGACGCAGGCTGAACCTCTGAACGTAATGTAATTCATCAGGTTAGCTCCAGGGATATCCCATCCCATGCTCTCGAACCATTTGAAAAGATGATATAACATAATCTTCCTGTTTCTTTATTGTCTGCCGTACTCTCTCAGCCTGAAGGCTTCCCTTACGGTCTCCTTGTCGTCCATGTGGCGCTTTTCAGTGCCTATTATCTGATAGTCCTCGTGTCCTTTTCCGGCAACCAGGATAATGGAACCCGGAACAGCGGTCATGACCGCATTCTGTATAGCCTGGATGCGGTCCGGAATGAACTTGGCCTTCAATACGGAATCGGCATCCATTCCGGCCTTGATGTTGTCTATTATAGCCATCGGGTCTTCCGTCCTCGGATTGTCGCTTGTGACGAAGATCCGGTCTGCATACATGCCGGCTATCGCTCCCATCTCAGGGCGCTTGGTCTTGTCGCGGTCTCCTCCGCAACCGAACACGCAAATGAGGTCTCCCTTAGGTTTCAGCGCCTTGAGGGTCTTGAGCACGTTCTCCAGAGCGTCTGGAGTATGGGCATAGTCCACGGCGGCGATGATGTCGTCATCTCCCCTGAAATACTCCAGCCTTCCGTTCACGCTGCGCAGCGTGCTCATCGTCTTGACCACTTCGTCGTGCGGGGCGCCGAGAAGGATGGCCGTTCCGTAGATTGCGGTAAGGTTCTCCGCATTATATTCCCCGATGAAGTTGCACCAGACTTCAGTACCGTTGATATTCAGCTGCATTCCGTCTATGCTCTGCTCGATTATCCTGGTCTTGAAGTCAGCCACGTTGCGGGTGGAATAAGTGTGTACCTGAGCCCTGGTGCTCTGCACCATATATTCCCCGTTGCGGTCGTCTATGTTGGTCAGGGCGAATGCATCCGGCTCGAGACTGTCGAAGAACTTTTTCTTGCAGTTGCGGTAATTCTCGAAAGTCTTGTGGTAGTCCAGATGGTCGTGGGTAAGGTTGGTGAAAATTCCGCCGGCAAACTTCACGCCCGTAATCCTCTCCTGGTCAATGGCGTGGGAGCTTACTTCCATAAAGCAGTAGGAGCATCCCTCGCTGACCATCTGGTCCAGGAGCTTGTTTAGTTCCAGCGGCCCCGGAGTCGTGTTGATTGTCGGGTATTTTGTGTCACCGACATAGTTGGCGATGGTGCTCAGCAGTCCGCACTTGTGGCCAAGGGCGGTGAAGGTGTTGTACAGGAGGGTCGCGATGGAAGTCTTTCCGTTGGTTCCCGTTACACCGATTAGCTTGAGCTTTGAGGAAGGGTTGCTGAAGTTGTTTACGGCGATCTTGGCTTCGGCCTCGCGGCTGCTCTTTACCACAACATATACCACGAGGTCACGGTCTCCTCTCCTGATAGGTGCTTCCTCGTCTTCCGGGATATTCTCGCATACAATGTACTGGGCTCCTCTCTCGATGGCGTCGCGGACATACTTCCCGCCGTCAGCGGTTGCGCCTTTGACTGCTATGAAGAGGCTTCCGCGGGTGCATTTACGGGAATCCGCCGTTATGCTTCTGACATCGTTGCTGCTGACAACGCTGAACATGGCGGTGTCCGGGGAGATTTCTTCCTTTCCCTGGAATTCCCTTATAATCCTTATTCCCTTCAGTAGTTGACCTAATCTCATCGTTTTCTGTATTGCTGTGTTTCTAGTTGCCCAATGTCAGTCTTACAACCTGTCCTTTCTCTACCGCAGAGCCTGGTGCAGGACTCTGTTCCTTTACTCTTCCGTGACCGGTGAATTCCACTTTAAATCCCTGGTTCTCGAGGATGTAAAGTGCATCCTTGAGGCCCATTCCCTTTACGCTGGCAAGGGAGTCGCGGTCCAGGGTTATGCTTTCTGCAGACACGGCGTTGGTGTCTGACGAGAAGGAAACCCATCTGTTGTCCGCTATCGCCGAGACTATATCCCTGCTGTTGGTGGAAGGGATGTTCTTCAGCACGGTCTTGCTTGGCGCGCCCATACCGGCGGCTATACTCGGGTTGCTCTTTTTATTGCTTTTCTGGCTTCCGTCCAGTTTCTCGTTCCAGTGAGGGGTGTTGGCGTATATGAACCTCGCGATCTTGAGGAAAGGAGGTCCTGCCAGTGTGGCTCCGTAGAAGTTGCCGGCAGTCTTTCCTGAGTAGAGGACCACGATAACGCTGTATTCCGGGTTTTCGCTCGGGAAGAATCCGCAGAATGTAGCCTGGTATCTCCTGAGTCCGCCTTTTTCGTAACCGCCACCCTCAAACGCGATTCTGGCTGTTCCTGTCTTGCCGCTGATGTGGAAAGGTTCCTTGTTCATCATCTTTCCGGTTCCGTCTGTGACAACTGCCCTGAGCGCCTCCCTTGCCAGTTCCGCGGTCTTCTTGCTGCAGATGGAGCCGCTTATTTCCTGTGGCTTGAACTTCTTTACAACCTTGCCGTCCTTCTCGTACCCTTCTATGAAATAAGGCTTCATCATCCTTCCGTCATTGGCTATGGCGTTGTAGAATGTGAGGGTGTGGAGCGGGGTGATCAGAAGTCCGTAGCCGAAGCCCATGGACGCCAGCAGTCCAGGTCCCCAGATAGGATCGTCCGGAGAATGGATTACGGCGTTGCCCTCTCCCTGGATATCCAGCCTGAATTTCTCTCCGAGCTTCATGTTCTGGATCCTGTTCACGAATTCCTTCGGGTTCTTCTCGTAGTTTCTGGTTGCTATCTTGGCAAAGCAGACGTTGGACGAGTGGGCGAAGGCTCCCTTGAGGGTCTGGACTCCCACAGCGTGGCTGTCTGAAACCTTCTGCCCCATATAGGTCCAGGTTCCGGCTCCTCCGTCCACGATAGATTCCAGCGTTTCCTTGCCGTCTTCCAGAACCGCCACCAGAGTGACGAGCTTCAGCACGCTGCCCGGCTCGGTTGCCTGGCCCACGGCATAGTTCAGAGACTCGTCAAAGCCTCCCTTGCCGTCGTTCTTGAGGTTGGCGATGGCGCGGATGGCTCCCGTACGCCTTTCCATAACCACGGCGGTCGCTCCCTCAACATTGTAGCCCTTTCCGAGCTGCTCCTTAAGTGCGTCTTCCACGGCTTCCTGGAGGTCGATGTCCAGCGTTGTGCGGATACTGTAGCCGTCTTCCGGAGCCACATTCTGCTCGGAATTGATAGGAACCCATTCTCCGCCCGTGAGCCTCTGGTAGGTCTGCTTTCCAGGTCTTCCTTTCAGATAATAGTCCCAACTACCTTCAATACCCACACCCACGCCAAGGGTGTTGATGAAGCCGATGGTCCTGTAGGCGGTACGCCCGTAAGGGTTCTTGCGGCGGTATTCTTCCTCAACTATGATTCCTCCGCTGTTTCCGCCCTTTGAAAAGAGAGGGAACTGCTTGACCTGGGCCAGCTCGGAATAGTCCAGAAGGCGGTTGTTGACCTTGAGATATCTCTTCCCTTTTTCCCTTCCGTCCGTTATCAGTTTCTTGTACTGGGCTGCGGTCTTGTCCTTGTAGAAGTCTGCCAGGGACTTGGTAAGGCCATCTATGTACTTGTCGAAAGTATCCTTCTCGCTGACCGTGCAGTCCATGTAGATCTTGTAGTACGGGATGCTGCTTGCCAGAAGCCTTCCGTCCTTGGCCAGGATGTCTCCCCTGATTGGCTCTGTCTCAATTACCCTGTATGCAATCTTGTCTCCGGACTTGATGTCTTTCTTGAAGAACTGGACAACGATGATCCGGATGACGACCATAGCGGCTATCAGCATTATTATCTGATAGACCCTGGACGAGCGCTTGAATATGAGTTTATATCTTTCTGTCGTTTCCATACCGTCCCTCCTTTCAGAACCCTTCGTTTGCAGAATCATATTCTTTTACCCTGAATGCCGGCTCGGTAGGATCCTTCAGCGTGGATCCGCTTTGCTGCAGGCGGAGTTTTATCTCGCTTCTGCTGCTCTGGGCCTGAAGTTTGGCTTCCTTGCTGGTGTAATCCGCCTTCAGGTTCTTCAGCTCCCTGGCATTGCGGCTACTGGCCTTCTGGGTGTTTATCACGGCAAGGTTCAGGGTGATGTAAAGGAAGATGAGCACAAAGATGTAGAGGATGAACACCCACTGGCCGGCAAGTTGCCTGCGTGTGAGGAACTGTCCGCCCAAAAGGTCATTCTTTATGTCGAATCTTCTCTTTGCCATTCTCAGCTTCTTGTTCTTTCTCCATAACGGAGTTTGGCGCTGCGGCTCCTTCCGTTGCCTTCAATTTCCTCCCCGGACGGGAGAACCGGTTTTCGCGTGAGGATCTCAAAGGTTCCGTCGTCTTTCCCTTTCCGGAAGAAGTTCTTCACTATCCTGTCTTCCAGGGAGTGGTAGGTTATCACACTTAGCCTGCCCTTGTCTGACAGCACCCGGGTGCATCCTTCCAGCAGGTCTTCCAGCGCCCTCATCTCTCCATTCACCTCTATCCTCAGCGACTGGAACACTTTTCCGAGAAACTTCCTCTCTGTCTGGGAGTTGAAGAATCTTTCCAGTGCGTCCCTGAGGTCCTGTGTGGTTGATATCCTTTGTTTTGTCCTGGCTGAAACTATCGCTGAGGCGACTTTTCCCGCCGCATCCACCTCTCCGTAATCCCTCAGCACCCTTACCAGGTCTTCAGCCGTGTAGGTGTTCACCACCTGTGCCGCATCCAGATCCGCCAAAGTGTTCATCCTCATATCCAGCGGTGAATCAAACCTGTATGAGAAGCCCCTCTCCGCAGTATCGAACTGATGGGAAGAGACCCCAAGGTCTGCAATCACCCCGTCAACCATCCCCACGCCAAGATATCTGATATAGTTCTCCAGAAACCGGAAATTGCTCCGTATCTTTGTAATCCTCTTGTCTTCAGGTACATTTGCAAGCGCGTCCTCATCCTGGTCAAACACTATCAGCCGCCCCTTCTGTCCAAGTCTTGCCAGGATTTCCCTGCTGTGGCCACCGCCTCCGAAAGTTACATCTACATAGACACCGTCCATTCTGCCCTCTATTCCCAAAGCATCCACGCTCTCGGTCAGCAGTACGCTCCTGTGGTACATAGGCTTATCCTAAGAGTTTCTCTGTCAGTGAAGTAAAGTCTTCCTCACTCATCCTGCCCACACCGAAGTTCTCCTTAGCCCAAATCTCGATCTTGAAATCGTTGCCTGAGAATACGATATCCTTTCCCACTCCAATCTTGGCCAGAAGGTTCTTCGGTATTATTATTCTTCCAACTTTCTGGTCCAGAGTCACCAGTGCACGGTCCATCATATACTCGCGATACCAGGCAGCGTCTTCCTTCCTGAAGAGGTTAAGACGGCTGCGGACCTGCTCAGACTCCTGGTCCCACTGCTCGTAAGTAAACATATTCAGGCAGTTGGCAAACAGATCCTTCTTGATCACGAAGGAAACCTCTCCGTCACCGGAGTGCTTTCCAACGATGTTCTTGAAGGCTGCAGGAACCACCACTCTGCCCTTGTCGTCCAGCTTGGCTTCGTATTCTCCTATGAATTTTACCATTTTCTTGTCTCTTAGGGGCTTTTGTACCCGATGGCAAAATTAGAAATTCTTTCCCACTTTTTCCCACATTATTCCACTTTTGTTCCAAAAAGTTATCAACAATTAAAGCCCCATCTCTGTTCAAAAGATGGGGCGATGCGGTAAATCGCTATGCAAATGCGGATTTAGGTGCGCAAGCGGGACTGCGCTTTGAGCCTTGCGGAGGCTATTCGTCCTCTCTTACGCTGAGCTTGGCCTTGCGGAGGTCGAAGTTGCTTCCGAGGTACTTCTTCCTTGCGTCCGGATTGGCTGCAAGTTCCTCCGGAGTGCCGCTGTAGAGGATTTTTCCTTCAAACAGCAGGTAGGCTCTGTCCGTTATGGCGAGTGTCTCGTGGACGTTGTGGTCCGTGATTATGATTCCGATATTCTTCTTCTTGAGCTTGGCAATGATGTGCTGGATGTCTTCCACTGCAATCGGGTCCACACCGGCGAACGGCTCGTCCAGAAGTATGAACTTAGGGTTGATGGCCAGCGCTCTGGCTATCTCGCACCTTCTTCTCTCTCCTCCTGAGAGCTGGATTCCGTAGCTCTTCCTCACTTTCTGGAGGGTGAATTCCTCGATGAGCTGCTCAAGGCGGTCCTTGCGTTCTGCCGCCGGAATATCGCTGAGCTCCATTACGGCGTTTATGTTGTCCTCCACGCTGAGCTTGCGGAATACGGACGCTTCCTGTGCGAGGTATCCAAGGCCTTTCTGGGCTCGGCGATACATTGGCAGGCTGGTTATTTCCTCTTCATCCAGGAAGATCTTTCCGCCGTTCGGCTTGACAAGTCCGGTAACCATATAGAAACTGGTGGTCTTGCCGGCTCCGTTAGGCCCCAGAAGTCCCACGATTTCTCCCTGCTCCACATCGTAGGAGACATTGTTGACCACGGTTCTCGGACCGTATTTCTTAACAAGGTTTTCGCAACGTAAACGCATATTACTTGAGTTCTGCGCCCATATCTTTCTTCAGCTGGGCAAATTCCGGGTTGTTTTCTGTGAGGTATCTGTCCTTGTCCTGAGGCATATACATCTTCTTGACGATATCTTCCCTGCTCTTTATCCTGACGGCCAGCTTGACATCCTCGTTCTGGAGTGCTTTCCTCAAAAAGTTTGCCATCTGGGCTCCCGTCTGCTGTTCGATCCAGGCTTTCTGGCTGGAGTTGCTGACTGCAAACGCCACGGTATCCGTTCCTTCTTCCAGGACAGGGTGGGCTTCCTTGAGCATTGCTATGAAGCGGACAAGTTTAGGGCTCTTCTGCTCGTACATTGCCACCATCTTGCTCCAGGCTGCGTCTACGGCTTCCTGGGTTACTGGTTTTCCGGTTGACGGACCCATGAAGTCCAGAGGTTTCTTTTCTGCAGCCTCTTCCTGCTTTTTCTCGTTCATCAGGCTGCTGATGCTTATGCCATGGGCAAATGCTGGGGTAGGCTCTGGTTTTGGCTCAGCGACAGGTGCTGGCTCAGGCTCTGCAGCGGTTTCTGCCGTTTGCGCTACGCTCGGGCCTTGCGGCTGATCCTCGCTCATGCGCTGCACAGCAGAATCCTCTGCCTTCTCAGGTTCTGCTTGGGCTTCTGCAGGTTTTTCCGGTTCACTGAACAGTGATACAGGCTCTTCTGCCTTTTCTATCTGTGCAGGTTTTTCAGGCTCAGCGACAGGTTCTGGCTCTGCTGGTTCTGGCTCGGCAGCGGTTTCTGCCGTTTGCGCTACGCTCGGGCCTTGCGGCTGATCCTCGCTCATGCGCTGTACAGCAGGACTTGCTGCCTGTTCTGATTCTGCAGGTGCCTCTGCAGGTTCAGCTGATTTTACAGGTTCTGGCTGTGCAGGTTTTACAGGCTCTGGTGCTGGTTCTGCCTTCTCTGGTGCAGGGGCAGGTCTGGCGGCTGGTTCCACAAGCTGGCTTATGCGTACGAGCATGAATTCCACGAGCAGGCGCTGATTGTTGCTGCGGGCATAGTCTCCCTCGCACTTTTCCGTGGCGGCCAGGGCCTTGAAGAGGAACTTCAAAGGGCATCTCTGGCTTTGCTGGCGGTATTTGACTTCCAGTTCAGGAGAAACTTCCAGCAGTTTTGCCGAGGCGGTTTCCTTGCAGATAAGCAGGTTGCGCAAATGGTTGCCAAGCCCTCCCACAAAGTACAGGGCGTTGAATCCCTTGGAAAGGACCTCGTCAAACAATACAAGCGAATCGGCGAATTTTCCATCCAGGGAATTGTCTATGAGCTTGAAATAATAGTCGTAATCCAGAACGTTCAGGTTCTTTATGACGGAAGCGTAATCCACTGTATTCCCGCAATATGCCACCACCTGGTCGAAGAGCGTCAGGGCGTCTCTCATTGCCCCGTCCGCCTTTTCGGCAATAACGTGGAGCGACCCGTCATCTATCTGTACTTCTTCCTTGGCGGCTATCATCTTGAGGTTCTTGACGATATCCGGAATGGAAATGCGGTTGAAGTCATAGACCTGGCATCGGCTGAGGATGGTAGGGATTATCTTGTGCTTTTCTGTAGTGGCAAGGATGAAGATAGCGTGCTGAGGCGGTTCCTCCAGTGTCTTGAGGAAGGCGTTGAATGCACTGGTGGAGAGCATATGGACCTCGTCTATGATGTAGACGCTGTACTTTCCGATCTGAGGAGGAATCATCACTTTCTCCGTCAGGGCGCGGATATCGTCCACGGAGTTGTTGGAGGCGGCATCCAGTTCGTGGATGCAGTAGGAACGTCCCTCCTCAAAGGATTTGCAGCTCTCGCACTGACCGCAAGGCTCCATATCCTCGCCCGGGTTCATGCAGTTGATGATCTTGGCGAATATCCTGGCTGTGGTGGTCTTGCCAACTCCCCTTGGTCCGCAGAAAAGATATGCGTGTGCCAGCTGGCCCCTCTTGATGGAGTTCTTGAGGGTTGTGGCTATGCTGTCCTGACCGATAAGAGTCCCGAATGTTGCGGGACGGTATTTCCTTGCCGATACAATGAATTTTTCCATAGCCACAAATTTAGGAAAAAACCGATAATTATTTCTAATTTTGCCGTCCATTAAAAGAAGTATCACCATATACCCTTCAGATGAAGAAAGATTCGTTGCTGTTCGCTTTCACAAAGACTAATTCTCCAGTAGCATATTGCATATTGAGCATAGGAATGGGAACCCGGGACGAAGATCCCAAGTTCAACGGTCTGGCGCACCTTACGGAGCATATGCTCTTCAAGGGCACGCCCAACCGCTCGTCGGTGAACATAGCCAGTTACCTCGAGAAGGTGGGCGGAGACCTTAACGCCTTCACCACCAAGGAGAGGATAGTGCTGTATTCCACCACGTTGAAGGAAGATATCAAGAAGGCTGCCGGCCTGGTTTTCGAGGTGGCTTTCGCCTCGTCTTTTCCGCTGGAAGAGCTCAAGAAGGAGAAGGAAGTTGTCTATGACGAAATCATAACCTACCAGGATTCCCCGTCTGAACTGCTGTTCGACAATTTTGAGGGAGAGCTCTTTGAAGGAACTCCTCTGGGTTATTCCATACTCGGCGACAGGAAAACCCTGGAACCCGTCACTCCTGTAATACTCAAGAATAACCGCGACAGGTTTTTCCGTCCTTCCAACATGACCCTTTCCGTTGCCGGAAACTTTGAGGAGAAAGAGATTATGGAGATCCTGCAGAAGGAACTGGAAAAATGGAGCCCGGGTGCAACCCTTTGCACTTCTTACGGAAAGCTTCCTGCTACAAGCCGTCAGTTCGCACTCAAGAGGCTGGATGGAGAAGGGGAGAATAAAGCCATGTTCATAGAGGGCAAGAAATTCGACAGATGCGAGGACCGCAAGCTTCGCCAGGCCCACTGCATAGTTGGATGCACGGCATTTTCTTATTACGAGAGAAGGAAGAGGGCGGCTCTGTCGTTGATTACCAATATGCTCGGAGGACCGGCCTCCAATTCCCGCCTGAGTCTGTCGCTGAGGGAAAAGCATGCGCTTGTATATCACATAGATGCAAGCGTGGTTTCCTATAAGGATACAGGCATTTTCTGTATCTACTTCGGCTGCGACAAGAAATATCTGGACAAGTGCATGCGCCTTATGTGGAAGGAACTCCAGAGGTTTGTGGAAGAGCCGCTTACCCCAAGGGTTCTGGCGGCTGCTAAGAAACAGATGATAGGCCAGCTCTCAATTTCCGGAGACAATGCTGAGGCACGAAGCCTTACCATCGGAAAGAGCCTGCTCCTTACCGGAAACGTTACTTCCATAGAGCAGATCCGCTCTGAGATAGAGAACGTTACATCCGAAGATATCCTTGAAGTTTCCCGCCAGATTCTGCGCAGGGACCGCATGAGCCGCCTGGTATTCTATTAGCGTATGGAAAAACTGTTGTCCGCATTAAACTGGATAGAGAGGCAGACTCACACCCGCACCAACCACGCACAAATGCTGGTAGGGCGTGAGGAAGGCCTGTATCTCAGGGATTTTGTCGTGCGGAACAATTGCAAGCGAGTGCTTGAAATAGGATCTTTCACAGGTTATTCCCTTGCCTGCCTGGCAGATGGAGTCCGCTCAGCCTCCGGACTTGTCACAAGAAACAAAGATGTGTTTGTTGATGCCATCGAGATAAACAGGGAGCTGGACTATATCATCGAAGAGGGGCTTCAGAGGGCGGGAGTTTCTGAACTGGTAAAGGTTTTCTTCGGCGATGCGGTTGAGTTGCTGTCTGAAAAAAGGGCAGGGGCGGATAACGGAATCGCTGAGGAATATGACCTTGTCTTCATAGATGCAGACAAGAGGCAGTATCCTCAGTATTATGAGCTTACGCTGCCTCTTGTAAAGCAGGGGGGATATATCCTTGCAGATAACGTTACCTGGTACGGAAGGACGGAAGACCATAAGGATGCCAAGAGCGGGGGCATTGCCTCTTTCAACGCCATGGTTGAATCAGACAGCCGTGTGGAAAGCCATTTTGTGGACATCAGGGACGGCCTTCTTGTCATCCGCCGCAAATAGGACTTTTTTCCTATATTTGTAGAACAAGACATTATCAACTTAAACTAACACTATTCTATTATGAAAAAATTGTTCTTTTTGGCTATTGCTGCAGTTGCATTTGCAGCATGCGGCGGCGGAAACGGCGGTTCCAGTTCAAAGGTTGAACCTCTCAAGGATGGAGTGACATTCGAGTGCGACAACTACACAGTTATGGTTCCTACCGGAATGGAGGAGACCTTCAGGTACGGAGATGTCTTGAATTTGAAAACTGCAGACGGTGATGTCAAATTCGTGATCAACTACTTTACCGGAGGTCCTACAAAGAGCCAGCTCAAGACTACGGGAGATGGACTCAAGGGTATGGTTCACGCACTGGACCAGAACTGCAAGAGCGAAGAGCCTAAGGTTGACGGCAATATGGTAACCCTCAAGACCATAACCGAGGGCAATGTCAGGATGGACTTCACTTATCTGAAGGAAGACAGGATTGGCGTAACCGGAAACTTCGAGTTCCCTGAAAGCCAGGCTGCCGAGTGGGAAGGCAAATTCCTCCCTATCCTTAAGACCGTTGTATTTAAATAATGAGACGGCTTTTATTTTCTGCGACAGCTGTCCTTCTTGTTGTCCTTGGCGTTTCCTCCTGCAAGTATTTCAAGGTGGGGGAGACTTCCGTTGTGCCTTTGATAGAAGATACTACGGCCACCCTGCTCCAGGCCTGGAATATGGCATATCCTGAAGGCTGGATGGAGGAGGAGGAATCTCCAACCATAAAGTATCTCTTCTACGACATTGACAAGGACGGGCTGAACGAGCTTTTCATAAGCCGCGGCCCATGGTCCATGGCGGTGTTCACCTTTGCTGGAGACAGCCTTAACTGCCTGTCTTACAAGTGGCACGACAGGATGGGCTACGAGGTGGTGGAAGGAGGATACCTGCTGGAATTCTTCGAGACTTACGAGAACCAGTTCAACAGGGAGCAGAATTGGATATTCTACCGTCTGGAAGGCAGCAAGCCTGTGGATTCCGGATGGTTCACGGAAACTTTCACAGGCAATGAGGCGGACAATGTTTTTGATTCTGACGTTACTCTGAGGCTTGCAGATTCAACGGCAGTTGCGCAGCGTCCTTTCGATTTCAAGTTACCGGATTACCGGGTCGTTGAAAGGGAAGAATATGTCAAGCACACTCCGTCCGAGGAGGTTGCAGCGGAATCCATTCTGATTGATGATCTTCCTGGCTGGAAAGAAGTTACCATAGCTGAATGAGAACCGAGGTAGATCCTAAAACAACAAAAAGGGCAAGGGCGTTCGAGATGTGGATGACCTCTCCTATGCCTATGGTCACCCTCTTCAAGACTTATGACGTGAGCCGTCTTGTCAGGTACTGCAAAAGGAAGGGCTATAAGTTCAATATGGCTCTGTGCTGGTGCCTTTGCAAGGCGGCTGGCGGCATAGAAGAGTTCTATACGGTGCCGGAGCAGGGGAAGCTGTTCCGTTACGACCGCCTTGCCGTGAATGTGGTTGTGGATACTGCCGACGGGGGCATCAGCCTCTGCGATGTGCCTTACAGCGGAGATATCTCAAAGTTCAACGATGATTATCTGAATCTTACCGGAAAAACGAGGGATGCCTGCAGCGACCAGCTTTTGGGATCTGAGTATGCCATATTGGGCACGTCCACTATTCTGGAGACTGAACTGGATGGCATAATCAACCAGTATTCCGGAAGGTGGAACAACCCGTTCATAGCCTGGGGCAGGTATCGCAGAAAAGGACTTTTCAAGACGGAACTGAAGCTTTCCATGCAGTTCCATCACTCCCAGATGGATGGTGCCCATGCGGCAAAATATCTGGAGATACTGCAGAAAACAATAGCGTTATAGATGCATTTTCTATTGGATTTTTGCGGAATTTAATTTAACTTTGTGAAGATTGAAAAACCAACTTATCCGGAAACTATTTCAATTATTTAATAACAACCTAAAAATCAACAATTATGGCAAACGCACTTCCTCAATTGGATTTTATGCAGGCATTAAAGCTTGCCTGGAGCCGTGTTAAAGAGACAACAGGACGTTCACGCAGATCAGAGTTCTGGTGGGCAATGCTGGTACTCTGTGTAGGTGGCGGTATTGTAGGAGCTATCCTCAGGCAGATCCCTTATCTCGGATTCTGGCTCTATCTCATCGTTTACATTGGCATTCTGGTAATTTCACTGCCATTGTTCATGCGCCGTATGCATGATGTAGGCAAGGGAGACGGCCTTGTTAAGGCTTATGCCGTTATTTTCGCCTGCTATCTTCTCGTTATGTTCCTGACCTGGCTGTTCTGGCACATTGGTTGGGCAGCAACTTTCATCACCGGATTCCTGACAATCCTTGTTTCCCTGGCATTGGCAGTAATCGGAATCATCCTGATCGTTAACTGCGCACAGGACGGAAAGCCTGAGACTAACGAGTGGGGTCCATCTCCTAAGTATGTAGACGGACCGGCAGCTCCTGAGACTCCAGCTCAGCAGTAATAATCCGCAAGAGGAGAAAAAAAGAGGATGGCCAACCGGTCATCCTTCTTTTTTTTGTACCCTTTTGTCAGATCTTGTCCATCCCCTTGGTGAACTTTATCCAGTAGTACTTCAGGGGATTCTTGTACTTGAGCTGTTTCCACGGACGGCTCTGGTGAGGACGATGGATAACCGGCAGGGTGGTGAACACATAGTTCTTCAGTCCGCTGTCCAGGGCTTCGTGAGAGATGGTAACGTCGTACCAGTTCTTTGTCGGGTCCAGGGTGTTGAAATCAAATGCTTTCAGAAGGGCCGGGGTAAGGAGGGAGCAGCAGAAACTGCAGTGCTTCTTTGAGTCTATAACCTGGTTTTCCTTTCCGAGCATATGCTTGTAAGGGTAGTTGATCACACCGGCGTCATCCACGGTAACGGAGGCTGCAATGGCGCAGTCCGGCCTCTGCAGGGCTCCATCCACAAGGCCTTGAAGAGTATCCTTGCGTACGGTAACGTCACTTTCCACAATCAGAAGACCGGCGTCAGCCTCAAGAGCCTCCTTCTGTGAAGTCTGGAGGACAAGGAGATAGTTCGGCGACGGATGGTCAGTAATGTCTTTCAGGTTTACAAGACGGAAACCGTATTCCTTTGACGCTTTCTCCAGTTTTTCTGTATTCTCGTCCGTGGAGAAATCATTGAAGATGGTATAAGTGTGAGGGAAGGCCATCTCTGAAGACTGGATGGCCTTTATCGTTTCCATCGTGGATTCTATGGAATCTTTAACAGGTGTAATTATATGGACCAGTTTCATCTCCTACATATTTGCAAGGCCCTGCTTTATGGCTCCCATAAATCCTCCGGTTATCAGTACGATAACAAGAAGTCCCAGAAGTGAAAGAATAAGTCCGGCAATAGCCATTCCTCTAGGAACCTTGAAGACACCTATGAAAGAGAAAATCAGTCCGAGAAGCCAGACCAGCCAGCCTAAGAACGGAATCCATCCCAGGAAAATTGATAATAGAGCCAGGATGAAGCCTGTTATACCCAGACCATTGGTCTTGCGTGGCTCTTCCACATAATAAGGCTGCTGATAAGGTGGCTGCTGCTGGGCATATTGCTGCTGTGGCGGTTGCTGGTAATTAGGCTGCTGCTGTGTATATTGCTGCTGGTAGTTTGGCTGTTGCCCCTGCCAGTTCTGCTGAGGTGGTGGAGGTGGCGGGGGAGGGGTCTGCTGGGCAGACGGGCCTTCCTGCTGTGCAGGCTGGGGATTCTCCAGCCACTTGCCGCAGTATTTGCATTTGATTGCGGCGGCGTTTATTACCTGTCCGCAGAACGGGCATTGCTTGGTCAGTTCTTCCATATCGTTGAATGATTTCTAATAATTGCTTAGAGCTTCTGCACTCTTTTGGTATCTGACGGCGGCCTTGTAGGCTCCTTCAGGTTTCGGAATATCGCAGTCCAGAAGTATGTCGTCGCCCGGGTTTGGCGGGCAGATACTCCTTATAAGCTTTCCGTTTTCCCAGTAGTACCGGTATTCGTATTCTTTGCCGTCATATCCCATGACCCTGTAGAAGTAAAACTCCGGATTGCCGGTATCGGGGTCAAAGAGGATTTCGAGCAAGTATTCTCTCGGGGCGACATTCCATTTGCTGCGGACAAAGAATACATTGCGGTCAAAGGACCATTCGTCATCGAGTCCCATAGAGTAGTAGATCACGGTATTTACCTTGTGAGGTCCGCTTCCGCTCCACATCTCCAGGATATTCAAAGTGGTGCTGTTTACAAAGATATTGTCGTAATAGTCTCCTACGGCCTTGACCTTTTCCATCGCGGTAGCGTAATCCTTACGGATTTTGGCTATGGCCTGATCTGTCTTTTGGGCCTTGAGTCCTGCCGGGGCCAGAATCAGCGCGGCAAGGACGGCCAGCAATGTCTTTTTCATAATCAATAGTTCCAGAGGTTATTCATCGTGGCGATCTGGAAGATCATCTTTGCCCTGGAGAGAGCCTCTTCCGGACTTGGGATGTAATCCTCTTCAGCCTGCTGGGTGTTGTTTATAAGAGTCTTGAGCAGTTTCCCGTCCCAGAAATAGTAGCGGCATTCCACGGTCTTGTCGTGGTAGTCCGTATTCTTGGAGTGGAAGAATACCGGCTGGCAATGCTCGGGATCACCGTCATCCGGGTCATACCAGAGGATTTCGTAGTAGTATTTCTGGCTGCCGATATTGTATGAATAGCGGGCGAATCTAGGGAATCTCAGGATTTCGGATTCTTCTTCGCTGAGGTCAAGGCCGAAGAAAATCTCCATTTTTCCATTGTGCTGTCCGCTTCCCGGCCACATTTCGTCTGAGGTTATGACAATCTTGTCCTTTGCCGGATATTCAGGGTCTGACCTCATCTCCAGCATCTTCATTGCACCGGCGTATTCCTCGCGGATTTTTGCCAACTGCTTTTCTTTGCTGTTCTGGGCTCCGGCGTTCAGCGGAAGGAGCATAATCGCCATAAGGGCGAGAACTAAATATCTGTTTTTCATGGTATTATGTTTTTGCTATAGTTTCCTATTGGTTGTAGTCCACGTCCATCCAGCATTTCCAGCCTCCGTTAAGAATGTTTCCGCCTCTCCACTCGGCCTCTCCCATCTGGAAGTCAACCTCGTCATAGTGAGGGTAGATCTTTGCCGGGTAGAGCGGTGCCCAGAGGCCGTATTCGTCGTTGACAATGAACCTGTAGGCATCCAGTCCGCGGCTGAAGAAATATTTAAGCATCTGCTGGTCATTTGTCAGTGCAGAAGTTGTATCCGCCTTGTCGCGGTCTCCTCCGCTGTAGCCGAAGCTCTGATCCACAGGAACCCAGCCGACGCCTTCGTAGTAAACCTCTGCCCAGTCGTGCAGGTTCACGTGGCCCGGATGAACCATCCATCCGCTCTGCCAGCGTGCAGGAACGCCCTCATAGCGTGCCATTGTCATAAACAGCAATGATACCTGTCCGCAATCTCCGTGCCCGTTTTTAAGGACGTACATAGGGATGTTCGGAATGGTGGAGTAGTCTCTTGCTCCGGCCCAAGGGATGTTCTCGGTAATCCAGCTCCAAATCCTCTTGACCTTCTCGTAAGGTTCGGTTGCTCCGCCCACAAGACTGTCTGCAAGGGTCTTGATCTTGTCTGTAAAGACAATGTGCCTCTCCCTTTCCGCCGTGTAGGTCTTGTAGATCAGCGATGTGGTGTCATACGGCTTAATCTGCTCTTCAAGGTTTGCAAAGTACTGGTTGTAGGAAGTGTAGCTGAGGTCATAACCAGCCTTGAGCGTATCCTTTCCGTTGGAAACCATCTCGAAGTATATGCTCCTTCTTGCTGCATCCGGTGAAGAGATTATGTAGCCGTCTGCCATATATGCGCCCTCATTTCCCTTTATATGCCTTCCGTCCTCAAAGAACCTGGTGGCAAGGGTTCCGTCAGTTGCTGCAGACGGGTAGCCCAGGCTTTCCTTCCTGGTTACCTTGGTGTTAAGTCCCCGGAACTTGAATACCGGCCTGACTTCCGGGAGTTCCAGATCCCTGTAATCGGAGTTGTAGCCTATGAAAACTCTCTTGAGTTCAATGTCCTTCTGCCTTTCCTTTTCCTTAGGGTATGGAAGCCACATCCTAACGACCTCTCCCGCAGGCACTGCGTCAGGCATGACCCTCATAAGGACGTGTACTGTCATCTTTACAGGATCCACAAAGGAACTTACGCGTATGTCCTTGCTCCATACCTGCTGGAAGCAGGCATCTGAGATAACCTTTGGAAGATAGTCTTTCAGGAAATCTCCCGTGGTTCCTGTCTCCGGACCGTCTATTGCCTCGCGGGCTGCGACGCAAACCGGGTCTACGAGGAACAGGTTGCCCGGACCCTTGCGGAAATAGCGCCTTACCCCGTCTATTGTCTTACATTCCAGGGCTCCGGTCTGTCTCCAGAGTTCCATCTGTGCCTCAGTAACGTTAGGAATATACTTTTGAATGTATTCCATAACCTCGGCCTCGTTCTTGTTGAATTCGGACAGGATCCTGTTCATCTTGTCCTTCTCGAAGTTTATCAGATACTTGTCCGATTCAGACAGGAAATCGCACTTGAGGGCTTCGGAAAGAATCTGGTTTGCCCTTTTGAAGTTGCCATCTTCTATGAGATTGTCCAGGGTCTCCTCATCCAGTTTCGGAGACATCTGCGGGGCTTTTGAAGTACAGAATGATGCAATGATTGCCGCCGCAATGATGGCTGTGGCGGACAGCAGTTTGGAGTAGGTTTTCATATCAAGGTTGTTTTGTTTTCTTTTCGGCAGTAACAAATATAATAAAAGCGAGTGAAAAAATCACTCGCTTTCATCAATTCCTCAAGTCTGGCAGGTTGTCTAGCCCTTGACTCTCTCTCCGTAGGTACGGTCCTCGACCTTTACGCTGATCTTCTCTCCGTTCTGGATGAAGAGCGGAACCATGATCTTTGCGCCGGTTTCCAGAGTAGCTTCCTTGAGAGCGTTTGTAGAGGCGGTGTTGCCCTTTACTGCAGGCTCGGTGTAGGTTACCTCGAGCTCAACGAATGACGGAAGTTCGCAGGTGAGGATTTCCTCGTGGTCTGCCCATACCATCATCTCGACATTCTGTCCCTCTTTCATAAGGTCTGCGTTCTCTACAAAGTCCTTGTCCAGGTGAACCTGCTCGTAGGTCTCGCGGTGCATGAAGTTGTAACCGCTCTCGTCTGCGTACAGATACTGGTAAGGTCTCCTCTCTACAGAAACGAGGTCTATTCTTTCTCCGGCTCCGTATGTGTGCTCCAGAAGCTTTCCGGTCTGGAGATCCTTGAATTTCGTTCTTACGATCGTGTTTCCTTTGCCAGGTTTAACATGCTGGAAATAAACCAGCTGGCAAGGATGGTCGTTGAAAAGGAAGAAAATTCCGTTCTTAAAATCTGCTGTAGTTGCCATAAAAAATACTGTAAAATTTGCCGCAAATATAACTTTTTAGCCTGATTTTTAAAAATCTGGCCGTGGAGGTGAGCTGCCACTTCGGGGTGGATGTGGCGCCGCAGACTCCGATGCTGTCTCCGCTCTTGAACCATCCTCTGTCTATCTGGCTCAGCGATTGGATATTGTATGAACGCGGATTGTTTTTCCTGCAAAGTTCGTAGAGCACCTTGCCGTTGGAGGAATCTTTTCCGCTCACGAAGATTATGACATCGTGGCTTTGGGCAAAGGCGCTCAGGCGGGAATGCCTCTGGGCTACCTGGCGGCATATGGTGTTGTGGATGGTGAGTTTGGACTTGTCTTCCATCCTCTCCCTGATCATGTCGCAAACCTGGGCATATTCCACCGGATCCTTGGTTGTCTGGGAAAAGATGCTGACCGGTCTGGTGAAATCCACCTTGTCTATCTGGCCTATGTTTTCCACGACAACGGCTCTTCCCTCAGCCCTTCCTACCAGTCCGTTCACTTCCGCGTGCCCGATCTTGCCGAAGATGACAATCTGGCCTTTGGTATCCGCAATCTTCTTCTGAAGCTGAAGCACCACAGGGCAGGTGCAGTCTATAAGTTCAATGTTCCGTTCCTTTGCCAGGGCGTAAGTGGACGGCGGCTCGCCGTGGGCGCGGATCAGGACGGTCGTGTCGCTGAGGCGGCTCATCCGATCCTTGTCTATCACGTGCAATCCCTTCTTTTCCAGACGGTCCAGCTCGGAGTTGTTGTGGACTATGGCGCCGAGGGTGTACAGTTCGCTCTGCTTGCTGAGGTTTTCCTCGGCAGTCTTGATGGCTCTGACGACACCGTTGCAGAAACCGGAATCCTTGTCTATTTCTACTCTTGTTTTCATCTTGGGTGGCGGACACTGATATCTCCACCGTCTGCAAAGATACTTTTATTGCTCCATTTTTGTAAATTTGTAGACTCAAAAGAGAATTTCTATGGCAAGCGGAAGAATCATTATCGCGATAGACGGTTACTCGTCTACAGGAAAAAGCACCTTTGCCAAACTGGTTGCCAAAGGGCTGGGCTACATCTATGCGGACAGCGGCGCGCTTTACAGGGCCGTAACCTATTTTGCCTACACTAACGGCTTCATCGACGACAGGGGAAACATAGACAAGGAAAACCTCCAGAAAGTGCTTCCTAAGGTGGAGATAACCTTCCGCACCAACAAGAAGGGCGACAGCCAGACATACCTCAACGGCGCCAACATAGAGAAATTCATACGCCAGTCCACTGTTTCGGGATATGTGAGCCCGATTGCCGAGATACCTTTCGTAAGGGATTTCGTGAACGTGATGCTCAGGCGTATGGGACAGGACAAGGGTCTGGTTATGGACGGCAGGGATATAGGAACAGCCGTTTTCCCGAATGCTGAACTGAAGATATTCATGACTGCCAGCGAGCAGGTCAGGGCGATGCGCCGCTTCAAGGAACTTCAGGCCAAGGGAGAGAAGGATACGTTTGAAAGCGTGCTGGAGAATCTCAGGAAGAGAGATTACATAGATTCCCACAGGGAGAAGGATCCACTGACCAAGGCCAAGGATGCCATTGAACTGGACAACAGCAGCATGAGTCTGGAAGACGAGATAGACTGGCTGAACAATATTCTGCTTCCTAACTTCAATCTCAAGGTAGAGCTTTCAGACTAGCCTGAAACAGCAAGATTTTGTTATGAAGATACTTATCATAGACGACGAGAAGAGCATAAGACTGGCTCTGAAGGATATACTCGAGGACGAAGGGTATGAGGTCTCTCTGGCCGAGGACGGCAAGAAGGGTCTCGAGATGGCGACAGCAGAACGTTTCGACGTGATTTTCTGCGACATAAAGATGCCGGGAATGGACGGCATAGAAGTGTTGGAGAAGATGATATCCGAGGGAGTGGAGAGCGCCATCGTGATGATTTCCGGACACGGGGACATAGACACGGCTGTCAAATGCATCAAGTGCGGAGCCTATGATTTTGTGTCTAAGCCACTGGACCTTAACAGAATCCTGATTACCGTAAAGAACGCTTCCGACCACAAGGAAGTGGTTCAGGAGAACAAGACTCTCAAGAAGAAGGTTGCCGCTTCGTCTTCTGTGCCTGAGATTGTGGGACAGTCCAAGGCCATAATGCAAGTCAAGGAAATGATAGACCGCGTAGCTCCGACAGACGCGAGGGTACTTGTCACTGGATCTAACGGAACAGGTAAGGAACTGGTGGCCAGATGGCTGCACGAAAAGAGCAACAGGGCAAAGATGCCTTTTATCGAAGTCAACTGCGCGGCAATCCCAAGCGAACTCATAGAGAGCGAGCTCTTCGGTCACGAGAAAGGAAGTTTCACCTCTGCGATCAAGCAGCACAAGGGAAAATTCGAGCAGGCGGATGGCGGAACCCTCTTCCTGGACGAAATCGGGGACATGAGCCTCTCAGCCCAGGCAAAAGTTCTGAGAGTCCTTCAGGAGAACAAGCTCACAAGGGTCGGAAGCGACAAGGATATCAATGTGAATGTGCGTGTGGTGGCCGCCACCAATAAGAACATTCCGGAAGAAATTGAAAAGGGAACTTTCCGCGAGGACCTCTACCATCGCCTGAGCGTGATTGTGATAAGGGTTCCGGCGCTTTCAGAGAGGAAAGACGACATTCCTCTGCTGGTGGAGCATTTCATAGATGAGATTTCCAAGGAAAGCGGAATGGGGAAACGTACAATAAACAAAGACGCCCTGGACGAACTGAAGAAACATTCCTGGACCGGAAATATCCGTGAACTCAGAAATGTAGTGGAGCGCCTTATGATTTTGGGCGGTAATCCAATCTCTAAGTCAGACGTAGCGGCATTCGCGTCTCCGATGTTCAGATAGAAGACCTTTCTATCCTTATTCTCAATATCTGCGGTGTGTCCGGACTTGTCCTTACCAGAAGGACTACTCTCAGGTTTTCAGAACCTGTGCTGAGGGTTCCGATCGCGTATTTCATCGGAGGGTTTCCGCTCTTGTGAATGATGACAAAGGATTTTGGAGTATACTGTGAGAAGAAATTCTTCATTATCTGTGTTGCCTGGGCCTGGGAACATTCTGTCGGATTTCCGAATATGTCTATCTCCAGATTCTTTGCAAACCAGGCGGACAGCTTTTCCGCGTCACCCTTCTGGATGTACTTGGCAATAGGGATGAAGACATCACCTCCCTGGCTTTGGGCCTGTGTTCTGAAAGGGCAGACGAAAACCAGCAGCACTGCACACAGCAGAGCCGCCGCCGTCATCCTCAAAGGAAAGATACGTCCTGTTGCCATCTTTTAGGATAGTGGGTGAACTACTGAAAAAACAACAAAAATCAAGCCATTTTTGGCTCTTTTGTGCTAAATTTGCAAGAAGGCTTTTTTGTAATGAAGATTAAGCTGATTTGTGTAGGCAAGACAGATTTCTCCTTCGTGGAAGAGGGAATGGATCTTTATGCCTCCAGGCTTAAGCATTACTGCAAGTTCTCGGTTGTCTGCATCCCGGCCCTGAAAGGGGCCTCGTCGCTGAGCAAGGAGCAGATTAAGGAGAAAGAGGGGGAGCTGATACTCAAGGAGATCGGGGCTGTGAAGGGGAAAGTTTCCGGAAAGAAGGTGGTGCTGCTGGATGAAAGGGGAGAGAGCCTTTCTTCCGAGGCCTGGGCGGCGAAATTGGAGAGGGATCTGGCAGGGGAGAAGGAAGTGTGCTTTGTAATTGGCGGGGCATACGGCTTTTCCCAGGCAGTGTATGATGCCGCGGCCGGCTTGCTCTCGCTTTCCAGGATGACGTTCTCCCACCAGATTGTGCGGCTTATTTTCCTGGAGCAGCTTTACCGGGCAATGACTATAATGAAAGGGGAACCTTACCACCACGCATAGGAAATGAAGGAGGTATTCGGATTCATAAGACGCAATCTTCTGCCGCTGGCCGTTCTGGGAGTGGCGGTGTGCCTTGTCTTGAGTTTCCTCCAGAGCGGCGGCAAGGATGACCTTTCTTCCGAGGCCCGCAGTCTCCAGGACAATATCCGGAAAAGGGAAGCCCTTCTGGACGAATATGCCTATCAGGCTCTGGACCAGCCGGCGGACAAGTGGCTGGATATAAAGGACCTTCCGGAGGATATGGTCATTTACCGTTACCTTTCGGACACTCTGCAGAGCTGGGTGCACCAGTTCCCGTTTGCCAACGACGACCTCAGGGAAAGTTCAATCTATCAGATATACCGTTCAGAGCATTATCTGGAAGGACAGAGCCGCTTCCTTTACCCGTTTTCCTACCTCTCCGGAAAGGAGCAGTATGTCAATATAGGAAGCAGCTGGTATGTTATAAAGAGTTATGTCAAGGACGGGATCCGGGTCATAGCCGGATTGCTTGTCAAGACAGACAAGAAGGTGGCTGACGCTCTTGGGATGAGCGTGTTCAATCCCGCGCTGGGAATATCAGAGGATATGGATATCCAGCCGGTAACCTTCGAAAGCTGCGGAGAGGAGATCCTTGGCGGAGACAATGAGCTGCTGTTCATACTCCAGAAGGACGTTACGGTGGGCAAGGTTTCCGCCGTGAGCCCTTTCACCTGGTTGGCCCTGGCCTTTGCCACC
Organism: Bacteroidales bacterium; assembly: GCA_017428325.1. Classification (GTDB taxonomy): domain Bacteria; phylum Bacteroidota; class Bacteroidia; order Bacteroidales; family UBA932; genus Egerieousia. The sequence continues at coordinate 91,071 of JAFRRA010000002.1, forward strand.
CTGGCCCTGTTCCATTATCTGCACCGCCGCCGCACCCTTGGAAGGCTGGCGGTCAATCTTTTGGGCCTTACTGTGCTTTGGGTGATCAGTTTCCGTCTTGCCGGCAGGAGCGCTTACTCTTCTTCATTTTTCTCGCCGACTGTCTATGCTGATTCCGGACTGTTCTCCTCCATAGGCAACCTCCTGCTCAACAATCTGTACGTGAGCCTGCTGGTACTGGGCTTCTACATGCTCAGGACATATTACATAGACAGCCTGCGCCACCGTACGGGCTGGAAGAAATGGGTCGGAGTAGTTCTTCTTTGCGCCATACCGGTTGTACTTTTCATTTACATAAATTATACTCTGAGGAGCCTTGTGGCCAATTCCTCCATCAATATGGAGCTTTTCAAGGTGACGGAAATCTCCCTGAACACAGTTCTCTGTTACCTTTCCTACGCCCTGCTGTTCCTGATGCTGATGTTCAGCCTGCAGCTCATCGCGTCGCTGATGAAAATGAGAAGGCAGAGAAGCCTTCTGTCTATACGCAACACCCTGCTGTATACCATACTGATCTCCCTTTACACCCTGCTGACGGTTACGTCGCTGAGCTCCGGTAAAGAGAAGGAGTGGAGCCGGCTTATGGCCAACCGTATTTCCGTGGAAAGGGATCTGGGGCTGGAGCTGGAACTGAGGGAGGTGGAGCAGAAGCTGTGGGACGACCCGATTTCCACCACGTTGCTGTCTGCCCCTCAGGAGAATCTCCCGATGCTGGAGATGAGGTTCAGCGAGCTTTATTTCCAGTCCATAAAGCAGAAATATCTTATCAACCTTTCCGTCTGCCGTCCCAGCGAGTCTATCCAGATCGGGCAGATGGTAGTTAACTGCCTGGAGTACTACAAGGCCAAGATGGCCCAGTACGATGCCGTTCCGATAGCGGACGGAAGCTCGTTCTATTATCTGAGCAATTTCAACGGGCAGGTTGGCTATCTGGGGCTGTTCCCGTATCTTACGGAGAGCGGGGCCGTGAACCTCTTCATAGAGATCACCGCAAGATACGAGGAGGGGAAAGCCGGCTATCCGGACAGTTTCTCGGATTATCAGCCGGATGATTTCAATATTCCTCAGCTTTACTCGTACGCCAAGTATCACGACGGGCGCCTGGTCCTTTTCCGCGGAAGGTATGACTACCCTATGTACGAGAAGGAGTTTGACAAGCCTACGACTCTCAAAGACGGCTATCTGCACAGGGTAAACAAGGTAACTGACAACAACACGGTGGTTATCAGCCGTCAGGAGCTCAACCTCTTCCCATACATAGTTTCCCTTTCCTATCTGGTTCTGTTCTTCCTGCTGTTCTTTCTGGCGGTAATCAGGATACGCAAAGCAAGAAGACGCGCCGCCGCGGCCCTGAAGAGAAGCCACAAGTCCTGGGGAAGAAGGCTGAATTTCCTTATCTCGGTTGTGGTTACAGCCTCGCTTCTTGCCGTGACCGTGGGCAGCGTATGGTATAGTGTAAGATACTATAAGCTGAACAGCCGTCTGCAGATGGAGGAGAAAATCCAGACCGTGGGCAAGACCCTGTCCTCGTATTTCACATACGTGCAGGACTATACGGATGTGAACTCGTCCGAGCTGGTGAGCGTGATGGACCGCCTGGCTAACGACACCCATGCGGATATCAACCTCTACGACCCTTCAGGAAAAATAATCCGTTCCACCAAGATGGATCTCTTCCAGAAATACATCCTTTCATCCAGGATGAACCCTAAGGCCTATTCCGACGTGGTGGTGGGACAGAGGAGCCAGATTTTCAACAAGGAGAAGATAGGTTCATACAGTTACTATTCCCTTTATTCTCCGATTTACAACCATAACGGAAAGCTTGTCGCCATTGCGGACATTCCGTATTTCACCAAGGGAGGAGACCTGAACGGAGACCTTTCATATGTTGTAGCCACCATAATCAATATCAGTATCATCCTGTTCATCATCGCGCTCTTCCTGTCCAGACTGCTGTTCTCCAGGGTGACAAGGCCGCTCAGCGACCTCAGTGCCAAGATGAAATCGATGGATGTGTCCAGCGCTCCGGAGCATATCACCTACAAGAGCAACGACGAGCTGGGCCTGCTGGTGGACGCCTATAACAAGATGGTGGACGACGTGGCGGAGAGCACCCGCAAGATGGCGGCTGCAGAGAGGGAGAAGGCCTGGAGCGATATGGCCCGCAGGATTGCGCACGAGATAAAGAACCCTCTGACTCCAATGAAACTCAGCATCCAGAGGATAATGATGCTCAAGCAGAAAAACGCTCCGGGCTGGGAGGAGAAACTTGACGCCATTTCCGCTTCCATGCTGGAGCAGATAGAGATACTGTCAAACACCGCAAGCGAATTCAGCAGCTACGCCAAGTTCTATGTCGAGGAATTGTCTGTCTTTAACCTGTACGATGTAATCAGGCAGCAGAAGGATTTGTTTGACAACAACGAGAACATAAGGATTTCGTTCAGCCACGACAGCGAAAACTGCCTGGTCAATGCCCGCAGGGAGCAGATCGTGAGGGTTCTCAGCAATCTGATCTCCAATGCCGTGCAGGAACTTGGCAATTCCGAGGACAAGGGATTCATCACCCTAAGCCTTGTGCGGGACGGAGACTTCTGGAAAGTGAGTGTGGATGACAACGGAAGCGGTGTCAGCGAGGAGAACCTGAAGAGTCTCTTCCAGCCAAACTTCACAACCAAGAGCAGCGGTAACGGTCTCGGTCTGGCTATATCCAAGAACATTATAGAGCAGAGCGGCGGAAAGATCTGGTACACCCGCAGCGAGCTGGGAGGAGCCTGCTTCTCCTTCACCCTTCCTGTTTACAGGCAGGATAGCGCAGAAAATCAAATCGTTGAAGATAACAATAACCAATAATATACTATGGCAAAATATAATTTCGACAAGGAGCTCAACCGCAAGGGTACAAGCTGTATCAAATGGGATATGACCGAATCCATCTGGGGAAGGAAGAATCTTCTGCCGATGTGGATTGCGGATATGGACTTTGCAACTCCGAAATTCTTTACTGACGCTCTCATAAAGAGGGTGGACGGCGGCGTGCTTGGATACGGATGCCGCCCGCAGAAGTGGTACGACGCTATCATAGCCTGGTTTAAGGACCGTTATGACTGGACCATCACCAAGGACCAGCTGGGCTTTGTTCCGGGAATAGTTGTCGGGATCGCCCACGCTCTGAGGTGCTTCACAAAACCAGGAGACAAGGTTCTCATTTTTCCTCCTGTCTATTTCCCGTTCGCCAACCAGATTGCTTACGCACGATGCAGGCAGGTGGACTGCCCGCTGATTATCAAAGAGAGGAAAGACGGGGAGGATTTCGATATAGACTGGGCTCTTCTTGAAAAGAAGATAAAGGGCTGCAAGGCAATGATCCTCTGCAATCCCCACAATCCGGGAGGAAGAGTGTGGACCAGAGCTGAACTCCGGAGGATAGCCAGAATCTGCCTGGAGAACAAAGTCTTTGTCATCAGCGACGAAATTCACTGCGACCTTAGTTTCAAGGGACACATACCGTTTGCCACCGTCAACGCAAAGCAGGCCAGGAATACCGTTACCTTCCATGCACCGAGCAAGACCTTCAACTGCGCGGGAGTGGGAGCCAGCGAATGGATCATCACAGACAAGGCCCTTCACGACAAGTTTGCCGCATACCTCAGGGGCGGAGAGTTTGACGCCGGCCATTACGATTCCTTCATGCCGTCCTCCATTTTCTACTCTGAAAAGGGTAAGGAGTGGCTCTCACAGGCAATGGCTTACATAAAGGGCAATATAGACTATGTGGAGAAGTTCCTCCGCGACAATTTCACGGCCCAGACCATTGAGCTAAGCGGAAAGGTTATCCGCACGGAGAACGAAAAAGGAGAAACCGAGGAATATGCCGAGGCCAGGATCGGAAGCAAGCAGCTGATCAAGATGATAAGACCTGAGGCATCCTTCCTCATTTTCCTTGATTTCAGGAATCTGGCCCTGCCTCAGAAAGAACTTGTGGACTTGCTGGTAGACAAGGCTCATCTGGCCCTGAACGACGGAGCTATGTTCGGCGCCGGCGGAGAAGGCTTCATGCGCCTTAATGTAGGTTGCCCGAGAAAGACTCTGGAAAGGGCGATGAACCAGCTCAAGGCAGCTTTCTGCAAGAAATACAAGTTGTAGGAAAATTGCTATATTTGCAACCCGTTTCAGAATAGAACGGGAATCGGGATGTGGCGCAGTTGGCTAGCGCACTACGTTCGGGACGTAGGGGTCGTCCGTTCGAGCCGGATCATCCCGACAAAAAAATGCAGGCTAAATGCCTGCATTTTTTGTCAAAGCTCACCCCCTGCGCCTCAGTTGCTAATATCCTGGGTTCTGGATGAGGATGTCCTTTCCGGTTGCGTTGATTTCATCCAGGTCGATAGGAAGGATGCAGCGGAAGAATGTCCTGTCGATGCTGGAAGCCCTGTTCGGGTGAGGAAGTTCTCCCTCGCCTCCGGCAATGATGTCGTTGAACTCGATGGTCTGGTTGTTACGGATCCTGTCCCAGAATCTGAGGCCTTCTCCGTAGCACTCCTTGCTCTTTTCATTGAGAATCATGTCGAGGGTAATAGTAGAGCTTGTAGGCTCTGCCAGGCCAGGAGACCTCTTGGATATTTCCTTAAGGTAATTGGCTGCGGTGCCCTTGTCTCCGTTGTGGAATGCTGCCTCTGCTGCAATCAGATAAATCTCAGAGAGTCTGCAGAGTTTTACATTCACGGCGGAAGGAGCTGCCTTGCCGTCTCCCTTTCTTGCCAGACCGCCTACATACTTGTAGCAGGAACCGAGTCTTCCCGGAACCTTGCCTGCGTCAGCAAGTTCATCCTCGTCCATCACACCCCAGCGGATGTCCGTAGGGTCTTCGTTCATCCTGTCCAGCCAGAAGTCGCTTGCTACAAAGTAGCCTGTAGCCCTGGTGTTTACAGGGTCTCCGCTTCTAACCATCATGATGCCGAGTGAACCTATTCCAAGGTCTGCCTCCTCGTCATTGACAGCAAATTCAATGATGGACTCGTCGCCCCACTGCTTTGCCCATGATCCAACCCAGTTGGCGTTGCTGTACAGCTTGTACGGGCCGTCCATAATCTCCTTGCAGAGAGAAAGGGCAGTGTTCCACTGCTGCATGTGCATTGCCATTCTTGCCTGGATGGCAAGGTTTCCGTAGTAGTTGATGAAGCCGTTCTTCTTGCTCTTGCCGATGGTCTTTGCACCGGTTGTCAAGTCTGAAAGGGCCTGTTTGTAAACCTCCTCAACGGTGCTGCGAGGAATTCTTGCGGTAGAATTGAGCTCGAGTACGATAGGAACTGCCAGAGCGCTCTTGTCGTATGCATAGTCTCTTCCGTAGAGTCTTGCAAGGTCGAAATAGAGCATGCCCCTCAGGGTATAGAGCTGGCCTTCGATATCGTCGTAGTCAGATGATTCTCCCTTAACCTTTGAAATGGCTTCCAGGGTACTGTTAATCTGGGCGATGCATTTGTATCCAACCGTCCAGAAGCCGGAGTATGTTCCGGAAGTTGGCGTATGGCCGAAAGTATAAAGTCCGTCATAGCCTCGTCCGTTGGATACAACGGTGAAATCGCCACCCTTGGCATCTCCGTAGAGGAAAAAGTTCCTTCCGTAGAAACTTCCGGAAAGCATCTGTCTCATGAGGCCGTTAAGAGCTACCTGAGCATCGGCTACGGAGTTAATGGAAGACTCCGAGTCGAGGCTGTTCGTTGGTTTCATGTCCAGGAACTTGTTGCAGCCGGCAACAGAAGCAAGACACAAAACAGAAAGTAATATAGCGTATAACTTTTTCATATTCAAGTGGTTTTTAAATTAGAAACTGAATTCAACACCAAATGTGTAAGTCTTGCTGAATGGAGTTTCCCATCCTCTAGTGCCATACTGGTTAACTTCAGGATCAACTTCTTTCCATGCTGCAAAAGTCAGCAGGTTGGTTCCGCTGAAGAATACTCTTGCATTCGACATCTTGATCTTGTTGATCCAGTTCTTAGGAAGATTGTAGCTCAAAGTGATGGTCTTGAGTCTGAGGAAGTTTCCGTTGTAAAGGAAACGGGAGCTCTTCTGCATTGCGTCTGTCAGGTCCAAACCGCTGATTCTTGGAACTCTGGTATTGTCGCCAGGTTCTCTCCACCTGTGCTTTGCCACATAAGCGCTTCTGGTTCTGGTCCAGTAGTAACCGTCGTCGTTGACATCTTTCTCTGCACCGTCGTAGAACTTGGCGCCGAGCTTGTAGATGAAGTTCAGACTGAGGGTTATGCCCTTCCAGCTAACATTGGTATTGATACCTCCGTAAACCTTTGGAGTGGCTTTTCCTATAATCTTATCCTCAACCATGTCATAATCATAGTGGGAAACTTTGCCTTTATACATAAAGTATCCATCGGCTTCCAGATCAGATGTAAGAGTTGTAATAGGGTTTCCGGAGGCATCAACCAGGTTGGCAACCCAAACCTGCTTTCCGTTTTCAGGATTAACTCCTGCCCATTCCTTTCCGTAGAATGCCAGGGTGGACTCGCCTTCGCGATAGATATATTTTGCCCTGTCATCGTCTCCGGTAGGGTCAAACCAGATAATGTCTTCTCCGTCGTAGAGTTTCTTGACCTCAGACTTGAGGAAGGATGCTGTCAGTCCTACATCCCACTTCCAGTCCTTGTTGCGGACAATGTCTCCGCCGAGTTCAATCTCCCAACCTCTGTTGTTGATCTTTCCGATATTCCTCAGAGTTGAAGAGAAACCTGTGGCGGTCGGCAGCGGAACGTCCTGGAGCAGGTTCTTGGAATCTCTTGTGAACCACTCGATTGTTCCGTAGAATCTCTGGTCAAACAGACCGAACTCCAATGCCAGGTTGGTGGTGTAGTTGGTCTCCCAGGTAAGGTCTGCGTCGCCGATGCTGGAAAGGATGCTTCCAGGATTGGACATATACTTGCTGGTAACGGTGGAAAGGCTTCTCCAGCCGTAATTGTTGGTTGGAAGGGTTCCGTTGACACCGTAGGAAGCCCTGAGCCTGAGGTTGGAGATCCAGGCGGCGTTATCCTTGATGAAGGCCTCGTTGGAGATTCTCCAGCTACCGGCTACGGACCAGAAGTTACCCCAGCGGTTTTCCTTGCCGAGCTTGGAGGAACCGTCGCGGCGGAAAGATGCGGAAGCATAGTACTTGTTGTCGTAGTTGTACTCAACCCTGCTGAGAACGGATGCTATAGAATAGCCCCAGTTGTATGCGTTGGCGTCCTTAGTTCCGGCAACAGCCACAACATCCATTGAACCTGGCAGGAAGGTACCGGAAGCCCTGATGAACTCGGTCTTATTCTTCTCGGCCTCGAAACCTGCGAGGAAGCTTAAGTTATGCTTCTCGGCGATGGTAGTGTTATAGTTGAGGGTGGTGGAAGAAACAATCTTGGAGTAGTTGGTGCTCATCTCGTGAACGGCACCGTCTGTGCTGCTTCCGTTGAAGTGCTCTGCATTTACATAGTAGTGATCCTTGTTCTCCGTATTGTCATATGAGAATACGGTCTTCAGATCCAGACCCGGAAGGATGTGTGCGGTTGCAGTTTCCGATGCCTGTACCTTGAAGGTCCTTGCCGAGTTGTCCCACAGTTTCCTGTAGTACAGTGAGTTGTAGCAGTAGGAGTTGAAGACTTTGTAAGGCTCGTTAGGATCATCGTAGTAATATGGCCAGTAGAACTGGAAGAGCATGTTCCTGGTTGCCATGAAGTGGTTGCCCCTCATGTTTCTGGTATCGTTGTAACCTACGGTCTTGGTCTTACCGATGTTAACATTGGTCATCAGTTCGAAGAACTTGCCGACCTTCTGGTTAAGGTTTATACGTCCGGAAATACGGTTGAAGTTATTGTCCAGTGCGCGTCCCTTGTCTCTTGTGTAGGAGATTGAGGAGTAGTAGGTGGCTTGGTCGTTACCGCCGCTTACTGCAATGTCATAAGTCTGGTAAACACCAGTTGAGAAGAGAGCCTTCTCCCAATCGTAGTACTTGCCCAGACGAGCCTCAGCGCCATCAACGACGCCGATGTTAAGTTTAGCGTAACGGCCTGTACCGTCAGAAGTGATAACGTAACCGTGATTCTTCCATCTGGCAGCAGTGTTAATCTGTCCAAGAGCATATTTGTTTGCACCGGCCTCGTCAGTTCCGCGTCCACCTTCGCTCTTAGGTGTGATTGAGTAATCGTAGAACACCTCGTATTCCAGAGCAGCCTGGTCTTCTGCGGAAGCAACCTCATAGTTCTTGGTTGCCCAGGAAGGAGACAGGGAAACGGAAGCCTTGAAGCTTACTACAGGTTTTCCAACCTTTCCTCTCTTGGTGGTGATCACAACGACTCCATTTGCTGCTCTTGATCCGTAGAGTGCGGATGCTGCGGCGTCCTTCAAGACGGTGATACTCTCGATATCATCCGGGTTGAGGGTACTCATGACGTTGTTGGTGTTATAGTTGTAATCGGACATCTGGCCGATGTTACCCTGGATTACAGGAACACCGTCGATTACGTAGAGAGGCTCGGTGGATGCGTTCATGGAGCCGATACCCCTGATGTGGATGGTGGTGGTGGATCCGGCCTGTCCTGAACCCTGGGTTACCTGCAGACCTGCAACCTTACCGTTGAGGGCGTTCTCGAAGGATGTTGTAGGAACGTCCTTGATAGCGTCGTTCCTCACAACCGAGGCGGCACCGGTATAGGTACCTTTCTTTGCCGTACCGTATGCAACGACTATGGTTTCGTCCAGGCTCATTGCATCAGAGCTCAAAACAGCGTTCACAACGCCCTTGTTTCCTACCGGAACTTCCAGAGTGGTGTATCCGATAGACGAGAAGACAAGTGTTGCATTGGCGGGAACGTTAGCAAGCGAATACCTTCCGTTCTCGTCTGTAAAGGTTCCGGTCTTAAGACCTTTCACGAGCACGTTAGTACCCGGGATAGGAAGACCGTCATCCTTTGCCGTTACGGTACCGGATACCGTAATCTTTCCCTGCGCGTACACCATAATGCCCGCACAAAGAAGACAAATTAGTAACAGGAATCTTTTCATAGGTTAATATGATTGGTTAATAAAGAGATTAAAGTGTTCACATAAAGAAACTTGCAAATAATCATTCATAAAGTTACAAAATAAAAACCAACCATCCAAATCAGATAAAGACAAACTTTCATGAGCATATTATTTATTATATTTGTGTTATACTGATAAAATAAATAGTTACGGCTTTTTCCTATCATTTATGAACAAACATTTTTTTCCCTCATGGGCAGTGGCAGCATTGTTTTTCCTTTTTCTTGCCAGTTCTTGTGGACAATTATTAAAGCAAGAAAAACACACTACACCAATTAATAAGGAGACATTGTATTCCGATGGCATAGACAAAGGCATTGAAACAATAATGAAAGACTTGGATGTCATCGGTCTTGGAGTGGCTGTCGTTCGTGGCAATGAAATCATTTATAAGAATAGTTGGGGGCTTAAAGACAGGGAAAGAAACATCCCCCTTTCAAATGATGATCTCTTTAGGATTGCATCAATATCAAAGTCTTTTACTGCCACCTCAATTTTGCAGTTGGCAGAGAAAGGGTTCATTGACTTGAATGCAGATGTTTCGGATCTTGTGGGCTTCAAGGTGAGAAATCCATATTTCCCGGAAGTTGTGATTACCCCGTATATGCTGCTTTCCCATACATCTTCTCTCAACGACAAGCAAGGATACTTCAGTATGGATATCCTTAACCCTGCAACAAATCCGGACTGGGCTAAATGTTACTGCGAATACAGACCTGGTACAAGATACAGATACTGTAATATGAATTACAACACTCTTGGAACCATATTGGAAAGAGTCAGCAGGATAAGGTTTGACCAGTATGTCGTGGGCAATGTACTCAAGCCTCTCGGTATTGATTACGGCGGTTACTGGGTGGAGAGCTTGGACAGCACAAAACTCGTAACCCTTTACGAGAAAGACAGTACTGGCACTTGGCAACCTCAGCCGGAAGCCTATGCTCCTCGTAGGGAAGATATTGCAAACTACAAGATGGGTTATTCCGCCCCAATTTTCTCGCCGACAGGGGGTATGAAGCTAAATCCGGAAGGACTTGCAAAGGTTATGCAAATGCATATGGGACTCGGCACTTCTCCTAACGGCGTTAAAATCCTTTCCGCCGAGAGTTCTCTTCTTATGCAAAGCAGATTTACCGAAATTCCAGATACGGCACCTGGATTGAACCCTGCCTTTTACGGTTTTGCGCTCTGGAATAACCGTGATTTAATTGAAGGTAAAACAATGGTTGGCCATACCGGAGGTGCTTGGGGTGCACTAACTCTTATGACCTGGAACAAGGAGCGTACCTGGGGCGTAGTCGTTATGACAAACGGATGCATTGAGCAGGAGGGAGAGGAGAAGGAAAAAGGATTCCAGTGCGTTTTCTACAGAGTTGCAAACTGTTTGTATCAGAATCTTATAAAGGGAACAGAGGCAGATATCTAATTGGTAATTATTTCGTTGATTTTTAACTTTTTCCATGAAATGAACAGCTTAACCTCAAAGACAACTGTCTTAGCATCTCTGATTCTTCTTTTTTCTTGTTTGCAGGCTTTGTCTCAAGGCAATGGACAAAAGGTTTTCAATCCGGAAACAGACAGCATAAGCCTTGTCCATGAGTTTCGAGGAGCGTGGCTTACAACGGTAAAGGGATATGACTGGCCCAAAGGTATCACGATTAACCTTTCCCGTCTTCCTGGAGAAAATGGAGGCCAGTACAGGCGGAGAGTCAGGATGCAGCGGGATTCCCAACAGACGGCTCTTGTAAATGTCATTAGACAAATACATGAGACAGGTTGCAATGTCGTTATTCTGCAGCTGTGCTGCAACTCTGAAGTCTTTTACAAATCGGACATACTACCATGGGACCATAACCTTACTGGTGTGCAGGGTGAGGACCCTGGCTATGATCCGCTTCAATTGGCTATTGAAACAGCGCATAGCTTAGGGATGCAGATTCATGGCTGGTTCAATCCGATGAGAGTCGGTTTTGTAACCAATGAACGCACACCGGATCATCTTTGCTTCAGGCATCCGGAAAGGGTTCAGACTTACGGCAATGTAATGTATTGGGATCCTGGCAATCCGGAGGTTATCAGTTACTTGTATGAACTCATATATGAGGTTATGAGTAAATATGATCTGGATGGAGCCCATATCGATGATTTTTTCTATCCTGCAGGCTTGAGAGACAAGGATATGATTCCGATACTGAAAGACAGTCTGCAAAAGGCATCTTCAGAAGAGGAAAAGAAATCCCTGGAAGAGAAAATTGCGAAACTGGATGATGGAAAGATATGGGATGACAGCGAATTATTTTCTCTTTATGGCAACGGTCTTGATTTAGCCCAGTGGAGGGAGAGCAATGTAAACAAGATAATTTCTGCGATGTATAAAGCTGTTCACGATGCGAAACCGGATGCCGTATTCGGAGTTTCTCCCCGGGGACGTATAGAACACACCAAAAGACTTTATGCGGATCCAAGATGGTGGATACAGGAAAAGACAATTGATTACCTCGCTCCCCAGATTTATTGGACTCATAGCGACAAGGAAAATCCTTTCTATCCTGTTCTCTACACTTGGGAGAAGCTTATGGATGGGGTTCCCGCCCTGCCCGGTCTTGCATCTTATCTTTATGGGAAGGAAGGTTTCGAATCTATGGGGGAATACCACAAACAGGTTGATGAAAGCCGTCAGGCACCATTTGTATGTGGAAATATCTGGTTTTCTTCTTCGGATATGTTTCCGGATTCATTTACAGGCTATGCCAGAGAAAAAATTTACCCTTACCGGAGTTTGGTTCCAATCCTTGGAACTTCAACTTTTCCGGCACCAAAACCTCCTGTTTTAAGGTATTTTTCCGGTGGGTTGAAATGGAATAGGGTTCCTGATGCTGACAGTTATGCAGTTTATAAATTGGAAGAACCGATTGTAATTGGACAACAGAAAGAAAAATTGACATGGAAAGCCAACCTGATACTAGTTACTGATCAGAATAGGATCAAGAATGTTCCTGCAGGAAATTATATAGTTGTTTCCAGACGAGGGAAGATGATTTCTTCCCCGAGCAACGTGGTTTGCATTGAGAATTGACGTTCTGGTTTTGCCAACGGAATAAAGAAAATAAAAAAAAGAGTGGCTGAATTTCAGCCACTCTTTTTAATTGCAGATCATGTACTAGTAACCTGGATTCTGCTGCAGTTCGGGATAGATAACCCTTTCCTCGTCTGAGATAGGAAGAGCAACCCTGTCATTAGACCAAGTCAGGACCTGAGGGTGAGACTCGTGGGGGTCAGTAGCATCTCTAGTGTATGAGCCGTTGCGTCTCATAACATCAAAGAAGCGGTCTCCCTCGCCGATGAGTTCTTTCATTCTCTGAATCTCAATGTTCTCCATTGTGGCAGCGATGGAAGTTACGGTAGGATCGGCTCTCTGTGCAACCTTCAGAAGCAAGCTTGCTGCATCGCCCTTTCCTGAGTTCATACCGGCTTCGGCTGCAATCAGGTAAGCCTCTGCAAGACGCATAATCCTAGGATTGTTAAGGAAAGCGGTGAAACCGGTGTTTCCAGGGAACTTCCTAAGCCAGTACTCTCCAGTCTTCTTGAATCCGGTAACAGGATCGTCATAGTCAATCCAATTTATACGGATATCCTGAGGAGTGAGAGTAAAGAGCTGTCTCCACTTTCTAGTAGGGATTACACTGGCTCCGGTATTGGCAGTGCCAAACCACAGATTGTAATAGAATGAGCCCTGGAAGCCGTTATCACTGTCGATTGGAGACTGGAGGTTAACCAGGCCTTCCAGAATCGACTCGTCGTTTCCTTCTTCAGCCCAAGAATCAATGAACTCATCTCTTGGAATCAGAGAGTAAGGACCATTGTTGATGACATCCTTTGCTGCGGTGTAGGCAGTCTCGTTATCTCCCTTGTAGAGAGCAACCTTTGCCTGCAGGAACCTTGCTGCCCAGTAGTTAAAGTGGCCTGTGTTTTTGTTCTTGGAAAGAAGAGGAAGAGCGGTTGCCAAGTCTTTTTCAATCTGGGTGTAAGTCTCGGCGACGGTGCTTCTAGGAAGTCTTGCCTCTGATGGAGAAACAGGCTCTGTAATCAGAACTGCTCCCAAAGAGGCTCCGCTATCGAATTTGTAAGGCTTTCCATAAAGTCTTGCAAGATCAAAATAGCAAAGAGCTCTTACAGCATATGCCTGTCCGATATAGTCGTCCTTGATGGCCTGCTTATCAGAAGGAACCTCAAGAGCATCGATGTTCTTGATAATTGAATTAGCCCTGTTTATTGTTGTGTAATTGTTTCTCCACAGAGAGAAGTATGAGTTCTGGGCAGAACCGTAATCGTAAGAATAAACTATGTAGCCCGTTCCGCTGAGTTCTCTTGGATAGAGCAGGTCGCCTCTCATGTCGCCCATCATAATCATATAGCTGCCATACATTGTGTAATACTTGAGCAATGTATACATACCGTTGACGGCTACTCCAGCATCCTCTATGGTTGCAAGAGCATTCTCGGCTACGACGGAGTCAGTAGGAGTCTTGTCCAGGAATCCCTTGCAGTTAGTAAGGGAAATTGTCAGGACAGCAACGAGTATTATGCTTAATATCTTTTTCATATCTGTATAATCTTAATGGTTAGAAACTTACCTCGACACCGAATGACCAGGTCCTCAGAGCCGGCATACCATATTCGTAAATACCGTTGGACTGGAGTTCAGGTTCGATTTCGCACTTGGATATAGTCAAAAGGTTTGCACCTGACAGATATACACGGGCATTGCGGAGAGTTAACTTCTGAACAAAGGCCCTTGGGAGATTGTAAGAAATGGTAAGGTTCTTCAGTCTTGCGAAGTCACCTCTTACGAGCATACGTGAAGAGTTGTAGTAACCTCCCTGGTTGTTTCCCAAGTAACGCATAGGAACATCGGTGTTCTGATTCTCAGGAGTCCAAGGATTAAGCTGTGTCTTCATGATAGGCTGAGCGAAGGTTCTATAACCATCGGTTGCAACATTATCCTGACAAGAGTTAAGAAGATAATGACCGAACTTGTAGTTCCAGGCCATGCTTACGCTGAGGTCTTTCCAACGGAAGTTTGCATTGAAACCTCCGAAGAACTTAGGCATAGCCCTCTTGCCTTCAACAACCATGGATTTACCGTTGTTTCTGGTAGATGGGGTGTAATCATAGCCATCATAAGGCATCTTCTCTCCAGCCTTTACAACGGTACCATCTCTTAAGATAATGTCATTGGATAAAGTTTCTCCCTTTGAATAGAAGACTCCTCTTGCATACATTGGCCATCCTGGTTTAACACCGTTGAGATCGCTTCCGGTCTTGTTGATTCCAAGATAGGTTCTTGTATACCACTGATAGTAGTTATAACCCTTCTTCCAGTAGAACCATCCCCAATTAGGATCTACCATAGCCTCATCATCGGTAGAAAGCTTCAGAATCTCGTTGTGAACGCGGGTCCAGTTGGCTCCTACGCTCAGTTCCATATCCTGCTTCTTGATAATGTCTACGTTAACTGAAACTTCCCAACCGCGGTTAACCATACTACCCTTGTTCATAAGGGTAGAGCCGAATCCGGTGGTTGAGGCTACAGAAGCATCGAGGAGCAGGTCTGTGGTCTTTCTGTTGAAGTATTCAACGGAGAGCGTGTATCTGTCGAATAATGTTGCATCGAGACCGATGTTCCAGTTCTTGTTCTTCTCCCAGGTCAGGTCGGTGTTGGCGATGTTGCCAGGGTAGCTGGCTCCATCTGATCCATAATAGCCGTAGTCATATACGGACATATAGCCGAACAGGTCTGAAGGAAGGGTACCGGAAGTACCATATGATCCACGGATCTTACCGTCGTTCAGCCAAGGGAATTCAAGGAATTTCTCCTTTGAGAATCTCCAGGTTCCGGATACGGACCAGAAGTTACCCCATCTTGTATTTGGAGCAAGTCTTGAGGAACCGTCGCGGCGGAAAGTTCCGGTTAAATAGTACTTGGAATTGAAATCATAGCTTGCACTGCTTAAGAGAGAGAGCAAACTCTCTTCGTAAGACCATGCATAGCCCTCGTCCAGAGTTGTACCCATGATACTCTCAGTTGCACCCAGGTAGCTGAAGTCGGTCTTTCCGAGACGGAGTCCGTTGAACTTCTCCCTTTCAGCCTCCCAGCCAACCATTGCAGATACGTGGTGAACGTCGAACATCTTGTCGAAATTCAGGGTGGTTGAGCTAACTACCTTGTTGACGTTGCGGTGCTTGTCTGAAGCATAACCGGTTCCGTAAGCATAGAAGTTAGGGTGTCCGTACAACCAGTTGAACTTATCGTGTACATACAGGTAGTCACTGGCGAGAGTAGACTTAAGTTTCAGGTAGTCGGTGAAAGCAACCTCAGCCCATCCTTTGAGGATTACACGGTGCTGTGTAGCGTCATTGATCTGATGCTTATATTGTCCAACAGGATTGATTGTGTTGAATCTGGTTGAGAATTCTTCTTCATATAGTTCTCCTGTTGCCTTGTACGCATAAGGCCATCTGTCAATCATAACGGCTTTCCAAATAAACATAGGATTGTCTTTAGATGACCAACCGTCCTGATGACCGGTCTGGTACTGCCATGAGTACTGGATAATACCGCCGAGTTTAAGCCATTTGTTGAGTTTTGCCTCACCGTTTACTGTTGCCGAAAATCTTCTCAGATAGTCAATTTTAACGACTCCGTGCTGGTCTGTGTAGGCAACTGATGCGTAGATCTTGCCCTTGTCATTACCACCTGATATGCTGTACTCGTAGTTCTGGCTGATGCCTTTCTGGAACAGAGCCTTCTCCCAGTCCTTGTAGATGTACTTGTCGTAGTCGAATGCAGGATAGTTTACATCAAGCATACTCTGTACATAAGCGTCTACAGAGCCATAGCTGCTCCATGCGCTAGGGTTAGCCTCTGCATAGTTGCGGAATGACATCCTCTGCAGAGCCTCGTTCTGGGCGTCATTTACCATTTCCATGTGCTTCTTGTAGGAGAAGTAGGAAACGCTTGCGTTAGCCTTGAATGTTGAAACGAGATCTCCTTCCTTACCCTTCTTGGTGGTGATCAGGATGACACCATTGGATGCCCTTGATCCGTAAAGGGAAGCGGCTGCCGCGTCCTTCAGGATTGTGATGGACTCGATGTCGCTAGGGTTGAGGTAGTTCATTGCACTGATGGAAATGTTTCCGGTTCCCCAGTCACCGCTTGTTGCAGGCACACCGTCGATAACGTAGAGAGGCTTGTTGCTGGCGTTTAAGGAACCATAACCGCGGACGCTGATTTCAACCTCGGAACCAGGCTGTCCTGAATAGGACATTGCCTGCACGCCGGCAGCCTTTCCTGCCAGTGCCTGCTCGAAGC
The DNA here is from genome assembly GCA_017428325.1 of Bacteroidales bacterium. Lineage (GTDB taxonomy): Bacteria > Bacteroidota > Bacteroidia > Bacteroidales > UBA932 > Egerieousia. The sequence continues at coordinate 107,554 of JAFRRA010000002.1, forward strand.
TGACAACCGGAACGTCCTTGATCGCGTCTTGCTTTACGACTGCGGCGGATCCTGAGTAGGAACCCTTCTTTGCAGTACCGTAAGCAACGACGATGGTCTCGTCCAGTCCGATAGCGTCAGATGCCATAACGGCATTTACAACGCTTCTTCCGTTAACCGGAACTTCCAGTGTCGTATATCCCACTGAAGTGAAGACGAGGGTGGCATTTGCCGGAGCATTGATGGAATACTTACCGTTCTCGTCTGTAAAGGAACCTGTACGGGTACCCTTGACCATAACGTTAACGCCAGGGATAGGGCCACCGTCTTCTTTTGAGGTTACCGTACCAGTAACCCTACTTTGAGCAAACGCCATTGTGGAAATGAGCGCTGCCAAAGCGAATAGTAAGACCTTTTTCATTGGATAATTTTTAGTTAGTAAATAGGTTTGCTGTTCAAATATAATCAATATGTAACAAAACTGTAATAAAAAATCGCAACTTTTTTTAATTTTTTTCAACTTTTTTATGCAACGTTTTACTTGGCGATTGCATCGTTCCAAGCGCTTCAAACGGCATAAAAAAGAAGCGGAAGGTCTTTCCTTCCGCTTCTGAAAACTCTTAGCCAATGCTTACTTCTTCTCTTTGAAATAAATGTTTATCGGGCATCCTGTGAAGTTGAACCGCTCGCGTAACCTGTTCTCCAGAAAGCGTTTATAAGGATCCTTAATGTACTGCGGGAGGTTGCAGAAGAAGGCGAATGAAGGAACCTTGGTAGGGAGCTGGGTGATATATTTTATCTTGACTTCCTTGCCTTTGTACATAGGTGGCTGATGCTCTTCGATTTGCGGCATAAGCGCATCGTTGAGTTCCTTCCAGTCCACCTTCTGGGAGTAGTTTTTATAGACCTCCATCGCCTTTTCGAGCACATCGTGTATCCTCTGCTTGTTGATTACGGAGGTGAAGACAACCGGAACGTCTGTGAAAGGAGCGGTCTTGGCAAGTATGTCCTGGGTGAAGTTCTTCATCGTCATAGTGTCCTTTTCTATAAGGTCCCATTTGTTTACCACAATGACGCATCCCTTGCCGTTTTTCTGGATCAGATAGAATATGTTCAGGTCCTGGGCCTGGATTCCTTCCGTTGCGTCTATCATAAGGATGCACACGTCCGAGTTCTCTATGCTGCGGATGGCTCTCATCACGGAGTAGAATTCCAGGTCTTCGCTCACCTTGGTTTTCTTCCTCATTCCTGCGGTGTCCACCAGAAGGAAGTCGTAGCCGAACTTGTTGTACCGGGTGGTTATGGAATCCCTGGTTGTGCCTGCCACCGGGGTGACTATGTTCCTTTCCTGTCCGAGCAGGGCGTTAGTCATCGATGACTTGCCTACGTTAGGCCTGCCCACAATCGTGATTCTCGGAAGATGGGCCAGGTCCTCGCTCTCTTCTTTTGAACCTGTCTTTTCCAGTTCGGCGACAATGCGGTCCAGAAGGTCTCCGGTTCCTCCGCCGCTGGCTGAGGCTATCACCATAGGGTCGCCGAGACCGAGGGAATGGAACTCGTATGTTCCGTAAATCTTTTCTCCCGAATCCACCTTGTTGACAGCCAGTATGACCGGCTTGTCGCTGCGCCTGAGTATCTTGGCGATTGACAGGTCGTAGTCCGTTATTCCAGTTCCCACATCGCAGAGGAAAAGGATGACGTCTGCCTCGTCAATTGCAGACATTACCTGCTTGCGTATCTCGTTCTCGAAAACGTCGTCCGAATTGGTAGTGTATCCGCCGGTGTCTATGACGGAAAAGGTCTTTCCGCACCACTCGCACTTGCCATAGTGGCGGTCTCTGGTAACGCCCGCCGTCTGGTCCACAATCGCTCTGCGCTGCCCCACCAGACGGTTGAACAGGGTGGATTTTCCCACGTTAGGACGTCCTACTATAGCTACTATTCCCATATTGTTATTTCCTTATAAGACCCTTCAGGGCGCATTCCTGCTCACAGGCGGAGCATTGCCCGTCGGGTTCTGTCTTTATACGTTTACTGCTTCGTCCGGTTACTTTTATATGGGTGGACTTGCCCCATATCCTTTCATCCTCCTCCCTCATGCATACGATGCCTCTTTTGCGCATTTCCTTGTTGTGCCCCACTTCCGAGTCCGGGAACCTGCCGTCTTTCCTGAATATGATGTTGAAGCACAACCCGAACACGCACAGTCCCACCAGGACCACGGAGGCCAGTATTACGGCAAGGGTGTTCATCGGTTACTTGATAAGCCATTTTTCCCTGTAGACAACAGGGGCGTTGCTTATGTTGAGGATCGGAGGTATCTGATGGATCTTGAAGGCGGACTTGCCGGTAAGGGAGCTGATCCTGTCCAGAAGCTCTTTGTCGTAGCCTTCTTCCTCCAGCTGGGCATAGGTCTTTCCGCCCTCGTTTACCGCATAGAGGATAGGGTCCAGAAGCTCGTAGTCCGGAAGGGAATCCGAATCTTTCTGTTCAGGACGGAGTTCCGCGCTCGGAGCCTTGGTAAGGGTGGAAACCGGGATAATCTCGCTCTCGCAGTTTATGTCGTAGGCAAGCTCGTAGACATCTCCCTTGTAAAGGTCTGCGATGACCATAATCGCTCCGGCCAGGTCTCCGTACAGGGTGCCGTAGCCCGTGCACAGCTCGCTCTTGTTGGATGTGTTGAGAAGCAGGGCGTTGAACTTGTTGGCATAAGCCATCAGGATGGTTCCCCTTATCCTGGCCTGGAGGTTTTCCTCAGCCACGCTCCATTCCCTTCTGTCCTTGAACACATCCTCCAGCCCTTTCATGAACTTGTGGTAGATCTCGGAGATAGGAATTACGTTGTATGTTATTCCCAGATTGTCTGCAAGGTCCACCGCATCCTGGATGGAGTGCATCGTGGAGAACTCGCTCGGCAGCAGTATGCCGTGAACGTTCTCTTTTCCCAGAGCCTCTACGGCCAACGCTGCAACCACAGCGGAATCGATGCCGCCGGACAGGCCCAGAACGGCTTTCTGCATATGACAGCCTTCGAAGTAGTCCTGGATGCCTTTAACCAGGCGGGAGCGGATCTCTCCTATGGTGAATTCTCTGTGGATGAGCATATCTGTAAGTTTTGACTTTGATTTTTCTAATACATCAGCGTGTTGCCGAAGGACTTGTCCCTGTAGACCTTGTCAATCACATCGCCGAAGAGTTCGGCAACGGAGATGACCTTGATCTTGCTTGTGTCGGCTCCTTCCGGTGCCCTGAGAGGGATGGTGTCGGTGACAACCAGTTCCTCAAGAGGGGAGGATGCTATGTGCTCGTAAGCCGCACCTGAGAGTACAGGGTGAGTTGCCAGAGCCCTTACGCTTTTGGCTCCCTTGTCGATGAGCATGCTGGCGGCCTTGCAGAGGGTGCCGGCGGTGTCTACCATATCGTCGACGATCACGATATTCCTTCCCTCAACTTCTCCGATGGCGGTCATTGATCCAACCACATTTGCCCTTTCCCTGCTCTTGTGGCAGATGATCATAGGGCAGCCTACAATCCTGGAGTAGGCGTTAACTCTCTTGGCGCTTCCCATATCAGGGGCGGCGATGCTGAGGTCCTCAAGCTTGAGAGAACGCAGGTAAGGCAGGAATATGGAGCTTGCGTAGATATGGTCAACCGGGAAGTCGAAGAATCCCTGGATCTGGTCTGCGTGAAGGTCTGCGGTCATGATCCTGTCGCATCCGGAAGCGGCCAGCAGGTTTGCAACCAGCTTGGCTCCGATAGATACCCTAGGACGGTCCTTGCGGTCTTGCCTTGCCCATCCGAAATACGGCATCACGGCCACAACCTTGTAGGCTGAGGCTCTCTTTGCCGCGTCAATCATAAGCAGCAGTTCCATAAGGTTTTCCATTGGCGGGAAGGTGGAGCAGACAATAAACACCGCAACGCCACGCACGCTCTCCAGGTAGATAGGCTGGAATTCCCCGTCGCTGAAGACCGTAACATCAGATTTGCCAAGTTCCAGATTAAGCGATTTTGAAATGCGCTCAGCCAGGTATCTGGAGTTTCTGGTTGAGAAAATCTTGATTGGATGTTCCATATTCTTGCTTTTATCTTGTTCTAAATAAGTTCAGTACCTGCTCCATGTAGGCTATTATCTCCTCTTTTCCTGTCCCTTTCTCAGACGAACTGACAAAAATCGGGGGAAGCTCCTCCCAATACTCTGACAGTGTTTTCTTTACACTCGCGATATTCTTTTCCAGCTCGCTTTTTCTCGGCTTGTCTGATTTTGTAAAGATAATGGAAAAAGGAATACCTTCTTCACCCAGAGCCGTAATAAAGTCAAGATCTATCTGCTGGAGGGTGTGTCTGGAGTCCAGCAAAACAAACAGGGTGGCCAGCTGTTCAGATTCTCCTATGAACTCGTTGTTCATCCGGGCCAGTTCGTCTCTCATCTTGCCGGAAATCTTGGCATAGCCGTATCCCGGCAGGTCCACCAGGTACCAGCTGTCGTTGATAAGGAAATGATTTATGGAGATTGTCTTGCCTGGAGAAGAGCTTGTGCGGGCCAGTTCCTTGCCCTTGGTTATCTTCTCGGCTCCGGAGCACAGCATGTTAATCAGGGAAGATTTTCCCACGTTGGAGCGCCCTATGAAGGCGATTTCCGGGAGTCTTTTGCCCGGCCTGCCTTTCAAGGTGGTGCTGCTTCCTGCGAATGCCGCCTTCTTGATTTTCATACCTGGAATGTTTGGCTGCAAATTTAAGTTTTTTCCTATTTTTGCACAACAAAACACGTCCGGAAACCAATATTAATCAATAACAGCAATGAAAAAAGTTTTGACAAAATCCATTTTGTTCTCAGCGATGGTTCTAGGTTTGGCCCTGGCCTCCTGCACCAGCAAACCTAAAGAGCAGCCGGCTGAACAGCCTGCAAACGCTCCTGACTCCGCCCTTGTAGCCGCTGCCGAGAACAACATCAAGGCACATCAGGAAGACATCCAGACACTGTGGTATCTGGCTTATGGGGATAAGAAAATCGCCAATTACTCTCTTGCCAACGACTATGTATTTCTCAGCTCCGAGGACGGCAAGGATGCATTGCTCCTTTCCTTCTACAAGGATATGAAAGACATCGACAATTTTGATGGTATTCCTGTTACCGAAGGCCAGGAAGTGTCATTCCAGGGAGATGCGGTTGTAGTTAAGGGTTTCGGCCAGACTACCTATTTCCAGAAGACCGAAAACGAGGGTTTCAAGCAGCTCTTCACCGAGAGCGAGAAAGACGGAAAGAAGGTCTTTAACGATGATCTCGGCGAGCCTTTCGGCGAGGCTGAGGCACAGGCTTTCATAGAGAACCTCTCCAAGGAAGCCTCTACAAAGCTTTCAGACATCCTTGTCAAGTGGAAGACCGAATAATTATTCGCAAAACCGCTAAATGAAAAGACCGATGCCATGGCACCGGTCTTTTTTCTTTATAGAGACTGTCTGTTAATACACATTGATATTGACGGTCTTGTTGTTATTGTTATTCTTAGGCTGAGATTTGGCAGGTGGTGGCAATTGTATCTTTACACTCCATGTCAAATAACTATTGTCTTTGGACATTTCTCTGAATCTGACAACAGAAACACTTCTTGGGAGAGGTTTGAATTGAACCTTAAATGTCGGATTACCGTGGTAGGCTTGATCGTTCTGGAAATTCAAAGGCTTTACCGCTTTATATACAGTTTCTGTGTCATCGTCAACCAGCGCCATTTTTGCCGTATTCATTTTCAACGCATTATAATTGCCCAAATTATAAGTGAAGTGTACGATGGTATACTCGTTGGTCCTTATGACTTTTACAACCCTTATAGATTTATTGTTCGTTGTTTGGCTAGGGTTGTTGTAAGTCTTTGAAGATCCACCCGAAGACGTCTGCCTGTTAGCGTTTGTCTGTGCGCTTTTCTTCTGTTGGCCATTGACCGGCAACGAAATATTGCTGACGATAAACGGATTCTCTACTCCGGCAGCCTCCCTGAATGTCACCCTGGATGTACTTTTCGGCAGAGGAGGGAACTCGATCTTAAATGTTGTATTTCCGCCTTTATACTTTACTCCCCATTTGAAATTCAAGGCATCCGTGGCCTGGTATTTCTTGCCAGTGGCCTCGTCTTTCAGATAAGGATAAGCGTCAATACAGCTCCAGGCGTTAGCGCTATTTGAAGTATACTTCAGATAGACTATAGTGGCATCTGAAGTTCTTTCTACCTTGGTTACCTTGACTCTGCTGTCATTTGACTTTTGACTCGGGTTGTTATAAGTCTGGGCACCCGCAGTCAAAGCCACCAAAAGCAGGGCTGTCAATAAAAGAATCCTTTTCATTTAATGTTTTTTTTATTTATTGGCTATGAAATACACGATGTACCACTTGTCTTTCTCGTAACCAGGCATCTGCTTGTCGTCATCAGTATTCTTGCCTTCTCCGGTATATTCGATTTCAACGTCATCTTCTACAGCCTTTTCACCGACTGTCTTAGTGGCATCAGCTTTCTTCATGAATTCGTTGTAGTCTGCCTCATTGCGGAAAGCGATGGTTCCGTAAGCCACAGACTCTGCTGTCAGATGGATGACAATGGCATTGTCGTCATCGGCGGTAATGGCTACCGGATGGCCCTCTTCGTCGAGTTCAACAGTAGCGCCCTTTCCGTAATAATACTGGAGGTTGTCGCACTGAGCATCCTTTACTTCCTGCCTGAATGCTTTCAGAGTTTTCAAACCCATAGCATCGAGCAATTCCTGTGGAACAGCTTCCCAGTCACCGTTAATCAGCGTCACCAGATGTTCAGGGGCAAGGGTTGTTACGGCGTCTTTTGGCTGCTCTACATTCTCTGCCGGTTTTGCCTTGCAGGCGGAAACCATCACGGCAGCAGCCAATGCGATAATTGAGAAAATTGCAATCTTTTTCATGGTCTTTATGTTTAAAATTTCGAATAACTTTCTTTTACATGTTGATAATCACGGTTTTGTTGCCGCTGTTGTTTTTAGGTTTCGGTTCTGCAGGAGGCGGTAGCTGGATGTTGTAAACTTCCTTCTCATAGCTTTTGAAAGTCACTTCCGAAACACTTCTCGGTAGAGGCGGGAATTCGATCTTATATGTATTGGCATTTGGATAATCATAGCTGTCTATGAAATTAAGTGCCTTTCTCGCCTTGTATTTCTTGTTAGTGTCTTCATCTATCAATTCCACAAACGCGGTATAAACACTACCGCCTTGAGAAATATAGAAGTGAACGACGGTAGATGTTTTTGTCCTTATGACTTTTGTTACCTTATACCAAGAATTTCTTGGGCGTTGACGCGGGTTAGTGTAGGTGGTCTTTCCGTCTACAGTCTGAATGTTCGGCGATGAAGTTTTCTTAGCCGTAGTCTGCTTTTTGGCGGTTGTCTTCTGTTTTGTTGCAGTCTGTTTCTTGGCCGTGGTCTGCTTTTTGGCTGTAGTTGCAGTCTGCTTCTTGGCCGTAGTCTGTTTGCTTTGAGTTGTATTTTGGGTGCTTGCCTTGGTCAATGTTATGTTTTTGATTATCCAAGGGTTCTGGACACCATCAGCCTCCTTGTACGTTAGTTTGGTAGCGGATGCCGGAAGAGGCGGGAATTTGATTTTAAATGTGATATTTCCCACATATTGTGCACCCCATTTGAAATTCGCCGCTGCTGTTGCCTTATATTTTTTGCCTGTGGCCTGGTCTGTGAGTGTGGGATAAGCGTCTATCATGCCCGCACTGTTACTTGTCGGAGAAGAATACTTCAGATAGACCATAGTGTAGTTGGCGAATTTTTCCACCTTGGACACTTTAACAGTCTTGCTGTTGGAACTTTGCGGCGGATTAACGTATGTCTGCGCACTGGAAGCAAATCCAATGAAGAGCAAGGCTGTCAGCAAAAGAATCCTTTTCATAATATTTTTCTATGTTTTTACTGTTCAACAATCATAACAAGACGGAAGCCAAGGCTGCCGAATAAATAACCGGTTGTATATCCGCGATGCGATACCCTGCAGTAAGTGGCCTCATCTGTGCAGAAGTTGCCGCCACGGGTTACCTGTCCTTCGGAATTCTCATCCTCTACCTGAGGATTGGTCTGGCTTTCTGCACTGTATGGGGCATAGTCATCGATGCAGAACTCGTCTACATTGCCGCTCATATCGAATAAGCCAAGTTCGTTTGGAGCCTTGCACTTTACAGGATGGGTTCCGCCCTCTATATCGTTGAACCAGGCAACATCTTCAAGATTGTCGCTTCCTGCATATTTGAAGCCCTTGCTCTTGTTTCCTCCGCGGGCCGCGAATTCCCACTCGGCCTCAGTAGGCAGGCGGAATGATTTGCCGGTCAGTTCGCTGAGCTTGTCGGCAAAGAATTCGCAGTCTTCTCTCTCAACGGCTTCAACAGGCAGGTCCTCACCCTCGTTATCTGACGGGTTTTCACCCATAACTGCTTCATACAGAGCCTGGGTTACTTCTGTCTCGCCGATGTAGTAGTCATATAGAGTGACCTCGTGAGCCGGTTTCTCGTCGTCCTCGGCATCATCGCCCTGCTCCTCGGTTGCTCCCATAGTGAATGTGCCGCCCTTAACAAGAATCATGTTGAAAGATACTCCATTGACTGTTAGGGTGACAACGCTGTCCTGAGGTGCCAGTCCAACCTCTTGCTCTTGGTTTGCAGCGCTGTTTGACTTGCATGACAAGACAGCGCAAGCCATGAGAGCTACAAGAAAATAGTAATGCAAATTTTTCATATGAGTTTTAATTTATTATCTCATCCAACCTTCTACACGGTAGATCTTCTCCACAAGTTTTCTCTCCTGATTTGTAGCAGCGTCCCTGAACCAAACTTCAATTCTGGCGGCGTAATAATCCTCCCAATCTCCTTCATAGATAGAGAATTGCTGTTTATTCACCAGTTGGGAAAATGAAGCCGTTGAATCGATCTGGACTTTGCTGCGCTCCTGGATTTCCTTCACGGAAAGCGGAATGTTTTCGGTTGCCTCAAAACACTTCAGGAAAATTTCTCCTGCAGGCAGAGGGCTGTAATAGAAGTCATACTTGTAGATACCGCCCTGGATATCATTCCACAGGACCAGCCAGGAGCTGAAGTCAAGAGTGTCAACCTCTGGTGTTGAAAGTGAATCAAGGGGCAGGCTGTATTCCAATCCTTCAGGAATCGGATGGTTTTTACCGAATTTGTCGCTTGATTTTGAGAATAGCAGTATCAACGCAAGAACAACCAAAATCAGGATAACGGGCAGGATGTACCAGATTTTTTTCATTGGAAAAAAGTTTTTGCAAGTTACGACTTTTGAGAGGAACGGCAAAAGATTCTTCAATTAATTATTCTTACCTTGCACTTTGTTATGCCAAACGTATGCCAAGAATACATCACACTTTCAGCCTACCTGGGTCAGGTTAGGGAGGTTATGGAGGAGGCGGACGGTTTCCCGGGATGGGTGGTGTGCGAGCTGGCGAATGTGAGCTGGAGCCGGGGGCACTGTTATCTGGAACTGGTGGAAACAGATTCCGGCGGTGCTGTGGTTGCCAAGGCCAGGGGAACGATCTGGTCCTACAGGGCCGCTGCCTTGAGTCTCGCGTTTGAGGACAGTTGCGGGGCTCCGCTGAGGAAGGGAATAAAAGTGATGCTCTATGTCCAGAGCCAGATGAGCGAACTTTACGGCTTCTCCCTGAATGTGCTGGATCTGGACCCTTCATACACTCTCGGCGATCTGGAGGCCAAGAAACAGGCAACCTTGAAGAGGCTTGCGGAGGAAGACCTTCTTGAAAGGAACAAGGAACTGGAAGTTCCGGCACTGCCTTACAGGATAGCTGTGGTCAGCGCAGAGGGAGCGGCAGGATACGGAGACTTTCTCAAGCACCTTTCAGATTGCGGGGTGGAGTTTGAGGTGGTGCTGTTTGAGGCGGCTATGCAGGGAGAAAGCGCTCCTGAGAGTATCGCCGAGGCGTTTTCCCTGATTGAGGAAAGGGCCGGGGAGTTTGATGCTGTGGCTTTCATAAGGGGTGGCGGAAGCAACCTGGACCTTGCCTGCTTTGACGATTATCTGATAGCAAGAAGCATAGCCCTGTGCTCGCTTCCGGTTATAAGCGGAATCGGACACGAAAGGGACAACCATATCTGCGACGAGGTGGCAAGCGTGAGGGTGAAGACTCCGACCGGTGCGGCCGATTTTATAATAGGGAGGTTCGCCGATGCCTATGAAGCCCTGCAGGATGTTTCAGAAAGGCTGTTTGCCGGAGTGGATGATGCGCTTTCGGATTGTGAGAATGTTCTGGAAAGGCTTTCCTCCAGATTCTCCTCTTCCCTGAGAGGCTACACTGAAGTCAGGGGAGTAAAACTGACTAACCTCGGTTTCAGGCTGGAGAAGGCGGCTCTTGGAAATTTGGACGAGAGGCTGCATTATCTGGACAAAGTATTTACTTTGCTGCAGGGAGCGGATCCTTCAAGGATATTGGAGAGGGGTTATGGAATAGTTACCATAGACGGACAGAAGGTAACGGACATATCTTCTGTTGCTGAAGGAGTCAGGCTTGTAATTATGATGAAGGACGGGAAGGTGAGCCTGACGGCTAAGGATGTTGCAATTGAAAAGAAAACAGAAAAATAATATGGAAGAATTGAAAGAAGACCTTACCTACGAGAAGGCGATTGAGGAACTCGAGGCAATAGTGGAGAGGGTGGAGGACAAGGATGCACCGCTGGATAAACTGGAAGAGGATATCAAGAGGGGAATGGCCCTGATAGCATTCTGCAAGACTCAGCTCAGGGGATACAGGGAGAGAATCTCCGCGATTATGGATGAAAATACGGAAGAGAAATGAACGTAGCGACAACTGGATTCTTTGACGGGGTGCATCTGGGCCATCAGAAAGTGGTCCTGACTGCAAAGCGCATCGCTGAGGAAAAAGGGCAGGAGAGCCAGGTTGTGACTTTCTGGCCGCATCCCCGCAGCGTCCTGCAGCAGGAGGCGTACGATCTGAGGCTTCTGACTTCGCTTCAGGAAAAGCAGGCTCTGTTCAAGGCTCTGGGGATAGACAGGGTTACCGTGCTGGAGTTCACAAAGGCGTTCAGCCGCCTTACAACGGAAGAATTCATAAAGGAATATCTTATCGGGCAATGCGGAGTAGGCACACTGGTCATCGGCTATGACCACCGCATAGGTCACGACCAGGACAAGAGCCAGCAGACGATGATGGATATCTGCCGCCGCTGCGGGCTGGAGGTCGTAAGGGTGGAGGAGTTCTCGCTCGACGGACAGGTTCCGTCTTCCACCAAGATACGCCACCTGCTTGAGGGGGGCAAGGTGAAGAGAGCTGCAGCGTTCCTGGGCAGGGAATACGCGCTCAAGGGAGTGGTTGTGTCAGGAAATCACCTGGGAAGGACCATTGGATTCCCGACCGCGAACCTGAGCCTGTATGATCCTCTCAAGCTGATTCCGGGAAAAGGGGTCTATGCGGTGACGGTAACTCTGGGGAAGGAGCATTTCAAAGGGATATGCAACATAGGAACCCGTCCTACCGTAAGCCACGGGGAAAGGGTTTCCATAGAGACACATATCCTTGATTTTAACGAGGATATCTACGGCCTGGACCTCGGTCTGGAATTTGTGGACAGGATAAGGGACGAGATAAAGTTCCCGGACCTCCAGGGGCTGAAAGCCCAGCTGGAAAAGGACAAGAGGAACGCTGTAAAATATTTTTTATAAATTTGCATTGTAAAACGTGAACGCGAGGAGTCCCTTCCGGGATTCTTCTTAATTTTTATGTTATGGCAAAAGTACATTATGTGACAACAGAGGGACTGGAGAAACTCAGGGAGGAGCTCAACGATATGATTTCGGTGCAGAGACCGGCCATTTCAAGAGCCATCGCGGAGGCAAGGGACAAGGGAGACCTTTCAGAGAATGCGGAATACGATGCCGCCCGTGAGGCCCAGGGACTTCTGGAACTCAAAATATCCAAGCTTCAGGATCTTATCGCCAATGCAAAGATCATAGATGAATCCCAGATCAGCACGGAGCAGGTGGGTATGCTCAACAAGGTAACCGTCAAGAACCTGAAGACAGGGGCCAAGATGGTCTTCACCCTTGTGGGAGAAAGCGAGGCAAATCTTGCCCAGGGCAAGCTGGCAGTCTCCACTCCGATAGGCAAGGCCCTGTTCGGAAGGAAGAAGGGAGAGGTTGTGGACGTGAACGCCCCTGCCGGAATCATCAAGTTCGAGATACTGGACATTTCACTCTAAGCACAAATCATAAGAAAATGGCATCAATATTTTCAAGGATCATAGCAGGTGAAATCCCTTGCTACAAGATCGCCGAGACAGAAGACTACTTTGCATTCCTGGACATTTCCCCGGTCCAGATGGGCCATGTCCTGGTAGTCCCTAAGGACGAGAAGGACTACATCTTCGATTATGAGGACGAGTACTATGCCGGCCTGTGGAAGTTTGCAAAGAAAATCGCCGAGGCCCAGAAGAGAGCCATCCCTTGCCGCAAGATAGGTGTGGCCGTGATAGGCCTTGAGGTGCCTCATGCACACATCCACCTGGTCCCTATGAACAACGAGGGAGACCTGGATTTCGACGGCGCCAAGAAACTGCACCCGACTCCACAGCAGATGGAGGAGATTGCGGAAAAGATCAGGAAGGAACTTTAGTTTTTTTCAGCGACAGTTATGAGAAAGGTATTATTCCTGGCAGCCGCCCTTCTTTTGGCGGCATGCAGCGGCGACAAGGCGACACTCAAGCTGAAGGTGGACGGTGCCGCAAACAGGGACGTGGTGCTCAGCCTTCTGAATGTCAGCAAGGTGGAGGTTGTGGACACTCTCAAGACAGATGCCTCCGGAAAGGCTTCCGCCAAGATAGACCTCCCTTACAAATCTCCGAATTTCTACTATCTGAACTATAACGGGATCCAGATAGCGTCCCTGCTCCTCAGCCCCGGTGACAGAGTGAAGGTGGAGGCAGACAGCAACGGCAGGAACGTGAAGATTTCCGGCAGCAAGGAGTGTGAACTGCTCCAGGAGGTTGATGCCGCGATTGCCAAGGGACAGAAGTCTTTTGACTCCCTGAGCGTTCAGCTGATAGCCTGCAATGAAATCGGCGACACTGAAAGCGGAAAGAGGCTCCGCTACGAGCTGGGCAGACTCTATGTGGCCCAGAAGCAGGCCGCTGTAAAGCACCTTGTGCAGCATCCTTATTCGTTCACCAACCTGAGGAACCTCTACAGGCAGTTCAACGAGAACTTCCCGCTGTTCTCGGAGATTACAGACGGTGTCTACTACCGCCAGCTAGCTGATTCCCTGCAGACCCTTTATCCAAACTCTCCGTATGTTGCGGCTCTGGACAACGATGCTACAGCTCTGTTCAACGATATGGAACTGTCCTACAGGGTGAAGAACGCCGAGCAGACCAGTTTCCCTGAGATAGCCCTTCCGGACAACAGGGCGAATGTGAGGAAACTCACGGAACTTGCAGGCAGGCCGTTCATCCTTCTGTTCTGGGACGCTTCTGACAATACCCAGAAGATGTTCAATGCAGAACTCGAGAAGATTTATTCCCAGTTCAGCGGAAGGGGGCTTGAGATCTATTCTGTATGCATTACGACAGACAAGGCTTACTGGAACTCGATCGTGAGCCGCTTTGGATGGATAAACGTTTGCGACGGCAAGGGAAACGCGTCTCAAAGCCTTGTACAGTACAACGTTACAAAGCTTCCTGCTCTCTTCCTGTTTAATAAGGACGGAGCGATAGTGGGAAAAGACATCTTTGACAACAAGGGATTGGTCAAAGCAGTTTCTTCTGTTTGCCTGGAATAAAATCCTTGAGATAGAAAGGCTGGAAATAAGCCAGGTCCGCAAACCTTCCTTCTTCCACTGCCTTTGAAGCGTCGGTCCTGAGACCCGAGGCCAACGGTGCCTGGTCCAGGACCGTTGCATTTTCCGGGATACGCCCGTAAGCCTCTTCCAGAAGCCTGCCGAACTTTGGAGCTCCGTTACCGGCAAAAAGGACCGGTCCTTCTTCTATCAGATTCCTGAAACTTCCGGCATCCAGAATCCTGGCCTCTGTCTTTTCTTCCTGGCGGCATCCGCCGTCAAATACAGCGGTGTAGACCTCCATCCTTCCGGCGTCAATCATGGGGACTATATGCCTGAAATCTTTGCCCAGGGTTTCCAGCGCGCAACGGGCTATGACTGCCAGCGTGCTGATTCCTATGAGATTTGTCTTTGCGGCATAAGCTATCCCCTTGGCAAGGGAAACGCCTATGCGGAGACCCATATAGCTTCCCGGACCTTCACTCACGGCTACTGCCGCAAGGTCCTTGGGAGAAACTCCATTTTCCTTGAGGATTTCTTCTGTCAGCGGTGCAAGGACGGTATCGTGGCTGCGCCCTATGTGGTATACCTTCTGGGCAATCAGGAGATTACCGTCAGACAGGGCGGCCGAACAGGTCTCCGTCGCGGATTCTATCAGAAGAATGAATTTGCCCATCGCTGAGGAAGATTTATTTCTTTGTCTTGTCAGTGGAGAGTTTCACCTTCGATCCGTCATGCAGGGTCTTGCTTATGGCGGAGAACGGCCCTGTTACAACCGTGGATGAATCTGAAAGCCCGCCTGTTATCTGGATATGGGTCATATCCTGGAGGCCGGTCTTTACAGCCACCGGACTTACGGTCTGGCTTTGCGGGTTATAAATGAAGACAAAAGCCTTTCCTTCCGATCCCGTTACCAGGTCTCCCCTTGACGTGATGGCCGAGATAGGGAGGGCGAGGACATTCTCCGCCTTGCTGGTCTGGATCTGGACAGACGCGCTCATTCCGGGACGGAAAGGAGAAGCGTTCTCTTTCAGGAGGTCCAGATAGGACTCCGGAGCAATCCTTACCTTGACTTCGAACGTGGTGGCCTGGTCCAGGGATGCTGTGGAAGAACTCTTTGAAGAGTTTGCAACCTCAGTAACGACACCGTAGAAAGTACGGTCAGTATATGCGTCCACTGTAATCTGTGCGCTGTCTCCAGGATTCAGGCGGATGATATCGTTCTCGTTTACGTCAACCAGGACTTCCATCTGCTTGAAGTCCGCAACCCTGAACATTTCCGTTCCGGCCATCTGGCTTGTTCCCACAACCCTTTCTCCAAGTTCAACGCTGAGCTTGGAGATGATTCCGTCCATAGGGGAATAGATGGTTGTCTTCACGAGGTTTTCCCTTGCTTCCTTGAGACGGGCCTCCGCACTGGAAATGTTATACTTTGCCCCGTCCAGCTGCTGCTGTGCCACATCCCATTCTGCGCTTGCGCTCTCGTATTCCGCCTTGGAAACAGTCCTCAGCTCGTAGAGCTTGGCGTAACGGTCATAGTTCTGCTTTGCCCTCAGGGTCTGTGCCTGCTGCTGCTTGTATGAAGCCCTTGCGGCGTTGACGGAAGCCATGGCCTGGTCTACGGCGGACAGATAGATATCCTGCTTGATCTTGATGATGAGGTCTCCCTTCTTGACCTGATCCCCTTCCTTTACGTGAAGTTCAACGATTTCTCCCGAAACGTCTGGGGAAATCTTGACCTCTGTCACAGGCTGGATCTTGCCGTTGGCGGGGATTGTCTCGGTGATGGTCATCCTCTCGATTTTTGAAGCCTCCACTACAGGAGTCTGGTCTCCCTTGCACATCTTGGATGCCACCATAAGGATTATGATCAGGGCCGCAGCCGCAAGCCACCAGATATTCTTTTTCTTCTTCTTTGCCATTTTAAAGTGTTTATAAGTTTATGGCCTTGCCTTTGTAGAAATCCAGGATCTTCAACTCGAACAGATACTGGTACTTGGCCTGGTAATAGGCGCTTATCGCCTTGAACAGGTTGGTCTTGGCGATGTTGTAGTCTGTGGCGTTCATCATCCCCACATTGAATTTGTTCTCTGTATATGTAAAAGATTCCTGTATGCTTCTCATGTTCTCCCTGGCCGCCTTCATCCTTTCAAGCGCGTTGAAAGCCTCGTTGTAGGCCGTCTGGATCTCCTTGTAGAGAGACTGCTTCTGTACCTCCAGCATAATGGCGGTATTCTCTGAGGCAAGCCTTGCGTTGCGCGAAGCCATCCTTGCGCTAAGGCCGTTGAAAACAGGGATGCTGAGAGAGAATCCCAAAGACGGGTTCTTGTTATGCTCGAACTGGGTGAAGAATGCTCCGCTCTGTCCGTCAGTATAATAGGATCCGTATCCTGCCTGGACTGAAAGTGATGGCAGCATCCTTGCCCTGATAGCCTTGTAATCGTATTTGCTCTTTTCCAGATTATACTCGGCGATCTTGACCTGAGGCAGCTGAAGCGCCTGGGTGTAGATTCCATCCAGCGTGCCTTCCGGCAATATGTCTTCGTTGAGCGTGCTGTCCGGAGGAACGATGTCAAAGTTCCTGGCCTCCTCTGCAGGAAGGTCGAGCAGCTGGACAAGTGTCAGGAGGTTTGTCCTCACATCTGAAGATGCGGATACCAGCTGTGATTTCTCGTTTGCCAGCTGTGCCTGTACTTCCAGAAGGGTACTGTAGGCCTGGCTTCCGGCATCCACCAGCTTGGCTGTCCTTTCCACCTGTTCCTGAGTGCTGTTGCAGCTCTCGATGGCGCTGCGCTCTATCTCGCGTGACAGCAGTAGCTGGAGATAGGCCCTGGTTATCTGGATTGTAATGTCGTTCTTGACTTTCTCCACCTGCTCTCTGGCTATCTCCAGTGAAGTGGCGTTGCTCTTGATGGAATTGAGCTTTGAGAATCCGGAGAAAATCGTGGCGGAAGCGCTGAGGTTTCCGCTTGTGGACATGCTTCTTTTATTCTTGATTATTTCCAGAGTCTGGAGGTTGACGCTCCTTCCCCAGCTCATACTGTGGCTGAGTCCGGCGTTGACGGCTGGAGCAAGGTCCCATTTAGACTGGGTCAGGTTTCCTTCAGCCTGCTCCACGCTTATCTCTTCCATCTTGACCTGCAGGTTGTTCTGCCTTGCATACTCAATGCACTGGCTCAGCGTCCAGGGACGTGGACTCTGGGCGTGTGAACTGACGCCTGATGCCAGAATGACGGCAACTGATATGACCAACAATTTTTTCATCGGTGCAAATATAAAGTTTAAAGTCTAACAAAGGTTGTTTTATAGCAAAAAGAGGCTGACACGTAGGCCAGCCTCCATCTGAATCCGCAATTCTCATCTTGCGTACATCTTCAGGATCTCCACAGGAATGTTCTGTGGATTCTGCCTGTTCTGGATCAAAATCTTTATTGCCCTTACAAGGGCTCCTATGCCGTAACCCAACGCTTCCATAAAGCGGGATACGTCCGCGTCCTTTCCTCCGAAAACCAGGGTTTGCTCGCTTGCGGAGATTTCAATGAAACAGTCCATAACTATCCTCCTTACCTGGTAGAGAACACGAACAGAGGCTTTCCCTCAAGTCCTTTCTTGTAGCCCTTGTAGAAATCTTCCCCATAACTGGTGACGAAGTCTATAACAATACCTATGATCTTCGCGATCTTCCTGATGGTTTCGGGGTTAAGTCCCCCGCATACCGAGAGTTCGTCGTCTCTTGGCTCGACAAATCCGCTCCCTTTCAATCTCTTTTCTTCCATATTGTCAACAGTGTTTTGATTTCCGGCAGACTTGGCGCGCCGGATTCCGCCTTATGACCGGCCAGTCAATTCTATCTTATAGTCGCAGCAGGATGCGATTCTGCTGTCGTGAGTAATGACAATCACACATTTTCCAGATTCTTTCAGAGACTGCATAAGCCTTATGGAGGAGGCAACCGACTGCCCGTCCATATTGGATGCGGCCTCGTCGAAAATCATGACGTCCGCCCTGGAGTGCAGCATCCTTGCAGTCAGAACCATTTGCCTTTCTCCGGAAGAAAGTCTCACTCCCCCTTTACCCAATCCCGATAGCAGTCCTTTATCCAGTCTTTGGATCAGAGGCTCCATACCTGCACGGCGGCAGGAATCCATAACCCGTTCTATCTCTGAATTAACTATGTAGCTGTCCCTTCTTCCCGGAGACATGGCAATGTTGTCAAAAATGGTGGCATTGAACAGGTGAGAGTTTTGAGGAACGGCAGATACAATGTTCCTCCAGCAAGTTGAATCTATCAGATTGATGTCAATGCCACCATAGGTGATTTTTCCGCTGTCCGGAATGTAATCGCGGAGTATCAGTGAAGCGACTGTGCTCTTCCCGCATCCGTTAGGGCCCAGGATGCCCGTAATGCATCCTTTGCGGAACGTGCAGCTCAGATTGTCTATCAAGGCCTTTCCTCCGCGATATCTGAAGCAGACATTCTGGAAAACCAGGTCCTTTGGCTCTCCGGCCCGGGCGGTGAAAGTTTCAGCCGGGCCGTCCGGATTCACGTCGCTGAAGGAAGTTATCCCGTGTATTCTTTCAGAAGCCGTAACGGCCTCGTTCATAAGCGAGTCGAACTGTACCAGGGTGCTTGTCGGAGAAATGAAGAACGCGCTCAGGGTCCAGAAGCTGACAAGTTCCCCGAGACTCATCCTGCCGGCAATGACGGCACTGCCTCCTATGATGAGGACAGCGCCGAGGATCAGCTGGTTCAAGCCGCTGCTCAGACCTGAAAGCAACGCGGACCATCTGCCGGCCCTGTAGTTGCAGAAGGCGAGGCGGGAAAAACTGCTGTTGAAACTCAGCGATGACGTCTCCACACCGAAATGCCTTATGGCGGCCTCTCCCTCTATGCTGTCCATCACGTCGTTCTCGAAATCCGCCGCCGCGGCCATAACCTTCCGGCTCATCCTTCGGTTAATCCTGTCCGCAATGCACAGAAGGACAACATACACCGGAATGCAGGCCATCAGTATGGCGGCAAGTCTGCTGTAGAAAGTGAACATCAGGGCGCAGACGCCGGCCAGGGTAACCGAACACACGCAGACGCTCACTATACCTTCGCAGATAAAGAGCCTTATCTTTCCTGTATCGGAAAGCCTGCTTTCAAGTTCTCCCTTGGGATAATCGCAGAAGAATCTCTCGTCCATCCTGAGAATCCTTCTCATAAATCCGATAACCAGGGAAGTGTCGATTGAAATCCCTCCCTGGATCAGATACAGGTCTCTGAGATATCCGATGAGCAGAGACAGGGGAATCATCGTCAGGATAACTGCCGCTATTGCCGCAAGGGCTGAAAAGTTTCCGGAAGGAATGGCTTTGTCTATCAGCATCTGGAGCAGCAGTGAATTGCATATCCCCATGGCAGTCAATACTATGGAACCGGCCAAAGCAAGGATTACCTCTCTGCGGTGCATGTTTAGGAGTCTGAGCAGCCGCCTCTTCCTGCCTGATGTCTGATCTTCTGCACGGTATCCCTCTCCCGGGCAGACGAGCACGATGTAACCGCTCCATCTTCCTGCAAAATCCGCAATATTCACCCTCTCGATCCTTTCTTTGGCCGGGTCCATAATCTCCACACAATCCTTCCCCACATTAAATAAAACAACAAAATGAAAATAACCGTCCTCCGATACAGTGTGGACAATGACCGGAGCGCCGGCTTCCTTCAAAGAGCGCAAACGTGCTATCCTGGATTCAATGTCCATGTTTTCAGCACCCTCCGCTTTCAGAGGTTTTGCGCTCAAGCCGATGCTTTGGGCCCCGTCCACAATGCCGCGGATGGTTATGCCGTCGGAAGAGCAGCCGCACTCTCTTCTTACGCGGCTCAGCGGCAGGCGTATTCCCCACCAGGCAGCAACGCTTGTCAGGCTGGCGGCGCCGCAGTCGTAAGAATCAGTTTGACTTATATGTATCTTCTTCCTCATCTTCAAAAGAAGGGTGCCGGAAAAAAAGCCCATTTGTCCGAATTGTAGAAAAGTCCGGCACCCGTGGATATTATGATAACAACACACTCAATGTGCCCAGGCACAGAAGAAAACCCAGGATGATGGAAAAGATATAAAGGAAAAGTGCTCTCCTGCCAATTCTTACCGCAGCCCATTCGGGGCTGGAAGACAGGTCTTTAATGAAGCCGTCCAGGCTTTCGTCAGTCCTTTGCGTTTTTTTCCTTTTCATCGCCTTTGTTTTCGACGATGCAAAGATGAGCCGGCAAGGACGGGTTTCAAAACCATCCGGTAAAATTGACCCGGTACAATCCTGCGATTGTACAAAAAACGGGAAAGAATTTTATGAAATAGGCCTTAGGCGGCTATTTTGCTGAACACATTCTTGACAAAAGGCAAGATATGTTCGGCCGCCTGGTTGAGCAAAGCGTATATTTTGCTCTGGGAAAGCCATTCCGGTTCAGGAATCTGCATTGCTTCCAGAGAACTCTTTGTCAATGAGGCTATTGCTATAAGCAGCAATGCTATTTTAAGAAGGCAGAAAATTGCTCCGAAGATTCTGTTGACTCCACCCAGGACGGTAAGTCCGGCAATTTTTTCGATCGCCTTGCCTATGAGATGGCAGATCAGGATGATTACAAGTACTAGGATTACAAATACCACAACCTTGACAACAGACTCGTCCTGTCCCTCTCCCAGCCATCCGCAAACGATGCCGGTCAGATAAGGTGTGAACTTGGATGCCCCCCAGATGCCGACGAATACACCGAGGATTGAAACCAGCTGTGCTATGAAACCTTTCCAGGCTCCCCAGATGAGGGCGATGACGCCTATCGCGATAATCGCAATGTCAATTATGTTCATGATACAATGTCTTTTTTGCCTTTCCTATGCTGCAAATATATTCAAATTGTATAAATTTGTCACCTTAAAAAACAAGAGAGACATATTTGAATATGGGTTTTGCAGAATACAAGAAATTCGATCCGGTAGAGCTTGGACGGGAAGTTCTTGCCAAGTGGAAGAAAGAGAAGTGTTTTGAGAATGTGACCAAGGCAAGGGAGGGTTCTCCGAAGTTTGTCTTCTTCGAGGGTCCGCCTTCCGCTAACGGGAAGCCTGGTATCCACCACGTTATGGCAAGGAGTATCAAGGATGCCTATTGCCGTTACAAGACACAGCGGGGCTTTATGGTTCCGCGCAAGGCAGGTTGGGACACCCACGGACTTCCTGTGGAACTGGGAGTCGAGAAGATGCTCGGCATCACCAAGGAAGATATCGGAAAGAAGATTTCTGTAGACGAATACAATCTGGCCTGCCGCAAGGAGGTTATGAAATATACCGCGGAATGGGTGGCCCTTACCGAACAGATTGGTTACTGGGTGGATATGGACAATCCTTACATAACCTATGACAACCGCTACATTGAGACCTTGTGGTATCTTCTCAAGGACCTTTACAACAAGGGTTTGCTCTATAAGGGATATACAATCCAGCCTTATTCTCCGGCTGCCGGGACAGGACTTAGCTCCCACGAACTCAACCAGCCGGGCTGCTATCGCGACGTAAAGGATACCACCGCAACAGTACAGTTCGAGGTCAAGAAAGACGACAGGAGCGCATTCCTTTTCAAGGGTGCTTCACTGGACGGAACAGAGGGTGAGGATAAAAGCCTGGAGGAAGGGGAACTCTTCTTCATCGCCTGGACCACAACGCCTTGGACACTTCCTTCAAACGTGGCTCTCTGCGTCGGACCTAACATTGAATATGTCAGGGTGGCTTCCTTCAACCCGTACAGCGGCAAACCGGCCGTGTACATTGTGGCAAAGGAACTGCTTGGAGCCAACTTCAATCCAAAGGCCGCATCAATCGCCCTCGGCGATTACAAGCCGGGAGACAAGCTGGTGCCTTACAAGGTCCTGGACAGCTTCAAGGGCAAAGACCTGGAGGGCGTAAGATACAGCCAGCTGCTGCCTTGGATACTTCCGGAAGAGAATACAATGAGAGTGATCTGCGGAGATTTCGTCTCCACAGAGGAAGGTACCGGTATCGTCCACATAGCTCCTACCTTCGGAGCGGATGACGACCGCGTGGGAAAGCAGAACAACATAGCTCCGTTCACCCTCAAGGACAAGGAAGGCGTATGGCGTCCGATGGTGGACCGTACCGGAAAGTTCTTCAAGGTCGAGGATCTGGATGAGGAATTTGTCAAGACCAGGGTGAAGGACGAGTATCTCCAGTTTGCCGGAAGGTATGTGAAAAACGCGTACGACGCATCGCTCGCTCCTGACGCTGAGACTCTTGACGTTGATATCTGCGTACAGATGAAGATGGACGGCAAGGCATTCAAGATCGAGAAACACGTCCATTCCTATCCTCATTGCTGGAGGACGGACAAGCCTGTCCTCTACTATCCTCTTGACAGCTGGTTCATCAAGGCAACCGCCGTCAGGGACGAGATGATAGAACTCAACAGGCAGATTAACTGGAAGCCTGAAAGCACCGGAACCGGCCGCTTCGGAAAATGGCTGGAGAATCTTCAGGACTGGAACCTTTCCAGAAGCAGATACTGGGGCACTCCGCTTCCAATCTGGAGAACAGAGGACAAGAAGGAGGAGAAGTGCATTGGAAGCGTCGCTGAGCTTTACAATGAGATTGAAAAGAGTGTGGCTGCCGGAATTATGAAGAGCAATCCTCTGAAGGACAAGGGATTCGTTCCTGGCGACTTCAGTGACGGGAACTACTTCAAGATAGATATCCATAAGCCGTATATAGACGAGGTTGTGCTTGTTTCCGACAGCGGAAAGCCTATGCACCGCGAGAGCGACCTTATTGACGTTTGGTTCGATTCAGGTGCAATGCCTTACGCCCAGGAGACTCTGAAGGCACTCGGCACGCCTGAGTTCGGGCAGACCGCAGACTTCATCGCCGAGGGAGTTGACCAGACGAGAGGCTGGTTCTACACCCTTCACGCTATCCATACGATGGTTTCCCACACTCCTGCTTTCAAGACAGTGGTTTCCAACGGTCTGGTATTGGACAAGAAGGGAGAGAAGATGAGCAAGAGGCTCGGCAACGCCGTGGATCCTTTCGAGCAGCTGGAAAAGTACGGGGCTGATGCTCTGCGATGGTATATGCTTACCAACGCCCAGCCTTGGGACAACCTTAAGTTCGACGAGGCCGGTGTGGACGAGGTCAGAAGGAAATTCTTCGGAACTCTCTATAACACATATTCCTTCTTTGCCCTTTACAGCAATGTGGACGGCTTTACCGGAAAGGAGGCTGAAGTGCCTGTTGCACAGAGACCGGAGATTGACCGATGGATCATCTCTTACCTCAATTCCCTGATCAGGGATGTGAAAGCCTGCTACGATGACTACGACGTTACCACAGCCGGCAGGATGATCCAGGAGTTCGTATGCGACCATCTGAGCAACTGGTATGTCCGCCTTAACCGCAAGAGATTCTGGGGAGGTACGATGAACACCGACAAGCTTGCTGCTTACCAGACTCTTTACAGTTGCCTGGAAGCGGTTGCGATACTGGCCGCTCCGATTGCACCGTTCTACACGGACCGCCTTTTCCTGGACCTGAACGCGGTTTCAGGCCGCCACAGCGAGTCCTCCGTACACCTTACTCTCATGCCAGAGGCAGACGAGAGCCTGATAGACAAGGATCTGGAAGACCGTATGGCCCTTGCCCAGAAGAGCACTTCAATGGTTCTGGCTCTCAGACGCAAGGTAAACATCAAGGTCCGCCAGCCGCTTGCCAAACTGATGATTCCGGTAATCGATTCCAAGGTCCAGGACCAGCTGGAGAAGGTTCAGAACATCATTCTCAGCGAGGTAAACGTAAAGGAGATCGAATATATCACCGATACTGAGGGCCTGATTACAAAGAAGATAAAGCCAATGTTCAAAACATTGGGTAAAAAATATGGCAAACAGATGAAGGAGATTTCATCTGCATTTGCTAACTTTACACAGAAAGATATCTCGGCGATAGAGCGCTCCGATGAATACACGATGCATCTTCCTGGCGGAGATGTGGTGCTCCAGAAGGGTGACTATGAGATTTCTTCCGAGGATATGCCGGGTTGGCTTGTGGCTTCAGAAGGAGCCCTGACCCTGGCTCTGGACATCCAGATTTCCGACGCTCTCCGCAGGGAAGGCACTGCAAGGGAACTGGTGAACCGTATCCAGAACCTCAGGAAAGACTCCGGATTCGAGGTGACAGACAGGATATCGGTAGTTCTCGAGTCCAGGAAAGACATCGCCGAGGCTCTTGAAGGAGAAGGCAATTTCTCCGATTATGTCTGCGCTCAGACCTTGGCAAACAGCCTGAAGCTGGCAGAGGCATCCGCTCCTGAACTGGAAGGCGCCGCCGAGGTAGAGTGGGAAGACGGAAAGACATTGAAAATTAAAGTTGAGAGATAATAACAAGTTAAAAGATCTGATTATGGCAACAAAAGTGAAGAAGGCAGCCAAGGTGGCTCCAAAGAAGACTGCCGCCAAGCCGGCAGCAAAGAAGGCTGTTGTGAAAAAAGCAGAGCCTAAGAAGCCTGCGGTAAAACCTGTTGCCAAGAAGCCTGCCAAGGCGGCTGCGGCAAAGAAGGCCGTAGCCAAGGCTCCGGTAAAGAAAGTTGCGGCTAAGGCTCCGGCAAAAAAGGCCGTTGCAAAAGCCCCTGTAAAGAAGGTCGTAGCAAAGGCCCCTGCAAAGAAAGTTGTAGCCAAGGCTCCAGCAAAGAAGGTTGCTGCAAAAGCACCGGCCAAGAAGGTTGTGGCTAAAGCTCCGGTAAAGAAGGCTGTTGCAAAAGCTCCTGTAAAGAAGGTCGTTGCCAAGGCTCCAGCCAAGAAGGTTGTGGCTAAAGCTCCGGTAAAGAAGGCCGTAGTTAAAGCTCCTGTTAAGAAGGAAGCCCCAAAGGCCCCAGCAAAGAAGGTTGTAGCCAAGGCTCCAGTAAAGAAGGTGGAAGAGGTTAAGAAAGCTCCGGTAAAAGTTCCTGAGGTAAAGCCTGTTGCTCCAAAAGAAGAGCCAACTGTTCCGAAGGTTCGCTACAGCGACGCTGATCTTCAGGAATTCAAGAAGATCATCCTCGAGAAGCTTGCCAAGGCAAAGGACGATTACGAGATGCTGCGTTCAGCCATCACTCACCGCACCAGCAACGATGTCGAGGACACATCTCCTTCTTTCCAGGTAATCGAGGAGGGCGCATTCTCCCTTTCCAAGGAGGAAAGCAGCCAGCTGGCAAACCGTCAGTACAAGTTCATCCAGAACCTCGAGGCCGCTCTGGTAAGAATCGAGAACAAGACCTACGGTATCAGCCGCAAGACCGGAAAGCTCATCCCTAAGGCAAGGCTTCTTCTTGTTCCTCACGCAACTCTAAATGTAGAGGACAAGGAGAGCAGGTAGGCGTTATGGGCATAAAAGGCAGAAAGTGGACAATTGTCTTTCTCGCGATTATCCTGCTTGTCATAGACCAGGCAATCAAGTTCTATGTCAAGCTGAACTTCGCGTACGGGCAGGGATTTGAGCTGTTCGGCCACAGCAAGTGGGCTCAGCTGCTGTTCATAGAGAACAACGGCATGGCCTTCGGTATGCAGCTCGGCGGCGTCTGGGGCAAGATTCTCCTGTCCAGTCTAAGGGTTATTCTGATAGCTGTCCTCATCTGGTACATAAACCGTCTGATCAACAGGGGCAAGGCTCCCTGGGGAGTTGTCATTGGCATGACCATGGTTCTTGTGGGTGCCATCGGCAATATGATAGACAGTGCCTTCTACGGTCTGATCTTCAGCGAGTCCACTTATGGCACCGTTGCCACTATGGTTCCTTTCGGGCAGGGCTACGCCCCTTTCCTCCAGGGCAAGGTTGTGGATATGTTCTATTTCCCGATGGCGCACTGGACCTGGCCGGAATGGATGCCTTGGGTAGGGGGGAACGACTTTGAGTTCTTCCGCCCTATCTTTAACTTCGCCGATTCCTGCATAACCTGCGGAGTAATCTATATGATTCTCTTCCAGAGGAAGTATTTTGCAAGAGCAGACAAGAAGAAAGAGGCTTAGAAAGTAACTTTTTTTGGCAATTGACAAAAATCCGTTATTTTTGCAGCCCAATCAGGAGAGATGGCAGAGTGGTCGATTGCGGCAGTCTTGAAAACTGTTGAGGTGAAAGCCTCCCGGGGTTCGAATCCCTGTCTCTCCGCAACCAACAAGAAAAAGCAGACTGGAATTTCCGTCTGCTTTTTTCGTATCTTGCAGTCTGTAAATCTGGTGAGTTGTCCGAGTGGTTTAAGGAGCCTGCCTCGAAAACAGGTTTGCAGTCAATGCAACGGGGGTTCGAATCCCTCACTCACCGCAATTTCGGATAAAATATGTACCTTTGAAATAACCTTAATCAAATTGAATATGAAAAAGCTTGTTTTTGCGTCACTGTCTATTGCCCTGATGTGCTTTGTAATCTCCTGTAAAAACCAGAATACGGGTAATACGGAGAATCCTACGGTTTCTGAGGTTACAGAACCGGTTGAGGAAGTGTTTGTCCTTCCGGAAGTTGAGGATGTGTGTACCGTAATGGATGACCCTTCTTTCATAGCATTCTGCAAGAAGAATTTTGACACCAATGCTGACGGCAAGATTTCCATGTCTGAATTGGATACAGTAACCATTCTTTTGTTTCCTTCTCCGTTCGCCGATGAAGAGGGCGCTCCTGCATGGGAATATGACCAGCTTTTGCAGTCCTTAAAGGGAATTGAATATTTCCCGAACCTTAAGGTCCTGATTTTTGAGAATCACCAAGTTACCGGTCTGGATGTTACTAAGAATCCTAAGCTGGAGCATCTGTATTGCGACGGCAATAAGATTAGCACCTTGGATGTGAGCAAGAATCCGTTGCTTAAGGAGCTGTATTGCTCTTCCTGCGGCCTTACGGGACTGGATGTAAGCAAGAATACGGAACTGATCCATTTAGGTTGCAACGACAATCAGATTCCAAGCCTGGATGTGAGCAAGAACACAGAACTTACAGATCTTGCCTTGTCTACCAATCAGGTATCAAGTCTGGATGTAAGCAATTGCCCTAAACTGGAGCAACTGTATTGCGTCAACAATCAGCTTACTGCTCTGGACGTGAGCAACCTCCCGGAACTTGGGACTCTTAATTGCGAGGGCAATCAGCTTACAAGTCTTGATGTAAGCAAGAACCCGAAACTGTCTTGGCTGCTGTGCCAAAGAAACAAGCTCACAAAACTGGACTTGACCAATAACCAGAAAATGAGTTTGGCATTGGCCGATAAAGACGTGGAACTTATCGGTTACAAGAAATAAGACTCTAGAGGCACTTTCTAATGTCTACAGGCCCCGACTATATCTCGTCTATTGTCTCCGAAATCTATGGGAAGAGCAGGTCTTTCCTGTGTTTTTATGCCATGAGGTTTGTGGAGTCCATACAGGAGGCCGAGGATATAGTGCATTCTGTGTTTGAAAGGATGCTTTCAAGGAATGTGGAGCTTGAAGATGGCAAGTCTGTCAATTCTTATCTGCTAAGCGCTGTAAGGAATGCCTGTCTGAACCATATAACGAAAAAGAAAGTGCACAGCAGATATGTTTCCGCCTGGCTGAAAGAAGCTGAGACTTCTGATGAAGACAGCTATGTCAACAGCCGGATAGAAACCGAGATTCTCTGGGAGGTTTTTTCTAAGGTGGATAACCTCCCAGATGGCTGCCGGCAGATATTCAAGATGAGTTATCTGGAAGGTATGAGCAACCAGGAGATTGCAGATAGGCTGGGTATCTCCGTCAATACCGTCAAGAGCCAGAAGGCACGGTCAAAGGAACTGCTGAGGGAGTCTCTGAAAGATCTGTTCGCTGTAGCGGCAGTTTTTTTCGGACTCTGATTCCATCCTTTTGAGTTTTGTGATTGTCTTTATTACAGCAGGGCATCATGGCTCTGCTGTGAATCTTTATGCAAAGTTTCAATGAAGACAGGATAAAACATCTTCTGGCAAAGCATCTTATGAAGGATCTTTCAGAAGATGAATCAAAGGAGCTTGAAAGATGGAGAGAGCTCTCTTCACTTAACGAGGATCTTTATCAGAGGATGTCAGATCCGGCATACCTGGAAAAACGTTACAGCGATTTCACGAAAGCAACTTATGCCGAAGCCAAGGGCAGGAAGTCGTCCGCCCATATTTGGTGGCGCTGGGGAATTCTGGCTGCCGCGGCAGCTATACTGCTGGCCTTGATACTGCCAGGATTTTTCAGGCCTCAGATGAAGACGGTTACAGCTCCTCAGAAAGGAATCGCAAGGCTGGAACTTCCGGATGGCACCAGAGTGTGGATGAAGTCATTGTCTAGCATCACTTATCCAGAACGTTTCAGAGGAAAGGAAAGGACGGTTTCTTTTAATGGCGAGGGTTACTTTGAGGTAGCCTCATCCAAGAGCAGTCCTTTCATCGTGGATGCTGATGGCTTTGAGGTTATAGCAACCGGAACAAAGTTCGATATAAAGGCCTACCGCGACGAATCCAGGGCCTATGCGGCACTGATGGACGGGGAGATTTCCATCCACTATTCGGACAGCTCCGGAAGAGAATGCAGGGATAATATGCATACCGGGGAACTTGCTGTATTCGACAAGGTCCGCCGCAACAATTCAATCATGACGGCGAACACATCCATCTATTCTTCCTGGATCGGAGGGGTCTATTCATTCGAGTCAGAAAAACTGGAGGACATTATGAGGGAAGTTTGCCGCTATTACGGCTACAATCTTATTATCGCCGATGAGGATATAAAGAACAAGGTGCTGAGCGGAAGGCTCAAGATGAGCGACAGCTCAGACGTGATAATTGAAGTGTTCCGGGAATTCCTTCCGGGGCACATATCGTTTGAATCTGACACCATTATTATTAAATAAATCTGTTTACCTATGAAGAAAAGAGATTCAAGATCCTTTTTGATGCTTCTGGTGGCGGGTTTGGGCCTGCTGGTTACAACAGCAGGTTTTTCCCAGTCAAAGAAAGGGGTGTATGATGTGAGTATCAACAACCTCTCTCTCAAAGAAGCGCTGGTCAAAATCTCCACGCAATGTGGGTACTACTTTGTTTATGAGGATGCAGATCTGGCTCAGGCTCCTAGAATTACCAAGGAGTTCAAGCAGAGCCCGATCGACCAGATTATCTCCGGATGTCTGGAGGGCACAGGCCTGACATACCAAATAAGCAAGAAGAATGTCTACATCAGAAAGGCTGCCAAACAGCAGGAAAGCCCTTCTGACAAGACTCAATCAAGACAGGCCCAGAGCCAGCAATCAAGGCAGGGCTACATTACAGGAAAGGTCACCGATATTAATGGCGAGCCGCTTCCTGGAACTTACGTAAAGGTCAAAGAAGAACCGACCGCCGGAGCTACTGCAGACGCAGACGGAAACTACCGGGTAAAAATTTCAGATTTCTCTACTGACAAGACTCTGGTATTCAGTTTTGTAGGAATGCAGGAGCAGGAAATCAGCGTAGGCGGCCGTTCCGTAATAGATGTCACGATGAGAGAAGAGTATAACAAACTCGAACAGATCGTGGTGGTTGGTTACGGTACGGTAAGAAAGAAAGACATTGCCGGTTCTGTACAGAATGTTACCTCCGACCAAATCGCGGAGACCAACAATCCAACCTTCGAGAAGGCTCTCCAGGGTAGGGTTTCCGGAGTCCAGATCATTTCGTCTTCCGGTATTCCTGGCGGTACGGTTTCCATCAACATCCGCGGTAGGGGATCAATCAATGCCGGCACCCAGCCTCTGTATATCATAGACGGAGTGCAGATGACTAACGGCGGACAGTCTACCAGCGTAGTTGAGAGTGCCAACGTTATGGGAGGTATCAACCCTAACGACATCGAGTCTATCACAGTCCTGAAGGACGGTGCTTCCGCTTCCATTTACGGAGCCCAGGCTGCCAACGGCGTAGTTATCATTACCACCAAGAGAGGTGCTGCAGGCAAGACCCGCGTTTCTTTCAGCGCATCTGTGGGAGCCCAGAAACTGGCCCGCAAGATCAAGGTTATGACCGGTCCTCAGTGGGCAGAGTTCGCCTTGGAGGAGTACAAGAACTACGACAAGGTTTACGGAACCAACTACTACCAGCAGCACAAGGATTTGTTCAAGACCTTTGGCTGGGGAGACGACGGTTATTCCGAGGCCCAGACAACGGACTGGTACAAGGAGATTTTCCGCACGGCCATCTCGCATAACTACGAGCTGGGAGTTTCCGGCGGTGGAGAGAAGACACGCTTCTACATCTCCGGCAACTACAACAAGACAGACGGTGTTATCAGACATACCGGCTACACAAGAGCCACCGGCAGGGTGAATCTTTCCCACGACCTGACCAGATGGTTGAACTTCAGCACAAAGAACACCTTTAGCCGCAATAACTACGATCAGGCATCTACGGTAGCAGCAGCAAATCCTTCCAGAGCAGCAATGTTCCTCAATCCTGGAGTTTCTCCTAGAGACGAGGACGGCAACTGGGTAATGGACCTTCCTTACGGATATCCTCTTTACAACATTCCTCAGATGCTGGAACTCAACGAGTATAACGCAAAGGTCAACAATCTGATTTCTTCTAACGACCTTACGGTCAAATTCATGGAAGGTCTTGAATTCAAGAGCAGCTACAATGTCAACTACACCTGGATCAACGAGCACCAGTACAGCGACCCTCGCACAAGACTGGGTAACCGCCAGAACGGAGTGGTAACTGCTCACGACACAGACGAGAGCATCTTCCAGACAGACCAGGTTCTGACTTACAATACTGAATTCGGAAGAGACCGCTTCACTGCTGTAGCCGGTTTCTCATACAGGGATTCAAGATTCCACAGCATTACGGCCTCTGCGATTGGAGCCGCAACTCCTGGACTCCATCTGCTGGACAGCGCTCCAACTCCACAGGAGACGAGCGAGAGCTTCTCCGAGAGCAAGATGGCCGGTTTCTTCACAAGATTGAGCTACACTCTCAGAGATAAATACATCTTTACAGGAACTCTCCGTTACGACGGATCTTCAAGATTCGGAAAAGATAACCGCTGGGGCTGGTTCCCTTCATTCTCCTTTGCCTGGAGAGCCAAGGAAGAGGACTTCCTCAAGGATGTTGACTGGCTCAGCGATCTCAAGCTCAGGGCCAGCTACGGTGTAACCGGAAACTCAAGCATATCCAACTACGGTGCAGTAAGACTGTATTCGGGCGGATATGCATACGACGGAATGACAGGCCTGGTTGCTTCTTCCATCGGAAACCCTAAACTCTCCTGGGAAAAGAAGCACTCCAAGAACGTGGGTGTCACCGCAGGATTCTTCAAAGGCAGAATTACCTTTGACTTTGATGTATATCGCGATGATACCAAGAACCTGCTTTACTCAAGAAGCATTCCTGTTACCACCGGTTTCGGTTCCATTTCATCCAATATGGGTGGCGTAAAGAACGAGGGATTCGACTTCCAGTTGAACACCATCAATATCGATAGGGAAAACTTCCGTTGGGAGACCAATTTCAACATTTCCTACACAAGGAACGCCATCACCAAACTTCAGGACGGTCTGGATCAGATCGGAGACCTTAAGGTTGGTAAGCCGATTACTGCTGAATATGTTTACAAGTGGGCAGGAGTCAACGCATCAGACGGACGCCCGATGTACTATGACAAAGATGGTTACATTACCTATAATCCTGATCTGGCAGACAGATACTGGGTAAGGGGAAGAGATCCGAAATGGTACGGCGGTATGCTCAATACCATTACCTGGAAAAACTTCACCCTGTCCTTCTTCTTCCAGTTCCAGGCAGGAGCTGTCAAGTACTGGAGCGACAAGACCGTGCTTATCGGACAGGCTGCCGACAACAACCTCTTCCAGGAGATGTACTACAACTACTGGAGAAATCCAGGCGATGTTACCTGGGTTCCGCTGCCATTCTACAACGGCAGTTATCCTGGAAGCCCAAGGGCTTATGACTCCAACACAGATCCGGGTATGAGTTTGATTTACGAAAAGACAGACTTCATAAAGCTGAAGAACATCAACCTCAGCTATGACTTCCCTAAACCGATGATCCGCAAAATCGGTCTCGAGGGACTTCAGGTGTTTATGAATATGTACAATATCTGGACTTCCACACCTTACCAGGGCTATGACCCTGAGTCGATCGGTAACGACAGAGGTCTTTACCCTCAATCCAAGAGCATCAGTTTCGGTTTGAAGTTGAATTTCTAAATACGAGAGAGAAATGAAAACATTAAAGAACATATCAATTATACTGCTTCTGGCTTTCAGCTTTTGCGCATGTGACTCTCTCCTTGATGTAGAGACCAAGCACGCTCTTCCTCAGGAAGATATGGAAAACGAGGATGGAGCAAGGAGCCTGATCATAGGCGTATACGACCGCATGCAGGAACCGACTTACGCAGGCAGGGACTTTTTGACTCTTCCGGACGTACTCGGAGACAACGTGAAACTCAATCCGGGTGCAACCAGATACACTCGCCAGTATCAGTTCACCCCGTACTACAACATTGATATATGGAGTGACGCCTATCGTCAGATTGTATCACTGAACGAGGCGCTGTATTATCTGAACAAACTTGAGGAAACCAATTCCGTAAAGGCTCTCAAAGGCGAGGCTCTTTTCCTCAGGGCTTATGACTACTTCTATCTGGCAAGCATCTACGGCCGTATGCCGGGCCATCTGGTAGACGGTTTCGACCTGTGCGTTCCGCTGGTTCTGGAGCCTTTCTTCAACAATGGAGGCAGCATCACCGAGCAGGCATCCGTACCAAGAGACAAGGTTGATGCAGTTTGGGCCCAAATTGTTGACGACCTGAACGATGCATTCGACTATATGAACGGAAACGATAAGGGCAACTTCCCTAACAGAGGTTCCGCAATAGCTGCAAAGGCTTTGCTCTCAAGAGTATATCTCTACATGGGCAAATGGGCTGAATCTGCAGCTGCAGCAACTTACGTTCTGGATAATGCATCCGTGAAGATTTATTCCGGAAACCAGTACACCAGTGTGTTCTCCTCCGGAAGCGAAAGCATCTGGCAGCTCCACTACACCGAGGCTGAGAACCTGCTTTCATCATCACTGCACTCCGCATATGGAACCAAGGATGATGGCGTCAGGGACGCTGAAGGCTATGGCAACGGAAAGGGAACAGGAGACGCTGTACTTTCTGTAACTGACGAGTTTGTGGCTTTGCTTGACCAGGAAAAGGATATCCGCTTCGGAGCCTTGAGAAAGGTTAAGTATTCCGGCCTGAAACTCTGGTGGACTATCAAGTTCAACTCCTGGAAGAAGGCAGACCTCTTCGGTCTGGACGATGTTCCGCTGATCAGAATCTCCGAGATGATCCTGAACCGTGCCGAGGCATACGCTCACCAGAACAATATGACTCTGGCCAGAAAGGACATCAACGATTTCAGGGGTAAGCGAGGCATCGGCGACACCGATGTTCCGGATTCCGGACTGCTTGATGAAATCCTCCTCCAGAGAAGGCTCGAGCTCGCATTCGAAGGCCACAGGTACTTCGACCGCAAGAGGCTTGGCCTGGACATTCTCCGCCCTGAAGGTCTTCCTACTGTTCCATATTCGGACTACAGGGTTGTTGCAGCTATCGGTACAACCGAACTGGATGTAAACAAGAAGCTGGTACAGAATCCTGGTTATTAACAGATAATACAAGATCGAGATGAAAACATTATTGAAATCAACAATAGTTCTTGCCTTTATGATGGTTCTTTTCTCCTGTCAGAAGGAGGACTGGACATACAAAGGCCCGCAGTATTTCGAGTTCAGCGCATACGAGGAAGGGCAGACCGCTTCCAACGGTGTATACACCAAGGAAAACGGAGAGGTTGGACTGTCCAAGGTTTGCGTTCAGCTTGTAAAGCATTCCGATGCTCCGGTAACTGTAGCTTACAAGATCGTCGACCAGGTTTATTATCTGAAAGACGAGAGCCGCCTTTCTGCAGAACTTCCTGCAGGAAAGCCTGTCGAGGATTATGAAATTCTGCCGTCAACTGCTGAGTACGGGACTGATTACGAGATTGTTGCCGGAAGCGGCAGCACATTCAACACGTCTACCATGAGCGGTACCGTTACCATACCTGCCGGAGAATATTTCGGCTATATCACGGTGGATATGAAGATCAAGAGTGGAAACAACTTCTATATCGTACTGGTTGATTCCCCTGATACCAAGGCCAACAAGCCGAGCAGCATCCTCAATTACGTGTCGATGCCGGATATGATAACCTACTTCGAGGAAAGCTTCGCAAGCGAGATTCCTTCTACCTTCACCCTTATCGACAAGGACGGTGACGGATATTGCTGGGAGTGGTATAGCGGAGAGGCAACATCAGACTCCTGGAAGAGTGGCGGAATTGGAGCCCTCACTCCTGAGAACTATCTGGTAACTCCGGCTATTGCTATCGGAAACAAGATGAAAAACGCTTTCGTAAGCTTTGACGTACGTGCAAAGTACGACGAGGGTTATAGATTGGTTATCTCCACTTCTCCGATAACCGAGGCAAACTGCCGTGAAGCAGACGTAGCTTTGGACTGGCAGGTAACGGAAGTCAACGCATTCGTTACCATTACGGTTGACATCAGCGCCTACAAGGGCAAGACAGTTTACATTGCTCTCGTTCACGGAAACTGCACAGACCAGTACTACATCAGGATCAAGAACCTGAAGGTTTACGGAATATAATTATCAAGCATTGGATACAAGGAAAGATGATAGATGAAAGACTAAGGCAGATTTTTGAAGATCTGACAAACATAAACGCCACTTCCGGAAACGAAGCACCTGTGGCTGAATACATAAAGGCCTTTGCCGAAAGGCTGGGACTTGAATTCGAAATGGACGGTGCCGCAAGCCTTTCCGGCGGAAACAGCGGCAATGCCATAGTGAGGATTAAAGGCGGCGGAAACCATTATCTCGCCTCCCACATGGATACCCCGCGTTCCATCGAAGGCTTGAAAAGGCTGTATCTTGAAGACAGGATAACTTCCGACGGCACCACTCCGCTCGGAATTGACGATCGCGGAGGCCTTTCATCTATCCTCTATGCCTTGGAAAAGGCTGTCGCTGACGGCAATATCAAGCCTTGCACCCTGGTTTTCACGGTGTGCGAGGAGACGACTTTGGCAGGTTCCACTTTCTACACTCCGGATCCGGGAATCCGCTATGGCTTCATTTTCGATTCCTATATGAGCCCTCCGGCACTGGTTAGCGAGACCTGCGGACTGCTGGAATTCGATTTCACTTTCCACGGTCGCTCATCCCACGCCGGCATTGCACCTGAAAAGGGAATCAGTGCCATCCAGGTTGCATGCGAGGCCATTACCAAGTTCCCTTACGGTAAACTTGGGGAGAAGGATACGGGAAATATAGGCAAGATCTGTGGCGGAACCGCTACGAATGTGGTCTGCGATGAAGTTAAGGTTTCCGGAGAGATACGCAGCGGAAACCTTGAGGAGGGGGAAAGGCGTTTCAGGAAAGTCGTTGAAGACTTTGAGGAGGTCTGCCGTAAGCACGGAGCCACTCTGGAGTATCGGAGCGCATGGGATTTCACCCCGTACCACATACATCCGGAAGATGAGCCTTACCGCCACTTCGAGAAAGTGGTAAAGGCAATGGGCCTGGAACCGCTACCTATGAAGTCTATGGGCGGCAGCGATGCCAATGCAATGAACAAGAAAGGTATTAAGACAATCAACCTGGGAGTCGGCGCCCAGAATCCTCACGGGAACGACGAGTTCATTCTCTATGAGGATTTCACAAGGGCTGCTCAGATTGCCTACGGTTTGATGACAACAACTCTTGAATAATAAAATGAAGAAAATAATTCTGGCACTTGGTGCCATTACAATGCTTTTTGCCTACTCTTGCAAATGCGATAAAGGCGAGCAGCTTGAATTCCTGCCGGAAAACATTACCGCCAAGGGAACTCTTGTGATTGAGGGCGGCGGAGACCGCATCGCTCCGATACTCAACAAGATAATCGAAAAGGGCGGTGGTCCTCAGAAATGCAAGCTTCTTGTGATTCCGTTTGCAAGCCAGATACTGGAAACGGGAGAGAGGCAGGCTGCTGAGTTCAGGGCTCTTGGCTGCGAGAATGCAGATTACATTCTCTGCCCAAAGGATTCGATAGACAGTCCTGAGATGCTCGCCAAGCTTGATGGCGTTACGGCCATATTCCTCTCTGGCGGAGATCAGAGCCGTCTGAAAGATTTTTTGAACGGAACAAAGTTTTTCGATAAGATGCTGCAGATCTACAAGGATGGTGGAGTTATCGGAGGAACCAGTGCAGGCGCTGCCATTCAGAGCCGTATTATGCTGACTGGAAATCAAGTTAATGCAAGTCCGGATGACGAGTCTCCTGTTTTCAACGAAATAAAGAGCAACTGGGTCGAGACCAAGGAGGGCTTCGGTTTCCTGGACAACATAATCATCGACCAGCATTTCATCGCCCGCCGCCGTCAGGTAAGGCTGATTAACGTTCTGCTGGACAACCCTGGATACCGTGGAATCGGCATCGATGAGGAATGTGCCGTTGTGGTTAACTCGGACAAGACCATCGAGATTGTAGGCACGGGATGCGCAATGTTGTTCGAGCCTTACAAAAAGGGTGAGGACGGAAGAGACGCCCACAGTTTCAAGATGACAGTTCTCTATCCTGGCGACAAGTATAACATCTAAAGACCTTTTTTATAAACGGAATCTTGGACTTCAAAACCCAAGATTCCTTACCTTTGAAGCATTATGGCAAAAGCAAAGAAAATACCCCATACCTTCGTCATCATTGGTACAGTTCTGCTGGTGTGCGGAATACTGACCTGGATTATCCCGTCGGGAGAGTTTGACCATCAGACCATCTCCGTCAACGGGGTGGAAAGAGACGTTATCGTAAACGGTTCTTACCATCAGGTTGAGAGCAATCCCCAGAGCTGGGAGATTCTCGGAGCCATTGTGGACGGATTCAAAAGGCAGGCTGCCATAATCGCTTTTGTGCTTATAATCGGCGGGGCTTTCCAGATTCTGAACAGCAGCCGCGCCATTGATTTCGGCATTCAGTCGTTTCTGAAGAAGGCCCGAAGACACTGGGTTATCATAGTGGTCACGATGATAATTTTCAGCATCTTCGGGGCCGTCTTCGGGATGAGCGAGGAAACGATAGCCTTCATAATAATCTTTGTCCCGATGGCCATATCCATGGGCTATGATTCCATTACGGGACTGCTGATGGTTTATGTGGCTGCCCACATAGGTCTGAGCGGAGCCGTCTTCAACCCTTTCACCATCGGAATCGCTCAGGGCATCAGCGGATTGCCATTGTTCTCGGGATTCGAGTACAGGATGGTGGTATGGGTAATCCTTACGCTCCTTATAATCGCTTTTACGCTCTGGTATGCAGCCAGGGTGAAGAAGAATCCTCAGCTCAGCCCTACATACAAAATCGATGAATACTGGAGAAACAGGGAAAAGGAAAGCTCGGCGATGGGATTCGAGGAAAAAACTCCTGCCAGCGCCTGGGTGATTTTCATTCTTTCCACTGTCGTGCTCGTCATTGCTTCGATACTTTACCCTAAGACAACAGTCAGTTTCGGAGGCAATGAGGTTACCTTTGTCTGCATTCCGATTGTCAGCGCCCTGTATGTGATTTTCGGAATCCTGACTCTCAGGAAATCTTATCTGTACTTCATACTGAGTGTCCTTGCCTTTACGATCATTTTCCTGATTATCGGAGTTCTGGGCTATGGATGGTATGTTAAGGAGATCTGTGCCCTGTTCCTTGGAATGGGAATCATATCAGGCGTTGCAATGGGCAGTTCCGCCAACAAGATTGCTGTCGAGTTCATTGGCGGGGCAAAAGACATCCTTTCCGCAGCTTTGATTGTTGGTCTTGCAGGCGGCATCATCGAGGTGCTTACTGCAGGAAGGGTTATGGACACAATACTCTATGCCCTGGCCAACACTATGCAGGGGACCAGCCAGGGAGGAACCGTTTCTATAATGTACGGAATACAGACTGCCCTGAACCTTTTCATCCCGTCAGGAACTGCCAAGGCCGCTCTCACAATGCCTATTATGGCTCCGTTCTCCGATGTAATCGGCCTCAGCCGCCAGGCAACCGTAATGGCATACCAGTTCGGCGACGGATTCACCAACATGATTACCCCTACATCTGCAGTGCTGATGGGAGTGCTTGGAGTTGCCAGGATACCTTACGATATCTGGCTCAAATGGTGGTGGAAAGTGCTGCTGGTATTCATGCTGATAGGCCTTCTTCTCCTGATGCCTACGGTCTATATGAATCTCAATGGATTCTGATTTAACGTGGAGATATGATAATATCAATTATTGCGATAGGGTTCTGTGTCGTTTTCTTCACGTTAAGGATTGGATTAAAGAACAACCTTCCAGAATGGTGGAGCATTCTTAATATAATTGCACTGTTTCCAATAGCGTTCTATTTTGGGGTTATGATAGCAACAGTTATGTACTGCTTTGATAATCCAGATGGAAATAATGCCTTGCTGAAAAGAATCATTTTCATCTTTGTCCTTCTTTATCCCGCTATACTGGTGCTCCTTTCAGTTGCAAGTTATTTTATATACAAGAAATACAGGAACTGGTTATCCGTTTTGCCTCAGATAATCGTAATCTGTTTTTGGGTTTTCTTATTGTTTAGAATGTTCAGACCATCCATTTTTTGATAGGCGAGCCGTTCGTCGCCGTTTGCAAGATAGATTATGCCGCAATAAGTGAAGCCTTCCTTTAGGATAAGGTGCTGCATTATGCTGTTATCGCGATGGGTGTCGATCCTGATGTTTGGATTCTGTGAGAAGCACCAGTCCATAATGAATTTGAAAATTCCGTGGACTTCCGGAAAACTTCCGATCCTGTGGATTACGTGGTAGGGCAGGCTGTCATCCAGCCATTGTCCCTGATAGATTTTGCTGTAAGTGGGTTCCGGAGACGGAACAAAGGCAAAGTATCCCACAACATTTCCCTCATCTTCAACTACATATCCGCATCCTTTTTCTATATCGCAGAGTATTGCCTCTTCTGAAGGATAGCCACCGGTCCACTGGTTCAGGTTGCCACTTGACCGCATTATCTTCTTTGCGGCGGAAAGGACTTCCATTATCCGTGGGAGCTGGAAAGGGCGGGCCTGGCGTATGATCCTTTCGGGGGTCATTTAAATAACGGGCTTGGGTTCTGCAAGCAGCGGGAACTTGCGGTATAATTTATCCTTGTCTTTGATATAGACGTGCCCCAGAATGCCGAATGAAATCCTCTTCCATGAAATCCTCTTTTGAGGTTCTTTGGGTTCTTCCGGTATGTAACCTATGCTGAACAGACCGTATCCCATGACCTTGAGGCAGGGATTTACCGCACTGTTGTAGAATTCATAGTTTGCCTCTTTAAAGGATTTTGCCGCATCGCCGAGCAGATTCAGGTTGGCTTTTCTTAAAATGGAGTTGCCAACCTCGTCTATGAGGGCTTCCCTATGGGCCTTTCTTCCAGGGCAGGTAATCAGAAGTACAGCAATGGCAATAATCAGGATTGCGGACAATATCAGTTTGGTCTTCTTTGCTTTCATAATATCATTATCGCGATGCAAATTTAGCACTTTGGATTTAACCTTTTGCCATTTTCTCCATCATAATAATGTAACAACCGGAAAACAGATGACAGACGCTGCTCAAGATATGAATATAAGAACGATGATTGCCGAGCCTTCCCAAAGGGAGAAGGGCTTCAGGTTGCTTATGCAACGCTACGGCAAGGCTCTGTACTGGCATATCAGGAGAATTGTGGTGGGGCACGAGGATGCGGAAGACGCTCTTCAGGAAGCCGCTGTCAAGATATTCCGGAGCATAGACAGTTATCGCGGAGAAGGAAAACTTACTTCCTGGATTTACAGGATTGCAACTAACGAGGCCCTACAGGTCCTTAGGAAAAGGGCCGGGCTGTTTCACAGTATCGATTCCCTGAGCCCGCAGTTGCTCTCCACTCTAGAATCAGAGGCTCCTCTGGATGCGGACAATGCGGTGGTGGCTTTGCAGAAGGCTCTGATAGCCCTTCCGGCTCGGCAGAGGATAGTGTTCAATATGAGATACTACGATAATCTCAGCTATGAGGAAATCGCTGAGGCAACAGGAAATAGCGTTGGTACACTCAAGGTTAACTACCACTACGCATACGAAAAAGTAAAGAAATACCTTCAAGAGAATATATGATGAAAAATATGGAAAATAAAACTAGACAGATGCCTTACTCCGAATCTGAGGAGTATCTGGACAATCTGGTTTCCAGGGTGACGAACAAGGCTGTTGAAGCGGTAAAGACTCAGAAGAAATCTTTCCGTCCGCTGTGGATAGCCGCAAGCCTTGCTGCCGCTGCTGCCGTCCTGCTGTTTATCTTTATAGGTAGAGGAGGGGAGAACGCCGAGGGCCCTATAGACAAGTATCTGGCAAGCCTTTCTGACGAAGAACTGTTGCAACTTACCTCGTACGAGATTGAAGAGTGGGAAGACGCGGACGCATATCAGATTGAGTATTAAATATTTGTTTGATTAAAAATATGGTTATTATGAAAAAGAGTTTGATTTTTGTCGCGATGCTGCTGGTGTCATTCACTATGGCAGCCCAGGATGGCAAGAAGGAAGACATGAAAGAGAAGTTCTTCCAGGCAAAGGTTAAGGAAATGGTTTACCGTCTGGATATTACAGACGAGCAGAAACCTGAGTTCGTAAAGGTTTACAGGGCATACACGGACGCTATGAGAGAGGCTTTCGGAGAGGGAAAGCCAAGCCGTCCGATGCCTCCGAAAGGCGGGATGAAGAAAGGCGAAAAGCCTCAGGCAGGTCAGGCTGAGGCAAAGCCAGAGCACAAGCAGCTCTCAACCGAGGAGGTTGTGAAGATTGAAAAGGAAAAGGCTGAAAGGCAACAGAGAGTCCAGGCCGTTAAGCTACAGTACATCGATGAGTTTGCCAAGGTGCTTGATGCAAAGCAGCTTTCCCGCTTCTTCAACGTGGAGGCTCAGATCCAGAACAAGCTCAGGGCAAAGCAGCAGGGGGCGCGCAATGGCAAGGGCATGCGTCCGGGTAACGGCCCTCGCCCGGGTAAGGGACAGCGTCCAGCTCCAAGAGGCCCTCGTCCTGCAGACGAACCTCAGACGGTCGAGTAAGAGATGATTTGTCTATGGGGAAAATGTATCACGTAGCAGCGTTATTCCTTTGCTTGGCAATGGTTTCCTGCAGCAAAAGCAGCAACTCCATCGAGCCGGAAAAAGAGACTCCGAAAGAGGTCACGCAGCAACAGATAACTTTCACAAAGGAGAGCGGTACTTTTGCGGGTACCGCCCTTCCTTATCGCAAGGCTTTGATAAATAGTGGTAAAGAGGGGAAGAACATACTCGTTCTGTATCTTCACGGAGGTTCTGCAAAAGGATCCGACAACGAAAAACAGATTGCGGAGCCTGGCGTAACATCCGTTTCCGAATACCTTAAGAACGCCGGGGCTAAAGCCGTGATGATTGTTCCGCAATGTCCGTCTTCCGGCAATTGGGACGGGGTATCCATCCAGCCTGCAGTCAAGGCTCTGGTGGACAATGTGGCAGCAGGTTCCAATGTAAACTTCTCCAAAATTTTTGTTTTGGGCGGTTCAATGGGAGGAACAGGAACCTGGGCGCTGGTAAACACTTATCCTACTCTTTTTGCGGCAGCTATGCCTTGTGCCGGAAATCCGTCCAAGTGCAAAACGTCAAACGTGGTCAAGACTCCAGTCTATGCCGTAATGGGAACGGCGGATAACATAATGAGCGTGGAAACTGTTCAGACTTTTATCGCTGAACTGGATAAACTAGGAGGCAAGACAAGGCTGGATGTTATAACCGGCTGGACCCACGAGCAGACCTGCAAGCAGAGCTATACTTCCACCCGCCTTCAATGGCTCTTCTCCCAGTCGAGATAACTTTACTTCAGCGAGAATCTCCAGAGCTTGGAATGTCGCGGTTGCTTGGGCGTATGGAAAATAACATACGCCCATTTTCCGTGAATATCTATCCCTTCTGGTTCATCCAGGAGAGCATTGAGATTTTTTGTGCGTTCAATCTGCTTATACTTCAAGTTCACGATATGTAGCAGCCTGTCGTGAGGAGGATAGCCGTCCGGGAGAAAAGCGTAATCCCCCATCACGAAACTCCCCTGCCAGATATTGATGCCGCTTTCTATGCGTGTAACGTCCAGCACGTCCGCATCCTTCAGATGAACCTCTCCGTTTTCATCTGAATCTGAGAGCCTTGGCATACGGAATTTCTTCAGCAGCTTGAAATCCCCGTTCCTTCCGCCAAAGGTGTAAATGAAGCCGTTACGTACATCAGCGCACCAGTCAATCGAGCCTGGATAGTCCGTTCCCTCATAATAGATCTTCTGCACTATCTTGCTGCCTTCCAGGGTAATGTCAGTGACAAGGCAGGCGTGCTTCCCTCTGCATTCGGATACATAGAGAAGTGGAAACTTGGATTTGCGGGAATACTTTTCCTTCCCGAAGAAAGCGTTGTTGCAATGAGAGGTATTGCCTTCCATCATATATGCCGCAACCAGAGCCTTCTTCTTCATATCGTAGATGCAGCACATCCCGTTATCGTGCAGCACCACTGCATAGTTCCTGTATATCGCGAGTCCCTGTGTAGAACCCTTGATCTCCACATTCTCTGGAGTCCAGTCAGCAAAGTCTGCAATCAGCTGCGGCGTCAGCGGAACCTTGCTCGCATCCTTGATCTTAACCTGAGAAAAGGATAAACTGCTCACGAAGAGCACTACAAGAAGAAAAACCGTTCTTTTCATATATCGTCGATATTATAATTCAAAGATACTCAAATCTTCGCAAAAAGAGACTGCAATGTTAATGCCTGATAGTCAGTTTATTAAATAATCACCCTAGGTCAAAAATAACCTAGGGCGATTGCGCTATTAGCTGATTTTCAGCAATATCCGTTGCGGGGGACAGACAATACCACTTGAGGTTTACCTCATCTGGAAGATGATAGGGAAGGTGTACTTTACCTTCACCGCCTTGCCCCTCTGCTTTCCCGGACTCCATTTTGGAGATTTGGAAATAACTCTTACGGCTTCCTTGTCGAGAGTGGAGTCTGCTCCTCTCAATACCTGAACATCCTTTACGCTGCCATCCTTGTCTATGGTGAACTGGACGGTAACCCTTCCCTGTATTCCGTTTTCGATGGCCAGTTCCGGATATACGATATTGTCGTAAACCCACTTGGTGAAGGTGTTTGCGTCTCCGCCCTGGAAGGTTGGCTTGTCTTCAACGATGGCAAAGGGAATATACTCTTCAACCTCCTCTTCCTCAGTCTTGTTGGATTGCTCTATATAAGGAACAATCTTTATCGGCTCGGTGTTGTCATCAAAGCTGGTGAAATCCGTGTTGACCTTCACGTCGTTTTCCACGATCTGGAGTTCCTCGCTGATTACAGGCTCCTTGATGTTCTCAGGTGGAGGCGGAGTTTCCTGCTGGGTGATTGGAACAGTCTCGTCGTCGACGAGTGAAATTCTTCCGGCAGAAATAGATCCTACTTCCTTGGTGGCGGTATTCCACTCGAAGGAGGTCAGTACAACCGCAAGTGCTGCGATAAGCCCGATCTCAAAGAACATCGTCCTTTTGTTTTCCAGGCTGGCTCTGCTGTTTTTCTTTGTTTCCATAGTAGTTGTCTTTATATGGTTTGAAATGGAATGCCTATGTTCCGCATTGCAAATATCGGTTCATTGCACGCTCTTGCAATAAATTGCATATCAATTAATTATCAAAGTTGATAATCCTCAATTATACCTCAATTCTTTGTCAAATCTTCATCAACGGAAACTCAACTTTTCCTCAACATTTTTCCGGTTTCCGGCCTCCGGAGGGCACAGGAAACACTTTTGGCCTTTTTTGATTATTTTTGACACTTGTTTGAGGGTATGACAAGGATTTTCCACATATCACATATGTTGCCTGGGAGTTTCCGCAGGTTTTTCTTTGCGGCGACCGTGCTGACTGTCCTGCTTTCATCCCTTTGTCCTTCTTATTCAAGAGCAGGCGATACGGATTCACTGAATGTGCTTCTGGAGTCTTTCTCCCAAAGCTATTCTCTTGACAAGGCGAACGGCATTTTGTCTGCCCTGGCACAGATTACCGGGTCGGACGAGATAGAAACATTCTCCAGGGATGCGGATGAATCCCTTGTCCAGACAAATGTGTGGTACTATGCGGCAGATTATATGTACGGAGTGCAGCAGTACGGAAGATCTGTGGACTATGCCGAGAAGGCACTTGATGCCTGCCGCAGGATTTCAGACAAGGACTTTGAGGCGGATGTGCTCAGCCTTCTTGCCATAGGCACTATGCGTATGGGAAACTACGAGAGGGCGGCTTATTATGCGGAACAATGCTACGATCTTGACAAGAAAAGCAAGGATCCGGACAGGATAAGTTCTTCCCTTAACACCCTGGCGGGAATATACCTGACTTCAAAACGATACCCGGAAGCCGAAAAATATGTACTCAAAGGAATAGAGGAATGCTCCAAGACCACAAACAAGCCGAGGATGGCAATCCTGCTGGGAATGGCTTCCGAGGTCTACCAGTCCATAGGAAAGAGCGACATTGCCCTGGACTATGCCCAGAAGGCTTATGACCTGGAGAAGGAACTGGGGCGTGAGCCTCAGGCGATGGTAAGGCTCTCGCAGAGGGCTGCCGCGCTTCTCGGACTCGGACGAATGGAGGAAGCGGAAGCCGATCTCAAGGAGGCGATTCCTTTTTTCCGCC
The DNA here is from genome assembly GCA_017428325.1 of Bacteroidales bacterium. GTDB lineage: Bacteria > Bacteroidota > Bacteroidia > Bacteroidales > UBA932 > Egerieousia. Next base: position 152,231 of record JAFRRA010000002.1, read on the forward strand.
AAAGCGGCAACCTCCAGTCCCTGGGAATTTCCTGCAACAAGATGGGCCGAGCCCTGCTTTTCCTGGACCGCAAACCTGAGGCTCTGGAATATTTCAGGGAGGCTGCGGACATTTTCATGAAGCTCGGCGATCCTTTCAACGAACTGCATTCCAGAAAGGGCCTTTATGAATGCCTGCTGGAGACAGACAGCAAGGAGGCCTCCCGCCAGCACGACCGCTACGATGCCCTCAAGGATTCCATATACAACCTTTCCATGGCTGAAAGCCTGAGCCGCTATGAGGCTTCTATGGGCAATGATGCGCTCCGGGCAGAAAACGCCAAAGCTCTCCGGCAAAAGTACTCGATGCTTATGTGGGGAATCCTTGCCGCCATTGTGATCGCCGTTGCCGTATGGCTGGTTATGCACAGACGCAGCCAGCGCCAGAAAGCGGTTCTGGAGTCCACGATCCGTTCCCTGACAGAACCTAAGCAGGAATCCCGGCCTAAGGATATTGTCAGCAATGCAGACCGGGCTTTTCTGGATAAGATAGTCTCATATGTCCTTTCTAACCTTACTGAGGGAAAGCTTGGCGTGGAGGATCTTGCCTCACATATGTGCCTTTCCAGCGGCCAGCTTAACCGCAAGGTCAAGTCCATAACGGGTATCACAACCCAGAACTATATGCTTAGGCTGCGCCTGGAGCAGGCCCGCCTCATGCTGCAGAACGAACCTGACTCCCCGGTGGCGGATGTTGCTTACCGGTGCGGATTCGAGGATGCGGCATCATTCTCCAGGGCATTCAAGCGCACTTTGGGCTCTACTCCGTCCCAAATCAGGGGCAAATAATGCAGATTGCACGATTTTGACAAGGGTTTGCACGATTGTGCATATCCCTTCTTTTTCTGTGCCCGTACCTTTGTATCAGCAAATTTATATTAGAACAGTGTTGTATTAAATATAAGACACGCTTCAAACTATGAAAACAGAAAAGGCCGGCATCCACCGGCCTTTTCAATTTCCATGAAAGTATCCTGTTACCTGTAGAGAGAATTGATATCCTCAACGGCTTTCTGCATTATGGCTTTGGCAATTGGGTTTTCTTCCAGGGCGAAGGCCGCTTCAAGATCTTTCTTTGCGGTAAGAAGTTCTGTGGATGCAATCCAGGCTGCAGCCGCTCCCCTTACTTCAAAGTCTTTGTCGTAGAGAAGGCCTGTGGCCCAGGTTTTCATGCTCCAGGACGGATGTGTCATCATCCAGTTGATTCCTTCCAGTTTCTCTTCCTTGGTGCCGTAGACAAAGGTGCGGTACATGGAGCCTTCCTTTTCCAGGTCCTGTTCGCTCATTATGACCTCTGTGTCCAAAAACGGGGCCTTGTACTCTACAGGCAGGGCCATATCCTCTTTTCCGGCACACCAGAAGAGGATTCTTGGTATCATCCAGGAGAAGGAAGCAGAGCCTTCCGGATGGCCTATGGATGTGAAAATCCTTCCCTTGCCGTAACTGTTTGTGAGGAAGAACGGTTTTCCCGGACTGATTCCGGCCTGGAATTCCGCTCCCACATGCACATCGCTGAGCATAACGGCTATAGGGGTGTATTCCGTGGCTGGTGACTCTGCCAGGATAGCTGAATCTGCAGGGGCCAGCATAGGGCCGTTTTCAAAGAGCAGGTGTATGGTATCTATATCCTTGAGTTCCGGGAAAAGCTTCCTGCCCTCTTCCGTAAGGGCAACGGAACACAGTCCCTGGCCTCTTGAAGAGTGGTCCAGGTCCACGACCTGGGCTCCGTTCATCCCGAAGCAGGCATAATCAGGGGTGTGGCTCAGGGCATAGGCACCGGCACAGATGCAGAGGATTCCGCCTCCGTTCTCTGTCCATTTCTTTATGATATTTATGTTGGTGCTGCCTAGACTGAAAGTATGCATGCTGCCTCCTCCGCCGGGGATTATCAGCACGTCCAGGCTGTCCAGAACTCCCCATGCTATGTTTGCGCTGGTGATGTAGCGTATATTTATGCGGGAATCCAGCTGCGCTGCCGCATAGGCTTCCGTCATGTTGGTGTGGCCGCTTCCTAGTCCGTCCAGCATTCCCACCCTGAGGGCTGGAGTGGCGGTTCTCTGAGTGCAGGAAAAGGCGCATAAAATGGCGGCAAACAGAAAAATAAGTTTCTTGCTCATATCGCTGAAGATTATACTTCAAAAATACATCTTTTTTGTAATTTTGCCTATCAAAATCCAGTCAAATATGAAAAGGTACTTTGTCATTCTATCGGCAACTTTAGCTATATGCCTGTCAGGTTGTACGGGCAAGAATTCCCAGACTGATGTAAAAGCCGCAGCCGATACATTAGCTGTTGTGGATGAAACAGATTTCGGAGACTCTTCTGCAAAGGATGTTGTGAAGAAAGTTCCCGCAAACATGATCCGAAGCGGCTTTGTGGTTATTTCCGAGGCCGTTCCTGATGTTATCCTTGAGATAAGATATTATTCAACCTACAATTTCGTGGGAACCAGGATAGACGGCTATGAAGAGCCTGTAGCCTTGATGACAAAGGAAGCCGCCAAGGCTCTCAAGGCTGTCAGCGATGACGTCAAGGCCCAGGGATACCGCCTGAAGATCTATGACGCCTACCGTCCGGCAAGGGCCGTTGCCCATTTCTGCCGCTGGGCAAAGGATGCTGACACCTCGATGAAGAGGGCATTCTACCCGAATCTTGACAAGGCGAATCTGTTCAAGCAGGACTACATAGCCACCAAGTCCGGCCACAGCCGCGGAAGCACCGTGGACCTTACACTTTTCGACATGAAGACCGGAAAGGAAGTGGATATGGGAGGAACCTTCGATATGCTTGACCCTAGCGCCCATCCGGACTATAAGGGAGACCTGACTCCTCAGCAGATAGCCAACCGCCAGCTTTTAAGGCAGGCAATGATGCGTCACGGCTTCAAGCCGCTGTATTCTGAGTGGTGGCACTTCACCCTCCGCGACGAGCCTTATCCGAACACCTACTTTGATTTCCCTGTAACGTTCAAGTAGGGCGAACAGACACCATCGACCTACATATACTTCAACCAGCTGAAGAGTTTCCTGCGCTTCAGGTATTCTTCGTTGTTTTCGTTGGCGTAGGCTTCCCTTTCAAAGCTGATTCCGAAGTAGGCTTTCTTCGCGGAGAAACAGCACAGTAGTCTTATCAGCCATTCCAGCACATACCAGATGTAGAAGAAGACAAAAAGCATCTCCCGCTGCTGGGCGGAGTGGATCATTTCATGGTTTAAGGAGGAGTCCGGGAAAAAGGCACCCTTCCGCACCACGATAAGCCCGAAAAGGTTTATCGCGATGAAATCCTTTCCCATAAAAGGGACTTTTTTCCAGTAGCGGACTCTTGCCATCTGTTACCAGTCGTGATGATGGGCTACTCCCAGGCTGTCCTGAGGAGTGGCGGCATTGAAGAGGGAATCCAGATAGTTGTTTATGCAATGTATACCCTGGCTGAGTTCCTTCTTCGGCCAGGCGTTTGTGCCTCCGGAGGAGATACTGCCATTCTCGTATCTGATGTATATATGCCAGCCGTATCCGTCGAGAACTTCCATTTTTGGACGGTAGGATCCTTTGAGGTTATGAAGGGAGTATTCCTCTGCGATTTCTGCGATTTTCTTCAGGGCTTCTTCCGGCACTCTAACAAGATGGATGTCGTTATCATCGTGGGAATAGCCCAGCTGGACTGTTCCGTCCTCAAGCACTTTTAGCGTGTAGAAATGGATAGGATAAGCCATGGTTCCGCTGTAGGAGTACTCGTAGGAAGTAACGGTTCCCTCCGGCTTTTCGTTGTCTCCAGACTCTATGTTTCCGCTAACGTAATGGCTTCTGGAACAGAAATTTAAAAGAGCCATAATGCAGGTTAATGTAAAGATGTGTTTCATATCGATGCTTTTTTGTTTCTTGTTTAACGTATTCCGCCTCCGCCACCGCCGCCGGAGTAGCCTCCGCCGCCACTGTAGGACGAGTGTCCGCCTCCTCCGCTGTAGCTGCTTCCACCGCCGCTCCACATGGATGAGTATGCGGCACTCCGTTCGGCGGCAAGTGTGGAGTACATTGCAGCATTGGAAGTATAGTTTGCGATAGTGTATACGGTTGTGTTGAAATTGAATGAAGGGGAATCAAGGACCTGTGCGAACTTGCTCATGGAGAAATATTCAGGACAGACTTTCCTGAATTCTTTCCTGACCTGGTCCGCGATGCCGAAGAGGGTAGCGAAAACTAAATATTCGTCCCAGAGCCTGACTTCCATCACGCCGCGCTCCTGAATGAGGGTGAAATCGCTGAGGAAGTTCTTGAGCCTTTCTAGCTTTGCAAGCTCGTCCTTGTTCACGGAATCAGGGCTGTTTTGCAGTTCAATTATTTCCTTGGCGTATTTGGTGTTGTTCCTCAGCCACCTCTTCAGCTCGTTTTCCTGGAGAACCCTGTCTTCTCCTGAAGCGCACTTGAAGATGTAGAACAGGGTGTTTTCCATTTTTATGTCCTTTGGACTCTTGCGGTCATTGCCGTCGTCTTCCAGGTTTTGAGTCTGGTCCACGTGTTCGCCGACTTTTATTGTCTGCTTGCCGTTGTCGTCAGTGAGCATCAACTCTCCCCTTTGGAAAAGGCGCAGGATGAAGGCGCCAAGGACATTGTTTATACTAGGCTTCTGCTTGTAGCTCAGCGAATTCAAGGCCTTGTTGGCGGCATATAGGCTTCCGTTGAACGGAATCTCCCTCTGCCAAGGGGAGAGGCCCTGCTTTACCTTCCTGCGGATGCTGAGGCGCTTGATAAGCACCCTTAAAGGTCTCAGGGTGATGATACTTGCAATCCAGGTGAGAACCCTCTTGATCATCGCGAGAAGCAGCACCATGACTCCCAGAAGCGCGATGCATAGTCCGGTGGACACGTTGTCTATGGTCTTTGCGCTGGTAATCCCGAATTTTCCGCAGATCCATTTTGCCCAGTCATCAGTAACGATAGGGTCTGACCCGCTGTATTCCCCTCCGAAATCAGCCCCGTCCAAAGCCTTGTCCACTACATCCTGAAAGGCCTGTTCAAGGGTGTCAACCGGGTGGATAATGTCCTTTTTCAGGGCCAGCATGATAATCATCCTGCTGGCGGATGTAAAGTTGTCAGTCCAGGCCTCAAAGCCTCCGTCCCTAAACTCCGTGTTCCCATAATAACCGAATGCCCAGCCTCTTGCGTTGGATGTGTCTATCTGGACAGAATCCACGGAAACTCTCAGGCTGACCTTGTCTGGAAGGGGATAGATGCCTGGGTTTACAAACATGTGGTTGAAGCCCTCGGCCTCATAATAGGATTTCACAAGGGAGCCCAGAGTGTAGCTTATGGTGTATACCTTGTCCTTCTGGCTCTCTCCGTCTTTCAGCTCGTCCAGACCCCAGCAGAGTTCATACGAATTGTCTCCCTTGGAGATTATTCCGCATCGCCCCGCTTTCTCCTTTCTGGTGGCGGACACGTTCCATGCTACCGTTTGGTAGTCCAGGCCGGTTTCATCGCTGACCTTGAAACCGGAGAGGGTTATTCCCCTGAGGCCCTCCATCGGGATATAGCACTCTGTACCCTTGGAGGTGATTGTCATTTCCCGCGTTTCAGTCACCACTGCGTCTCCGTTATCCCGCACATCTACCTTTATCCCAAGGTTCTTGAGATAGGGCTGGCCTGCCGCCCACAGAGGCAGCATTATCCAGAGAAGGATGATGACAAAACGCCTTGACATTTAAATAGTAGGGAAGTCTTTCTTGGCTTCGTTGGCCTCGAGATACTCTCTCTTGCCAAAGTGGAGCATGCTTGCAACGAACGAGCTCGGCCACTGCCTTACCATACGGTTCATCTTGGTGGCGCAGTCGTTATAGACCATGCGGCTCAGCCTTACGTTTTCCTCGTATCCGCGGATAGAAGCCATAGTGTCCTTGAAGACACCGGCGGCCTGAAGCTGAGGATATTGCTCGCCGATGGCAATCAGTCTTCCCAGCACCTGTCCTATTGCGTTTTGCTGATTGTTCACGTCTTCTGCCGTGGAAATGTTTGTCTGACGCCTTTGGGCAATGGTCTCAACCAGAGTGTCGTGCTCGTGCTTGGTGTACTGTTCGGTCATCTTGACCAGGGCGGTTACGGCATCCCATCTGGTGTTGAGCTGCACCGCTATCTGGCTGATGGCGTTATTTGCCTTCTCGTCCAGATTCACGAGGTTTCTCTGTGTGGAAAAGATGTAGAGCCCAACTATTACAATCAGGGCCAGAATTATAATTCCAATAATCATATTCTTGTGTTTTTAGTTATCAGTAGTTTTCCTTGAGGCACTTGCGTCCCTGGTAGCTTACAGTCTTCATCTTTTCCAGATACTTCATAAGGATGTCGGCTGTCAGGGCATTGATGTCTTCTCCCTGGTCGTCACCAGGCACATCGCTGGTGATGATGGCGTAGGAGTTGGCGATTACCTTGTATTTCTTGTTGAGGTTCAGAGGCTTGCCGTCCTGACCGAAGAGTTTCAGGTCCTTGACTCCGCTCTGCTGTTTGTCCGTATAGGTTACCTCGCAGGAGATTCCTGAAGTGAACGGGAATCCGTGGGAGTCCTGGCTCTTGCAGGCAATAAGCATATCGCGGAGCTCCTTGCCTGTCACATTCACGATTACAGCGGTGTTTCCGAACGGGTCCAGACGCAGCACATCGTTTACGGTAAAGTCTCCGGCAGGATGGTCCTCATATCTTACTCCTCCGGAATTGCAGTAGGCTATGTCTGCACCGCTGAAGTCCTTCAGGGCGTCGCACATCATTATACCCAGTTCCTCGTAACTGGAGAACGGGGTTTGGGCCTGTGCCAGCACTCTCTTGAACTCCGGATTGTCGCTGAAGAAATCCACAAGGCACTTGGAGGCAACGTTTTGCTTAGGGTAATCCTTTACATTTATGTTCGTTGCGCTCTTTCCCGTAACCTTTCCGTTTTCCACTACAAGGACGGTGTGGGTGAGTTTCTTGAGCTTGTTCTCGTTCTGGGTGATAAGCACTCCGTTATGCAATTCGCCACCATCTATCTGGGTGTGTGAGTGTCCGCCGATGATCAGGTCGAACTGAGGGAACTTCTTGGCCACTTCCACATCCTCTTCATATCCTATATGGGACAGCAGGATGAATACATCGCATTCGTCTCTGAGCCACAGATATTTTCTGATGGTCTCCTCCGCCTGGGCGAACCTCATTCCCTTCACATTGTTCGGATGGGTGGAAGGAATGCCGTTGAACTCGGCCTCCACAACTCCAAGGATGCAGATTTTCACGCCCTTGACATAGAAGAACTTGTATGGTATGTACTGGATTCCCAGTTCCTGGTCCGTGAATATGTTGGCGCAGATGTAAGGGAATGCGGACTCGTTGATATTCCTGGCAAGGCCTGCCTGTCCTGAGTCAAACTCGTGGTTTCCGAAAGCAGAGCACAGGAATCCCATCTGGTTCATCAGGGCTATCATAGGATATGAAGGGTCTGAATACATGTCGTTTACAGGATTGCCCGTACGGTTGTCCCCTGCGCTGATTACCATCAGGTCCTTGTCCACTGCCCTGAGACTGTCTACAATGGCGGCCATCTTCGGCATGTTTTCAATAGCCGCGTGCACGTCATTTACAGACACGATGTTAATGTCCGTTTTGTAGGAAGCTCTGATATTCTGACCCAGAGCCTTGCCTGTTCCTCCCAAAACCAGAAGGGTGGCAAGTATCGATAGGATTTTTTTCATCTTGTCTAGATTTTGAAAGTTATGCTCTGTCCATCCTTAAGAGGGGCATCGTCTCCGATCTTGTGTCCCTGGCTGTCAAATACCTTCATCTCGTCCAGCTCAGACACTTCCATTTTCTTCTTGAGGATATACTTCAGTATGGCGTGCTTTGCGGTAGCGCCCTTGAATATCCTAACTTCTTCCTTGTTGACTTTTACTATCATGGCAAAAAGTATTTACTGTCCGTTATTGTTTTTCATCTGTTCCTGCATCTTCTTGAATTCCTGGAACTGTTTCCACTGCTCGAATTCCTTCTGCTGCTCCGGTGTCATCTGTGGCTGCTCCGGCTGAGCAGGCTGGGCAGGCTGCTGATACTGAGGTATCTGGATTTCAGGGGCCTGTGGAGTTGGAGGAACCTGAGGGTCAGGAATTCCGGCCTTTGCAAGTTTCTTTTTCTTTGACCTCTTGACCAGCCAGAATATCAGTAATCCAGCAACTACAAGCAGGCAGATTCCAAGCACTGGCCTGTAGCGCAGCCAGGCTATCGCGATAATAATCAGAGACCATACGAGGCCTACGATTCCGCATACCAGTCCGAGTCCGGTTTCCACGATCTGTCCCAGGAACGGAAGTACCTTGAGAAGGGTTGGAACTATGCTTACTATGCTTCTCAATCCACCGATGATAATCAGTATGCCCAGGATTCTGAGCATCCAGAGTTTCACCATTCTTGCGTCATATGCTCTAGTAAACATAAAATCCGCAGTCTTTTCTCCCATATAGAGCATTTCTAATTCGTAATTGTTCTTTCCTTTGTAGCTTGTGAAAGAATCTCCCACTACTTTTGCTATTATGGATACTTTTGAAGGCATATCCTTGGTGAACGTAATTCTTACGTCTCCCACTTCCGGGACATTAGGGTTGCGGCCGATATAAACCGTATTGCCCTGGGTGTGGATAACTGCCGCAGAGTCCGGAATCTGGTCTGTCAGGCCGCCTCTGGAAAGGAATGAGCGCGCATTGTCCCTTGCCGCCTTGTCCATCTGCTTTACAAGGTCTGTATCCATTTCCACATTAAGCGGCTGTTCGTTGTGGAAAGAACTGACCTGTCCGCTATTCAGCCTGTAGGCGCCGAAAGTGACGTTCTCGGCATTGCTGGAAGCATCTTCAATCTCACTGTATACAAAATTCAGGTCCTGGTAATCAGGATCGTGGAAACTTCTTGAGTCTACAGGAGCGCCTGTCCAGTCCTTCTTGTAAGTGTAGGTGGTAGTGGTTTCCTTTGCTCCTCCAATCTTGTCTTTGGAGGTGGAGCTTGCGTGCTCAATCCACTGATAATATTCCACGCTGCGGTGCAGCTTGACGGCTACCGCTCCAACATTGAATGTTCCGTCTGAAAGGGAGTCTGTGGTGGTTGCCAGGGCCACAGCATGCACCAGCTGGCCTTCCATATCCGGAGACTTTACTGCCGGATTTTCCATTTCCACATAAATTTTCTCCCCTTCTTTTAAGATATCATAGGTTTTTTTTGCATTTCCCTCGTTCCACCAGAGGAGGATGGTTCCGCCAATGAACATCAGGATGCCGATCAGTACGCCACCCAGTGAATTCTTAAGTCTTGTCCCGTATCCTGTACGGGTTACTTCCGTGTAAGCCATCTTGTTTAAGTTTATTGTTGTTTTTAAATGTCCATATTAAGCCAATATACGAGCCGAATTTAGTAAAAATAATCTGAAGGAACACTTTTTATTCTGCTGCTTTTGTTGTATTTTTGGTGCTTTCAAATCATTCTTGATATGCAGGAAATCAAAGGCAGAATTTCTCAGATAGTGGGTCCTGTCGTGGACGTGTCTTTTGGCGGGGTGGAAAGCAATTCCCTTCCATCCATTCACGATGCCCTTGAAGTAGTGAGGCCGGACGGAAGGCTTCTGGTTCTGGAAGTGCAGCAGCATATAGGGGAGGATACCGTAAGGTGTGTGGCAATGGATTCCACGGACGGTTTGCGCAGGGGGCTGGATGCGGTGTGGACCGGAGGACCTATCGCGATGCCGATAGGAGACCAGATCAAGGGCCGCCTTATGAACGTTGTAGGCCAGACCATTGACGGAATGGACCAGCCGTCCAGGCAGAACACATATCCTATACACCGCCAGCCGCCAAAGTTCGAGGACTTGACCACAGTGCAGGAAGTGCTCCCTACGGGAATCAAGGTAATTGACCTCATAGAGCCATACAGCAAGGGAGGAAAGATCGGACTGTTCGGAGGAGCCGGAGTGGGCAAGACCGTGCTCATAATGGAGCTCATCAACAATATCGCCAAGAAGCATAACGGATTCTCCGTATTTGCCGGTGTGGGAGAGAGGACCCGTGAGGGAAACGACCTTCTCCGCGAGATGATCGAGAGCGGAGTTATCCGCTACGGAAAGGAGTTCAAGGAGGGTATGGAAGAAGGCAAGTGGGACCTTTCCAAGGTGGACAAGGAGGAACTTGCCAAGAGCCAGGCAACCCTGGTGTTCGGCCAGATGAACGAGCCGCCTGGAGCAAGAAGCTCCGTGGCCCTGTCAGGACTTACCATAGCAGAGAGCTTCCGCGATGCCGGAAAGGAAACCGGCCAGAAGAACGATATTCTGCTGTTCGTGGACAACATATTCCGTTTCACACAGGCCGGCAGTGAGGTTTCCGCCCTGCTGGGCCGTATGCCTTCCGCAGTGGGATACCAGCCGACCCTGGCATCTGAGATGGGAACGATGCAGGAAAGGATCACATCCACAAAATACGGTTCCATCACTTCCGTGCAGGCGGTGTATGTGCCGGCGGACGATTTCACGGATCCGGCACCTGCGACCACATTCTCTCACCTGGACGCAACAACGGAGCTGAGCCGAAAGATCGCCTCATTGGGTATCTATCCTGCAGTGGATCCTCTTACATCCACATCCAGAATCCTGGACCCTCGCATTGTAGGCCAGGAGCATTACGATGTGGCACAGAGAGTCAAGCAGATCCTTCAGCGCAACAAGGAACTTCAGGACATCATTTCCATCCTCGGAATGGAGGAGCTCAGCGAAGAGGACAAACTGGTTGTTAACCGTGCCCGCAGGGTGCAGAGGTTCATGAGCCAGCCGTTCACTGTCGCAGAGCAGTTTACCGGAGTCCCTGGCGTGATGGTGGATCTGAAAGACACCGTAAAGGGCTTCAAGATGATTCTGGATGGAGACTGCGACTACCTGCCTGAGCAGGCTTTCATGAACGTGGGAACCATCGAGGAGGCAATAGAAAAGGGAAAGAAGATTCTTGCAGCCGCCAACGCGTAAAGGATTATGGATTATCTGAAGCTGAATATCATATCGCCGGAAAAATCCCTGTTCAAGGGAGAAGTCTCTGAAGTGACCCTTCCGGGATCCCTGGCTCCTTTTACCATTTTGCCGGACCACGCCCCTATAATCTCCTCTCTGGAAAAGGGGAAAATTCTGTTCACCGACAAGGCCGGGCAGAAAGGGGATGTCGAGATAGACGGCGGCTTTGTGGAGATGAGTAACGGAACAGTAACCGTATGTATCTGCTGATATGGAACTTGGAATAAGGAAATATGCACTGGGAGTTCTGCTCTGCATCCTGATAGTGGAGGCCGTGGCCCTTGCCCTGGCTTATTTCCTGTATCCGGACGCCCTGTCATGGCAACTGTATGTTATGCCGGTAGTTTTCTACGTGGTGGCTTTGTTCGGGATACTTCTTCTGAGGCATTTTGCAAGTAAGGGAGACAGGACACTGGTTTCCGGCTATATGGCAGTCAGGGGAATAAGGCTGATTCTCCTGGTGGCGTTCCTTCTGGTTCTCTACATCGTGGACAGATCATCCGTCAAATGGGTTACGGCAGCATTCGTGCTGTTCTACATAGCCCTGCTGATATATGACACAATATACTTTTCAAAGAAAATGAAGGGCTGATGAGAAGGAGTCTGGCTATTATCGCGATGATGTTTGCGGGGCTGATTTTCAGCTCCTCCTGCCTTTTTGCCTCTCCCGGGAATGAGGAAGGGGAAGGCGGAGGAGTAAACGTGCAGCACATCATCTTCGAGCATATGCTGGATTCCTACACCTGGCACATAACAAAGGTCGGTGACAGGGATATAGCCGTTTATCTCCCTGTCATACTCTACAGCAAGACAAGCGGCTGGCACGTCTTCTCTTCCAGGAGGCTCCACGAGAACGGAGGAAGTTACGATGGCTTCTATCCTGCTCCGGAAGACAGCGCCCACGCCTACAAGCTGATGGAGAAGATGCCGGACGGCAGCCTTGTCAGGCCTTTGGATCTTTCTCTGACAAAAATGGGTTTGGCTCTGCTGATCAACGGAGCAATTCTCCTGCTTCTTTTCCTGCCTGCAGCAAGATGGTACAGGCGCCACCGCGGAGACAGAAACGCTGTTCCTACCAAATACGTGAGCTTTGTGGAAAGTCTTGTGGAAATGGTGGAAGACGGAATCATAAAGCCTTGCATCGGAGAAAACTACAGGAAGTTCTCGCCATATCTCCTTACGGCGTTCTTCTTCATTTTCACCTGCAACCTGATGAGCTTGCTTCCAATCTTCCCGGGCGGAGTGGGAGTGACTGCCAATATGTCCATCACCCTGTTCCTTGCCCTTTGCACCTTCCTGATGGTGAACATATTCGGAAGCAGGGAATACTGGAAGGAAATCCTCTGGCCGGATGTGCCGACCTGGCTCAAGGCTCCGGTTCCGCTGATGCCGATGATCGAGCTGCTGGGAATTTTCACCAAGCCGATAGCCCTGATGATAAGGCTCTTTGCCAACATGCTTGGCGGACATATGGCGATGCTGGTGCTCACGACTTTGATTTTCATAGGATTCAGTGCGGGAATGGTTATGGGAAGTTCAATGACTTTCCTTTCCGTCCTGTTCAACATATTCATGTACGGACTGGAACTTCTGGTGGCATACATCCAGGCATATGTGTTCACTCTGCTGAGCGCGGTGTTCATAGGTTCCGCCCAGATACACCATCATAAGGCAAAAGAAGAGAGATAAATATAAACAATTAAAAACAAATAAATTATGTTAACAATTCTTTCAGTAATCCTTGAGTACACGATGGCTGTCGCTGTCAGCAAGGCCGCAGCTGCAATAGGTGCGGGAATCGTGGTAATCGGTGCCGCTTTCGGAATCGGCAAGATCGGATCCAACGCTATGGACGCAATCGCCCGCCAGCCTCAGGCTGCCGGAGACATCCGCAGCGGCATGATCCTGTCCGCCGCCCTGATTGAGGGTGTTTCCCTTATCGCGGTTATCGTCTGCATGCTTTCATACTTCGTTCAGCTCGACTAGTAAAGGTTTTAAAGAATAAGTTATGTCATTGCTTGTTCCCGACAGCGGACTGTTGTTCTGGATGCTCATATCTTTCGGCGTGGTGTTCTTCATCCTCGCCAAGTTTGCGTTTCCGGTGATAACCAAGTCTGTCGAGGAGAGGAAGAATTACGTGGAAACTTCCTTGAGCGACGCTAAAGAGGCCAAGGAAACCCTCGCAAGGGTTGAAGAGGACACCAAGGCCATCATCGCCGAGGCAAACAAGGAGCAGGGCAGGGTTCTGAACGAGGCCGCCAGCCAGCGGGAGAAGATAATCGCCGCTGCCAAGGATGAGGCTTCCGAGGAGGCCCGCAAGACTCTTGAGGATGCCAGGGAGCAGATCCAGAGAGAAAAGGACGAGGCTATGCTTTCCGTCAGGAGAGAGATGGCCAGCCTTTCCTGCGACATCGCGGAGAGAGTGCTCCGTGAAAAGCTCTCTGACCAGGAGAGCCAGATGGCGCTTATAGACAAGATGCTCGAGGAAGTTGTAAGGGAGACACGCGCTGAAGGGGGCGCACTCTCCTGAAAATAAGGATTATGGATGTAGGAGTACTGGCAGTAAGATATGCAAAGGCATTGCTGGGTTACGCCCGTGAAAAGGGAGTGGCCGGAGAGGTTTATGACCTCTGCGATGGAGTGCTGCATTGCTTTGCCCAGAACCCTGGCCTGTCCACTACGCTTGAAGATCCTTTGCTCTCCTCTGAAGAAAAACACAAGCTGCTTTCCACCGTTGTTTCAGGCGGCGGAAAAGAGGGGGAGGTGATGCTCAGGTATTTTTCCCTGATGATAGAAAAGCGCAGGGAAGCCTATATTGCATCGTCTCTCCGCAGCTATATGGACCTCTACCGCAAGAGCGAAGGAATCGCGGTGGTAAAGATTATTACCGCCGTTCCCCTTGAAAAGGAAATGGAAGACAAGATTCTTTCCCAGATCTCAAAGATGCTGGGCAAGAAGATTGAGCTTCAGAAAAGTGTCGACCCTGCAATCGAGGGCGGCTTCATAATCGATATTGACGATTACAGATTGGATGCGAGCGTGGCGTCGCGGCTCAGGCAGATACGCCGCCAGCTCATAGACAAGAACAGGAGAATAGTTTAGTTATGGCATTGAATATCAAAGCAAGTGAAGTTTCCGACGTGTTGCGCAGGCAACTGGAAGGCATTCAGGACAAATTTGCCCTGGACGAGGTGGGTACAGTCCTTCAGGTAAGCGACGGAGTTGTAAGGATTTACGGTCTTCGCAACGCCGAGGCCAGCGAGCTTCTCGAATTTGAAAACGGAGAGATGGCCGTGGTGATGAACCTTGAGGAGGACAATGTGGGTGCAGTGCTTCTGGGACCTACAGACAACATCAAGGAAGGATTCACAGTACGAAGGACAAAGCGTATCGCTTCCATACGTGTGGGCGAGAGCATGCTCGGAAGAGTAATCAATCCTCTTGGCCAGCCGCTAGACGGCAAGGGAGAAGTAGGGGGAGAACTCTTTGAGATGCCGCTGGAAAGAAAGGCTCCGGGAGTTGTTTTCCGCCAGCCTGTTAACCAGCCGCTCCAGACAGGTATCAAGGCCATAGACTCCATGATTCCTATCGGAAGGGGCCAGAGGGAGCTCATAATCGGAGACCGCCAGACAGGAAAGACCGCCATTGCCATAGACACCATCATCAACCAGAAGAACGCGATGCGCAAGGGCAAGCCGGTTTACTGCATCTATGTGGCAGTGGGACAGAAAGGTTCTACCGTTGCGGCCCTGGTCGAGACATTGAGAAAGAGCGGGGCCATGGACTACACGGTTGTGGTTTGCGCAACTGCCGCAGATCCTGCCGCCCTGCAGTATTTCGCTCCGTTTGCAGGAGCCGCCATCGGAGAGTATTTCAGGGATACGGGAAGGGATGCGCTGGTTGTATATGACGACCTCAGCAAGCAGGCTGTTTCTTACCGCGAGGTTTCCCTGATCCTCCGCCGTCCTTCAGGACGTGAGGCATATCCTGGAGATATTTTCTACCTGCACTCAAGGCTTCTGGAAAGAGCAGCCAAGATAATTGACCAGCAGGAAGTTGCGGAGAAGATGAACGACCTTCCGGCATCGCTTAAGGGAAAGGTCAAGGGAGGGGGTTCCCTTACGGCTCTCCCAATAATCGAGACCCAGGAGGGAGACGTTTCAGCATATATTCCGACAAACGTGATTTCCATTACGGACGGTCAGATATTCCTGGATACCGATCTGTTCAACCAGGGCAACCGTCCTGCAATCAACGTGGGAATCTCCGTTTCCCGTGTGGGAGGTAACGCACAGATTAAGCCTATGAAGAAAGTTGCCGGAACCCTGAAGATAGACCAGGCCCAGTACCAGGAACTCGAGGCCTTCTCCAAGTTCGGCGGCGAGATGGACAAGGTTACCGCGATGACCATAGACAAGGGAAGGAAGAACACCCGCCTTCTTATCCAGCCTCAATATTCCCCGATGCCTGTGGAGGAACAGGTTGCAATCCTTTACTGCGGAACGCACGGCCTGTTCAGGGATCTGGACATCAGCCAGATCCAGGCGTTCGAGAAGACCTTCATCAATTCGCTGAGGCTCAACCATCAGGAAGACGTGCTTGACCTCCTTGCAAAGGGAGAGTTCAACGACGACATCACCTCCAAGATAGAGAAGACCGCCAAGATGACCCTCAACCAGTTTATAGCATAGTATCATGGCATCGCTGAAGGAGATAAAGTCAAGGATAGGTTCAGTAAAGGGAACAAGCAAGGTGACCTCTGCGATGAAGATGGTTTCCTCCGCCAAGCTTCACAAGGCGCAGGGAATGATCAACTCCATGCTGCCTTACCAGAAAAGCCTTGACGATATCGTGTCCAACTTCCTTTCAGGCGAGACTCCTTTCTACTCTCCATATGTGCTCAAGGAGGAAGAAAAACCGTCTGCCGCCAACAGGGTTGCGGTTGTGGTCTTTTCTTCCAACTCTTCCCTGTGCGGAGCCTTCAACTACAATATAATCAGGGAATTCATGTCTCTGGTCCTGGACCTTAAGGCAGAGATGATACCGGATGACAGGATAGATATCTATCCTGTGGGCAAGAAGGTTGAGGATGCAGTCAGGAAGATGGAGTTCAAGCCGGTTACATCACTTAAGACAGGGGAAGAGGAATTCTCTTTCCAGAGCCTGGCCGCAAAACCGGATTACAAGAAAATATTCGCCCTGGCTTCCCACATTATGGAGCAATATGCTTCGGGAGTCCTTTCAAGGGTTTATGTCATCTATCACCACTTCAAGTCCTCCGCAGTCCAGAAGGTGGAGAGGCTTTCTTACCTTCCTCTGGAAATATCTTCCTACAAAAAGGAGAAGAACGCCACCTCTGAAGGATGGCTGAATAATTACATCGTGGAGCCATCTGTCTCCCAGGTAATTGAATCGCTGATGCCTCAGCTGCTGAAGCAGAAACTCTATACCTGCCTGGCAGATTCCTACGCCAGTGAGCACGCTGCCCGTACAATTGCGATGCAGGTGGCAACGGACAATGCTGAAGACCTGATACAGGAGCTCACCATACTCTACAACAAGAGCCGTCAACAGGCAATTACCGCAGAATTGCTTGATATAATAGCCGGTAGTTCACAGTAGTATCGCTGAGGACAGTCCTAGATATCTGCCATCTGTCCTATCTGCAGGACCATTAGGTTCTTGCCGGAATCTTCCGATGCATATTTCTCGTTGAGGCGAGGCTCGTACCAGTTGTGTGAAGAAAGCGCGAACTTGGAGTGATGGACCGTGACATAGCATTTCGCATCCAGGTCTTCCATAACCTTGTGGAGCTTTTCCGGCATTGTATGAATGAGCGCCCAGCGCGAGTTGTACTGCCCGTTTTCTATGAAAGCCAGGTCCAGATCATATTTCTCGCCGATTTTCCTGAAGTGGGAACCGTATCCGCCGTCTCCGCCGATGAATATGCGCTTTTCTCCAACTTCCACAACAAAAGATGCCCACAGTGTCCTGTTAAGGCGGAAGCCTCTTCCGGAAAAATGCCTTGCAGGAGTGCAGTGGAAAGTGATGTTATCCGTTTTAAAGGTTTCTCCCCAGTCTAGTTCAGTGATGCTTTCCGGCTTGTATCCCCAATATTCCAGATGCGAGCCGACGCCTAGCGGGGTTATGACTTTCCCCAGCTTGTGTTTCAGCCTCTTTGCAGCCGTGTAGTCCAGATGGTCATAGTGGTCGTGAGTATAAACCAGGTAATCGATTAAAGGGAAATCCTGCGGTTTGTAAATGGAGGTTCCCTTGAACGGCTTGTTTATGAAAGAAATCGGAGAACCGCTGAACAAAACGGGATCCACGAGTATGGTTTTTCCGTCTATTATAAGAAGGTAGGATGAATGTCCGAACCATATGACCTTGCTTTGCTTTTCATTGATAGCCAGATTGATGGATTCAGTGTCAAGAGGGATCGCCTTAAGGGGCTTTTCCGGTTTCAGGCCTTTTTTGCTGCCCACCAGAATATTCCACACTATGGAGAGGTTGCTCTGTTTCTTCTTAGAATCGGTCAGCAGCTTTGTGGGCTCTGGATTTACGAACCTGCGGTTTTTGAAATGCGGACTCTGACGGAATCTTTCCAGCCTCTTTCCGTGAGGAACCCTGCCCATGCTCACATAGTCAGTAAAGAACAGTGCCACGATGGTAAGTATTATTCCTAGAGCGATAAGCATTCTTTTACTTTTTACGGTCCAAAGGTATCAAAATCTGCGCTATTATGTCTAACACAGTGTATTTTCTACGCAATTTCTTATATTTGCATAACAAACACACGATTATGGCACACAGCGTTTTCAAGTATCGTACAGGTGAGGCATATCCTTATTGCTACAAATATCCTCAGGTAGGTCTGACTGCAGATTGCGTAATTTTTTCATATGACGGGAAGGATCTTCTTGTCCTGTTGATAAAGAGAGGCATAGAGCCGTTCAAGGACAAGTGGGCCTTGCCAGGAGGTTTTGTAAAGCCTGAGGAGACAGCAGAACAGGGTGCCCGCCGTGAACTTCTTGAAGAGACGGGTCTTGAGGCTAACTACCTGGAACAGATAAAGGTGTTTTCAGATCCCGACAGGGATCCAAGGCAGAGAGTTGTGACAGTTCCTTTCATAGCCCTTGTTAAACACAGTCCAGTAATGGGTGGAGACGATGCCGCAGAAGCACGATGGTTCCCGATTGACCAAGTCCCGGATCTGGCTTTTGACCACAATCAGATACTTGCCGAGGCTCGGATAGCCCTGAAGCATTCCCTGTACTTCAATCCTGTGTCCTTTGACCTTCTTCCGCAGCAGTTCACTATGCCTCAGCTGCAGAGGCTGTACGAGCTCATACTTGGCCGAAAGTTCGACCGCCGCAATTTCGCCCGCAAGATGAACTCTCTGGGAGTTCTTGATTTCCAGGGTATTGAGGATGATAGAGATACAGCGGATTATTTGGAATGCATGGAATCTGCTCCAGATGCAGAAATCAATTTCTGCAAGTCTTTTCCAGAAAAAGAAACCACTGTTGACGAGGAAAAGAAATCAAGGCTCCGGAAAGACATTCCTTCCCGCAAGCCGTCCATCTTCTCCTTCAATTTCAAGAAATGGTCGGCTATGAAGAACGAATCGGATACTAATTTTGAATTCTAGAAACTCAGGCTAGTTCTCCCTTCTTGAGGACGTGGCGCATATGCAGCCATACGGCAACGGTGACCACTATTGTGGCGCATCCTGCCAGTATTGTTCCCAGGTTTCTCTCAAGTCCCATCATCTGTCCTGAAGTAAACAGGAAGTCCGTGCAGATGAACGTCATGAACATAGCCGGCAGCAGGGAGATCAGGTAATATGGCTTGCCGCTTAAAACCCTATAGCTTCTCAGATACAGGAATACCGTAATCGCCCAGAGGGTGAATACGGCAAGCGTCTGGTTCGCCCAGGCGAAATACCTCCACAGTATATCGTAGTTCATAAGGGTTATGGCATAGCCTATAGCGAACATCGGGATACAGATATAGAGCCTTTTCAGTATGCTCTTCTGTTCCATTCCCATAAAATCGGCGATGATGAGCCTTGAACTTCTGAAAGCCGTGTCTCCGGATGTGATAGGGGCGGCAACCACTCCAAGCAGTGCCAGTATCGCCCCGAATTTTCCAAGGGTGGTGTTGGTGATTTCATTCACTGCCCAGGATGCGTCGTTTCCGTGTTC
Organism: Bacteroidales bacterium; assembly: GCA_017428325.1. Lineage (GTDB taxonomy): Bacteria > Bacteroidota > Bacteroidia > Bacteroidales > UBA932 > Egerieousia. The sequence continues at coordinate 171,523 of JAFRRA010000002.1, forward strand.
TGCAAGCGCGGCGTTCAGTCCGGCAAGGGAATCTTCAACTCCGTTAAAGCCTCTGAAGAAGGCCATTGCGGCGGCTGCCCAGATCAGTGCGATAATGCTTTCGGAAATCATTGCGCCGTAGAATACGCTGCGGCTTTCCTTCCGGTCCTTAAGGCATCTTGCCATCATCGGACTCTGGGTTGCATGGAATCCCGATATCGCTCCGCAGGCAATCGTGATGAACATAGTCGGTATGATAGGGAAGCTTGCTGCGTTTGGCTTGGCGTTGGCGAAAGTTGTAAGGTCCGGAATCACCAGGTTTCCAGTAAACAGGACATACAGGATTCCAAGTGCCATGAATATCAGCGCTATGCCGAATATCGGATAAACGTTGCCGATAATCTTGTCTATCGGAAGCAGGGTGGCAAGGATGTAGTATGCGAATACTATGTACAGCCACACGCTCTTATCCCAGCCAGTCATCGATGCAAGTATTCCGGCCGGCCCCAGCATGAATACGGCTCCGACCAGAATCATCATAACCACGGCAAAAAGTCTCATCACCTGCTTGGTGGTCATTCCCAGATATTTGCCTATGATTTCAGGAAGGCTGGCCCCGTTGTGGTTGAGGCTCATCACTCCGGCAATGAAGTCATGCATTGCGCCCATGAAAATACCTCCCAGTGTTATCCAGAGGAACGCTACCGGTCCATAGGTTGCTCCCAGCACCGCTCCGAAGATAGGTCCAAGACCTGCAATGTTCAGCAGCTGGATAAGGAAAGTCTTCCATCTTGGCATCGGAATGTAATCCACCCCGTCATACATTGTCTTTGACGGAACCTCCTTGTCCTTCTTGATTCCCAAAGTCCTTTCAAGGAACCATCCATATGTGAAATATGCAATTATCAATGCCGCCAGGCAAATAAGGAATGTAGTCATATATCAGTATTTATGATACTATTAAAATTTACAATGCCAGTCTGAAACCAATAAAATATGCCCGGTCAACCGGATCGCTGTTTACCTCTCTGTAAGAGATGCGGCAGTACCAGGCAGTAGTTGAGCAGTCTCCGCCCCTGAAGACGTGATACTGTGGAGCATCTCCATAATCTTTAGGTCCGGTCGGATTTGTCTGAGGCATGCTTGTGGGGTAATAACCCTGCATGTCAGCACACCACTCCCAGACATTTCCGCTCATGTCATAAATGCCCAGTTCGTTGGCAACCTTTGTCTTGACGGGATGTGTCTTGTCCCCGCTATTGTCTTTCAGCCATGCTGCACTGGAAAAAGAATCGCTTCCGCTGTACTTGTATCCGCGGGATTTGTTGCCGCCACGGGCTGCAAATTCCCATTGTGCTTCAGTCGGGAGCCTGAACTTTTTACCGGTAATTGTATTCAGCTTACTAATGAAACTTTTGCATTGGTTAAATCCAATCCTGTCCACAGGGTTTTTCTTATCATCCTGGAACCAGCTTGCATTAGTTCCCATTACAGCCTCCCATAACTCCTGGGTAACCTCAGTTTCCCCGATGTAATAACTGTCCAGTGTGACAGGGTGAACAGGTGTTTCTCTGCGATATGCCTCCATTTTGTCTGTAACCCCTTGCTCTGGTGTCGCCCCCATGTCGAAAGTTCCTCCTTCAACACGTATCATATTGAAAGATACTCCGTTGGCTTCGATTGTAAGTATCGGGCTCTCCGGTGTTTTTTCCTTTTCCGTTCCGCTTTTGCCGCATCCTGAAGAAAAGATGGCAGCGGCAATGACGAAGCTTACGAAACAAATTTTATTCATATACGGATCAAGAATGGTTATTCCGATTTCAAAATTACAAATTCTTGCTTAAATTTGAGAAATCAAAAGATTTAAGACTATGAGAACCCCGATTATTATCCTTATTGCCGCAATGGCAATGATGTCCTGCAAAAACAGCCAGACTTCATCCAATGCTTCAGAAGGCCAGGCGGCGGATACCGTACAGGCTCCTAAGGCTGAGGCGGCACCTGCAGAGAACAGCAGGTACAATCCAAACGATGCCCGCACATTTGGACTTGTAGGTCCGGTTCAGGAAGTCCGTTATTCAAAAGCCCTGCTTTCAACCACAAGTACAGAAGAGCAGGGAGATCCTTGGTTTGAGTCCGATGAGCTTGAGCTTACGTTCGACGAATATGGCAGAGTTACCCTGGACGGCCTTCGTGGCTGCAAATATGTCTATGACGAGAACGGAAACTTCATCAAGGGCTTCTCAGACAAGACAGTGATGAAGCGTGACGAAACAGGCCGCATAGTATCTTATTCCAACACCAATATAGAAGGTGTGGATGATTACTCAAAAATCAACTTTGACGAATATATAGGCAAACACTTTGAGTATGACGACCTTGGCAGAGTTGCAAAGGCAGAGTACTCTGGCTGGGAATGGTTGACGGAATATACCTACACATATTTCGGCGGCAATGTCTATCCAAGGACAGAAAAGTATGACAGCACCGCGGAGTCCCTTGTCATTGAAGGCACGGTAGAATATGAATACCTCAAGTATGACAATAACGGAAACTGGCTGGAAAGGAACTCGTACGTAAAGGAGACCACCCGCGACTGCGGTGGAGCGGGAGATCCGGAAACCATAGAATACAAATTTCTGGAGAGGCGCACTATCAAGTACTATCCAGAATAATCTAATAAAAGAGAAAACCCAGGTGATTGAGACTCAATACACCTGGGTTTTATGTTAGCGGAGAGATAGGGATTCGAACCCTAGTGACGGTTACCCGCCAACCCGCCCTCCAAACGGGCGCTTTAGACCACTCAGCCATCTCTCCTGAGGTTTGTTTGGGAGTGCGAATATAGTATATTTTTTGTTACGTTGTTACATTGTCGGCGAAAAAAGTTATTCCCAGTATAAAATGCTGTCAATATGATGGTTGTGAATATTGTTTACAACTTGTTGATTTCTTTGCCTGCAATGATTTTTTGAGACGGGTTTAATTCTTACATTTGTGTTGCGCAATACCCCCCAAGGGCATTGCTTTTTTGCTCAAACCTGAATTTATAATATTGATATTTTTTTGTTGAACACTATGTCAGCCACCCAAATTTCTATTGTCAAGAGGGACGGAAAACAGGAGTTGTTTTCGATTGAGAAGATTAAGAACGCAATTAGAAAGGCTTTCCTTGCAACAGGAAGCTTCGCATCAGACGAAGACCTGACAATTATTCTTTCACATGTAGCTATCCGCAACGGGATGAGCGTAGAGGAGATACAGAACCAGGTGGAAGTTGCCCTGATGAAGGAGAAATACTACCAGATTGCAAAGAACTACATGCTCTATCGCCAGAGGCACACGGAGGACCGTGATGTGAGAGACCGTCTGGATTTCCTGGTAAACTACTGCAAGGCAGACAATGCTGCAACCGGCAGCAAGTATGATGCTAACGCAAACGTTGAGCACAAGAATATAGCCACTCTCATCGGCGAGATTCCAAAGGCAGGATTCATCCGTCTGAACAGGCGTCTGCTTACAGACCGTCTGAAGGATATGTACGGAAAGGACTTTGCAGACAGATACATAAGTCTGCTTAGCAAGCATTTCATCTACAAGAACGATGAGACTTCCCTGGCCAACTACTGCGCCAGCATCACGATGTATCCTTGGCTTCTGAACGGAACCCTCAGCATCGGCGGAAATTCCACCAAGCCAACCAACCTGAAGAGTTTCTGCGGAGGATTCGTAAACCTCGTGTTCATTGTTTCATCAATGCTCAGCGGCGCCTGCGCAACTCCTGAGTTCCTGATGTACATGAACTACTTCCTCCAGAAGGAGTACGGAGAGGATTACTACAAGAGGGGAACACAGATTGTTGACCTTAGCGTAAAGCAGAGAAGCATCGAGAAGGTGATCACTGACTGCTTCGAGCAGGTGGTATATTCCATCAACCAGCCGACAGGAGCAAGAAACTTCCAGGCAGTGTTCTGGAATGTGGCATATTACGACAAATACTACTTCGAGAGCCTGTTCGGAGAGTTCCGCTTCCCGGACGGAACCGCTCCTCACTGGGAGAGCCTTAGCTGGCTGCAGAAGTTGTTCATGAAGTGGTTCAACGCAGAGAGGCTGAAGACCCCTCTGACCTTCCCTGTAGAGACAATGGCTCTCCTTACAGAGAACGGAGACGTAAAGGACAAGGAGTGGGGAGACTTCACCGCACAGATGTACAGCGAGGGTCACTCTTTCTTCACGTACCTGTCTGACAACGCAGACTCTCTGTCAAGCTGCTGCCGTCTGAGAAACGAGATCCAGGACAACGGATTCAGCTACACCCTTGGAGCCGGCGGAGTTTCCACCGGAAGCAAGAGCGTGCTGACCATCAACCTCAACCGCTGCATCCAGTATGCCGTCAAGCACAAGATGGACTATATGGAATTCCTCGGCGAGGTGATCGATCTCGTGCACAAGGTTCAGCTGGCTTACAACGAAAACCTTAAGGATCTCCAGGCCAAGGGTATGCTCCCTCTGTTCGATGCAGGATACATCAACATCGGAAGGCAGTATCTGACAGTCGGAATCAACGGTCTGGTAGAGGCAGCTGAATTCCTCGGCCTCAAGATCGACGACAATCCTGACTATGCACACTATGTTCAGGAAGTTCTCGGACTGGTGGAGAAGTACAACAAGAAGTACCGCACAAAGGACACGATGTTCAACTGCGAGATGATTCCGGCAGAGAATGTTGGAGTAAAGCACGCGAAGTGGGACAAGGAAGACGGTTACTACGTGCCTAGGGAGTGCTACAACAGCTACTTCTACATCGTTGAAGACAAGACTCTCAATATCGTGGACAAGTTCAAGCTCCACGGAAAGAAATACATAGAGCATCTCACCGGAGGCTCTGCACTTCACATGAATCTGGAGGAGCACCTTTCACAGGCTCAGTACCGCCAGCTTCTGAAGGTTGCCGCCAAGGAAGGATGCAACTATTTCACCTTCAATATTCCTAACACCATCTGCAATGACTGCGGACATATAGACAAGCGCTACCTGAAGGAGTGTCCTCACTGTCACAGCACCAACGTGGACTATATGACCCGTATCATCGGCTACATGAAGAGGGTAAGCAACTTCTCAGCTCCAAGGCAGAAAGAGGCGGCCCGCCGCTACTATGCAACGGATCACGGAGAGATAGCTTCCGCCCTGACTATGGCTGACGTGGAGAAGCTGGAACAGACCGCAAAGGCCGAGCAGGTGGCTCAGGAAGAGAGGGCCAAGGTAGAGGTATAGCATACCGCAGTGATCAAGTGTTATAATTTTGATATTGTCTGTCAGGAAATTCCTGACCAGATAACCCTTGCGCTCAATATCTCGGGTTGTCCCAACCGGTGCCGCGGCTGTCACAGCCCGTGGCTCTGGAAGGATGAAGGTGTGCCGCTGGATACACATTTTCTCTCTCTTCTCATAGACAAATATTCCTCCGGAATTACCTGTGTCTGCTTTATGGGCGGAGACCAGGCCCCTTATCAGGTGAACTCCCTGGCCGCTTTTGTAAGGAAGAACTTCCCTCATCTGAAAACCGCCTGGTATTCAGGCTTCGACACAATCCACAGGGATATAACAGTATCCAACTTCGACTTCATAAAGATAGGTCCGTATGTGGAGGAGAAGGGAGGTCTCAGAAGCGCTTCCACCAACCAGATTTTCTACATCGTTGAAAAAGACGGAAGCCTTACCCGTTATCATTTTCCTCCAAGGAACGGCTAAAGTCCCGGTTTAGCATAATTTTTGTACTTTCATATCCTGAAACAATATTTAAGGTTATGAAGAGGTTGTTTTTATTTTCAGCGATGGTTTTGTGCTGCGCATTCTCCCTTGCACAGAACAAGACTTCTTATGCCGGGATATATTACTATGACTCATCGTCTTACGGAGTTATGGACCGAGACTCGGCAGATTATTACAGGGTTGTTGAAAACAACAACACTTTCAACGACTATTATGCCAAGGACAATGCCCTGAGGGCAAGCGGAGCGCTTTCATACGCAGACGCTTCCGATGACAGCAAGACGGTTTTTGAAGGAGCCTTCATAGCTTATTATCCGACCGGGAAGGTGTGGATCAAGCAGTTCTTCAAGGGCGGCGTAAACGACGGTGAATACACGGAGTATTACGAGAACGGCCTGATGAAGCAGCACGAGTTCTACAAGATGGGTGTGCTGGACGGAGTCAAGACGGTCTTTGAGGAGGACGGAAAGACCTGCAAGCAGTGGGAATACAGGGACGGGGAGCTGGTCAACGATTACTATACCCAGAGTGGCGGAGGCTATTCCGTTGACTATGATACCACTACAAAGGAGCCGATATGGAGGGACGTAACAACCAAAGACCTGAACGTAATTAAGGACAAGACAGGAAACACAATCCAGGCTTATGCCATCAACGGACTGTATGTTTCCGTGGATGTGGCCTACAGGCATTACTTCGGCAAGTACTACGTCATCCAGCTTTTCATACAGAACAATTCTCCGGAGGACGCATATTTCACTTTTGACGACATTTCGATAGACAGTCCACAGGGAAAGATCAAGTTCTTCTCCAAGAACGATTTTGACAGGCGTATGAGCAGCCGTCAGGGATGGGCCCAGTTCGGTCTTCAGGCCGCTAGTTTTGCCACGGCCATAACCCTGGAAGCCGTTACCGACGAGGCTTTCTACCGCCAGAACAGAAGGCATCACCGTACCTTCGGAAGAGACCTTGCCCAGGATATGTCCGCCTTCCTGATCCGCCAGAGCGCGGTTGTGGGAAGCGTGCTGGTTGCAGGCCTTTTCAACGAGGAAAACATGAAGGTCAGAAACGAGAATATCGGCTATCTGAGAAATTACCAGATAAAGCCTCATTCCTCAATCACAGGCTTTGCATACGCCAAGTACAGTCCTGGCGCCAAGATGATAATGGTGAACCTTCCTATCAACGGAAAGATTTACCAGTTCCCGGTGGATGTCACTCATCTGAGGAATATCGACAACTGATCTAGATCTTCCTGAAATTCAGCAGCAGCGAGTTCGTTACCACGCACACGCTGGATGCTGCCATTGCCGCTCCTGCAATCATAGGATTAAGCAGAAAACCGTTTAACGGGAACAAAACCCCGGCGGCTACCGGAATGGCAATCACATTATAGACAAAAGCCCAGAAAAGGTTCATTTTAACCGTTTTCACAGTTTGTCGGGATAATCTTATCGCAGAGGCGAGTTTTCTCAAATCCGAGCCCGAGAGGGTGATTTTAGCGGCATCCATCGCGATGTCGCTTCCGTTTCCCATAGCTATGCTTACATCTGCCCTTGCAAGAGCCGCGGAATCGTTGATACCGTCTCCGACCATAGCCACAACCTTACCCTCTTCCTGCAATTCACGTATATACTTTTCCTTGTCTTCCGGAAGCATTCCACTGCGGACTTCCCTTATGCCGCATTCCCTTGCAATGACCTCTGAAGTATGGGAGTTGTCTCCAGATAGCATCACCACTTCTATTCCCAGGTCCTGAAGCTCCCTTACTGCCTGACAGGAGGTTTCCTTGACCTTGTCCGCAACCGCTATAACGGCAAGCGCTTTTTCACTGTCGGCAAAGTAAACAACTGTTTTTGCCTGGTCTTCAAACTCTTTTGCCTTCTCAGCGATGGAGTCCGGAACGCTTATTCCCTCCCTTTTCATCAGCGATGAGTTTCCAGCAAGGAACCTGACTCCTTCTTCCTGGCAGATTACGCCCATTCCCGGGATGTTTTCCACATTAGAGACATTTCCGTTTGGATAATGCCTTGCAATGGCCTCTGCTATCGGGTGCTGTGAAAGGGATTCCATACCTCCGAGAATGCTCCTGAGCAGTTGCTTGTGCTGTGGTTCATATTCCCAGGACTCGTCAGTAACTTCCGGATGTCCGGTGGTGAGTGTTCCGGTCTTGTCAAGGGCCACAACATTAATCTTGCGTGCATTCTCCATAGCTTCGGCATCCTTGATAAGAATCCCGTTCTGTGCTCCTTTGCCGATACCCACCATAATGGCGGTAGGGGTGGCCAGCCCAAGGGCGCAAGGACAGGCGATTACCAGAACCGTTACAAGTGCAAGTATAGAGTGTACGATATAGTTATTACCTGTTGCAAAGCCGCAGATATTCCATACTATGAACGCTATCAATGCAATGCACATTACGGCCGGAACAAAGATACCTGCAATCCTGTCTGCCAGTTTCTGGCTCGGGGCACGGCTTCCCTGAGCCTGGCGCACCAGTTGGATTATCCTGGAAAGATTTGTTTCCAAGCCAACTTTCTCGGCTCTGAAAACAAAGCTTCCCATCTGGTTGACGGTTCCGGAAAAGACCTTGCTTCCGGCTTTTTTCTCCACAGGAACGCTCTCTCCTGTAAGGGAGCTTTCATCCACGAAGGATTCTCCCTCCAGAACGGTTCCGTCCACGGCAATCCGCTCTCCCGGTTTGACCACAACCTTATCTCCAACGGCCACATCCTCAATGCTTATTTCAGATAATAATCCGTCTTTCTGGACAAAGACGGTCTTTGGCTGGAGACCCGCGAGTTTCTTAATCGCTGAGGAAGTTGAATATTTTGCCCTTTCTTCCAGCAGCCGTCCCAGCAGGATGAAGGCGATGATAACGGCGGCGGACTCAAAATACACGTGGCTTTCAAGTCCGCGGCTTGTCCATAAGGAAGGGAACAGGGTGTTGAATACGCTGAAAAGATATGCCACCCCGGTAGAAAGGGCTATCAGCGTGTCCATATTGGCATGGCCGTGCTTGGCCTGTTTCCAGGCATTTACATAGAAATCCCTTCCGAATAAAACAATGGAGATTGTGGCCAGAGCCCACATTATGATATTGGCGGTGTTTTGCTGCAAAAAGAAATCACCGGAACGTCCCATTGAAGACATCCCGATGATAACTATAGGTATGGCGACGATTATCGCCCCAACAGTTTTCCTAAGAAGCCCCTTGACTTTTTTTTTTCGTCCTCGCCGCTGTCCTCAGCTCCAGAAAGGGGAGCAGTGTCCATATCATATCCGGCGGCAACGACGGCTTCCTTTATCTGCTGAGGGGTAATCTTGCTTTCGTCATATTCTATGAGTGCGCTGCTGGACGCGAGGTTCACGTTCACGTCCGTCACTCCGTCAAGAGCCTCAATGGCTTTCCTGACGTGGGCGACGCACATGGCGCACATCATATTCTTTATCGCAAAACTCTGCTTTGTCATATTAGAATTCTTTGCTGATTCTTTCCATCAGGTCTGGGATAGGGAGGTGCTGAGGGCATTTTGCGAGGCACTCCTGGCAGCCTACGCAGGTTTCAGGTCCGCCGCCCTTGGCAAATTCCTTGCGGAAAGCATTGGCGAAGGCAGCCTTTTTCTTTGCATATTCGCTGTCGCTCTGGGTCTCCTTGTTAGGAACGTTTCCGTCCATAACAAGCTTGTTGTAAGTTGCAAAGACAGACGGAATCTCAACATCGAACGGGCAAGGCATGCAGTAGCGGCAGGCGGTGCAGTTGACCCTCTTGTAGCTCTGGTATTCCAGTATGGCCTTCTGGAGAGTGGTCTGCTCGTCGAGAGTCAGAGGCTTGAAGTTTGTGTAGCTCTTGAGGTTATCCACAAGATGCTCCATATAGGTCATACCGCTCAGCGATACCAGCACGTTTGGAAGGCTTCCCAGATACCTGAAAGCCCAGGATGCTATGCTGAGATCCGGATTCTTGTCCTTGAGGATCTTGTTTGCGCTGTCTGACAGGCTGGCGAGCCTTCCGCCCAGAAGCGGTTCCATGATGACTGCCGGGATCTTCCTTTCAGCCAGCGAGTTGTAAAGATATTCGCCGTCCTCTTTCCAGTCGATGTAGTTTAGCTGGATCTGCACGAAATCCCACGGATGCTTGTCAATGACATAGTCCCAGCAGGCACGGTCCGCATGGAAGGAGAAACCGAGGTTCTTGATCCTTCCCCTGCGCTTCTGTTCAGCCAGATACTCGTATCCGCCAAACTCCTCGTAAACCTTTTCGTAGCTGCTCTGCTTTGAGATAGAGTGCAGGAGATAATAGTCGAAGTAATCCACGCCGCATCTCTGAAGCTGCTCCTCAAAGATTCTCGGAATATCCTCTTTGCTGTTGACGGCAAACGTAGGCATCTTGTCCGCAAGCAGCCAGGTGTTTCTAGGATATTTCTTGAGGGCGTTGCCAATTACGCCTTCGCTCTTTCCACCATGATAGATGTAAGCGGTATCGTAGTAGTTGATGCCGTGAGCATAGGCATAGTCCACCAGCTCTTCGGCCTTAGGCACATCTATCGGAGCGGTCCTGCCTTTTCCGATAGTAGGGAATCTCATGCATCCGAAACCGAGCATGGAAACCATCTCTCCGTTCTTGTAGTTTAGCCTTTTGTCAACAGGAGTTATGTCTCCGTTCAAGGCCTTGGCCTGAAGGTTGGTCAGAAACGGGTTGTTCTTGAAGGAAACGGTGCTGGCTGCCAGTGCGGCTGCCCCCAAACCCATAAGTTTCAGAGCCTTTCTTCTGCTGATGTCTTTGTTGTCTTTCATGGCGGATGTGATTGTTGGTGCTTATCTGTTGCAATTTAGCAAAAAAATCAATCGGGGAGGATGGTTACAGGCATTCCCACCCAGGCATAATTTTCCTTCAGGTGGATGATGTCCTCATCGCGGAGGCGGATGCAGCCCTCGCTGCCCCTTCCGGGCACGCTTTCCTCATTATTGGTGCTGCCGTGGATTCCTATGCCGCTCCATTTATATGTATTGAGCCTCAGGAACCACTTTCCGTATGAGAGGATGCTTCCACGGCCGTCTCCAAAGTCGTGCTTCCAGTAGCCGGAAGGCTGGATCTGGGAAATCTTGAAAGGCTTTCCCTCAGGAGATTCGGGAGTTCTCATATCTCCCTTCTTCTGCTTGTTGCCGGGGTTCTTGCCAACGCAGACCGGATACTCTGCGATTAGGGTTTTCTCTCCCTTTACCTTTGCGTACACATATAGTTTGAACTCCTTTTTGGAGATCACGATGTATGAAGTGCTTTTTGGGAATGTGCCAATATAATGGACTATCCTTTCCACTTTCTTGTCTTGGGAAAAAGCGTTAAGGCTGCAGCACATTAATGCCGCAGCCATAACGAACGCTTTAATAAGGAATTTCATTGATGGTGAAAGACTTTAATTACCAGGCTGCTGAGGTGGACGCTGGCCCTGAGGAGGCCGCTGTCCGCCAGGACGCTGACCGCCGTTTCTCATATTCTTCATGCGGTCCATCATCTCTTTCTGTCTTTGGGCTTCCAGTTCCTCGTACTTTGCATACTGCTCGTCTGAAAGTGCTTTCCTGATTTTCTTGTCGCACCTTTCCCTGGACGCTTTGATTTGTTCCTGGGTACTGGTCATCTCGGTCCTTGCAGGCCTTTGGCCGTTCATTCCCTCGGGAGGTCTTACTCCACCGCCAGGTCCCATTCCGCCAGGTCTCATTCCACCGGGCCTCATTCCGCCAGGTCTTCCCTGAGGCATAAGGTTGGCCACTTCCTTTTCCCTGTTAAGGATGGCCTTGTAGACTTTCTTGTACTGTTTGTCATCAAGGTTAAGCTCCTTCTGGAGCCTTTCTGCCTGCATTTCGGCCCTCTCTTTTGGAGTTGTCTGTTTAGGACGTTCGCCTCTTGGTCCTTCTGGCCTGTCCTGTGCAGTCATCGCAGAGATGGACAATACCAGGGCAGCTGCCATTAGAATAAAACTCTTCATTGTTTTTTATGTTTTTATGTGCTTAAGTCCGAGTTCCGCACCCTTTGCCTTCATCAGTTCAAAGGCCTGCTCAAAGTTATTTTCAATTGTCCCGTCCAGTATGGCTTCCTTCACATAATCCTTAATCTGCCCGATCAGGTTGCAAGGCTCTATCCCGTAATACTCCATAACAAGTTCCCCGGTAATCGGGTTCTTGAAGTTGCGGATGGCGTCCTTTTCCTCCACTTCCACGAGTTTCTGCCTTACCATCTGGAAGTTGGATTTCAGGCGGCGTACCTTTGCCTCGTTCTTGGACGTTATGTCCGCGTTGCAGAGGATCATCAGGTCGTCTATATCATCTCCGGCATCAAACAGAAGCCTCCTTACCGCGGAATCAGTTACAGCGTCCTCCACAAGGGCTATCGGACGCAAATGCAGTGCCACAAGCTTCTGAACATACTTCATCTTCTCGTTCAGCGGCATCTTCAGCTGCTTGAAAATTCCGGGTACCATCTTGGCTCCCACCACTTCGTGGCCGTGGAATGTCCAGCCGGCTCCGCTCTCGTATCTTTTGGTAGCCGGTTTTCCGATGTCGTGCAGCAGGGCCGCCCACCTGAGCCAGAGGTTATCTGACTGCTCTGCGACATTGTCCAGCACCTGGAGGGTATGGGCAAAGTTTTCCTTGTGGCCCCGTCCTTCCATAGTCTCCACACCCTGTAGTGCGGAAAGCTGCGGCAGGAACTCATCCAGAAGACCTGTCTGCAACAAAAGGTTCAGCCCAATGGAAGGTTTTGGAGCAAGAAGTATCTTGTTCATTTCCTCGGCAATCCTCTCGCGGCTCAGTATCTCCAGCCTTTTCCTGTTTCTCTTTATGCTCTCGATGGATTCCGGAACGATGGTGAAGTTAAGCTGGGTGGCAAATCTTATGGCGCGTATCATCCTCAGAGGATCGTCCGAGTAGGTGATGTCCGGATCCAGAGGAGTCCTGAGCAGGCCTTTCTGAAGGTCAGCCACTCCACCGAACGGATCCACCAGGTTTCCGTAATCTTCTTTCTGCAAGGAAAATGCAAGGGCGTTGACGGTGAAGTCCCTTCTCTTCTGGTCATCTTCAAGGGTTCCGTCTTCCACAATCGGTTTCCTGGAATTGCGGTTGTAGGATTCCTTCCTGGCTCCCACAAATTCAATCTCCACGCCGTTGTGCTTCAGCATTGCGGTGCCGAAGTTCCTGAACACGCTGACCTTGCTTCTAACTTTCTCTCCCACTGCCTGGGCAATCTCGATTCCGCTTCCTTCCACCACCACATCGATATCGTTCCTAGGCCTCTGAAGGAAGCAGTCACGCACAAAGCCTCCGATCACAAAAGCTCTTACACCGTGCTCTGCGGCTGTCTCTGATATCACCTTGAATATCTTGTCCTTCAGGAATATGTCGTTTCCTCCGGTCATCGTTTCTTCTTTCTTCTCTTCAGCGTAAGCAGGTATATCGCTGATAAAAACATATTGCTTTTTCTCTCCGTCATAGCGGCAGGCGAAAGTTTGCATCCCGTTTGTCGCCACAATGTATTCCACCTTGAGTATGAGGGCGTAGTTCCATATCTGCTCAAATGTTCTGGAAGATATTTTCACCGTAGGCCTTTTGCACTCAACTATCATCTTCGGACAAAGGTCCTTGCCGTAGCAGACTATGTCGCATCTGAGCTTTACCTCGCCGATGGAAATCTCCGTCTCGCTGGCCATCATATGCAGCGGCCAGAGGCGCTTTTCATTCAGGTAGCGGATGAACTGCTGCCGTACATTTTCCTCCGGTGTCAGCGCCACGTATTTCTTCCTCAGCGGGTCAAAAACTTCTTCCATACTCAACATACAAATATAACGAATCTGCTCCAATGATTTTTGGATTATTTGGCAAAAGCGGTTATTTTTGAAGTATGGCTCAGAAAGTGGACAAGGAAGCGTCGGTCAGGAAGTTTTCCGAGATTATGGAAAATATCCGTAACCGCAAGTTTGCCCGTATGTATGTTCTTGCGGGCGAGGAGCCTTATTACTCTGATGTAATTATAGATGCCCTCAATTCCACCGTTCTGGACGAGAGCCAGAAGGACTTCAACCTGAGCATTGTCTACGGCAACGAGACCGATGCCGGACAGATTGTCTGCCTGTGCCGCAGATATCCGGTGGCCAGTCCTTATCAGCTGATTATCGTCAAGGAGGCACAGCAGCTTTCCAGCCTTCAGCCTTTCGAGTATTACCTCAAGGTTCCTGCTCCAGACACTATTCTCGTCCTGAGTTTTACCGGCAAGAATCTGGACAAGCGCACAGGTTTCTACAAAAGCCTCAAGGACAAGGCGGAGGTTCTTGAATCCTATCCTTTGGACGAATGGAAAGTGCCTCAGTGGATTACAGATTATGTGCGTGAGAAAGGTTACTCCATTGACCAGGATGCAGCCCAGCTCCTTGCCCAGAGCGCAGGCTCATCGCTGAGGAAAATAGTCCTGGAGATAGACAAACTTATAAAGGGGACAGACGGCACAACCATCAAGGTCAAGGACGTGGAGGTGAACATCGGCGTTTCCAGAGATTACAACCCGTTTGAGCTTTGCAAGGCAATTAGCGAGAGAAACATAATGAGGGCTTTCTCAATCGCCGAGGTCTTTGCTTCCAATCCCAAAAAATATCCGGTCCAGGCTACTCTAGGTGCCATGTTCTTCTATTTCAACCAGCTTCTTACGGTTGAGGCTGAGCTGACAGGAGGAGAGAAGGATTTCTTCCAGGCCTGCCAGAGAGCAGGTGTCTTCGGTACTATGAGAGTAAGGGAATATCAGACCGCAGCCAGAAATTTCCCTCTGAAAAAGATAATGGGAATAATCTCGCTTATCAAGGACACAGATCTCAAATCCAAGAGCAACTACGGCGGAAACGCCACGGACGGCGCCCTTCTGAACGCCCTCCTGACAAAACTTTTTGTCCTCTAGCGGACAAGAAGCCTTATCTCTTTACGACAACGCGCTTTACTCTTCTTGCGATGGAGGTGTAGACTTCGTAAGGGATGGTTCCAAGGACCTTGGCCTGGTCTATGGCGGTTGGCTTGTCTCCAAAGACGGTTACTATGTCTCCGACTTTTACATCCTTGACGCCTGTTACGTCTATCATGCACATATCCATGCAGATGTTGCCGATGGTTGGAACGAGCTTGCCGTTAACGCAGAACTTGGTTGCTCCTCTGCCCAGATGGCGGTTGATGCCGTCTGCGTAGCCTAGAGGAAGGGTTGCGATCTTTGATTTCCTTGTAATCTTGCCGTGGCGGCCGTAGCCTACGGTGCCGTCTTCAGGAGTGAGCTCCTTGATCTGGAGGATGCGGCACTTCAGGCTTGCAACAGGCATCACATTCTTCTGGTTTACAGCGCTTACGCCGTAGATGCCGATGCCGAGCCTAACCATATCCTTCTGGAACTGGGAGAAGCGCTCTATGCCGGCAGAGTTGAGGATGTGGTGGATAGGATGGTATCCGATAGCCTCGTCGATCTGGGGAGCCATCTTGTCGTAGAGGGCAATCTGGCCGAGGGTGAACTTGTCCCACTTCTTCTCGTCTGAAGCGGCAAGGTGGGAGTAGATGCTCTGGACCTTGATCTCCTTGTGTGCCTTGAGGAACTTGAGGAGTTCAGGAAGCTCCTTCTCCATAAAGCCCAGGCGGTGCATGCCGGTATCCAGCTTGATGTGGACAGGATAGGTGTCTACGCCGAGTTTCTTGACCATTGCGTCAAACTTTTTCAGGGAGTAAAGGTTAGGGATGCCTGGCTCCAGTCCGTTTTCTATGATTTCCTTGTAGTAGTCTGTTCCGGTGGTGAGCACAATGATAGGGGTGGTGATTCCCCCTTCGCGGAGCTCGATGCCCTCGATCGGATGAGCCACTGCAAAATAGTTGGCTCCGGCCTTTTCCATCAGACGTGCAAAGTCAACGGCTCCGTGTCCGTAGGAGTTGGCCTTGATGAGGATGAGAAGTTTGGTTTCTTTCTTGAGATAGCTTCTGAAATACTTGAAGTTATGGAGAGCAGCCCTGGTGCTTATCTCCATTTGTGCAAAAGTCTCTTTTTCCATTTTACTGTATCTTATAAAATGCTTTGTACCAGTTATAGAACTCGGCGATGCCCTTTTCAAGCGGAGTGTCAGGGCGGAAGGCGTAATCCTCTTCAAGATGCAAAGTGGAAGCAAATGTAGTGTAAACGTCTCCCCGTTGCATCCCTTTCATGATTTTTTTAGCGTTTTTGCCGGTAGTTTTCTCTATGGTGGAAATGAAATCCATAAGCTGTACCGGGCGGCTGTTGCCGATGTTGTAGACAGGGCGTCTGGATTTGTTAGGGCCGTCAATTATCTCCGCGATGCCTTTGACGATGTCGTCAACATAGCTGAAGTCGCGGCTGAGGTTGCCGCGGTTGTAGACCTCGATAGGCTCATCGCCGAGAATCTTCTTCATAAACTTGAAAGGAGCCATATCAGGTCTTCCCCAAGGGCCGTAGACAGTGAAAAAGCGCAGGCCTGTGCAGCTGAGGCCCCTCTGGTGCATATAGACGTGGGCCATCAGTTCGTTGGATTTCTTGGTGGCGGCATAAAGGCTCTGGGGATCGTCCGTGCGGTCATCCTCGCTGAACGGAACCTTGGCATTGTTGCCGTAGACGCTTGAGGAACTTGCATAGACAAGATGCTTGACCTTGTACTTGGTGCAGAGTTCCAGGATGTTGAAGAATCCGATGATGTTGCACCGGATGTAGCTTTCTGGGTTCTCGAAGGAATATCTTACTCCGGCCTGGGCCGCCAGGTTGCAGACCTTGTCGAACTTGCCGGCCTTGAAAAGCTTCTCCATTGCGTCCAGGTCTGCGATGTCCTTTTGGGTGAAGGAGAAATTCTTTTCCTTGCCAAGTTGCTTTGCGGTTTTCCTTATGTGGGCCAGGCGGCCTTTTTTCAGGGCAGGATCGTAGTAGGAATTCATATTGTCCACTCCGAGAACCTTATGGCCTCTTCTGAGAAGCTCTATCGCGGTGTGGGCGCCGATGAATCCGGCTGCTCCTGTTAGAAGTATCTTCATTGCTGTGTGTTGTTTTCTTCCGGGTTGTTGTCTTTGGGAACTGAAAAGTCCGCATAGCAGACATTGTCTCCGAGTTTTATGTATTCCTTTCCCTCGAGGACGGCCCGGAGAGTGGAATCCCTCTTTATCCTCCTTTCCTTGAAGAACAGTATCCCGTTTGTGATGCTCTGGAGCCCATCCTTGTCTAGCTCTTTGATGGAAAGGCCTTCCTGCCTGAAGTAATAGTCCAGGTTAGGGGCTGCGCTGAAGTCATAGTAAAGTAGAGGGCTGTCCTTTTCCCTGGAAAGTTTCATCGCCTCAAGGCATCCGTCCTTGACACCTGTCATCCTGTTTATCTTGTCCATGGAGAAACTGCCCAGGAAGATGGTCACGAAAATGGAAGCTGAGATGACGCTTATGGCAAGCGGAGTGTTCCTGTCGCTGAGGAATTTGAGCCCAAGAAGGCCTCCCAGCACAACAGGAAGCAGGATAACCCAATACGGAGCCCAGAGTTCAGGAAGTGTTCCGGCAATCTTCTCCGGAATGATGAGCCTTTTGAAAATGGCGGCGATTCCGATAATGATGAATATCCAGGCGATAATTGCAACTATGGCCTTGACCAGGCGGTCATCCTTATAGTATGGAAGCATAAGGGCTCCGGCATAGACGAACATCGGGACGGCCGGAAGAAGGTAGATGGCAATCTTAGAACTCACGAGAGAGAGCATTATAAGGATAGTAAGTGCGCTGACAGTCATCAGCTTTATCCTGTTGCCGCCCAGCATACGGCCTCTCCAGCCCTTTATCAGTAATACAACTATAAGCAAAGACCACACTGCCACAATCCACCAGTACCCTGCCAGATAGTACCAGAACGGGGCCTTGTGATGGAAGGAATTTACTCCGCGATCCACTGTCTGGTGGAAGAGGAGGTTGTTCAGATACTGCTTGCCGCCTTCCAGCCAGACGCCTGTCCACCAGAGGGCGCATAGGATGATCAGAATGGCCCAGAATCTCCAGCCCAGATATTTTCCTATCCTCAGATCTTTATCAGCGATAAGGAAAACCAATATGCATATGACAGGGGCTAGGAATCCAACTGCCCCCTTGGAGAATATTGCAAGGAATACATATATCGGAAGAAGGATCCTGTTCCTTTTGAAGAGTTTTGCCTCGTGGGAAGGGGTTCCGTCCTTAGCGTCCCTGGCGCCTTTCTTGTTGCCGTACATCTTGCCGAAGGTGTATAGGGCAAGGGTGATGAACATGCACATAAGCATATCCATTCTCAGCACTATGGACGCTGCAAGGAACATCACGCTGCCGTGCAGCATAAGAAGGGCGGCTGTGCTCTCTCCGGCATCCAGCTTGTTCTGGGTCCAGCGGTCCATAATCCAGCCGGTGACGAATGCGGGGACAAGGCTCAAAAGGGTGGCCAGAAGGAACATCGAGTGGCATCCGAAGATTTTCTTCAGCAGCATTGCCATCCAGAAATAAAGAGGCGGCTTGTCTGCGTAAGGCTGCCCGTGGTCGTAGAAGGTGAAGATGTTGCCGTTGGCTATGGCATCGTCAACGATATTTAGGTACCTGAGCTCGTTGCTGGGGGTGTACTCCCTCATAATCAGAAGAGGCAGCAGCATCGCGAAGATGAAAAGGAATATGACCGTCCTTCTTTTCATTGTTCCGCCTCCTGTCCAGAATTTTGGGCTTCTCTCTTTTTCTGCTTCTGAAGGATCATCAGGTTCCTTGTGTAGGAGATGAATCCTGTACTTTGTCCAAGGGCCAGGACAGGGTCTTTCCTAATGATGGCGTAAGAGACTATACAGGCGCTGCCGATCAGGCTTATGATCCAGAATCCGGCAGGAAGATGGCTCTCGTTTCTTTTCTTGGAATAGAAGAACTGGTAAACGAATCGCAGAGTAAAGATTACCTGGCCAAGGGATCCGAATATCACCAGCCACATCGGGATATTGCTGTTCTGGAATACCTGCTGCTTGAAGCCTTCAAGGTCTGTAAGTATGTAGCCGATTCCCACAACCGGGGTTATCAGGAGAATAGTGAGAAGAGGGGCTTTCCACCAGATGTTTCCCTTTGAACCTTCAATCCGCCCGTCTTTGGATATGCTCCAGACACCCTTGATTTTCAGGTTCCACATATAGATGTAGTAGGAAATCACCTGACCGAACATTATGGCAAAGTCGTTCCTGAGCCATCCGTAAATGAAGAACAGGTATGACGCTACGAGGCTGAGTACCCAGAAGATGGTAGGGGAAACCACCTTCTTTTTCCTCTCGGACATAATCCACTGGACCAGTATCCTGGCGGAGAAGAGTCCCTGCGCCAGGAATCCGATGCCGAATATGATCCATTGGCTTAGTGTCCGTTCCATCTGGGGCTAAAGGTTATTGTCTTTGAAGGAATAGTTGATATATCTCTTTTTCATCCAGCGATAGGCAAAGCAGTCTTTCATAGGGCCGATGAGCCTGTTCCAGACATTGTACTTGGAAACTCCGGCAACCCTAGGGAAGTGCCTTACCGGAACCTGCTTCATCTTGCCGCCATCCTGCAGCTGGATGAGGGCCGGGAAGAAACGGTGCATGCCCGTGAACATCGGAACTCTCTTGGCGTAATCCGTATGGAGAATCTTGAGAGGGCAGCCTGTGTCTGTGGCCCCGTCGTGGGTGAACATCTTGCGGAAGCCGTTGGCAAACTTGCTCTGGAAGTTCTTCCATGCGGAATCCTTGCGGTTTGCCCTGATACCCATAACCAGAGGATATTCGTCTGCATATGGGAGCAGCAGGTCAAAGTCCTCCGGAGTTGTCTGAAGGTCCGCGTCTATGTATCCCACAAGAGGGGAGAAGGTGTTGTCGAACCCGGCCTTGATGGCTCCGCTGAGCCCCGTGCGCCTTTCCAGGGAGATATAGTAGAAATTCTTCTTTTTCGAGCACTCGTCCTTTATCATTTCCAGAGACTTGTCCGCACTTCCGTCGTTGACGAAAAGCACGCAGAAATTCCTGTCTTCTGATAAATTGATATACTTGTCCAGGGTATCTGCAAGCCTTGCTATATTTCCCTCTTCGTTATATACCGGGGAGATGATGGTGAATCTGTAACCTGCCGTTTTGTTCATAACTCACAAATATAACAAATCTCTTTCAATAAGGTAAAAGAAAAGGGATGACCGCTGGGGTCATCCCTTTCTGATCTTCGGATCGGTAGATTACTTCTTTGCAGCCTCTACGGAAGCCTTTCTGAAGTCCTTCATCAGCTTGGTGATTTCCAGAGCAGCCTTTCTTGCGCGTGTTCCAGCAGCCTTGTTGCCCTTTACGATCTGAGCCTCAGCGTCCTTGTTGAAAGCCTCGAACTGAGCCTGAATGTTCTTGAATATTTTTTCCATAATAAAAATGTTAAAAATTGATTATAGTGTTAAATCGTTCTCAAATTCAAACATAAAAATAGCAAGAATTCTTACAATGTCCAAATAAATCGCAAAAATTCGCGTTCAAGCTATTTCTTTATGTATGCACCCTTGAACCCGTCGCTGAGGAATATTTCCTTGCCCGTGGATGTGGTTGCCTTGGTTGTTGATGAAATGTCAGGCAGGCCAGGATAGCTTCCGTTGGCAATGTAGTACAGGCAGGCGGATATAAGGTCTTCCTGCGCGGAGAAATCGTGATACAGGTCGTCGTACCTCTTGTTCTTTGGGGCTATACCGTTATCATAGTCTGCCTTGCCGTCCACGTTCTTGCAGTAGAAGCATATAGGCAGGAAAGCGTAATCTATGTTTGCCCCCTTTGCCTTCTGAGGGTAGACGAAGACATACATTCCGTTAGGCTTGCCATAGGTCTGTCCGCCCACTGTCTGGACATCCATATAAGGTGTCAGGCAGTTGACCATGCTCTCCGATGCGGAAGCCGTTCCTTCTCCGGTAATGATGAACAGCCTCTTCAGGTCTAGTGAGTTGCTGGTTCTCTTGATAGTGTAGGACTGGTCCTCCTTCTGGTTTGCGAGGTTGTGGGAAAGGGTCACGAAAGTCTTTCCGTCTGCTGATGCAGGTGCCAGCAGGCTGGCTATGTCCACACACAGGCTGAGGTCACCTCCGCCATTGTACCTGAGGTCCAGGATAAGGTCTGTGATGCCCTGGCCCTTCATCTGGCTGAGAACGCTGGTAATCTCGTTCTTCATATTTGAGTTGAAGGTGGTGTAGAGTATGTAGCCTACCTTGGCGCTCTTGGAAAGAAATTCATAGTCGGATGCCGTGAAAACTCCGGATGCAGTCACAGAATTGCTGTGGAATGTTGTCTGGCTTAGGTCCAAAGTTATGCTGCCTCCCTTGGTGTCCTTGAAAGTAAAACTGTTGGAAGGCTTGTCAATCTCATCGTAGAACCGGTCGTTCTGGATAAGGGTCCTCACTTCAGTCCCGGCTATGTGGGTCAGCTGATATCCCCTTGTCACTCCGGCTTTCGCCAGAGGAGATTCCTTGTCCACATATTTGATGAAAACACCATAGTCGTTATAATAGTCTATCGGCTGACCGATATGGAATCCGTAAGAACCTGTGGATGTTCCTGTTTCCATGTCGTTGTAGCTCTGGCCGTTCATCATCCAGCTCCATCTGTCCCTTGCAACAAGGTGAGACTCGAAGTAATCGTTTACTCTCTTTCCTTTCTTGATTATGGATGATGGCATCTGGTCTGCCCAGTAGTAATACTGTTTCATAAAGAGGTCCACATAATCCTTTACTTCTGTGGAATCCTTGTCCGAACTGCTGCTTCCCCAATCGAAGAAACAGGAATTCAGACTGAAAGACAGGCCGAGAAAAACTGCAATCAGCGCAATTCGTGCGCCCTTGAAAATATTCTTCATAATATGACCGTTTGATTCTGCAAAATTATCAAAATACTTCCTGTATGCAAAAACATTGCCTTTGACTCTTTTTTGCTAAATTTGTTCCCATAGGGCCGGAGCCCGCACAAAATTATCAGATATGGAAGCCATAGACAAAATAATATCGGACGTCAGTTCATTCATTTGGGGCTGGCCGATGATCATTCTTCTTCTTGGAACCCACATTTTCCTGACAATACGCCTCAGATTCCCCCAGAAATCCATTTTCAAGGCAATCGGCATCTCTTTCCGCAGAGACAGGAACGCGGCCGGGGACGTTAGCCAGTTCGGTGCGCTTACAACATCCCTGGCGGCAACGATAGGAACGGGAAATATCATTGGAGTCGCCACTGCAGTTTCCCTTGGAGGCCCGGGTGCGGTGCTGTGGTGCTGGCTGACCGGCCTTCTGGGTATTGCCACCAAGTACGGAGAGGGCCTTCTGGCAATCAAATACAGGGTCAAGACAGCCAAGGGCACGATGCTGGGCGGCCCTATGTACGCCCTTGAGAGGGGATTGGGCAGCAAGTTCCTGGCTGTGCTGTTCTGCGTTTTCGCGGCTCTTGCCGCATTCGGCATCGGAGACACTGTTCAGGCAAACGCCATCTCGACCCTTCTGGACCAGGAGGGGCTGTTCGGACCTTCGTTCACCGGTATTCCAAAGGAATATACGGGCCTTGCCGTGGCTTTTCTTGTGATGCTGGTAACCTTCTTCGGAATCAAAGGAATCGCCCGTGTGTGCGGCTTTCTGGTGCCGTTTATGGCGATTTTCTATATCCTGGGCTGTCTGATAATCCTGGGAATGAACTGGGGTGTCCTCGGCGATACTGTATCGCTGATCTGCCGGTCTGCATTCTCTGCAAAGGCAGGGCTGGGAGGCCTTGCCGGAGCCACGGTAATGATGGCCTGCCGCTACGGTATAGCCAGGGGACTGTTCTCAAACGAGTCAGGTATGGGTAGCGCTCCAATTGCGGCTGCTGCGGCACAGACAAAGAATCCGGTCCGCCAGGCACTGGTTTCCTCTACCGGAACTTTCTGGGACACTGTAGTGGTTTGTGCCCTTACGGGCCTTGTGCTTGTTTCCAGCATCATTTCCAATCCTAGCATCGACTATAAGGACGGAGCCAAGCTCACCCAGCTGGCATTCGGACAGATACCATATGTGGGGTCCATAGTGCTTACCGTGAGCCTTGCCACGTTTGCCTTCTCCACAATCCTGGGCTGGAGCTACTATGCCGAGAGGAGTGTGGAATATCTTGCCGGCAGAAAGACGGTGTTCTTCTACCGCATTATCTGGGTTGTCCTGGTGTATGTGGGTGCGGTGGTGAACCTCTCCGTGGTATGGAACTTTGCCGATATCCTAAACGCCCTTATGGCGGTTCCAAATATCATTGCCCTTATCCTTCTTAGCGGCGTAATCGTTTCGGAGACCAGGAAATATCTTTGGAACAACCAGCTCGACAGGGAGTCGGATGAGGAGATACCGATTATTACGGGCCGCAGAGCCGAGGATGCAGAGTTGACACAAAACAGCTAGTTTTTCCTTCGGTGAGATTTTTGCATATTGAATAAAAAACAGATTTAGTACCAGCCATGAAAAAATTCAAAATCGCTTGTATTGCTCTTTCAGTTTTGGCTTTGCCGTTTATGATGTCATGTTCAAAGAGCTCCTCCTCTTCTGAAGAAGAACAGATTGAATCTTTCAATACCATTAACGCCAGATTATATTATACCAATTCTTCCCTGGTTCCAGAAAGCGTGGAGATGGGAATAGGGGAAACTATACAGATTTATGCCGGTAACGGCTCGACAAAGGCTCCTTTCAACGGTACCGTAAAATGGACGGCTGTCGGTTCAGGAGAATTGGCACTGAGTGCAGTTCAGAGAAACGCGGCTGCCGCAGGAGTGGCTCCGGGGACCAAAGCCGGATATGACTATTCCACTTCGACAGCTACGACCAACGCCAACTATAATCTGAAAATCACGGCGAAAAGCGATGGAATCGTAGCCTTGACAGCAAAGGACCCGATAGGCAGCACCAGGAATATAGTGATAACCATATTCCCTGATGACGAATCAGAAGATTAAGCCTGTTGAAATGCAGGGCGGTTTCTTTCCGCCCTTTATCAGTTAGAACGGTAGAGGTAGAGTTCTACCCATTCTCCCCATGCCATCACAAGGGAAGGGATACCCGTTGCAATCTTGTCAAATTTGTATTGCGTGAGCCAATAGGCTTCGCGATGGTCTATGGAGTGGCCGATCTCGTTTTCGTGGCCAGAGATTACGTAGGCCGGGGCGAAAGCCTTGATCATAGCCTCCAGCTGCATGGCCCAGCAATCGATAATCAGAACATCTACAGTCTTGTCCACTTTCTGCTTTATGTCTTTCAGCCATTGAACATCTTCTTTCTTCCACTGGTCTCCGAAGTGGACGACTGTCCTCTTTTCCGGCAGGGTAATCATCCAGATATTGTTCTGAAGCTCATCCTGATGCCCGGGAATGGCTATCGCCTCAATCTTCTTTCCGGAATTCAGTGTCAGTTCTACCTCAGAGAAATCATCTGAGCGATAGCCCTTGACATAATCAAATCCAGTATCTTGCGGGCCATAGACAGGCACTCCCAGCCGTTTGGCAATCTCTATAACGTTCCTGTCGCAATGGTCCGGATCCTTGTGGGAAATGAAAAGGGCGTCGCAGAGACCTATGAACTTCTCCATATTTCCATCTGATATCATCTTATGGTCTTTGATTATATCCTGGTTTCTGGTTCCGCACAGGTCAAAGCCAAGGGTAACGCTCTCGCTGCGGACAATGAAGCCATCGTTGTAGAGCTTTACAACTTCTACGGCCTCAGCTTTGGCGTGCTGGTGAGGGCTCTGGTCAGGATGCACTACTGGTCCGTTTGCCAGATGGTCCAAAACTTTCATCCATCGGAAAGACATGAACACATTCAGAAAAGTCATACTGCTGCGGTCATCGTGTACTGCCGCATCAATGGCAGCCAGAGCCAGGTTTCTGGCATCTGACGGCTTTGCTGAGGGACCTTCCTGGTCCAGAATGTTGTCCGCATAGTTCAGCAATGTTGCATTCTGGTAAAACAGGTATTTGTCGGTGTTGCCCCAGTATTCACGGATAACTCCGTTCTCCTTTATTGCAGGCAGCGAATCAATTGGCTGCCCTCCAATATTCTGGGCTTGGCATATTGTGCAGGACACCAAGACTGTCATCGCCGAGGCGAAAAATAACCTGAAAGATTTCATGTTACTCAGATTGCATGTTGAACTGTGATTTCAGCCATTTGAGGGCTTCTTCGCTTTGCCAAGGGTAAAGCCAGTGGCCGGTATCGCGGGCCAGGCACAGTTGTTTAGGAGCTGTTATGACATTGTATGCCGAGAATGTGGAGGACGGGCAGCAGACTATATCGTTGAACCCCCAGGCGTAGAAGCCAGGCTGGGAAAGGAAGCGCGCAAAGTTGACTACATCATAGTATTTGGATACGGCAACTTTCTTTTCGATCAGAGGGTCGCTCTTGTCCAGGAAAAGATGCGGCCAGCCTCCGCTACGGCCATAGTAGTAGCCGGTTACATCACAGAATGCAGGGAAATAGGCAAATAGGGCGCTGATCCGCTTGTCCAGGGCTGCTGTCACTATAGAGAGCATTCCGCCCTGGCTGCCTCCGTAGCAGGCAATGCGGGAAGCGTCCACATCATCCCGGCTGCACAGATAATCCACAGCCCTGACGCACCCAAGATATGTCCGCTTGTAGTAATAGCTGTCGCGATTCTCAAGGCCCTTAAGCACATATCCGGACATCGCCCCGTTTTCCAGCTGACGGTAAATCTCGCTGTCCTGGTCAACAGGAATGCCGTGGACTCCGATATTCAGAACCACAAAACCTTCGTAAGCCAGCGGGTCAGGACCGCTGAACTTGCGCACTGCGGCACCCGGCAGACGGAGAATGGCCGGTTTCCTGCCTTCCGTATTTGGAACTGTCAGCACGCCATAAACGTAATTGCCGGCTTTGTAGGACTGGATACGGATGTAATAGACATCCACTTTGTCGTTGCTCTCCTCCTGGGAATATCTGACGCGGGTAAGCATCGGTACTTTAGCCGCCTTTTCCTTGGCGTTTTCCCAGAAGGATTCGAAATCTTCAGGAAGTGAAGTGGTCGGTTCTATTTTGTAAGGGTCAAAGCCGATGTTGGTCTGGCTGCTGTAGCGCTTGCCGTTGTAGGTTACGCTTACATTTACCGTTGTAAATCCCGGGACTTTGCGTCCTGGCACTGTAATTCTGGCAAAGCCGTCCTTGCCGGTGGTTACGGTTCCGGACTTTTCCGCCTTAAGTTTTTCCGGGCCGTAGCTGTAGGTGATTTCCGTCAGAGGCATCCTCACATTTTCCTTTACGGCATAGAGAGTGAACACCGCCTTTTCTCCGCAGGAATAAGTCCAGTCTGAATGGTCAGGTTCGGCATAGACCGTGATAAACTGTTTGGACGGTTGCCCAAAAACAGAAGTAATTGCCAGCAGCGTGGCAGCCAGTATGCAAATTGCTTTTTTCATTATTCAAATGAGTATTTCTTGCCGTATTCCATCATCTGATTCAGGTAGTCGTCGTTGTACACAATCTTATAGTCAACCACCTTGCCGTTCTTCTCGACCGGAACGATGTCCGGGTTGATGAAGCCCTTGTAAGGCTTGAGGTTGAGGGAGGCGTAGCGCTCCAGAACCTCCTTGTGGAGGACAGGGTCAATGTCAACGGCATATTTCTCTATCAGAGCCTTGCCGGCCTTGTAGTCTCCCTCCGACTTGATTCTCTGGATCTCTGCGAGGAGTTCTCCGAACAGGCCCCTGAGTTTCTCAAAATCGTTGATAACGAAATAGGTCTTGCCGTCTCTTGTCCTTTTCTCGATGACATTGTCCTTTGCTCCGTGTTCGTATGCCCATTCGGCTACAAGCTTGCGGTTCTGCATATGGGCCTCGGTGTTCTTCTTGCCGAGCTCGATGCGGGTGAACTGGGTGAAGAGGCCGTTGCGGATGTAGGTCATGTATTCTGCCTTGTAGGCGTCGCCATCCGGAAGAAGGCCCATCTCGACCAATTTAGGGTCTGCAAGATAGTAGAGGGCGAACAGGTCTGCCCTTGCCTCTTCAAGAGCGGAATTGAACTCCTTTAGGGCATTCTCCTTTACGTTTGGAAGAAGCTGTCCGGAAGCGTGTCCCAGGCACTCATGGAGGTCTGTGTGAAGATTGTCTGTCATGACACCGTACTTCTTGCACATGTCTATCTCGGCCTGGTCCCAGGCAAATTCAGTTAGGATGCTCTTAGGCATCTCGTCGGCGGCCTTGTCATATGCCTCGGTGATGTTGTTGATTGTCACGCTCTTGGAACCGTACTCCTTGCGGATCCAGTTGGCGTTTGGAAGGTTGATGCCGATAGGGGTTGAAGGGTAGCAGGCTCCGCCCAGGGCGGTTACGTTGATAACTTTT
The DNA here is from genome assembly GCA_017428325.1 of Bacteroidales bacterium. Taxonomy (GTDB): domain Bacteria; phylum Bacteroidota; class Bacteroidia; order Bacteroidales; family UBA932; genus Egerieousia. The sequence continues at coordinate 198,664 of JAFRRA010000002.1, forward strand.
GCGCTTACGCCCTTCACGTTCTCCTTCTTGAAACGCTTGTCAACAGGGGAGTTGTCCTCGAACCACTGGGCCTGTGCACTGATAGCCTCGGTCCTGCGGCTGGCGCCCAGATCCTTGAAGTTGGCGATACCCTCCCAGGTGGCCTTCCTTCCAAGAGGATCGTCATAATCCTCGATGAATCCGTTGGTGAAGTCCACAACCTTGGCCCCGTCATCCACCCACTGGATGTTGTAGGCGTCCCAGTCGCGCAGATCGCCTGTAGTGTAGTACTTTACAAGAAGCTCGATGGTCTTCTTCTGACCGTCAGTCTCGGCGTATTCTTTTGCCTTGTTAAGGTTCTCAATGATCTTCTCTATGGACTTTGAATAGAGACCGCCAACTTTCCAGACTTCCTCGGTGATAGTTCCGTCCGGATGCTTTACGAGCTTGGAATTCAGGCCGTAGGAGATTGGATGCGGATCCTTAGGGTCCTCCATCCTGTCATAGAAATTGTTGACTTCCTTCTGGGTGAGGCCGCCTTCGTAGAAGTTTACGGCGGAGTTGGCCACCATATCAACCTTGGTGTCGTTGCAGCGCCTCATCGGGAGTATCCAGGTCTCGTACATCACAGGCAGAAGCTCATCGCAGAGTTCCCCCTGGCCGGTAGTCTCCATCAGGTTCCTGAAATAGTCAGGCTGGCATGCCGGATAGAACTTGTCTTCGGCATAATGATGGTAGATTCCGTTTGAGAAGAAAACCCTCTTGGCATATACCAGAAACTCTTTATAGTCTTGGCATTCAGTGTCTCCCTTATACTCGTCGATGATCTTTTCAATGACTTTGCGGATGCGGAGGTTGTATTTTCCCATCTGGTCGAACATAATGTCACGCCCGCACTTTGCCGCTTCGGAAGTGTAGTAGAGGAAGGCCTTGTTCTCAAAGCTCAGCGAATCCCAGTCCGGAATCTGGTAGCGCAGGATCTGAAGGTCCGCGAATTCATCCACGATATATGTGAAAGGCTTGTCGGTCTCAGCCTTTTTCTCTTCCGTACAGCCTGATGCCAGAGCTGCAGCGCAGATTGTCAACATAATAGTCAGTTTTTTCATATTGTTCAATTTAATTCTCAGAATTGGTTAGCCTGATAGTTCCCATCGTCAGGAGCATTGCTGCCGTTATCCTTGCCGTCCGGAGATATGTCCGTTGTGCCGGTGGAGTCCTCGTCGTCTGTCTTGCCGCGGAAAATATCGCGGAGCTTATCCACAACCAGGCCGACATAGTGCAGAGGATTGAGCATTTTCTTGAGCATCTGGTACTCGATGGCTATATCCTCTTCCTTGTCCTTGATTTCAGTTTCCACAAACTGCTGCTTGAGATTGAGTTCCTTCATGCTGGAAAGTTTCTCGTCGCCGAGCAGCATTCCGGTGTAGAACCGGGCCATCTGGTTGGCAAACATCTTCTTGCGCAGCAGCCAGATAACCAGTCCCAGAATCAGGACAATGCCGGCGGCACAGAGGAATCCGAGGGCGTTGTTTCCGAAAACATCGCCGAGGAAAAAGCCGGCTGCAAGACACAGCATCATCAGGACGATGGTTCCGGTCAGGAGAAGTATAGTGATTACTATTACCCGGTTTGAGACTACGGACATTTTCTCGGCGCCTTTGAGGGCGGCTCTGTCCACCTGCATATACAGGTATTTGCGGATAGAGGAACCGAGGCCCTCGTCTACCGGTCTTGAAAAATTGCTCTTTTCCATTGTCAGTTCAGTTTATTGTTCCTTTTAGCAAAGATAGCAATCTGCTGGTATGGAATATGCAGCATTAAGGAAAAAAGTGTAATTTTGCCCCGTCATGAAGATTTGGAAATACTTAGCTGTCTGCAGCACAATCATAATCGCGGCCCTGACTTCCTGTTCCAAAGTAGAGCCTAAGGATGTTGTCTTCGAGGAAAAGGACAAGACTATCCTCCTGTACTTTGCATCTCACAACAACCTGTATATGGATGCTGCGGCCAACATAAACAAGATAATCGGAGGGTATGTTCCGGATAACGGGAACATTGTGCTTTACTGCAACAACTTTGACCTTACCTCAAGGCAGATGAAAGATACCCTTACGCTTCTTGTCAATATCTTCAAGGACAAGGATGGAGTGGTCAAGACAGATACCATCTACAGGTTCTCATACATGAACTCCTGCACCAAGAACGCAATGAAGTCCGTGATAAACATCACAAAGACAATGTGTCCTGCAAAGGAGTATGGACTGGTGCTCTGGTCTCACGGAACCGGCTGGCTGCCGGAAGGTTACTATAAGCAGTACGCTTACGCGTCCGCAACTTCCGCCCAGATGTCCAGCAACGAGAGGTCCATGTTCCCGACACGTCCGGGAGGAATAGACCCTTACGCTCATATGGTCAAGTCTTTCGGAAGCGAGCTGGGTGTGGAAATGTCCGTATTCGATATCAAGGAAGCGATAGGGGACACCCATTTCGATTTCATCGCGATGGATGCCTGTTTCATGGGAGGCATAGAGATTGCCTATCAGCTGAGAGACTGCTGCGACTATTTCATCGGTTCTCCGGCTGAAATCCTGACAGACAGTTTCCCTTACGACAAGGTAATCGAGAGTATGTTCAAGGCTGATTATACGGGGGTTTCAAAGAACGTGTATGATTATTACAACGCACAGACCGGGGATTATCAGTCCGTTACCATAGCCACCGTAAAATGCTCGGAACTTGGAGAGGTGGCCTCACAGGCAAGGCTGCTTTTCGACCAGTATCGCGACGGCATCCCTTCTCTTGACGTAACTGCTGTACAGAGGTATTTCCGTTACGATGACCACTGGTTCTATGACCTAAACGATTTCCTGGTGAATCTTTGCGGAGCATCAGCTACGGCTAATTTCACGGCGGCCCTCGAGAAAGCGGTTATTGCCAAGTACACTACTGGCAAGATGATAAACCTTGAGATTAATCCGGCAAAGTTCTCCGGCCTCAGCTGCTACATTAACAACCCGGAAGAAGCTACGCTGATCACCTACTACAGGAAATACGACTGGAACACGGACGCGGGAATGATTCTGCCGGTCACTTCGGAATAATCCGGAAAATATCTGAGATACAATAAAAAAGGGGTGCCGTCATGACACCCCTTAACCGTGCTTGCGCATCCAGTCTTATTTCTTGAACAGACGGTTGTAGATTCCTTCGAATCCCTGGCCGTGACGTGCCTCATCCTTGCACATCTCGTGAACAGTGTCGTGGATGGCATCGTAGTTGAGCTGCTTTGCCTTGGTGGCAATCTTCTTCTTGCCCTCGCATGCGCCTCTCTCAGCCTCGATTCTCTTCTCCAGATTGGTCTTGGTATCCCAAACCATCTCGCCGATGAGTTCGCAGAATCTTGCTGCGTGGTCAGCCTCTTCAAAAGCATATCTTCTGAAGGCGTCGGCTGCTTCAGGATAGCCCTCGCGGTCTGCCTGGCGGCTCATTGCCAGATACATTCCGACTTCGGTGCATTCTCCGATGAAGTTTGCCTTCAGGCCGTCCATTATTTCAGGATCGCATCCCTTGGCTACGCCTATTACATGCTCGTCTGCCCAGGCTTTCTTGTTCTGGTCCTCGACAACCTCGACGAATTTCTCTCTAGGCTGCTTGCACTGCGGGCATCTCTCTGGAGGTTCTGGTCCTTCGTGGATATATCCACAAACGGTACATCTGAATTTCTTGATCATAAAAAGGTAATTTGTAATTGTTATTGTTTATTGCCGTTTTTCCCGGAAATGTTTTCCGATGTTCAATATCAAAGATAGGAACATTTTCGGTAATGGCAATATGGAGCTGATTTGCACGAGAGACAAAAATGTTTATATTTGCACCCGCATTTCGCCCGACGCGATTCGGGCTCGGTGCAATGGGGTCCCCATAAAGGGCGGACTGAGTAACACTTAAAAATTTTAAAATTATGCAGATTATTACACTGAACGCTTCCGAGAGAAAGATCGGAACAAAGCAGGATCTCAAGAAGATCCGCAGAGCCGGTAACGTTCCTTGCATCATCTACGGCAACGGAACCCAGCATCTGGACATTGCCATTCCACTGGCAGACATCAAGAAGATTACAGACACTCCGAAGTCTTACATTATCCACGTAAACATCAACGGTGAGATTCATCCTTGCATCCTTCACGACGCACAGTATGACCCTATCACTGACGACGCTATCCACATCGACTTCCTCGCTATTTCCGAGGACAAGCCGGTTGAGATCGCAGTTCCTGTAAACGTTTTCGGTAACGCCGAGGGTGTTAAGCAGGGTGGCCGTCTGAGGATTGGCGTAAGAAAGGTAAAGGTTTGCGGTCCTATGGACAAGCTTCCTGACCAGATTGACGTGGACATCACCACTCTGGGAGTAGGCAAGGCTATCTATGCAGGAGAGCTCAACGTGGCAGAATGCAAGATTACTTCTCCTAAGAAGCTGATGGTTTGCGAGATCAAGCGTACCCGCGCCGCCGCTGCAGCTGCAGCAGCAGAAACTGAGAACGCCGAGGCAAAGTAATCGCAGACAGGAGTTCTTTCTAAAAGTGGATGTCCGAAACCTTTTGGGCATCCACTTTAACTTTTTTATTACCTTTGAATGGTAGAAAATGGCTGGAAAATATCTCATAGCGGGTCTTGGAAACATTGGTGCCGAATATGCCGGCACCCGTCACAACATTGGCTTCATGGTTGTGGATTTCCTCGCTGAGGAGGCCGGAGCCGTTTTCAAGACCGGGAGGCTGGGCAGCACCGCGGAGATTTCTTATCGCGGAAGCAAACTCATCCTCCTGAAGCCTTCCACCTATATGAACCTCAGCGGAAGGGCTGTAAACTACTGGATGCAGGAGGAGAACATCCCTGTAGAGCATCTTCTTGTCATCTGCGATGACCTTGCCCTGCCTCTGGGAAGCGTACGTATGCGCAAAAAGGGCAGCGACGGGGGCCACAACGGCCTTGCCCACATCAATCAGACGCTCGGAACCTCGGATTATTGCCGTATCCGTGTCGGAATCGGCAACGGTTTTCCTAAAGGAGGCCAGGTGGATTATGTCCTTGGGAAGATCGAGGGGGAAGAAAAGGAGCAGCTTCCTTCAATCCTCAAGCGTGCCGCCCAGGGAGTCAAGGACTTTACATTCATGGGTCCGGACAGGGCTATGAACATTTGCAACACGGACCCTAAGAAAGCAGATCCGAAGAAAACAGAAGTCCCTCCGGCAGAACCTGTCGCTGAGGAAAAGCCAAAAGAAAAGGAACTCTCCTTCAAGGAAAAACTCCGGAATTTTTTCGGAATCAATAAAACAGAATTTTAGAAACCGTCTATCAGGCGGTCGATATCGCGGCGTTCCTTCTTTGTAGGACGTCCGCTTCCCCTTTCCCTTTTCAGGAAAAACGTTTCTACCGGAGCCACAAGTTTGTCCAGCTCGCTTTGCGGGGTGGTGTTTTCCGCATACTGGTCCACGAGCTTGGCTCCCTGACGCTTGTCTATTGGCTCGATTACGGTATAGCTGAAGTGGACTGCACCCTTGCGGACTTCAATGGAGTCTCCGGCCTTTATTTCCCTGGAGGACTTGGCCTGGGCGCCGTTTACGATGACCTTTCCGGTACGGCAGGCTTCGGCGGCTTCGCTGCGTGTCTTGAACACTCTTATAGCCCAGAGGTATTTATCTATCCTTACGTTATCCATTGTGGTGGTGATGGTGTCCGCAACCGCAGTCTTCGTCATCGTGGTGGTGATGGCCGCATCCGCACTCGTCCTCCCCGTCTTCATCTTCTTCCGGTTTCGGAGGCTCGGGGATGTTGCACATATAGATGCGGAGGAAGGATGATGTAGGATTATCACCCTCCTGGCTAGGGGATATGGTCAGTTCCTGGATGTCGTGAGGCACGAGGGCCAGAGGGGATTTACTGTCAAGCGTAATATAAGTCTCTTCGGAGATTTCCGTGTATCCTCTCAAGTCTTTTACCTTCAGCGATGTCTGGTTGTCCAGGTTGAAGATTGCCATGAAACTTTCCGTCTGGTCCGGGGCGATTGTCTGGGGCTTGGTGATGGCAACCCTTTCCATCCTGAAAAGGCAGGATTCCGGAGCCACATATTCCGGATTGGAGGCGCTGAGGTTTATGAAGTCGAGAGCTTCCACGAGCTGGTCCGTTTCCTCTATGTTGAAGTCGCAAGGGGAATTCTGGGCCACTTCCACATATCTTACGCCTTCTCCGATGCGGAACGGGACTCCGGGGCGGATGTAGAAGGTCTCGCCCTCTTCCGGCCCTATCTCGTTCATTGTTTCCAGTATGCTTCCTTCCAGGCTTCTTTCATAGATGTCCGTTGCGGAAATATCCTTCTTGAAACCTATCCAGATGGACGAATCCTCCTCTGCGGAAAGTATGTAGAGCATTCTCTCCTTGCCCCAGCAGCCGTAGCGCGGCAGAGCGGTCTCGTCGTCCGGAGAAACGGTTATGTGTCCGCTCTCGTCGCAGAGCTTCACCGTTATTGGCAGGTTGCCCTGGAAAAAGTTGAATGTCTTGTCGCCGAGCAGATTGCCCATATAGGTCTCAATGAGATCGTCTATGGAATTGTCCTTAAGGAAGCCGTTGAGGGCTGTGCTGTCAGGAGTCAGGCTGTTCAGCAGAAGAGGGTATATCTTTTTCATTGCAAAGTACCTGTGCTGTTAGGGTTGATGGCGTCTGCCAGGATTACTGTTGCGGGTCTGAAACTCTTCGGTTTCCTAGGCAGGAACTTGTGCAGCAGGATGATGCCAAGAATTACAACCAGTATGCCTCCGCCAACCAGCACCCAGTACCACATGTCGGTTCCTGTGAGCTGGATCATATTCTCCCTCGATGTTGCATCTGCATCCATATCCGGGAATGCCCAGAACAGCATTATGGATGAGAAATTATTTACAAAGTGCATGAAGATAACGGCCCAGATGCTGTGGCTCCTGTAATAAACCCATCCGAAAAGGCAGCCGAGGACGAATGCCGGGATAGCCTGCCAGAGATTCATGTGCATAGCTCCGAAAAGCAGGGCTGACCAGAGTATGGCCACAACTGCGGAACCCTTTGAAAGCAAGCCTCTTTCTATGGTGCCCCTCATAATGAACTCCTCGAACAGCGGAGCCATTATGGCAACTGAGACAATGGTGTCTACAGGTCTGGTGGCTATGCTCTCGAACATGTCCTTGAAGTTGTCCGGAATAGGGAAATTGCTCGTCACCGGATCCAGCGCCCAGCTGAGTCCCAATGTCATGAGCAGAAGCAGAATGCCCAGGGTCAGGAAGTTGAATTTCCCAAGATGCGGAGCGTCAACCTTTACCGGAGCGTTCAGCGGATTCTGGCTGTTGCTGTTTCCCACCAGCCAGATGAACAGCACCGGGATAATCATCTGGGTAAAATACACAAGACTCAGTTTCCCGGAAAGTATGCCGGCAAGTCCTACAGGGTCAGATGTTGCCTGTGCCACCGCAGACAGTTCTCCGCTGATGGCAGCCGCAATAAATGCCGCAACTACAGAAACGACACTGCCCAGAAGAAACATGACAAGCAGGATCAGGAGGCTGCCTCCGAATCCCGGCCTGTAATATTTGGGTTTTGAAAAAATGTTCATGACTGTTTTGCTCTGCGATGTTGTCTAGAACAGAGGGGAAGGATAGGTCCCGTCCTCCGCCATTTCCTTCAGACGGGCAACGACCTTTTCCCTGTCTTCCTTGTAAGTAACGCCAAACCAGGCTGATGGGGTGGAAAGAACCTTGACCTTGGCCTTTCCTTCCTCTATCATTCTGCTGACCACGGAAGGAACATAAAACTCCTTCTTAGGCTCGTCTATGTTCTGCTTCAGGAATTCCTTGAAAAGGACTTCGGACTCTTCCATATAGTCCGGAGTGAAGCCCCACATATTCATCGATGTGCAGGTCTTTGACGGAAGCGGATGCTCCACGCCCAGGAGGTTCTCTCCCAAAATCCTGCGGCCCTCCTTACGGATGTTGGAGTGTTCTTCCACCTTGACCAGATGGTCCTTGCTGTCCAGGGTGCATATCCCTCTGGAAACGCTTCCGGACTCGGACAGGGTATTGTTCAGATAGAAACCCACCATGCAGAACCTGCCCTTCTGACCCTTCCTGATACGGTTCAGGTAGTCTGCCAGGCACCTGAATGATTCCCTTCCGTAGAAATCGTCCGAGTTGATAACGGCAAACGGTCTGGTAATCACTTTCTTTGCGGAGAGAACTGCCTGCCCTGTGCCCCATGGTTTCTCCCTCGGAACCTTTGGAACGAACCCTCTTGGAAGTTTATCCGGTTCCTGGGTTACTATGGAGTATTTGACTTTGCCTTTGAATTTGGAAGCAACCTTCTCTTCAAACTCCTTTCTGAACTTTTCCCTAACGACGAAAACCACATCCGCAAACCCTGCAAGCATAGCGTCGTAGATGGAGAAATCCATGATTGTCTCACCCTTAGGCCCCACGCCGTCAAGCTGTTTGAGGCCTCCATACCTGCTGCCCATTCCGGCAGCCATGATCAGAAGTGTAGGTTTCATTATTTTTTGTAAATTTGTAAAGTTTCGAGGTGCAAAGATAATGTAAATCGAGCTTAATCAAAGTAAAAATCTACGGCAGTGAGCTTCTTTGGCAGACTAAGTGAAAAACCCGGATTCAGGCAAGTCTTCAAGGTATTGAAGAACAAGTATTTCATAGTCACGGCAGCGTTCCTGATATGGATATTCTTCTTCGATACAAACAATCTGGTTTCCTGGTACAGGGACCTCAAGCAGCTGGCCTGGCAGAACCGCCAGAAAGTCTATTATCAGAATGCCATAAAGCAGGCGGACGAGAAGCTCAACGAGCTGACATCCAACAAGGATTCTCTGGAAAAGTTTGCCAGGGAGCAATATCTTTTCCACGAATCCGGAGAGGACGTTTACGTTGTGGAAGGTTCCGGATCAGAAGACTGACCTAAACCCCCGTATAGTTCTGAGGCGTGACGGAAAGCATTTCTTTCTTCACGCTTTCTTTTATTTTCAGACCCTTTACAAACTCGGCGATGCTTTCTTTCGTTACCTTGGTGTTGACCCTTGTCAACTCTTTCAGGGTTTCATACGGATGAGGGTAACCTTCCCTTCGGAGAATGGTCTGAAGAGCCTCAGCCACCACAGCCCAGTTGTCTTCCAGGTCTGCATCCAGCTTCTCTTTGTTGAGTATCAGCTTGCCAAGTCCTTTTCTCAGCGATTTAAGAGCTATCAGGGTATGGGCCAGAGGAACTCCCGCGTTCCTGAGCACCGTTGAATCAGTAAGGTCTCTCTGCATCCTGGAAACCGGAAGCTTTGCGCTCAGATGCTCGAACACTGCATTTGCCACGCCTAGGTTGCCTTCAGCGTTTTCAAAGTCGATAGGGTTTACCTTGTGAGGCATCGCGGAGGATCCGACTTCTCCAGCCTTGATCTTCTGCTTGAAGTATTCCAGAGAGATGTATGTCCAGACATCGCGGCAGAGGTCTGTCAGTATTGTGTTGATTCTCTTGAGATTGTCGAACAGGGCGGCAAGGTTGTCGTAATGCTCTATCTGGGTTGTGGGATAGGAGCGCACCAGACCGAAGGCATCTTTCTGGAAGGCGGCGGCAAACTTGTTCCAGTCTATGTCAGGATAAGCGACCTTGTGGGCGTTCATTCCACCGGTAGCACCACCGAACTTCGAGCAGTAAGGCACTGTCTTCAGGAGCTTGAGCTGTTTGTCCAGTCTCTCCACGAATACCTTGATTTCCTTGCCCAGGCGGGTAGGGGAAGCCGGCTGTCCGTGAGTGTGGGCTAGCATCGGGATGTCCTTCCATTCCCTGGCTATAGCCTCCAGCATCTTCTTAACTTCCAGCAGCTCAGGCATATATGAATTTTCAATTCCCTCCTTCAGGCTGAGTGGAACGGCCGTGTTGTTTATGTCCTGGCTGGTAAGTCCGAAGTGCACGAATTCCGAGTATTTCTCAACCTTCAGCCTCTTGAATTCCTCCTTTATGAAATACTCCACAGCCTTGACGTCGTGATTGGTGATCTTTTCTATATCCTTCACCCTCTGGGCCTGCTCTACAGTAAGATCCCTGTATATCTTTCTCAGCGATGCGAACTTGCCCTTAGGGAAACCCTTAAGCTGAGGCAGCGGTATGTTGCAGAGTGCGATGAAGTATTCAATCTCCACCCTTACGCGATACCTTATGAGCGCATACTCGGAAAAATAACCGCTGAGGATTTCTGTCTTGTCGTGATATCTCCCGTCTATCGGGGAAACTGCCGTAAGTGCCTGGAATGCCTTATCCATAAATATGATTTTTAGCCGTGCAAATTTAATGTTTTTTCAAATAGCCTGACAGTCTGGACGGCCTCTTTGACGTCGTGTACCCTGAGTATGGCGGCTCCTTTCTGCAGAGCCCTGAAGTTCAGGACGCAGGTGGCCGGGAGGCTTTCTTCCGGAGTAATGTCCAGCAGCTTGTATATCATCGATTTTCTGGAAAGCCCCGCCAGGACCGGACGGCCCAGGCTCTGGAACTGGTCCAAGCCTTCCAGAAGCTCGTAGTTCTGCTCAATGGTCTTGGCAAATCCGAATCCGGGATCAAGAATCCAGTCTTCTATCCCGAACTTTTCCGCTTTCTCCGCGAATGCCTCAAAATAACGCTTGACCTCAGCGACAACTCCCTTGGGATAATCTGTCATAGCCTGCATCGTATCCGGTGTCCCCCGCTTGTGCATTGCAATGAACGGAAGTCCGTAATCTGCCACAGTCTCAAGCATTTCAGGATCATCTTCCCCGGAGGAAATATCGTTGACAATTATTGGCCCGAGAATGTCGCAGGCCTTTTTTACGATTTCGCTCCGGAATGTGTCTATGGAGATTTCGGGAACGGTTTTACCCTCGCAGAATCTTTCGGAGGCCACTTCCGCCAGCCTTTCCAGGGGCTTTTCCAGATATTCCCACTCCTGCCTCTGGCTTACGGGAGTGCTCCCGGGACGGGTGGAGCAGGCTCCGATATCAATGATATCCGCCCCGTCTTCAATCATTTGCAGGTAAGCTTTTTCAACATCTTCAACTGTTATCCTGCGGCTTTTTCTGTAGAAAGACTCGTTGTTGATGTTTATGATTCCCATCACCCGGATGGGTTCTGATTCGCGTTTATTTCTTGCCATAGGCTCTTTTGCTTCTGCTACAAAGATAATCTATGGGGGAAAGGAATGCAATATTGAAAACAGATTCGTAAATTTGTAGAGTTATGCTGATAGTTATAGAAGGACTGGACGGTGCAGGAAAGAGCACCCAGGTCAAAAAACTCAAGGAATACATCGTTGAAAAAGGATATGATCTGGAATACCTCCACTTTCCGAGGTATGAGGCTCCGGTTTACGGAGACCTGATAGGGGAGTTCCTAAGAGGGGGATTCGGAGACCTGAACCAGGTTCACCCGAAACTGGTGGCCCTGCTCTATGCGCTTGACAGGCAGGATGCTGCCGCATCGCTGAGGAAGGCCCTGAAAGCTGGAAAGACAGTCCTTCTGGACAGGTACGTGTATTCCAATATCGCATACCAGTGCTCCAAGATCACAGACCCTGAAGAGAGAGAGAAGCTCCGCAGCTGGATATTCTCCCTAGAGTATGAATTCTACAAGATTCCACGGCCGGACGTGAACATTTACCTTAACGTTCCGCTGGACTTTATCGCTTCCCGCCTGGCTTCTTCCCGCAGCGAGGATTCCGACCGCGACTACCTTAACGGGCAGAGGGATATCCATGAGGAGAGGATCAGCTTCCAGGAAGGCGTAAGGAAAATGTATTTGGAAGAGTGTGAGAGGGATGCTGATTTCCAGGAAGTTGAATGTATGGCTGAGGATGGCTCGATGCTTCCTCCAGACGAGATATTTGAACGCATAAAAGAGAAGCTTCCTTTGTAAGATGTTCTGGAAGTTGTTGAGAAAAACTGCCCGTTACCTGGTGGGAATCGTGTTCATCGCTTCGGGTTTCCTGAAGGGAGTGGATCCGGTCGGCACATCGCTGAAGGTAAAGGAATATTTCCACGCCTTCCTGGGGATGGATCCGGGGTACTGGGCTTTGTGGCTTGGGATCGCGCTCTGCGTAGTGGAGTTTCTGACAGGAGTCTGCATTCTCAAGGTCATCAAGTTCCGCTTTTTCTCGCTGATAGCTCTCCTTATGAGCCTGTTCTTTGCGGGAGTTACACTCTATTCCGCCATTACCGGGAAGGTTGAAGACTGCGGCTGCTTCGGGGACGTGATTCACCTGGAGCCCTGGCCGTCTTTCTACAAGAACATTGCGCTTGTGGTCCTTACCGCTTACCTCTACAGCCAGAGGCACAGGGCCCGTCCGATAGCCGGCAACTTCTGGCAGTGGGCTTTTATGCTGGGCTATGCAGTCTTCATCGTTGGCCTGGCAGTTTACTCGATGAGGGAACTCCCTCCGGCAGACCTGTCTGATTTCCGCCCTGGAAGAGACCTCTTCAAGGGAGATTCCACGGCTCTGGTCAAGTATAAGACAGAGATAATCTACTCCAAGGACGGAGTGCGCAAGTCTTTCAGCCTCAACCACCTTCCGGATTCTACCTGGAAGTATGAGGAAACAGTCTCCACCGTTGTTGAAGGCAGCGAGAAGGTTGCCAGGCAGATGCCATTCATCCTGAAAGATTCATTTGGGGACGATGTGACTGAAACTGTCCTCAAGTCAGAGTCTCCGGTAGTTTTCATCTCCTTCTACGATGCTTCAGGAATCACTCACGAAGATCTTGGCAAACTCAAGAATCTCGGCGATTCCCTCAACTACGGCCGCCACCGCGCAGATGTCTATGTGCTCAGCGCTATGACTGAGGACGAAACCCTGAGGAGCCTCCAGCCAATCTCCGATGCCATTGAAAAAGAGGCAATATCAGATGTCTTCTCTTCTTCCTACTCGCAACGGGGCCTGCCGTTCCAGATAGTGTATTCGGACTTTAAGTCCATAATCACCTTCAACCGCTCCAACGGCGGGGCCACTTACGTGAACAGGGGCATCATCGTGAAGAAATGGAGCGCCACCAAGTATTCCAACGGCAGGATTATCTCCGCCATAACCAAAGATCCTTATCTGCTGACAAGGGGCAGCGAGGGACATTCAAGGGTATTCCTGATAGTCTCCCTGGCGATAATCATCGGTATGGCTATGATAATAAGGTTAATATTCAAAGCCCTCTACAAGACCGTCAAGGGCACCGTGGACGTTCTTGAAGATATGGGCGAATAATCCTACAAGCTCCTTTTATGAAAAAATCTTTATTACTGCTTTTGTGCGTTCTGTTCGCGGTCTCCTGCGGAGTTAACGGAAAACTGGCGTCTTATCATTTGCATTACGACGACCTCTTCGGTTCCCCACAGGATATTTCTTTCGTTGAGATTAATCCGGGGAAGTACAAGTTTGTGGTGATTGACCACAAGGCTCTGAAAAGAACCTCAGAAGTGGCTGCGGAGGCTGGAGCCGCCGCGGCAATCAACGGAACGTTCTACAACATGAAGAAAGGCGGAAGCGTATGCTATCTGCAGATAGACGGCATTGTTGCGGACACCACAAAAGGCGATGACATGAAGTTAAGGACAAACGGTGCGGTTGTAGTTAGAAAGGGGAAGCTTTCCGTAGTGCCTTGGAGTCAGGAAAAGGAAAAGAGATTCATTAGGAAACCTGGCAGGCATACATCAGTTATGGCTACCATGCCTCTTCTTATAAAAGACGGATATGCCGTGGAATTGCCTTATTACAAGGGCTTTTCAGACAAACGTCATCCCCGCAGCGTGGTCTTTGAGAAAGACGGAAAGATCTGCCTTATGGTAATAGACGGACGCAGCAAAGGCAATGCCGAGGGAATGACTCTGGATGAAGTCCAGCGATACCTTCAGTCGATGGATGGCGGCAAGGGCTGCAAGAACGCCGTGAATCTTGACGGTGGCGGCTCCTCCACCCTCTGGACCGTAAAGGACGGAGTAATTAACCATCCTTCTGACAACGGCAAGTTCGACAATAAAGGAGAAAGGCGTGTAGCCAACAGCATACACGCCCTTCAACGTTAATCCTGAGATTCTTTTTATAAAGTTCTCTTGATTTCCTCGATCTTGTAGGCCTCGATAACGTCTCCTTCCTTGATATCGTTGAAGTTCTCGATACCAAGACCGCAGTCGTATCCGGAAGTGACTTCCTTGACGTCGTCCTTGCCTCTCTTGAGGGAAGCCAGAACGCCTTCCTTGATGACGATACCGTCTCGGATTACCCTGATCTTGGCGGTCCTTGTAATCTTGCCTTCCTTGACCATACAGCCGGCGATCGTACCGACCTTGGAAATCTTGAACGTCTGCCTTACTTCCAGAGTTGAGGTTACAACTTCCTTCTCCACAGGGGCAAGCATACCCTCGATACCGCTCTTGACCTCGTTGATTGCATCGTAGATGACAGAGTAGAGGCGGATTTCGATCTCCTCCTTTTCTGCCATCTTCCTGGCGTTCATTGATGGACGGACCTGGAATCCTATGATGATGGCCTCGGAAGCCTCGGCGAGCAGAACGTCGCTCTCGGAGATTTCTCCAACGGCCTTGTGGATGACGTTCACCCTTACCTCCTCGGTAGAGAGCTTGATCAGGGAATCGCTGAGAGCCTCGATAGAGCCGTCCACGTCTCCCTTGACGATAATGTTGAGTTCCTTGAAGTTGCCGATGGCGATTCTTCTTCCGAGCTCTTCCAGGGTGATGTGCTTCTGGGTTCTCAGGCCCTGGATTCGGAGAAGCTGCTCACGCTTGTTGGCAATCTCCCTTGCATCCCTCTCGTTATCGAAGATGTTAAATGTGTCGCCTGCCTGAGGGGCTCCGTTCAGACCGAGAACTGAAACTGGGACAGAAGGACCGGCCTCCTTGATCTTCTGGCCTCTCTCGTTGAACATGGCCTTTACCTTACCGGTGTACATTCCGGAAAGCATAATGTCTCCGGTGTGGAGGGTTCCGCCCTGAACCAGAAGGGTGGCCAGATAGCCTCTACCCTTGTCCAGAGAAGATTCGATAACGGTTCCGACTGCTTTCTTGTTCGGATTTGCCTTAAGGTCGAGCATATCGGCCTCAAGCAGGACCTTGTCCAGAAGGTCGGAAACACCGATACCTTTCTTTGCGGAGATTTCCTGGCACTGGTACTTTCCGCCCCAGTCCTCAACGAGGATGTTCATCTGGGAGAGCTGCTCTCGGATCTTGTCAGGCATTGCACCTGGCTTGTCTATCTTGTTGATGGCGAAAATCATCGGAACGCCGGCAGCCTGGGCGTGGTTGATGGCCTCGATTGTCTGAGGCATAACGGCGTCGTCTGCGGCAACGATGATAATCGCAAGGTCAGTCATCTTGGCTCCGCGGGCACGCATTGCGGTAAACGCTTCGTGACCAGGAGTATCCAGGAAGGTAATCCTTCTTCCGTTAGGAAGCTTCACGTTGTATGCTCCGATGTGCTGGGTGATACCGCCGGCCTCTCCGGCAATCACGTTGGACTGGCGGATGTAGTCCAGCAGCGAGGTCTTACCGTGGTCTACGTGGCCCATAACAGTAACGATAGGGGCCCTTGGCTCCATATCCTCAGGCTTGTCCTCCTCTGTCTCCTCCTTGATGGCCTCCTGGATCTCAGCGGAAACGAACTCGATCTTGTAGCCGAAATCCTCTGCCACGAGAGTCAGGGCGTCGGCATCCAGCCTCTGGTTGATGGAAACCATGAGTCCGAGGTTCATGCAGGCGCTGATTACCTTGGTAACCGGCTGGTCAATCATAACGGCCAGATCGTTGACCGTAACAAACTCGGTGACCTTGAGGATGTTGCTCTCCAGACCCCTGCGCTGGATTTCTTCCTCTCTCTTTTCCTCGGCGATCTCTCTCTTTTCCCTTCTGTACTTGGAGCCCTTGGTCTTGCCCTTGCCCTCAACCATTCTCTGGTAGGTCTCCTTTATCTGCTTCTGTACTTCGTCCTCGTCTACCTCGTTGCGGATAGGCTTGAATCCCTTCTTGCTCTTCTTGTCCTTGCCCTTCTTGTTGTCGCGGTTCTGGCTGCTCTCCTTGGTTATGTCCACTTTCTCCTTGGTGTTCTTGGAGATTCTCTCCCTCTTTCCACCACTCTTCTTCTTAGGGGTCTCGAACTTGGAAAGGTCTATCCTCTGGCCGGTATCCTTAGGACCCTGAAGCTGCTCAACCTTAGTCTCGATGAAGTTGCTTGGAGTTTCCTCTTTCTTCTGAGCCTCTACTGTTTCAGCAGGTTTTTCCTCTTTTTTCCCGGCGACAGCCTTTTCTTCCTTTACCGCCTCTTCCTTCTTCTTAGCAGATGCCTTTGGCGCCTTTTCAGCTTTCTTCTCAGGCTTCTTCTCCTCTGCGGGCTCTGCCTTCACCTCTTCTTTCTTAGGCTCGGCAGCCTTCTTCTCAGCCTTGGCCGCATCCGCTTTCTTTCCGGAAATCTTGTCCAGGTCTATCTTGCCTACAACGGTCGGTGCCTTAGGAGCTTCTACGGCAGTCTCTATAAAATTGTCCTTTGGCTTCTCTTCCTTCTCAAGCTGATAAGTCTTCTTGTCGTTTTCAGAGATTCTGAGCGTGCCGGCTATCTTCTTTGCGTCTTCCTTCACCTGCTGTTGAGGAAGGAACTCCTTCTGTACCAGTGCGTAGGTCTCCTCGTCGAGCTTCGCGTTAGGATTGGCATCCACACTCTTTCCCTTCTTCTCCAGGAAGTTTATGAGGGTGCTCATTCCTATGTTGAAGTCTTTGAGGACTTTACTTATTCTCATTCCTGCCATTTGCGTCTCCTTTTTTTACGTTAAAAATTATTCGTCCATAGGATCTTCGAACTCTGCCTCGAGGATTCTCTTCACTTCCTCCACGGTCTCGAGGTCGAGGTCAGCCCTGTCCATAATATCCTCGTTGCTCATCCTGAGGACATCCTTTGCGGTATCGAAACCAACCTTGCGGAGGGCGTCGATAACCCACTGGTCGATTTCGTCGTTGAACGAGCTCAGAAGCACGTCGTCGTCGTCAGCACCCTGGACATCCCTGAAGATTTCGATATCCATGCCGATCATCATCTCTGCCAGACGGATGTTGCTGCCGTTCTTGCCAACTGCCAGGGAAACCTGGGATGAATCCATCGTGATGAGGGCCTTGTTCTCTTCCTCGTTGATCTTGATAGTGGAGATCTTGGCAGGGGAGAGGGCTCTCTGGATAAGGAGCTGGGTGTTGGTCGTCCAGCTGATCACGTCGATGTTCTCGTTGCGCAGTTCACGCACGATACCGTGGATACGGCTTCCCTTTACGCCTACGCAGGCTCCTACAGGATCGATGCGGTCGTCGTAAGACTCGACAGCAACCTTGGCGCGGTCGCCAGGCATACGCACGATCTTCTTGATGGTGATAAGGCCGTCGAAGATTTCAGGAACCTCCTGCTCGAAGAGCCTCTCCAGGAACACGCTTGCCGTTCTGGAAAGTATGATGCTAGGGGTGTTGTTCTTCATCTCGACCTTAGCCACGACAGCCTTTACGGAATCTCCCTTGCGGAAATAGTCTGACGGAATCTGCTCGCTCTTAGGCAGAACCAGCTCGTTGTCTGCATCGTCCCTTACGAGGACTTCCTTCTTCCAAACCTGATAAACTTCTCCTACCACTATTTCTCCAATCTTGTCCTTGTAGTAGTTGAAAAGGTTGGCCTTGTCTATGTCCATAATCCTTCCTGAGAGATTCTGGCGGAGGTTGAGGACTGCCCTCCTTCCGAAAGAAGACAGAGGAATTTCCTCAGTGTAATCCTCGCCGATCTCGAAGTCGTTGTCCGGCTCCTTTGCGTCTATCTCAGCCTTGGAGATTTCCAGATTAGGATCCTCGACTTCCTCCACGATGGTACGGTTGCGCCATATCTGGAGGTCTCCCTTGTCGATGTTGATGATGATGTCGAAATTGTCAGCCGTGCCGTAAGTCTTGGCAAGCTGTGTGCGGAAAATGTCTTCCAGGACGCTCATCAATGTTGCCCTGTCGATGCCTTTGCCTTCTTTGAATTCTGCAAAGAACTGAGCTAAATTTAAACCTTCCATATTGTTGTATTTTTATAATTTTCTCATTTACAGGCAACAAAGAAGGGAACCGTCTGGTCCCCTTTCTCACTTGCCTTTTCTGGAGTGCAAAAGTATGTAATTTCACCCAGAATACCAAAAAAATGAGTATATTTGAAAATTATTAGACATTTTGTGTTATGGAAGTTACAGCGGAAAGAATCGCCCAGCACCTTAAGGGAGAAATCATCGGCGATCCAAACGTGAAGGTCAGAATGGTGGCCAAGATCGAGCATGGCAAACCGAACGAGGTTTGTATCCTTCACAACGACAAATACAAGGAATATCTTCTCACAAGCAATGCCGGGATAGTTATAGTCAGCCGGCATCTGGTCCCGGAGCAGAAGGTTAAGCCTACCCTTATCGTCATGGAGGATGCGCATCCTGCCTTCGCTTCGCTTCTGGAACTTCTGAATACAATAAAGAGAAGCCAGAAAAAAGGCCACAGCCTGTTGTCCTACAGGGCTTGGTCCAGCAAGATCGGCAAGAAGGTCTATATCGGAAAGTTCAGCTACATCGGTTCCAAGACCATTGTGGGCAACGGATGCCAGATTCATCCTCAGGTTTACATAGGAAACAACGTGAAGATTGGGGAAAACTGCATTTTCTACCCTGGAGTTAAAATCTATGATGACTGCAAGATCGGAAACAACTGCATACTTCACGCTAATGTGGTGATCGGATCGGACGGTTTCGGATTCGCCCCTGTCGAGGACGGATCCTACAAGAAAATTCCTCAGACTGGAAACGTGATTCTGGAAGACGATGTGGAGATCGGTTCCAACACGGTTGTGGACCGTGCCGCTATGGAGTCCACGATTATCCGCAAGGGCGTTAAGCTGGATAACCTCATCCAGATTGCCCACAATGTGGAAATCGGGGAGAATACCGTGATTGCGGCTCAGAGCGGAATCGCCGGAAGCACCAAGATTGGAAAGAACTGCATGTTCGGAGGCCAGGTGGGAGTGGTCGGCCACATAACCGTTGGAGACGGGACAAAGGTCAACGCCCAGAGCGGGATCCAGGGTTCGGTCAAGAGCGAGCTTGGCCAGAAGGGACTTATGGGAAGCCCGGCCATTCTGATGAGCCAGTATCTGAAATGCTATGCCAAGTTCCGTCACCTGGCAGACCCCGAGAAGAAATAATTTTCGTACATTTGTCGAATACGAAAACCACCTATATGTACACAAACCAGCACACTCTAAAGGGAAAATACGAGTTTGAGGGCAAGGGGCTCCATACCGGACAGAAAGTCCATATGATGGTGGAGCCGGCTCCGAAAAACTTTGGAATACAGTTCAAACGTTCAGATCTTGGAGAAAGCGCACCGCTTGTGGAGGCCTGCGTGGATTACGTAAGCGCCACGGCCCGCGGCACTACCCTTGACAAGCAGGGCGTCACCGTCCTTACACTCGAGCATCTGATGGGTGCCCTCTACGGAATGCACATAGACAACGCCCTCATCACTCTGGACGCTTCCGAGGTTCCGATCCTTGACGGCAGCGCCAAGCCTTACGCTGACGCGTTCTCCAAAGACGGGCTTCAGGAACAGAACGCTCCCAGAAAATACCTGGTGCTGGACCGCAAGGTGGTTTGCCGCAACGAGAAGGGAAGCGAGATGGTGGTCCTTCCGGACGACCATTTCTCCATAGACGTGATGATAGACTATCACTCTCAGGTAGTAGGCTGCCAATATGCAAGATACGAGCACGACACGGACTTCGTGAAGGAGATTGCCCCTTGCCGTACCTTCGTGTTCCTGCACGAGCTGGAACCTCTGTTCAAGTATAACCTGATAAAGGGTGGAGACCTGGACAACGCGCTTGTGATTGTGGAGCATCCTGTCCCTCAGGAGGAACTGGACCGTCTGGCCGGCATATTCAACGTAAAGAGGCTGGAGAGGGTTCCGGAAGGATATCTTTCACATACATCGCTGAGATTCCAGAACGAGTGTGCAAGGCACAAGCTGCTGGATGTCCTCGGCGATTTCTCCCTGGTAGGCTATCCTATCAAGGGAAAGGTGATTGCCTACAAGAGCGGCCATTCCATCAACTCTACCATTGCCAGGGAGTTGCGTACACTGGCACTCAAGCAGTTCCGCCGCCGCTGGAACGAAGAACAGTAAGAAACTTAAAATTTTGAACGAAATGGATATCGAAAAAATCAAGGAAGTTAAGCAGAGACTTTCAGTTGCTCCGAAGTATGACCCGGATGCAGTACCAGTTTATGACGTTCTTGGAATCCAGAAACTTCTACCTCACCGTCCTCCATTCCTGATGGTGGACAGGATTACCGAGGTGGAGGATGACGCCATTGTTGGAATCAAGACCATTGGCGTTAACGAGTATTACTTCAGGGGACATTTCCCTACGGAGCCGGTGGTTCCCGGAGTGTTGCTGGTTGAGGCTATGGCCCAGGTGGGTGGCATCCTGGTCCTCCGCAATGTAGACGAGCCGGAAAGATATTCAACTTACTTTGCCAAGATAGACGGCTTCAAGTTCCGCCGCAAGGTGGTCCCTGGAGACGTTGTAACCTTCAAGCTCATCATCACCCAGCCGCTGGAGCATTCCATTGTATGTATGAGAGGCAAGGCATGGGTAGGCAATTCCGTTGCCTGTGAGGGTGATATGGTTGCCCAGGTAATAAAGAACAAGTAACCTCAAAAAGATATAGAATGGAAAACGCAAATGTCCATCCGAATGCAAAGATCGGGAAGAACGTTGTCATAAGTCCTTTCTGCACCATCGCTGAGCACGTTGAGATCGGAGACAACTGCTGGATTGGCCCATGCGCCGCAATCAATGATTATGTAAAAATTGGAAACAACTGCAAGATCTTCAACGGAGCAGTGATCGGCGGCCTGCCTCAGGACCTCAAGTTCCAGGGTGAGGAATCTTGGGTCGAGATTGGAAACAACGTGATTATCAGGGAGTACTGTACAGTAAGCCGCGGGACCGCAGCCAGCGGGAAGAACAAGACAGTGATTGGAGACGACACTTTCCTTATGGCTTATGTTCACGTAGCCCACGACTGCCGTATAGGAAACCACTGTATCCTCGTAAGTTATGTTGGCCTTGCAGGCGAGACTGACGTGGACGACTGGGCAATCATCGGCGGTTCTTCCGCAGTTCACCAGTTCACCCATATCGGAACCCACGCAATGGTTTCCGGTGGCTCTTTCCTCAGCAAGGATGTTCCTCCTTACTCCATAGTCGGAGACCGCCCTGTCACTTTTTCCGGAATAAATGTTGTCGGTCTGCGCAGGAGGGGCTTCACTATGGAGCAGATAGACAGGATGAGAGACGTTTACAGGATAATCTACATGAACGGCCTGAACGTGTCCGACGCCTGCCGCGCTGCAGAGAGCGAACTCCCTGAATCTCCGGAGAAGAGAACTATACTGGACTTCATTGAGAACAGCAAGAGAGGTATCGTAAGGTACAATCCTCTCAAATCAACACAGGAATAAATGCGGCTGTTGCTTAGCAGCGCTTACTTTCCTCCCGTGGAGTATTTTGCGGCAATTGCAAAATACGGCGGGGCATTGGTGGAGGCCTGTGAAAACTATCAGAAGCAGTCATACCGCAACCGTTGCACCATACTTACGGCCAACGGAAAGATGAATTTGAATATCCCCGTCCTCCGTGGCGGGGAAAATCTTACCCACAGCATCCCGATAGCCGAGATAGGGATAGACTATCAGGAAAACTGGCCAATCCGCCACATAAGGGCAATGGAGGCGGCTTACAGGAATTCTCCTTTCTTCGATTATTATATAGATGATATCTCGGCGATTCTTTTGAAAAGGGAGAAATCCCTTTTTGCCCTCAACCTTTCCCTGACAAGGCTTCTGCTTTCTTTCTGCGGCATAAAGGCTGAAATAGGCCTTACGGAGGAATTTGTCGCCGATTATGAAGGGCAGGATGTGGCCGATTTCAGAAACCGCATCCATCCCAAGAGCAAGATGCCTTCTCTGCTCAAGGAGTGGGGAAAAGAAAAACCCTGGTGGCAGGTATTTGCGCCCCAGGGCTTTGTCTCAGATCTGAGCATCGTGGACCTCTTGTTCAACGAAGGCCCCAACGCCATCTCGTTCCTTGTCTAGAATCTCCAGCCGAACGTTGCCAGAACCTTCACGTTTGAACGATCCATTGTCGCGTACTTTGTGTCTCCCAGAACATAGTCTGCTGCAGACTCTGTATCCAGGAACGGAACAGTGCTCTTCTTCAGGCTGGCTGCAACTGCTAGGTCCAGATAGAATCCGCCGCCGAATGTCATTCCCACGCCGAAACTTCCGGTGTAATTCTTGATGGCAGTATTCATAACGTCCTTCTTTATACCGTTATCCGCATACTGGAAACCGGCTCTCAGGGCAACATTCTGTACAGGATAAACTTCAGCCCCAATCCTGAGCTTGTTGCTCATCTTGAAGTTGTCTGTCATCCAATTGTTCTCGTATGAGAAGTCAGAGTAATCATAGTGGTCTACATCCGCACGGTTGCGGAATCTGGTCTGGGAAACATTGCTCCCCTCGTAATCTACACTGATGCTTCCACCTTTGAATACGGTTGCAAAGCCGAGATTGTAGTGGAATGGGGTGTTGACGCGGTAGTCATAGACTCCTTCAGGAGAATGCAGGCTAGCCTTGTAGCCATCGTCGAATGATACGTTGGTATCCCAATAGTACTTGTCTGTCAGAGAATACCAGGTAGGGGTGGAAACGCTGGCTCCAACCCTGAAGTTATAGCTTGGCGCCCAGATGAAACCGAACTTGAGGTTAATACCGGCTCCGGTTGTGCGCTGGTTGTAATACTGGTCAACATATCCGAAATGACCATCGGCATCTGAATAGGAAGTGGTGTTGTCTTCAGAGTAAACCTCTTCAACCTTGTTCCATACTGTAAACATTCCCAGGTTCATTCCGACATAGAACTGGTCGCTGATATTCATACCGAAGTTCAGGTCATATTCTCCTATGGAACCATAACTCTTTCTGGAAAGCAGCTGGGAACTTGTGTAGTTTATTTTGTTAAGCTCTTCATTTATAAACTTGGAGATTTGCTCCTTTGTATACCCTTTCCTAGCCATAGCTTTTGCCTCCTTAATTGCCTCTGTACCATTTAAGTGTGTCGGATAAAAAACGTCAACATCTTTTATTTTTGTCTGTATGGTGTCCAAAAGGCTGCCGTTCCATCCAAGAACCACTGGCCAGAAATAGCTTCCGTGGCTGAACGGATCAGGATTGGCGGTGTCGTCAAAATTAAATCCGGTTAATCCGCTCTTGTTTGCCATTCCAGTAAGTTTCCATATATAGCTATCGTCAACGCCGTCAGCTCCGGCCTTGATGGCGGCATTGAAATTATTGTGCTTGTTGTATGTGAAACCGAAGGAAATGCTGCGCACTCCGCTCCTTTCACCTGTAGGTATGACTGCCACGCCGCCGATGTTGGCAAGACCGAAAGTCGTGCGGTTGGCACTGGTGTTCACTCCCAGGTACTTGGTGTCAGTGTTTACGCTCGTTATGGCCGGCGTGAAGGAGAATTCGTTGAATTTGAATACGGCAGACGCAGCCGGGTTGATGGCGATAGCGCCCATATCCCCGCCGAGAGCTGTCATTGCGTTACCCATTGCAACACTTCTTGCCGTACCTTCTCTCTGGAAGTCAGACAACTCGAATGCAGTGGATATGCCCTGGCCGAAAACCTGGCCAAATGCAACTGTGCAAACAGCAATTGCTGTCAGAAATAACCTTTTCATAGTATTCGTAAAATGATTTAATCTTGTTGGTTAAGTGTTATTACCTTCTGGTGGAAGATCCGCCTGAACGTGAACTTCCGCCTCCGCTGGAATGGCTGCCTCCGCCGGAAGAGTAGCTGCCGCCGGATGAACGGCTGCTGCCTGACGAGTAGCTTCCGCTGGAGCTTGAGCGGCTGCTTCCGGAAGAATAGCTTCCGCTTGAACGGCTGCTGCCGGTTGAATAACTCCTGCCGCTACTTGAACTTGGACGGGATGCAGAAGCCTTTCTGGAAGGAGTGGAACTCTGTCTGTAAACGGTTCCGGTACTTCCGCCAGCCCTGGACATAGATGGTCTGCCGGAGTTTCCGCTGCTTCTGTAAGTGCCGCCCTGGGCCGGCCTGTTAGATCCGCCGCTTCTTGTTGAGACGGCGTTGCGGTTTGTAGGGTTACCGTATCTTACGCCACCGTTGGAATTGCGGTTCATCGTGGCATTGCGGCCGGATGCAGCGTTGCGGCTGACTGCAGCGTTGCGGTTAGGGGCTACATTGCGGTTGGTAGTGGCGTGGCTTCTGGAAACAGTTCCTCTTGAGTATGAGTTACCTCTTACATTCCCTACGGTCGGGGTTCTGCGATAGGAACTGCCGACAGCCCTGTGGCCGTTTGCGCTTCTAGGAGTGACACCGGTTGCGCGGCCCATGTTTACGCCTCCCCTGTCGTTGATGCCGCCTCTGCGGGTGTAATAAACGCCAGGGCTGTGATGATTAGAACCAGGGCCATAATGGCGGCGATGTCTGTCCCAATAGCCTCCTCCCCAATGATGACGGTATGGATAATAATAGCTGTATCCATAATACCATGGATCATGCCATCCCCAACTCCAGTTCCAGGAATACCAGTATCTGTCATACCAGTTCCATCCGTATCCCCACGGGTCTGTCCAACCCCATCTCCAGTTGTACCAGTCGTTCCACCATATTGAGCTGTGGTAGCCGTAACGGTATCTGTAGTAGTGGTAATTCCAGTTCCAGGCAAACGGATTGTACCATGCAAGGTCCCAAGGATCAACTACAACGTTTACTGTGTAAGTTGGACTGTCGAATTTTCTGAGTCTTGCCTCATAGCTCTCGTCGTCATCTGCAATGACGTAGGTAGTCTGAGGGTCGTATTCCACGTTTACAATGTTTTCGTCCCCGACAAATATTGTGTCTGTATAGGCGGACTGGCTTGAGAAGACATTGCTGTTGGTCTTCAGGACTGCCGTGGTCCGTGTCTTGAGCTGATTAACATCCTGATTGGATGAGACAGTCGTGTACTGCGGCTGGCTCACCGTTTCAGATGCACCAGGAACTGCATCGGAGGAGGCATAATAGATGCTGTTCATATATCCTCCGTTGCCGTTTGCAGAGTAGGTGCCTGTTCCGCAAGAAACAAGTGCCAGACTTACTGCAACTAAGATAGATACGCTAATGTTTTTCATTGTTACCTCCTGCGTTAAATAAATTTTGTATTTTTGTGCGGTTCAATTTAAAAACAAATGTAATCAAAAATTATTCCAAAGGTAGAAGGGTATGGCAAAACAGATAACGTCAAGACAGGAAAACTACTCGCAATGGTATAATGATCTGGTCGTAAAAGCCGGTCTGGCAGAGAATTCTGCCGTCAGGGGATGTATGGTAATCAAGCCTTACGGCTATGCGATATGGGAGAAGATGCAGCGTCAGCTGGACAAGATGTTCAAGGACACAGGTCACGAGAACGCATATTTCCCTCTTTTCATCCCGAAATCGTTCCTCAGCCGTGAGGCGGAGCATGTGGAGGGATTCGCAAAGGAATGCGCCGTTGTAACCCATCACCGCCTGATGACCAATCCGGACGGTCCTGGAGTGGTTGTGGACCCATCAGCAAAGCTGGAAGAGGAACTTGTCGTAAGGCCGACATCTGAGACAATCATCTGGAACACATACAAGAACTGGATCAGTTCGTACAGGGATCTTCCTATACTGGTTAACCAGTGGGCAAATGTGGTTAGATGGGAGATGAGAACCCGTCTGTTCCTCCGTACTGCGGAGTTCCTCTGGCAGGAAGGCCACACGGCACACGCCACACAGTCAGAGGCAATCGCCGAGGCAGAAAAGATGGTGGGAGTCTATGCGGATTTTGCCCGCAACTATATGGCAATTCCGGTAATCGTGGGGCACAAGACGGAAAGCGAGAGGTTCGCCGGCGCCATCGACACCCTCTGCATCGAGGCTATGATGCAGGACGGAAAGGCCCTGCAGGCAGGTACATCCCATTTCTTGGGCCAGAACTTCGCCAAGGCTTTCGACGTGAAGTATCAGAGCAAGGATGGCGGTCTGGAATATGTCTGGGCCACTTCCTGGGGAGTTTCCACAAGACTTATGGGTGCGCTGATTATGGCTCACGGAGACGACAACGGACTTGTCCTTCCTCCTAACCTCGCTCCTATCCAGGTTGTAATGGTGCCTATCTTCAACAAGCCGGAGCAGCTGGACGCTGTACTGGAGAAGATGCGCCAGATCAAGGAAGGGCTGGACAAGCTTGGCATCAGCGTAAAGATAGACGACAGGGAAAATGTCCGCAGCGGCTTCAAATTTGCGGAGTGGGAACTGAAGGGAGTGCCTGTAAGGCTGGCCATCGGCCCTCGTGACCTCGAGAACAACACAGTGGAGGTAGCCCGCAGGGATACTCTCACAAAGGAAAGCATGAGTTGCGACACCGTTGTGGAGAACGTAAGGGATCTGCTGGATGAGATAGAGAGGAACATATACACCAAGGCCTTGACCTACAGGGATGAGCATATCTTCAAGGTTGACACTTGGGATGATTTCAAGACACAGATCGAGAAGGGAGGCTTCCTCCTCTGCCATTGGGACGGGACCGCGGAGACCGAAGCGAAGATCCAGGAGGAGACCAAGGCGACCATCCGCTGCATCCCAATCGACTCCTGCGTATGCGAGGAGGAGGGCAAGTGCGTATACAGCGGAAAGCCATCCCATCGCAGAGTAGTGTTTGCAAGAGCATATTAAACAGATAACCAATAAAATAGAATATGGACAACGACCAGCCTTTGTCGCCCAACAAGCAATTGGTTGAGGCGCTCAGTGGAAAATCCAACACCAAGTCCCTTATTTTCGACAGGGCCTTGGAAGTGTTCAACAGCCTCAAGGAACTTCTGGCAGAAATCAGCAACGACCTGGACGAGGCTCTTGACGAGATCAAGGATTCCGGCACAGTGCTCAGCCGTCGCGTAAAACTGGAGTACAGAGACAAGGGAAAACTAGAGGCAGAAGTGAGGTTCGCCGATGACGTCCTGGTGTTCAGCCTTCTTCCTGACGTTTACCAGTTTGACAGAGACCATTCCGTGTGGAAGAACCCTTACTCCACGCAGGAGAAGTTCAATACATACTGTGGAGTGATAACTGTCCACAATTTCCTCTACGAGTCTGTCAAGCTTAACCGTGATTGCGACCCTGGCTATCTGGTAGCCAGGCTGTTCATCAATCGCGAGGGCTATTTCTTCGTAGAGGGCAAGAGGCAGCCGAGGAACAGGATTTCCGATTTCGGAAAGGTACTCCTGGACAAGAAGGAACTCCGCGATTTTGTTGAGAGCGCGATGCTCTACGCCATCAGCTTTGACCTTCTGGTCCCTCCGTTTGACGATGTCAAGACCATTACCGTAGGAGACAAGGATTCAGACGATTACAGGATCCCTACAGGAAAGCGCAACGGTTTCGGATACAATACCGATGATGTTCTGAATGACTAGGAAGCTCAAAATATTCCTTTTGGCCCTGACTTTGGGCTTGTTCTGCCAGAGCGGGTACTCCCAGGTGAAGATCGGATTCTGGGGAGACACTATCCGCAACAAGAAGGTGGAACCTATCCAGAGCGGGCTCAGCAAGGAGCAGGAACTTGTGAGGCTGATCGGCCTGAATTTCCCGACTCCGGAGCCTGACTATGGTGGACCTTCTCCAAAGTTCTGGACCATAGGCCTTAATGATGAGCTTATTTTCTCTCAGGTCTCCCTTACCAACTGGGCTGCCGGCGGTAGCGGATCCATTGCCTTCAACGCTTACATGAACGGTATGGCCAACTATGCCAAGGGCAAGATATTCTGGGACAACAGGGCGCAGCTTGGATATGGATTTGTCCAGAATTATGATGTCGGATACCGCAAGAGCGAGGACCGCATCATCCTGGACAGCAAGTGGGGTTACCAGGCATACAAGAAGATATACTTCTCCGCCTTCATGAACTTCAAGAGCCAGTTCTCTCCAGGATTCGACTACAACAAGAACAACGAGGCCAAGATGAAGTCCAAGTTCATGGCTCCTGGTTATCTGACGCTCGGTCTCGGTATGGACTGGAAGCCTGGCAACGGAAAGGTGTTCTCCCTGAACTTTGCGCCTCTTACGGGAAGCATGGCGATAGTTGCAGCGGACAGCGCCCTGAGGGTCAGGTACGGTAACAAGTACAACAGGCCTATCCGCTGGGAACTCGGTGCCCAGCTCAAGGCTGTTTTCTCCAAGGCCCTGACCAAGGATTTCAAGGTGGCTTCCCAGCTGTCTCTGTTCTCCGACTATATGAAGACCCCTTCCAACATAGTGGTTTACTGGGACGTGCAGGCAGACTACACTCTCAACAAGTATTTCAAGGCATCGCTGAGGACAAACCTTATCTACGACGACAAGATCAAGATTGCCAATAAGGAAGGGCACGAGGCGGCCCGGGTCCAGTTCAAGGAGATTTTCGGCCTTAGTTTCTCCTACACCATAGGCACTTACAAGAAATGAACGCTGCTGTTGAAAAAGTTGCTTCATTTCTGTCTCGGCACAAGATTTCAGGCTCTTTGCTTCTGGCAGTCAGCGGAGGTGTTGATTCTTCCGCGATGGCTCATGCCATTTATGAACTCCGTAAGGATTGCGGCAGGATAGGGGTTGCGCACGTGAACTTCCACCTGCGGGGAGAAGACTCTGACCGGGACCAGGAGTTTGTCCGCAATTTGGCTCAGCGATATGGCTTTGAGTTCTTTACCGCTGATTTTGACACTCTTGCATACGCCAAAGAACATAAACTCTCTGTGGAGATTGCAGCCCGTGAACTGCGATACAACTGGTTCCGGGATCTTGCCCAAAAGGAAGGTTTTGTCTTTCTCCTTACCGCCCACAATGCTAACGACAATGCGGAAACTCTCCTGCTGAATCTTGTAAGGGGAACCGGACGCCAGGGCCTTGGAGGAATCCGCCCATATGCTCCGCTTGGAGACAAACTGTATGTGGCTCGCCCTCTGCTTGAAGTTGAACGCTCTGAAATCGAAGAATATGCGCGGGAGAACAACCTTGAGTATTGTATAGACAGAACCAACTCCCAGAACGAATACTCACGCAACAAAATCCGTAACCAGGTAATTCCGCTCCTGCAGGAAATCAATCCGTCAGTAATAAAAACTCTGACAAAAGACATTGATCGTTTCCGCGCACTGAACAAGGAAGTGGACCGTTTCTGCGGAGAACAACTTAAAGATTTGTCATCAGAGGAAACGGTAAGGAGATCCGTTCTCAACTCTCTGTCAGACAGATATATCGTTTGCCGTATTTCTCTGGAAAAACTGGAAAGGACCGGGAATCCTGAATTCTGGCTTTCGGAGCTTTTCCGTTTCCACGGTATTCCTTTGAGAGAAGATGCTATTGACAATATCGTTTCTGCTTTACAGACGGCAGACGAGACCTCTCTGACAATTCCTATGGCTTCCCATACAGCTACAGTCGAGAGGGGAGAACTGATCATATACGATTCATCATACAAGGAGTTTGGTTTCGCTCCTGTTCAAGTTGACACTTGCGGCAAATTCTCTTACGGACCTTATTCAATTGAGATTGGAGAAACTGAAGCCGTAGGGTTTAATTTGGATTCGGCAATAAAGAAAGGATGCTCTCTTCTGGATGCTGCAAAAGTTTCTTTTCCGTTGACCCTAAGCACAATGCAGCCGGGAGACAGGTTCTCCCCGTTCGGGCTGAAGGGAAGCAAGAGCGTGGCTGATTTCCTCAACTCCAGAAAAGTTGACCTTCTGTTCAAGGACATCATACCTGTAATAAAAAACAAGGACGGAAAGATCATTTGCCTTCCGTCCCTGGAAATCGATGACCGCTTCAAGGTCACATCGCAGAGCAATAGAATCCTTATTGTTTCCGCTTCCTTAAGCTAGTAGGAAATCTGGAATGTGTAAGGCATCCTGGCGTATGTCTTGACGCCCTTGCTGTTCTGGAAATCCTCGATAAGTTCCTTGAGGTTTGACTTGCCGAAGAACTTGTTTATCAAAGCGTTCTCCTCGGATGAACCTCCGAAGCCCTCCATCAGCAGTTCCATCTGGGTCTTGACCTTAGGATATTCCACTACTTTGAATTCAGAGTAGTCGACATCGCGGTAGTTGTTGTCCGGATCCTTGCCGAGAGCGATGCATGCAGCGTACTTTACGGCATCATCAAGGCCGCCGATCTTGTCCACGATACCGACTTCAACTCCCTGAGTTCCGGTCCATACCCTTCCCTGTGCAATTGAATCAACCTCGGCGATGCTCATCTTCCTTCCGTCTGCCACGATGCCCATGAACTTGTTGTAGATATGCTCGATGAAGTTCTGGTTGTAGGCGATTTCCTCTGCATCCAGAGGACGAGTTCCGCTTGACATAGTGGAATGGCGGTGAGTTCCAATCTCAACCGGATTGATCTTCAGATGCTTCTTCAGGCCTTCTCCGTAATTGATTGCAAGCGAGAAGACTCCGATTGATCCGGTGAGAGTGGTTTCGTCTGAGAAAATCTTCTGGCCCTGAGCGGAAATCCAGTATCCGCCGCTGGCTGCATACTCTCCATAACTGCATACAAGAGGCTTTGCAGCGGCGAGCGCCTGGAGCTCTTCCCTTATCAGTTCGGCAGCCTGGGCGTCTCCACCAGGAGAATTGACCCTGAGGACTACAGCATCAATCGAGTTGTCCTTGGCAATCTTCCTTATCTGCTTTACAATCTTGCTGGAAGCGATTCCGCTGCCGTTCTGGGCGATTTCTCCCTCGGCATAGAGGACGGCCACCTTTGCCTTTCCCTTCAGAGATGCCGGAACTGTCTTGGCGTAAGAAGCGAGAGTGATGACATTGAGGTCTTCCTCCTTCTCAACCCCTGCGAGTGCGCAAATCTTCTGTACATACCTGTCTGTGGTAAGTGCTGAATCCACAAGGGAATAGGTCATTGCGCTCTCCCCGTCGCCGATCTTGAGGGAATCTATGGCATTGTTGAATTCCTTAATGTCTATTCCGCGGCTTTCGCAGATTCTTTCAGAGAAACTCTTCCAGATGGAATTCAGCATCTCCATATTCTGCTGACGGTTCTCAGGGCTGATATCGTTCTTGATATACTGCTCAGCGGCTGCCTTGAATTTGCCGTGGCGGATGAGCTGGAAGTTAACGCCCAGATTGTCCAGAGCGTCCTTGAAGAACAGCATGCTGCCTCCCATACCGATGAGGGAAAGGATTCCGTCCTGATGCATATAGACTTTGTCTGCTGCGCTGGCCACAAAATATCCTCCGGTTGAGTAGTTCATGCCGTAGGCTATTACGGGCTTTCCGCTGGAGTGGAACTTGAGGATGGCGTTCCTGAGTTCTTCAAGAGCTGTTACACTGCTTGTGCCGGTTCCCTTGTCGGTGATCAGGACCATTGATATCCTATTGTCTGTGGCGGCTTTATCAAGCGCCTTCACAGCATCGTAGATGCCCAGGGATGCCTGCGGCATGCTTACGAAAGGAATGGACATATCGCCTCCCATTCCCTCCTGGGTCCTTTCTCCAATCGTCTCGGAAAGGTCTATCTTGAGAATTGAGTTGTTCTTTACCGTAGGGATGGTTTCTCCCCCGCCAGCCACTGCGGCGATGCCTGCTATGAAGAAGAAAAACAGCAGTACATACAGAATCAAAGCCACCAGGCAGCCGAGCAGGGCGGCAAAAAATGCTTTCCAGAATTTCATATCGTTGTGTTTTTAATATTTGTCGCTAATAAGACGTAAAGGTAGGGCAATTAACTACAAAAACAAAGCCTTTTTCCTTTATGGCGATTAATTGTTATATTTGTATGATAGGATAAAATCATATCCCGGAAGATTATGAAAAGAGTATTTCTCCTCCTTGCCTTTCTGGGCGCATCCGCCGCGTTGACAGCTCAGAAACATATCAGAATCAATTATGTGGGCTATCTCCCGAAGAGTGTCAAGGTTGCCGTTTATTTCGAGGAAAAGAGAGTGGACGCTCCGCTGACTGATGCGGAAAAGCTGGCGGTCCAGGTGAACGCCTCCGGACAGACAGCCTGGACAAGGAAGCCGGGATCCGTGTCCAAGGACAAGATCCCCGTTTCCGCAGATGCCGGCAATGAAGAGTTCGTTGTCTTTGACGCGGTGACAGACCTTCCGGCTTTCACAGGAAAAGCCAAGGCCGCAGATCCTTCCAAGTGGGTTATGAAAGAAGCGGCCCGTCTGGATTTCTCGGAACTTCAGAAGCCGGGCGGATATTATATCAGATACAAGGGCACATATTCCCCGGTGTTCAAGATAGGGGCGGACGTGTATGACGGGGCTGCGGATCTCCTGCTTTTCTATATGAGGCAGCAGCAGTGCGGCTACAACCCGTTCACGGACACTCTTTGCCACCAGCTGGACGGTTACATAGTGGACCATCCTCAGAGAAGCGGGGAGAGGATAGATGTCCGCGGCGGCTGGCACGACGCTTCCGATTACCTTCAGTATCAGACCACAAGCGCTACGGCAACCTATCATATGATGTTTGCCTGGAAGTGGATAGAGGACAAGAGCATATTCAGGGACCGTTACCAGGCAGACGGAAGGCCGGGAGCTAACGGAATTCCGGACATTCTGGACCAGGCCCGCTGGGGTCTGGACTGGCTGGTGAGGATGAATCCTGAGGACAGGGTGATGTTCACCCAGATCGCAGATGACAGGGACCATATCGGATTCAAGCCGCCGCAGTTCGATACAGCTGATTACGGCTGGGGAGAGGGTAACGGAAGGCCTGTGTACTATCTTACCGGCAAGCCTCAGGGAATGGGCAAGTTCGGCAAGAACCGCACCACCGGAGTAAGCTCCGCCGCAGCCAAGTTCGCATCTTCATTTGCCCTTGGAGGAGAAGTTTTCTCAGCGATAGATCCGGACTTTGCAAAGAAGATTGCCGCCAAGGCTCCGGACGCTTACGAATATGCAAAGGAGTTTCCGGGCAATACCCAGACTGCTTGCTATGTTTCCAGATATTTCTACGAGGAAGACACATGGGTGGATGATGTGGAGCTTGCAGCAGCCACTTTGTATGAAACGACAAAACTTCCTGTGTACCAGGAAGAAGCTGATTATTATGGAGAGCAGGAGCCTGTCTCTCCGTGGATGGAACTCGGAAGGGGACGCCACTACCAGTTCTACCCGTTCATTAACCTCGGTCACTTCCTTCAGGCGGAAAGCGGGGACGAGGCCGTCCGCCGCAAATACACCGAGTTTATGAAGGAAGGTCTCCAGGACCTTAAGGACAGGGCCGGAGCAGAACCGTTTATGCACGGCATCCCATACCTGTGGTGCTCAAACAACCTTACCAGCGCCGCAGTAACCCAGGCCCAGCTTTACAGAAGACTTACCGGTGACACCTCATACGAGGAAATGGAAGCGGCTATGAGAGACTGGCTGTTCGGCTGCAACCCTTGGGGTGTTTCCATGATAATCGGCTATCCGAAGGGAGGTTTCCTGCCGACAGACCCACATTCAGCCTTCACTCTGGAACACAGGGAGATAACCGGAGGACTCATTGACGGTCCTGTATATAACTTCATCTTCTCGTCAAGAGCTGGCGGAGGTCTCCGTCAGCCAGACAAGACCCCATCGCTGAACAGAGGACTGGCAGTCTATCACAACGATATCGGAGACTATGCCACCAACGAGCCTACAATGGATGGAACAGCAGGCTTGACATATTACTTCGCAACTTTGGAGCAGGAGGGGAACCGCCAGAAAAAGGAACTTGAACCGTCCATCGCCAATGTGGTTAAGGACCGTTACGGCGCCATTCGCAGACTGGATCCGTCCAAGAAGGAAATCTACCTGATTTTCTCTGCGGACGATATGTTCAACGGCGGAGAAAAAATCCTCCAGTCGTTGAAGAAAGAAAAGATCAAGGGGTCGTTCTTCTTCACCGGCAATGCTCTCCGCAAGCCTGAGTTCCAGGATATTATCCGCCAAATTGTGGATGAGGGGCATTATGTTAGCGGCCACTCTGACAAGCATCTGCTCTACGCCCCTTGGGACGGCAATAGAGATTCAATGCTCATAAGCAAAGACAGTATCCTCGCCGATATCCGTCTGAACGCCAAGGAACTGGAGAAGTTCGGCATTCTTCAGAGCCAGTCCAAGTGGTTCCTCCCGCCTTACGAACATTACAATACAGAGTCTGTAAACATCCTGTCCAGAGCTGGTTACAAGGTAATAAACTACACTCCGGGAACTGCTACTCCGGCAGACTACACCATTCCGTCCATGAGCAGTTACACTACCGCCCAGACCTTGATAGACCGTCTCTACGCCTTTGAGCAGAAAAACACTCTCAACGGAGCAATCATACTTATTCATCCTGGCATCGAGCCAACCCGTCCGGAAGGCGAAAGGCTCTACAACCGCCTGAGAGAAATAATCACGTACCTGAAGAAGAAAGGCTACACCTTCAAAACTTTCAAAGACCTTGATTGACAATATGTTTAAGATAGTAGACAAGAAACAGCTAACGCCACTGATATATTCCTTGTGGGTGGAAGCTCCGAGGATTGCAGCAAGCGCAAAGCCCGGACAGTTTCTGATAGTCCGCACAGGCGAGAACGGGGAGAGAATTCCGCTTACCATCTGCGATTATGACACTGAGAAAGGAACAGTGAGAATTGTGGTGCAGATAGCCGGAGTCTCCTCAAACAAGATCTGCCATTTGGATGTGGGGGATTGCCTCACCGATGTAGCGGGCCCGCTCGGTAAACCATCTGACTTCATGGAGATACCGGAGGAAGACCTTAAGGGCAAACGCTATCTGTTCGTTGCTGGTGGTGTAGGATCCGCTCCAGTTTATCCGCAGGCAAAATACCTGCACGAGAGGGGAGCCCACGTGGATGTGATAATCGGTGCCCGCAACAAGGACCTAATCATAATGGAAGACGAGATGCATAATGTCTGCACCAACCTCTACATCTGCACAGACGACGGTTCCAAAGGTGAGAAAGGCGTTGTCACCCTCCTTATGGAACGCCTTGGGAATAAGTATGATATGTGCGTGGCGATAGGCCCTATGATAATGATGAAGTTTGCAACCCTTACGGCAAAGAAGCTTGAGCTTCCAATTACCGTGAGTCTCAACACGCTGATGGTGGACGGAACGGGAATGTGCGGAGCCTGCCGTGTGAGTGTTGCCGGCAAGACAAAATTCGCCTGCGTGGACGGTCCGGAGTTCAACGGCTACGATGTGGACTTTGACGAGGCTCTTCGCCGCCAGACACTTTATCGTACACAGGAACAGCAGGCAAACTCAGAAGCGGGCCTTGAATTCAGGAGATAGATTTATGGCAAACAAGATAGACAGAGTTCCGGTCAGGGAACAGGCCCCGAAGGTAAGGGCAACAAACTTTGAAGAGGTATGCTACGGCTACAATGCGGAAGAGGCTCAACTAGAGGCTTCCCGATGCCTTAACTGTAAGAAACCCAGATGCGTGGACGCGTGCCCGGTGGGTATAAACATACCGGCATTTGTCCATCAGGTTCTGGATGGAGACTTCAAGGGAGCTTACGATACAATCAGCCAGGACAGTTCTCTTCCTGCAATCTGCGGAAGGGTTTGTCCGCAGGAAACCCAGTGCGAGGGAAGCTGCATCCTGGGAGTCAAGGGCCAGCCTGTTTCCATTGGCAAGCTTGAAAGATTTGTAGCCGATTACAATCAGGAACACCCGGAAAAAGATACTAGTGAAATACAATATTCTGAGGCACATCATAATAATTTCAGAGAAAGGATAGAGGAAAGACGGGAGTGTATAAGGCAAATGCGTTCGGGGTTTGTAAAAAGAGAGGGGGATGCGGCTGTTAAGGTGGCGGTGATAGGAAGCGGCCCTGCAGGCCTGGCGTGTGCATCGGATCTTGCAAAACTGGGCTACAGCGTTACTGTCTTTGAAAGCCTTCACAAGACGGGTGGAGTGTTGACGTATGGAATTCCTGAATTCAGGCTTCCCAAGAAGGCGGTCGTGGAGAAGGAATTGGATAAGCTCAAGGCTCTTGGAATAAAGTTCGAGACGGATGTTTTTGTCGGAAGGACAGTCACCATAGATGAGCTTATGGACAAGGAAGGATTCAAGGCCGTGTTCGTTGGAACGGGAGCCGGTCTTCCTCTGTTCCTAGGCATTCCTGGAGAGAACCTCAATGGAGTTTTTTCAGCCAACGAATACCTTACAAGGAATAACCTTATGCAGGCTTTCAGCAAGGAATCCGACACTCCAATCTTCCGTGCAAAGAAAGTCTGTGTGGTTGGTGGCGGAAATGTTGCAATGGACGCTGCACGCACGGCACTCAGACTTGGGGCTGAGGTGACAATAGTCTATCGCAGAACAGAAAAGGAACTTCCTGCACGTGCTGAAGAAGTGCATCATGCAATGGAAGAGGGGATAAACTTCCAACTACTGACAAACCCTGTTGAGGTGCTCGGCGACGAAAACGGATGGGTAAGGGGAATACGCTGCATACGTATGGAACTCGGCGAGCCTGACGAGAGCGGAAGGCGTTCTCCGATTCCAATCCAAGGCTCTGAGTTTGAGATAGAAACGGATGCGCTGATTGTGGCGCTTGGAACCAAGATTAACCGCCTGATTGCGGACACAACTCCAGGCTTGGAGACAGACCGCAAGGGAAGGCTTCTGACTACGGAAACCGCCACAAGCCGCAAGGGAGTATTTGCCGGCGGAGATGTTGTCACCGGCGCAGCAACAGTAATCCTCGCCATGGGTGAGGGCCGCAAAGCCGCAGCCGCCATCCACAAATATTTGACAGAGTCTTAAAGCAAACTTTCATATCTTTGCAACCATAAATTATTCAGAGATGGCACAAGTACAGAAACCAAGCATTCCTAAAGGCACGAGAGATTTTTCTCCGGAGCAGATGGCCGGAAGGAACTACATATTCGACACAATCAAGAGCGTTTTCAAGCAGTTTGGCTACAAACCGATTGAGACTCCTTCCATGGAGAATCTTTCAACTCTTCTGGGCAAGTATGGAGAAGAAGGGGACAAGCTACTCTTCAAGGTTCTTAACAGTGGAGAAGCATTTGCAGGTGTCTCAAACGAAGATCTTCAGAAAGGGAGCAATGCTCTGAGTATCAAGGTATGCGAGAAAGGCCTCAGGTATGACCTTACAGTTCCGTTCGCAAGGTACGTGGTTCAGCACAGAAACGAGATTACATTCCCGTTCAAGCGCTATCAGATTCAGCCTGTATGGAGGGCAGACCGTCCGCAGAAAGGCCGTTACAGAGAATTCTATCAGTGCGATGTTGACGTGATCGGCAGCAAGAGTCTTCTTAACGAACTTGAACTTGTCCAGATTGTAGACAAAGTGTTCGGAAAGTTCGGAATAAACGTTTGCATCAAGATAAACAACCGCAAGATTCTGGCTGGCCTGGCTGAGGTGATGGGCTTCCCAGAAAAACTCGTGGAAATCACCATCGCGATGGACAAGATAGACAAGATCGGTCTCGAGGCTGTGAAGGAAGAAATGCTTGCAGAGGGCGTGGATGAAAAGGGCTTCTCCATCCTGGAGCCTGTGCTTGCTTTCAACGGTACCACAGAGGAGAAAATCTCCCTTATCAGCAATGTTGTAAGTGGCAGTGAAACAGGTCGTAAGGGTGTAGAAGAACTCCAGACGCTTTTCAATTACATCTCTGAGGCAAACATTTCCCAGAAAGTGGAAATAGATCTTTCCCTTGCAAGAGGACTTAACTATTACACGGGAGCAATCTTTGAGGTAAAGGCCCTGGATTTTGCAATCGGAAGCATCTGCGGCGGCGGACGTTATGACAACCTAACCGGTATCTTCGGACTTCCGGATGTTTCCGGCGTGGGGATCTCCTTCGGCGCAGACCGCATCTACGACGTTCTTACCGGCCTCGACAAGTTCCCTAAGGAAGCGATTGGCGGAACAAAAGTCCTGCTTTCAAACATGGACGACAAGTCCGTTGCATATCTCCTTCCACTTGCAGAAAAACTTAGAAACAACAATATCAACTGCGAGGTTTATCCGGACTTCAGCAAACTCAAGAAACAGTTTGAATATGCGGAGAAGAACAGTATTCCGTTCTTTATAATCGCCGGAGAATCCGAGGCTCAGGCCGGAACTGTCAATATAAAGAACCTGGAAACCGGAGAGCAAACCACCCTCCCGATCTCTGACGTCCCGTCATTTTTCAAATAAATTTGGAAATTCGGAAAATTGTGTATCTTTGCAGTCCAATATCGCGGGGTAGAGCAGTTGGTAGCTCGTCGGGCTCATAACCCGGAGGTCGGATGGTTCGAGTCCTCCCCCCGCTACCATGATGACGCCAGGCATTGTCTGGCGTCATTTTTTTGGCAAAATAATTGCATTCCTTACCAGGGCCTTTTTTTCGAAAAGCAATTTTTGGAAGAAAAATTTGCATTTATATAATAAGTGTGTAAATTTGCACTCGTTTACTGCTAATTTGGAGCATTTATAAAAAAGCCCATTTTATAATGCTAACAATGAGGATTCTACTTGTCGAATGAGTTGATTTTGTGATGGATAAGATAAGTGTATCCTTTTTTTATGCCCAGTAGTTCAGAACTTCGGAAATTTGATATGGGGGGGGGTAAACATCTGATCTCTAGGCGATTGATGAGAAAAATATAATTATAGATTTAATATTTTGAAAAAGCTAGTATTAATTTTACTGCTGTCCCTCGGCGGATTGACGATGGCCTTCTCCCAGGAAAGGGAAATAGGTCATTTCGGCCGGCAGATATACTTCAAGAAGATGTATACTCTGCTGGATACGGCGTACAAAGACAATGCTAAGAATATTGCCTTCATTATGAATGAAGTAGGCCGTATTCTCAAGGATCCCCAGATGGGCATTAACAAGATTTCTATTGTTTCATCCGCTTCTCCGGACGGATTCCATATCCGAAATGAGAAGTATTCCGATGAAAGAGCCGCAAACATCATTAAGGTGATCGAGGGGCGTTATCCGGAAACTAAAGATCTCTATGAGGTCAAGTCCCTGGGTATAGACTGGGAAGGAGCCATAAGGGTAGTTGAGGAGTCCGATGTGGTTTACAAGGACGAAGTTCTCAAGATCCTGAAGGAAACTCCTATCGAGGAAGAGAGGAATGGCCGCATGGTCTATCCTCGTCACGACCAGTTGTTTAAACTCAGAGGCGGTGTCCCGTACAAGTGGCTGACCGAGAATTCCTTCAAGGAGTTGAGAAAGACCGTTGTCGAGGTTTACTACTGGAAGGAAATTCCTGAAGAGCCAATTGTAGAAAAAGACACTGTAAAGCCTGCTCCTGTAAAAGACACCGTTAAGTTTGTCGCACCGGTAATAGAGCCAATGCCGCAGCCTTGCTTTGCAATCAAGACGAACGTTCTGTATGACTTTGCCGCAACTCCAAACTTTGGAATAGAGATACCTATTAAAAAGAAATGGAGTATTGGTGCAAACTACACCTTCCCTTGGTGGATTTGGGCAGACAATGCAAGGGCTTACCAGATTCTTTACTGGGATGTCTATGCAAGACGCTGGCTTGGAAACCGCGAGAAGAAAGACGTTCTTTCCGGATGGTTCGTTGGTCTGATCGGTGGTGGCGGCTACTATGATATCGAGCCTCACCGCGCTGTCCCTCACAGGGGATATCAGGGTTGGGGCCTGACAGCCAGCCTGGAAGGAGGATATGCTTTCTATCTCAGCGACAGATGGAGCCTGGAGTTTTCAATTGCGGCAGGATATATGCATACAGACTATGCCAAGTATAAAGCCGTGATGGGAGACGAGCACCTCGTTTGGCAGCACGACGACCACCGCGACTGGTGGGGACCAACCAAAGCAAACGCTTCTCTGGTTTACCTGATCTACCATAAGGGAGACAAGGCAAAGAGAAGACAAATTAGAGAACAAAGGAGGCACGAAAATGAGAATTACTAAGTATATACTTTCACTAGCCGTTCTGATTGCGGCTTTTGGATGCGAGAGACGTCCATTGGAGTACTTCTACAAGCCGGAAGCCAGGATTATCCTGAATGTGGACTGGTCCGACTTCCCGGAGAAGCCTACAGGAATGACCATATTCCTGTTCAAAGAAGGTGATGCAGCCAGGTCTATCACCACATCCGTTGTGGACCAGACCGAGCTCAACATCTCAGCTGGCCGTTACAAGCTCTTTGTAATGAACCAGTCCGTTACCGAGATTGGTGGTGTTAACTTCAAGGATATGGGATCATACGAGAATGCCGAGGCTGTGATTGCCAAGGTTGCTTCCAAGTGGTATGCGATAATGAAAGGCGTGATCGCTTCCAGTGAGGGAGAGGACCTGCCAGGTGTCGGTATCCAGCCGGATGACCTTGGTATTGCCATTGCACAGGAATTCACCATATCCGAGGAAGATATCAAGAACTTCCAGTATCAGTATGCGAAATGGCGTGAGGGTAAGGGCAAGAAGGATGGTGACGGAGAGGCACCGGACGACGCTCCTGTAGACAAGGACGCTCCTGCCATGAAGACCATCAACGTTGTTGCCCACAACGTGGTTTCCCGCCTCCACATCAAGATCAACTTCCAGAACATCCAGAACCTTGCTTCCGTGAGGGCTTCCATGGAGAACCTTGCCGAGTCTTTCTTACTGACCCAGGACAAGACTTCCAGTGCAGAGGTTGCCCAGCTGATCGAGCAGTGGAGCCTTGTAAAGACAGGTGAGAAGGTTGGTTATGTTGAGGCTACCATCAGCACCTTCGCTCTTCCTAACGGTGTTACTTCAGTTTCAAACAGAAGTCCTCAGGCCAATGTCTTTACGGTTCAGGCTCTCCACGCAGACCACAAGACCATCACCTCAGAAGTTTTCAATGTCGGCGACAAGTTCAAGATAACTGTAAGACCTCAATACTACCGCCTCTTTATGGATCTCGAGGTTGGCCCTATTGTCCTTCCTGATATTACACCAGCAGAAAATGGTGGAGGATTCATCACTACGGTTGTAGACTGGGACGAGTTGATTGATATTACTATTCCTATTTAATAATAAAGGAAACAAATTCAATTATTAATAATTCCATTAATCATTTTTTCATGAAAAAGTTTTTCTTAATTGCTGCAGCAGCTGTCGTTGCTTTTGCTAGCTGCTCCAAGAACGAGACACCTCTTGTTCAGGATCAGAACAAGGCTATCGGTTTTGGTACTTACACAGGTCGTGCCGTTACAAAAGCTGATCCTGATTTCTTCATTCCTAAGACTCAGACCTGGCTCCAGAAGCAGGCTTTCGGTGTTTACGCTTACAATACCGAGAATGTTGCTTTTGCCGGCTCTGTTGAAGATGCAAAGAAGTTCATGGTTAACGAGAAAGTTACTTTCTCCGGCGAATCTGCTTCAGATGCCACTAACTATGAAATGTACACTTATGAGAATAAGAAGTACTGGCCAAATGACGAGGCTAACAACCTCCTCACTTTCTGGGCTTACTATCCTTATGGCAAGCTGACCGGCGGCTATGGTGACAATACTTTCACCGCAGGTACCGATCCTACCAAGATGGTTGACCTTCTTGTTTCTGACGTTAAGGAGGATATGACTTACACTAAGGCTACGAAAGTTGGAACAGTAGGTGTTGTTCCTTTCACTTTCCATCATGCTCTTACAAGAGTTCAGTTCCTTGTTAAGGCTCAGGACGAATATGAGGGAGCTACAATTGTCCTTAACAGCCTTACCGTAAAGGGTGTTTATGACAATGGTACAATCACTCCTGCTTTTGCTCAGGGCAAAACCACTTATTCTTGGGCAACTCCTGTAGGTGGAGAGCCTGCAGTTTACGAAGTATGCGCTGGCGATGCTAACATCAACACTGATGGTACTTATTTCCCAATCATCGTTGGAGAGGCTACTGGACAGGATGCACAGGCTGCCGCTGATACTATTAAGCACATTTACCTTATGATCCCTCAGAACATCGCAGATGTAACTGCAGAGATCGAGTACACAGTCAAGAGTGATGACACTACTGTTGATCCTGTTGTCAACAAGGTAACTATTAACCTTGCAACCACTGCCGTTTCCGAGTGGGTTATGAACAAGAACATCCTTTACACCTTTGTTGTAGGTCTGAGGCCAATCGAGTTCACTGCAGTTGTTTCTGACTGGGATGATCTCACTGAAGTTGAGTTTATCATTCCTCCTGTAACAAATACAAGTGACAATGATAACCCTGCAACAGGAGAAGGAAACTAATCAGTTTTAGTTAGATTATCCGGGAGGGCCTGACCGCCCTTCCGGGTACCAAGAACAATGAAACAAATCATAATTATTAAACAACAACAAAATGAAAAGAACAATTAAATCAATCGTTAAGCTGATGAGCTTTGGCTTCATCGGACTTGCACTGCTTTCCTGCAGCA
Organism: Bacteroidales bacterium; assembly: GCA_017428325.1. Classification (GTDB taxonomy): domain Bacteria; phylum Bacteroidota; class Bacteroidia; order Bacteroidales; family UBA932; genus Egerieousia. Next base: position 241,248 of record JAFRRA010000002.1, read on the forward strand.
AGAACGAGAATCCTGTTCAGGAGAAGGCTATCGGTTTCACCACCTACACAGGCCGTGCTGTTACAAAGGCAGACGCTTCTCTGATCGACAAGGGAAAAACCGAACTTCTCAGTGGTTCCAACTTTGTAGTTTACGCTTACAACACTGGTACTGCCAACTGGGCAAAAACCGTTTCCAGCGTATTTATGAATGGACAGACTGTAACTTATGCAGGTGGCGGAAAGACAGATCCTACCAAGTACACTTACAGCCCTCTCCGTTACTGGCCAAACGATGAGGCTAGCAACTTGCTCACATTCTTCGCATACTATCCAGAGGGTGGTACTGGCATCACTGCTCCTTCCAACGGTTGGGGTGCTTACACTTTCGAAGCTGAGACAGATCCTGCCGATATGATAGATTTCTGCCTTTCAGAGGTTGCAGCTAACCAGAAGTACAGCAGTACTAACAGCGGAACAGCAGGTGTAGTAAACATGAAGTTCTATCATACTCTTACTATGGTCAAGTTCCAGGTAAAGACAGACAAGGACTATAATGTTTACACAAATAACAGCACTACTCCAGATGCAGCTAATTCAACAGTCATTACTCTTAAGAGCATAAGCCTCGCAGCTGTAAAGACTACCGGTACTCTGACTCCAGACAACACTACCGCTGCTTGGAGCGCTCAGGCTGGAGCTACCGCTCTTGACGTATTCCCTACAGGAACCCAGGTCCTGACTAAGGATGCTGTATTCGTTCCTACAGGAACAGAGGCTGATGATGCATACCTTATGGTTCCTCAGGTTCTTGGTGACGACGTGATTGCTACCGTTACTTACACCGTTAAGACTGGAAATGACGCTGAGGTTACAAATACTGCAAAAGTTCAGCTTAACTTGGCAAAAACCGCTGGTGATACTCCTACTGAAATAAAAGAGTGGAAGATGAACCAGAACATCGTCTACACCTTCGTTGTAGGTCTGAAGCCTATCCAGTTCATCGCTGAGGTTAACAAGTGGGATGATGAGACAGCCGCTGACTTTACTATCCCTACTCCTCCAGCAACAACTGTTACTCCTTAATTTCATATTAAGAGAGATAAAGTATTTATCCGGGAGGGCCTGACCGCCCTTCCGGGTACCAGGGAACCGAGACGGTTCAAAAAAGAAGGGTTGAAACCTTCTCTGAGAAAGAAAAAATATAAGATTTAGAGATATGAGATTAAAAATCAGACAGATGATCAAGCTGATGAGCTTAGGCTTCATAGGGCTGGCACTGCTTTCCTGCAGCAAGGGAGACAGCGAGCCAGATTATCAGAAGCCAATGTCTTTTAACGGCTACACAGCTCGTTCTGCAACCAAGGCCAACGGAAGTTTCGTTACTGGAAACGAGCTTCCTGCAAACCAGGCTTTCGGCGTGTATGTTTACAACACGGGAACCAGTGAGACATTCGATCCTGAAAGCGTTTCCTCTTATGGAAGTTTCATGAGCGATGTTGCTGTAACCTATAATGGAGGCGGTGCTTCCGATGAGGAGAATTACACCTACAGCCCTCTCCGTTACTGGCCAAATACCAAGGAGAGCAACCGACTTGCTTTCTTTGCCTACTATCCTTACAATGGTGCAGGCATAACAAGGACAGGTTTTGCAGATTTCACCTACACAGTTCAGGACACTCCTGCAAGCCAGATAGACTTCATGCTCAGCGATGTTGTTCCTAACCAGATTTATGGCGCTACAAATCACGGAACAGATGTAGTGAGCCTCAAATTCTATCACATGCTTACCATGATCCGCTTCAAGGGCAAGACTGATGCTCCTTCTGGTGCCACTGTTAAGGTTGACGAGCTGAAGCTTATAGAGGTTTACAACAAGGGAACTCTTGCTCCAAATGTTGCAGCTGCTTCATCTGAATGGACAGTGGACGATTCTCAGACCGCTGATTATGAGATTACTTTGAAAACATTAAATCTTCCGAGCACTACGGTTGATCCGTCAGCCGAGGCTGCGCTTCTCGCAGAGGACAACCAGACATTGCTTCTGCTTCCTCAGACTATTTCTGACGAAAGTTTTATTTCAATAAAATATACCATCACAACAACAACTCCAGCAAGAACCATTAAAGAGACTGTTAACGTTACTCTTAAGGATCTGCTTGCAGAGTGGAAGAAGAATGCTCAGGTTGTCTATACGCTGAACATTGGTCTCCATCCTATCGAGATCAGTGCCAGTGCAGAAGACTGGCCGGTTGATGAGTATATAGTTATCGTTGAGTAAAAAATTTAGGATATGCGTATATATAGATTATTTGCAGTTTTGCTTCTGAGCGCCGGCCTGCTGGTTTCCTGCTCCAAGAGCGAGGGAATAGAACAGCCTGTAATTCCTCAGGAGCCAGAAACTCCAACGGCAAAACTTCCGAACATTACATTCGGCAAGCCGGCGACCAAGGCTATGCTGAACGATGCAGATCTTAAGGAAATCGGAAGCAAGATTCATGTTTATGACATTCTGACTGGTTATACCGGAACAGTTATCGAAGGCTGGGACCCTGCTACTCAACCTTATATTGATGAGGAAATCATCTACAATGGAGTAGAAGTATGGAAATATGCCTCCGAAGGAATCTATCCATGGACTGCAAACGGAATCCACAAATTCTTCGGATATCTGACTTACGACAAGAAGTCTGACCTCAACGTTACAAGTCTGGTTAATCCAACGCTGAGCGGAACCACGATGACGGTTCCGGCCATTACATTCCTTCCGTCAACAACTCAGTTTGACTTCCTGTATTCAAATCTTGTTGAAAGGGATGCCGCAGCAAAGGATTACAGCGTTGTTCCTTTGACTTTAAAGCACCTTTTCACAGCTTTCAGCGTTGTGGTCGAGAGTAAGACAGACACTAAAGTAAGACTTAACAGCATAACTTTCGAAGGGCTGAAGAACAAGAACAATGCAACTATCTCTTTTGCGGCAAATTCTGAGGTTACCCTCGGAACTTCTTCGGTAGACGGAAGTTTCTTCCCGACAATGTCATCTTATGTCGAGCTGGAAGAGGACGAGTCATATGACGCTCTTACCAAGGTGAAGAATCCTGATTCCAAGACATTCTTCCTTCTCTGGCCTCAGAGCATCGATGATGTTGCTCCTACAAATCTTGAGACAGACCCTGCAAAGATCGCTCAGGGATATACTCATAAGTCATCAGACTCACTTATCGTTATTTCATATGATATGGAGGTTGCTGGAGTTTGGGAATCTCACTCCACAAGGATGAAGCTCCCTAAGATGGCATGGGAAGCCGGAAAGAAGACACACTTCATCATCCAGTTCTCCGACAAGCTCATCCAGCTTACCACAAAGGTTCTCCCTTGGGACTACAACGAGTATGACGTAGACTACTCCGAGGGAACAGTTGTGGTTCCTACCGGACTTAAGTTTGACGCATCAACCTGTAGCGTTTCAGGAAATGTTGCAACTGTGGTTTCCGGTAAGAACCCTGTCGGAACATTCACCATCATGGCCCCTGTTGGCGGAACCTGGATGGTAGGAATGACTGGTGACACTGAATACTTTACCATTACACCTTCATCAGGCATTATCGATCCTAACGGAGCTGAATCCGGAAGAGTAACCCTGACTGTCACTCCGAACCTCGGCCTTGCAAGACCTACCGACAAGCAGATCAGACTGAAGTTCACTGTTACCGCCGCCGGAAGGGAAATTGATGCTCAGAGTGAAATCAACCGTGATGACTGGATTATATTACTCCCTAAGAATTAGTAAGATATGAAAAGATATATATTTCTGTTGGCAATCTCAGCCTTGGTTCTAGCTTCCTGCTCAAGGGAAGAGAACTCTCTTAAAGTAGAGGAAAAGAGCGGTATCGCGATTGATGTCGTATGTTCCACTCTGACTCCTTCTACCAAAGCCGGAATTTCCGGAACCAAGCCTGGTGAAGACGCATACGATGAGAATATCATCAAGACAATTGACTACTATTTCTATCCGGAAGGTGCTACAGACGCAAATTCTGTACTTCACGCAAGGGTTGCTCCTAACCAGTTGAACCAGTACACTGTCAATGTCAGCATAGACGAGGCCATGCTCAACACCATTCTGTTCCCTAGGCCTGTTAACACCTGCCAGGTTGCAGTTCTGGTCAACTATCCTGGCGAACACCCGGCTACAAACACCAAACTGGCAGACCTGGAGGCCCTCAGTCTGGTTATCCAGCTTACAGATGCGGGAAAGGGCAAGGACCAGTCCGAGTTCGTGATGTTCGGTGTTCAGCAGGTTGAGCTTATCAGCCGCAAGAACACTCTGATAGCAAATCCTATAGTTGATGTTCACAGGATTGCCTGCAAAATAACCTTGGATGCATACGTGACCCCTAGCACCATAGCTCCTGTCAAACTGATAGACGGCGGTGTAGAATACACCCTGAACCAGGAGTGGCAGCCTATGATCGACCAGATGTACATCTATCTTGAAAATGGTGTAAGCAACGCTATTGTCAGCGGAGACCCTGAAGCAACCAAGCCTTACAACTACTTCAAGTATTCACAGAGGGAGTTCACTGGTGAGATGGCAACCCATAACATTAACGGTCAGCCTTACCAGTTCCACAAGTCATATCCGTTCTACACATATCCTCAGACCTGGGCTACCGCTGATCCTAAGGAGCCGTTCCTGAAGCTTGTCCTTCCTTGGACCAGAATTGCAGGAGACGATCACGAGACCAACCCAGACTGGGAAACCAGGCCTCATACCTGGGGAAGCATCCAGAAGCAGTTCTACTATCGTATAATGCTTCCTCACGATGCAACAGGTTTTGTAAGCAACAACTGGTATCACATCAATTTGGATGTGGCCATCCTGGGTAGCGATATCGACGATGCTTCTGTAGACATCGAGGGAACTTACTGGGTTGTTCCATGGGGTTCTGCAGACCCTGTTGAGGCTGACATAAAGGGTTCAAGATACCTTTCTGTATCCCAGCTCAGCCATACTATGTACAACACCACAACCCTGGCTATACCTTATGTAACCAGCAACAAGTGCTCGATTACAAACCTTAGTGTAAGGCAGTATAACTTTGTTTCCGGTACATATACTAACTATACTTCTCAAGCTACAAGCGGCAACTGGGTTACCCTGGATGACAACAATAATATCGTCATCAATCATACACTTGACAACAATATTTCAAGTGCCACATTCGATGTCGCCCCTTACGAATACTCGTTCCGCATCAGGCACGAGGATTCTGAAGGCGCCACCTACTATCGCGACATTACCGTAAAGCAGTATCCTGCAATGTACATTGAGGAGCATCTTTCCAACGGTTACGCCTTTGTAAAGGGTACTGGCAACGCAACGGCTTCAAGTACGATTTATGATAATAATACTTCGTTAGGCAATAACTTGCGCGATATGGGTACTATGGTTCAGCGTTCTACTGTTAATGGTCAGGGAACAAACAATAACCAGCACCAGTACACTATTCACGTTACCGTGCTTCCTGAAGGCTCCACCAGCTCTATCGGTGACCCTAGGTCTTCTACACCAAGCACCCTGAACAGCGGTATCACCGAGCTTGACAATTACAAGCCGGCGGCTGATGACACTCAGGATATAATTGCTCCTGTTTTCAGAATCGCTTCTTCATACGGTAAGACACAGAACATGACTTACGAAGGAGCACAGAAGAGATGTGCCGCATATCAGGAGAATGGTTATCCTGCAGGAAGATGGAGACTTCCGACTCAGGCCGAAATTGAGTATCTGATGACTCTTTCCAATGCCAACAAGATTCCTACCCTGTTTGACCCTGAGCCTACAGCCGGTTACTGGGCAGGAGGAAGGCTCTTTATGATTAGGACAAATGCGGGTCTCCTGCAATTCGTTAATGCAACCGGAATAACTCCGAACAACAAGTCTTACACAATTGGAGGTACAACTTACAATGTTTGGGCCCGTTGCGTATATGACGAGTGGTACTGGGGCTCTGAACAGGTTGATCCTACGGAGACTTGGGGAGGTTATAAAGACTAATATCTTTGGATTATGAAAAAGCTTATATATATATTCTTGATTCTGCTCGGCTTCACTTCCTGTATGAAGGAAGACAGGACAACTTTGGAGCCTGATGCAACAGACAAGGTTGACATTATCTTCGGAGTAAATCTTCCGGAGCCTCTCACCAAGGCCATGGCTGACCAACCTCAGGTCCAGAACCTCAGAGTAGCGGTATTCGGAGGATCAGGTTACCTTAAGGAATATGTCCAGGCTGAACCTGTGGAATTGGCTACCACCAATACCACCAGATATGCATACAAGGTAAGACTGTCTCTGAGCGACAGCCACTTGAAGGTGCATTTTATTGCCAATGGTCCTCAGACCTTGCCTTTCAAGTATGAGGATGAAGTGATGTCTGTCCAGACCACTACCGGAAACCAGGATGCATATTGGCAGAGAATAGAGCTTCCAAATGGTATTACCGCAAAGAAAGACGATGACGGTGTTTATATCAAGGTTAACGGAGAGTATGTGGTTTCTGACGAGACCAAGGCCCATTTCCAGGATATCCCTCTGATCAGAAACTTCGCAAAGGTTACTGTTACCAGTGAAACTTCTGATTTCGTTCTTGATTCATACGCTTTGGCTTACAAGCCAACTGCTGGCAGTATTGCCGCATACAACAAGACTACCAGCCAATTCATAATGAACTACAAGAATCTTACATTTGCTGAGATCAAGAGTTCTTATCCAGGAAACATTCCAGCCACGGCAACTATAGACAAGACCATCCCTGCGGCAGGTGATTTCTCTTCAAATCCTGCCTATATGTTCGAAAGGCCGATCCCTACCGAAGACGCTACCTTCCTTCTGGTTTACGGACGTTACAAGGATGGCCACAACTACTATTACAGGATAGAGCTTCAGGATGCAGACGGCTATTATGCCATCTACAGGAACTTCCAGTATACTGTAAAGATCAAGGGTATTCTAAGAGCGGGTTCTGACACTCCTACTGATGCTGCCAACTCAGCCGGTTCCGGTGACGTTTCAACCGACCAGAAGGCAGAGAACCTGACCGACGTTTCCGATGGTGTGGCCCGTATCTTCGTTGAATACACAGAAAAGACACTTGTAGGTCAGGGAACTGTAAGCCTCAAGTTCAAGTTCCTGCCTGACGCCTCTACAGATACTCCTGCCAACAATCAGGTTACAGTAACTGTAGGTGAACCGGGTGCTTCCGGAGCTGTAATTGACGGTGCAATCACCATTGCTTCTGCCGATGACGCTCAGGGTTGGAGGGAACTCACATTCACTTCAACTACTCCGAGTGAAGTTACCAAGACCCAGACAATAAGGGTAACCGGAACTTATGGAAGCAATTCAAAGCTCTTCAGAAATGTAACCTACAAGCTGATGAGCATTCAGGATATGCAAGTTGTATGCGACCCTCATGATCTGCTTAAGGGCAAGGGAGAGAAGGTGGATGTCCTTATCAAGATACCTAAGGACCTTCCTCGTTCTATCTTCCCGCTCCAGCTCCAGATAGAGTCAAGTGCGCTCAGCATCACTCCTGACAACGATAACCTTCCTGTTCAACCAGGTAAGTCAATTATAAACGGTACCACAAGTTCTTACCAGTTTATTAAGACCCTGGATTATAATGATTATCTCGCCCTTCAGGATGCATCAACAGATGAGTGGGTGACAGTCCGTACTCATTTCAAGACAACCAAGGAGTCCAGCGACTGTGATGTATATGTTGCAAATGAGTATTTCCACACAGCTCACGATAACTTCATTACTTACACTATGAAGTACTTCGACAATCTGCAGTTCGACAATTATACCCAGAATGCCGCAGATATGCCAGTTGAATTCTCGTTCCAGATGGATGCTACGGATGTTCCTGAGAAAGTTACTCTCAAGCTGGTAGGTCTGAAGCCTGCTGCAGGCAGCACTCTCGTTCAGGTTGCAACCAACACTTACGAGTACACGACTACTGGTTCAACTGCTTCTGTCGATCTGCTCACATCAACAGATGACGGATACTACAGAGTCGATATCAGTGCGCCACATTACTATGACGCTAATTTGGATAATCTGCTAGAGTACATTAACCCAAGGCTTACTGGAACGACTGTTCCATTTGGAATAGGACAGAATGTTCCGTTTGCATTCAGCTATGTTTACGGTGCAGTAGAACCAGTGACATTCACATTGAGCAACCTTACCCCGCCAACAGGTGATACACGTTTCACTTCACTTGGCGGTAACAGATGGCTGTTCACTCCAAACAACAGCAATCAGGCTCAGTCATTTAACTTTGTAACAACAAGCTTTGCTGCAAATGTTTCAGTTACTTCAATGGAAGGTGATCATTATAATTCAGCCGGTCCATTTAATCTGTCACCAGCTTTCACTTCAGTAACTGTTGTAGCTCAAGGTCTGAACTTTACAGGCACTAACAGACCAGGTAATAACCAGACAGTGACCTTATACACTTCTTCTGGACAGGTTGTCGGTACTTGTACAGTATCTCAGTATGGTAATATGTTGAACAGATCTTATAGGAATAATGCTGCTATAACCATTGATATGTCTAAGTTCACGACAGATGAGGAAGTTTACTTCGGTTATGGTAACTACTACTCAACATCTTCATATACATTGACTCAGTTACGTAACGCTACCACAGGCAATAGGCTGAATATTAACAATTTCGGCACCACCAGGCCTTGGTAATCGCTGAGAACAGAGATTTGTAAGACAATAGCATAAATTCAAGGAAGCTCCGAAATGTTTCGGGGCTTCTTTGTTTTTTGGAGATTCGTGATGCGAGTGTTGCGTGTTTTACGTGTTTCCCTTAATTTTGCGCTGATAGTATTTGTGCTGATATGTATAGGGGTGTAAAGATAATTGTGGTTTTGCTTGTGGGGCTTCTGATGTGGAGTTCTGCTGCGGTGTGGGGGCAGAAAGACTGGAAGTTTGCAAAGCCGGGAGTAAAGAGCTCCGCGATAGAATCGGGACAGATAACGCAGGATCAGGTGGATAGATATGCTCTGCATTTTTGGGATGGGGAGAATATGGAACTTTTGGGGACGAAGCTTGTGTCTTCGGATGCAGAAGTGGCTCTTGAGGCGGAAACACAGTTGGCAAATTTTTTCTCTGTGCTGCTGGTGGCAACTCCAGATACTTCCCGTAAGGCTGTGAACAATCTTATGGATAGGGCGGGGAACTCTTACCAGTGCATAATGGACATCGCGGAGAAGTATTTCTATAATGTACTGTCTCCGTATTACAATGAGGATAAGTTTCTGTTGTTCCTGGAGCACAAGATTGCCCGTTTTGACATCCCTGAGATAGAAAAGAGCCGGGAGAGGTTCCTGGCATTTATGATCAATCGCAATCCTGTCGGATATGTCGCTGAGGATTTTGAATATTCTACCTTAAAGGGGGAAACCTGTAATCTGGGGGATTTGTTCAACAATTACAGTATCAGTCTTACCAAACCTGTCTGTAACGGAAATGGAGAAGGGGTTGTAGAGTATAAGTCTGAGAAGTTTTTGAGGAGCAGTCCCGTGATGGTGGTGTTCTTTACAGCCGATTGCCGGGATTGCCGGGAAGGAATAAAGTTTCTGTCATATTCGGCGATTGTAAGGAATCTCGTGCGGGAAAAGAAATTGAGGGTGCTGGCCATATGCACAGAGGGTAACTTGTCCTCAGCGTCTTCTATAATTCCTAAGGATTGGATTGCCGGCAGTGATGGAGGATATATCACAAGGCACCGTCTGTACAGCATTAAGCATACTCCAAGCGTCTATTTTATGGACGGAGAGGGAAAAGTGTTGCTAAGGGACGCAAGCGTTTCCTCGGCGATACAGTTCCTGTTAGAGCAATAGTGTTGTTTTGTGATGTTGTGACGCTTTTTTAGTATATTTGTAAGCTAACGTTTTTGAATATTTATTGTTAACAATATTGTCAAAATGAAAATCAAGACTGTATTTGCCGCAGCTCTTCTGATGATTGTCTGCTTTGCGAACCAGGCGAAGGGACAGAAGGCGGCATTCAAGACAAATCTGCTCTACGATGCAACCACCACTATCAATCTGGGCGTTGAGTTCGGGGTGAGTGACAGGTGGACAATGGACCTTTCCGGAAACTTCAATCCTTTCCGTCTGCCGGAAGGAAGACGCTGGAAGCATTGGCTGTTCCAGCCGGAACTCAGGTATTGGACCTGCGACCGTTTTGCAGGCAGTTTCTTTGCTTTCCATGCTTTGGGAGGAATGTATGATGTAGGAAATGTGGACTTTTTGAAGTTCAAGATTTTTAACGCAGACCTCAGGAAAATGGAGAATAAACGCTTTGAAGGATGGTTTGTTGGAGCCGGCGTTGGCTGGGGCCATGACTGGATCCTGTCCAAGCATCTGAATCTTGAGTTTGAGGTAGCTGCCGGTTATATGTACACAAGGCAAGACAAGTTCTTCCCGGTTAACGCGCACACTGCGTATGCTAAAGACGTTGAGCGCCATGTATGGGGACCTACAAAGCTTGCCCTGAGTTTGGTTTATGTATTTTAATCGCGACAAAAATGACCATTATGAGAAAATATATATTGACTTTGGCGGCAGCCCTGTTTGTTGTGGCTGCAAACGCCCAGAATCCGGTCAACCGCTCTGCTGATGTATTCACCAACGGTGTAAGGACAAGCAATGTGACTCTGGCTCCTTCATCCACGATGATGAATGTTGCGATGGATATAGATTATTCCACTGTTGATATTGCAAGGAAAGAGGCTCTGGATATCGTTCCGGTTCTTACGGACGGAACTCATACCAAGGAACTTCCTGCAATAGGCGTATATGGCGGAAGACGCTACTGGAATTATCTCCGTAACGGAGGAAAGACCGGCAAGAACTTCACTCTCTACAAAGCCGGAAAGGCTCCTGCAACAGAGCATTACACAGCCAACGTCCCTTACGAGGGATGGATGGACAATTGCCAGCTCATCCTTCGTCAAAGCACCCGCGGATGCTGCAACAGCACTCTCCAGCAGGGAGCAAGCACTCTTGCTGCAATAGCCAAGGAGTTCAAGTTTGAGCCTAATTTCCTGTATGTTCAGCCTGATGCCGAGAATGTAAAGCTCAGGGCCGAGAAGGGCGAGGCTTATCTGGAATTCCCTGTAGGTCAGGCTAAGGTTGACAAGAACTTCAAGAACAACGCTGACGAGATCCAGAAGATTGTGGACATGGTGAATACCCTGGCCGCCAACACGCAGGAGTACAAGGTTAACGGTATAGCCCTCAAGGGTTATGCTTCTCCTGACGGAAGCTACAAGACCAACGAGAGACTTGCAATGGACCGTACAGGTTCCTTGAAGATCGTGGTAAAGAACGCTCTCAAGAACCTCAACATCCCAATCTCCACCAATTACGAGGCAGAGGACTGGGACGGAGTAAAGAGCTTTGTAGAGGCTTCATCCCTGGACAAGAAGGACGAGATCCTGGCTGTTATCAACGGCAACCTTACTCCTGACCAGAAGGAGCAGAAACTCAAGTCTTCATTCCCTCAGCAGTACAACATTCTCAAGAACGAGTGCTTCCCTGCTTTGAGAAGATCCAGCTACACAGTTAACTACGAGGTGGCATCCTTCATAGATGCAGCCCAGATCAAGAACAAGATCAACACTAATCCTAAGGATCTTAGCCTGAACGAGTTCTTTATCGCGGCAAATTCCTGCGCAGCCGGAAGCCCAGAGTTCAACTCCATTATGGAGAAGGCTCTGCAGCAGTATCCGAACAACGAAATTGCCAAGCTGAATGCAGCAAACGCAGCAATGAGTTCCGGTAACCTCCAGCGTGCAGGTGAACTCCTGTCCCAAATCAAGGAAGGAGGTCTGAGCAAGCAGGCATCTTATGTCACTTACGCAAAGGCCATTTACGAGGCTATGTGCGGACACTATGCAAAGGCATCAAAGATGTTCACTACCGTAAAGGACAAGATTCCTGAGGCAGCGGCAGCTCTGAGGCAGCTTGCAGACGCCAAGTAAGAGAAACGTTTAGCAGTAATGACAAATCCCAAGGTTTGGAAGCAAATCTTGGGATTTTTATCCTGATACTATGACAAGGCACAAAGGCAGGAAACACAGTTGCCGCCTGGGGCGTCTGGCTCTGATATTCGGAGCCGTATGGGCTGTGTGCTCCTGCGTTATGTGCCTTACTTACAGGGAATACGGGCGGAGTGCCGTCTATGCGGCAGATGGAGGCAGGGACTCCGTTGCTTCAGCCTTGTGCCACTATCTCAGAAGCCCGTTCATAGCTAAGGGCGGGGCGCTGAGCGCAATGGATGGAGATTATTCTCGCCTTCTGGTACAGAGCCTTGCTCCAGGGAAGGTGAGCGACGAGTTACGGTCCTTCGATCCTGAAACCAGCACCCTGGCAATGCGGAAATTGTGCGTCTGGAGCAGGAAGGGGAAGATACATCTGAGTTATTTCTCCACAGATTCAGTTGCAACTGCCAGCACGTTCACATATTTTGAAAACAAGTTGCTGGACGCTGCGGAAAACGGGGTTTCTCTGCGAAAACTTGAGGAGGGGACCTGTCCTCTTACTCTCCCTTGGAGAAGTGCCGCCGCTTTGGCTGCTGTCCTTCTTGCTATCTGGCTGTTGGTGTTTATCATTTCCCGCATTTTCTTTCCAGGGAGGAAAGCCGGATACAGGAGCATTGAAGATTTTTCCTCAGCGATTGGAGGAATCGAGGATGTTCCGCCGAGGATGGGAAAATATACCAATGTGCTGAGGTGGAAGTCTCAGACTGAGGCGATTGCAGATGCCATGAAGGCTGAAGTCAAAGGCAAGGAATCTCCTCTGGTCAACATTATCGGGATGACAGCCTCTGACATTTACAAGTTCAAGAGAGCCGGCGGTCTGGCGGCTCTGGTAAGTGGAAAAGCGGTTCATGTCATGGAGAACGGACGGGACCTGGACGCTTCTTCCACGGCTTACAGATATCCCGATATCTCAAGGCTGATTGAGGACAATTCCTCAAATATGCTTCTGATGGTTCATCCTCCGCTTTCCGAGAGCAGGGTACCTGAGGCATATACTGAGAATGCGGCCCTGAATGTCCTTGTATGTGACGCTTCTTCCGGCTGGACAGATGCGCATCGCGCCTTGCTGGACAGCATTCCAGACTGCAGGGTGGTTCTGGTTGGAATGGAAACCGGAACTGTCGCGATAAAAGAAGAATACTCAAAGCAGATAAAGAAAGAGGGGAGGCTGAAGGCTTATCTTCCTTCTGAAAAGAGGTGGCGGTTTATCGTGCTATTGTCCGAGTGTGCGGATGATGCCCGCAGAGATTTGACTTGCCGCAGCCTGTACGATTCCGTTTGCGGAGATTCTTCCACAGACCCTGAAAACCTTATGGAGGTTTCTGCACTCAGGGTTGACTATAAGGTGATTGCATTCAGACGGACCAGCAGCAGGATTCTGGATAATCTGGATTTCTCTTCTTCTGATGCGGATGCCGTAATCATCTTGAAGGCCGGATGCACCGTAAGCAAAGATTTCTTCAGCGATATTTCCGCTGCGCTTTCCGCAGGGCAGGAATGTGTGCAGTGCCGGGTCAGGGACAAGGCTTATACCATCAGGCCTAGCCACAGGTCGATGCTAAGGTCAATGCGCCGGGGAAAACGGTGTCCGTTGCTTAAATACGGCTTTGCGCTCACGCGTTACGGACTGGATAGAGTCAAGGAATCGGGGACCGGAAAAGAATCTGAACATTTATCCGATTATCTGAGCAATACAATCGTCAACTTTTCGTAAATTCGCCTTTGTATGGAAAACAAAGACTACAATACAACAAGGGCTAAGCTTCTTATGCCCGAATACGGCAGGCACGTGCAGGATATGATAGAGTATGTGGTTAACATTCCTGACCGTAAGAAACGCAACGAGCAGATTCAGGCTGTGGTTACAGTGATGGGGACCCTGAATCCCCAGCTGAGGGATGTGGTGGATTTCCGCCACAAGCTGTGGGATCATGTGCAGATTATTTCCGACTTCAAGATTGACATAGATTCTCCTTATCCTCTTCCTTCCAGGGAGAGCGTGAATGTCAAGCCGGATCCTATTCCGCTGAAGCAGGACAAGATCAGGGCGGCCTGCTATGGACGCAACATCCAGAACATGATAGACCTGATTGCTGACAGGGAGGATGACGAAGTCAAGAAGCACATGATCAAGGTCATCGCCACCTACATGAAGCAGCAGTATCTGATTTGGAACAAGGATTCCGTATCTGAGGAGACTATCTTCGAGGATATAAAGACATTGTCCGGAGGCCGTCTGACCGTTCCGGAGGATGTGCATATTGGCGGCGGAATGGCAGACGCTTCCACACGCAAGCCTCATATTCCTGGCAACCAGCCACAGAGACAGCAGAACCATAATGGCGGCGGCAAGAAGCAGAAACAAAAGAAGTGGAAGAAGAACTAGTATGGCAAAGAGCAAGAAAAAACAGAGAGAAGAAGACGAACTTATCGCCGAGCAGGAAATGGCTGCTCCCAAGAGAAAGGAGGGGCTGTATCTGATTTGCGGACTGGTGTTCCTGGCACTGGCGATCTATACGCTGATTGCGTTGCTTTCATATGTTTTCACCTGGGCCCAGGATCAGAGTTCCTTTATGGGGACGGATATCTTCAGTTCACTCTCCACGGTGGAAAACGGCGGGGGAAAGATCGGCCTATGGTGGGCGAACCTTCTGGTCAGCAAACTTTTCGGTCTGGGCGCGTTCATCATCCCGTTCTTCTTCTTCGGGGTGGCGCTGTTCTGTCTTAAGATCAAGAAGGTTAAGCTTCTAAGACTGTTCTTCATAACGGTTTTCGGATGTATTCTGCTGAGCGTGTTCTTCTCCTTCGTCTTCTCTTTCACCGGAGTTGACCGCCTGTTTGGAACAAGTGCCGGCGGGTCCTACGGCTTTGCTGTGAACAAATGGCTGAAGGCCATGCTGGGAATACCGGGTACAGCGGCAATCCTCATACTCGCGATAATAGGCTGGTGCATAATCATCAACAAGAGCCTTATCAAGAAAATCAGCGGCGGCTTCGAGAAAGTGGGGCAGAAACTTGAGCATACCGCCGTAAACGGTTCCGAGACCGGAGACCTTGAAGGAGATGATATAGATGAAGAGAATCCGGAAGACTATCCGGATGATGTTGAATCCGTTGAAGAAGGAACGGAAAAAGATACACAGGAAGATATTCCTGAAGACAATCCTGAACTGACTGAGGAAGAGATCCTGGAACGCCGCAGGAAGGAGATGGAGATCCGTGTGGTCGGTACAGATGAAGGAAACGCCGCTCCTGCCACTCCGGTAGCAACGGTCGCTTCCGCGGCTGCCGGAACCGATGTGGTTCTGGAAGTCAAGGACAATGAGGGTGCGGAAGGCAACGAGCTCCTCGGCGAATATACTGAGGAAGAACTCCAGAAGACGTTCGACCCTCGTCTGGAGCTTTCTCATTATGAGGCCCCTACGCTGGATCTGCTGGACAGCTACAAAGACAAGTGGTACGAGGTGTCCAGAGACGAGCTGGAGCGCAACAAGAACAGGATTGTAAGTACGCTTGCCAACTATAATGTAGGCGTGGCCAAGGTCTCTGCGACCAAGGGGCCTACAGTAACCCTATATGAAGTTGTTCCGGCTCCGGGAATCAGGGTTTCCCAGATAAAGAGACTGGAGGAGGATATCCAGCTGTCCCTTGCCGCAAGGGGTGTGAGGGTGGTTACCCTTCCTGGCACTAACGCCGTGGGAATCGAGGTTGCAAACGAGAAGCCGAGCGTTGTTTCCCTTATGTCCTGTATCGAGTATCTGCAGACAAAGATGAAGGAGGCGGGCAGCAAGGAAAGCGGCTACGCCCTTCCGGTGGCAATGGGAAAGACCATATCCGGAGAGGTGTTCACGTTCGACCTGGCAAAGGCTCCGCATCTTCTGATGGCCGGCGCTACAGGACAGGGCAAGTCCGTGGGTCTGAATGCGCTGATTACATCCCTGCTCTATACCAAGCATCCTTCAGAGATAAAGTTTGTCCTTGTGGACCCGAAGAGGGTGGAACTTTCCCTGTATTCTTCCCTTGCAAACCACTTCCTGGCTTACCTCCCGGATACCGAGGACAAGGAGACTCCGGTCATCACGGATACCCAGAAGGTTGTACGCACGCTCCGTTCACTCTGCAAGGAGATGGACGACCGCTACAAGCTTCTCGAGGCCGCAAGGGTAAAGAACATAAAGGAATACAACGAGAAATTCCTGGACCGCAAGCTCAATCCTGGCAAGGGCCACAGGTTCCTGCCGTATATCGTCCTGATCATCGACGAGTATGCTGACCTTATCATAACAGCCGGCAAGGATGTGGAGATTCCGCTTACGCGTCTGGCGCAGCTGGCCCGCGCTATCGGAATCCATCTGGTGATCGCTACCCAGAGACCTACCGCAAGCATCATTACCGGAAATATTAAGGCCAACTTCCCTGTAAGGATAGCCTTCTACGTGCGTTCAAGCATAGATTCCCGTACAATCCTGGACGAGAGCGGCGCAAACCAGCTTATCGGCCGCGGAGACATGCTCTATGCTACAGGAAGCGAACTTACCCGTTTGCAGTGCGCTTTGATTGAAACAAAGGAGATTAACCGTGTCGTCAACTTCATTTCCGACCAGGTGGGTTATTCTACGGCACTGTATTTGCCTGAACCTCCAGATGAGGAGGATGGCTCAGGAGGATACGGCGGCAATGGAGGAGGGGAGACCAGTGTTCCTATCGGCGAGACAAATCTCAGGATGAGGGATAAGATGTTTGATGATGCCGCACGTCTGATAGTATCTGCAGGTGGCGGTTCGGCTTCTTTCCTTCAGAGGAAGATGGACGTTGGATACAACAGGGCCTCCAAACTCATAGACCAGCTTGAGAAAGCGGGAATAGTGGGGCCTCAGGATGGAGCAAAACCTCGCCCAAGTCTTATTCCTGATCTTCTCAGTCTGGACGAAAAACTGGAAGAGATCAGAAATGAGTACGGACGATAGATGAAAAGATTATCTGCATATTTGATTGCTTTTCTGCTGACCGCAGGTTCCCTGTGGGGGCAGGGCGAGGGCGAGAAATTATTCCGCTCGGCTTCCGATTATGTGTTTTCCGGCCGTAAGCTTTCCATTGTCATAACCAATATGGACAAGAAGGGGAACGCGTACCATAACCGCGGTTTCTTCGTGGCAGTTCCGGACAGGGGCTATATGAAACTGGACGGGGTTAGCGAGTTCCAGTATACGCCAACTCTGGTTTCCTCTTACTCGGAGCAGAGCAACGAATATGTTATCCAGCCCAGAAAGAGCACTTCGTCTTCCATCGCGGACAATCCTTTCTCCATACTTTCCAGGGGCGGCAAAGGCGTGAAGGTTTCTGAACCAGAGCCTGGAAAGGTAAAGGATGTAAACTGCACCAAGTTCAGCGTGACTCCAGAAGGCAAAGCCTACTATCAGAGAGCAGACGTGTATGTGACCGGTAGCGGGGAATCGTTCAAGGTGCTGAGGATCACTATCCTCCTAAAGAAAGACCAGGCGTTCGTGGTGGACGTTACCGGTGCCGGAAAGGCTGAGCCGGAAAAGATTTCCGATTATCAGATCATCCTTTCGGAACATCCGGGTTGCGAGGTGGTGGATCTCAGGGACTGATTACTTTTTCAGGGCAGCTTCGAACACATCCTGAATGGACGGGTAGGTGTTGGCCAGACGGTAGTCCAGGTCATCCGGAGTTACCCATTCGCATTTCTCAATGCCTTCTTCTGTCTGCGGATGGGTGGAGGCTTTTTCATCGGCGACCATCCTGTACCACCAGATGCTCTTTACCGTGAGAGGGCCGTAAATCCTGTAGGCGTGGTGGGTTACCCTTATGAGTTCCAGAGGCCTGGCTTTAACTCCGCATTCTTCCTCCACTTCCCGGATTGCTGTAAGGGAGATGTCCTCACCGTCTTCCTGCATTCCCTTTGGAAGGTCCCAGGTACCGTTGCGGTATATCATAAGGCAATTGCCACAGGCATCGTAGACAAGACCTCCGCCGGCGTTGATCCTGACGACCTTGGAAAGGAGCCTGTCCGTGAATTCCTTCTCGTCCTCGTCTTCCGGAATCTCCACGATCAGATTCTGGAAAGAAAGGTTATTTTCCATAAGGAAAGGGATCTGGGAAATGTCGTAGTCTTTGTCCGGACACAGCAGGAATCTTTCGTCTGCATTGACGGGAACTTCCTGCTTTGTGCAGATGGAAAGAATGCGTCTTTTGAAATATATGTTGAGCATCGGTCTGACTCTTCGGTTAAACGGGGACAAATATAAATAATATTCTGAAAAATAGTCTGATATATGATATTTGCGGAAAATTCCGTATATTTGCTTTTTGGCAGATAAACGTATTATCTGGGCAAGAATTTAAAGATTGAGGAGTTTATGGAAAACATTGAAAAGACAGTAGCCCAACAGCTGCTTAGGATCAAGGCTGTAAAGCTTAATGCCGAGAATCCTTTTACCTGGGCTTCAGGCTGGAAATCGCCGATATATTGCGACAATCGCAAACTGCTTACCTATCCTTCCGAGAGAAAGGCGATTACAGAGGCGCTTGTGTCTGTAATCAGCGATTCTTTCAAGGACGTGGATCTTATTGCCGGTGTGGCAACGGGAGCCATCGCATGGGGAATTATGGTGGCAGAGGCACTTGGCAAACCGTTTGTGTACGTGCGTCCTAAACCAAAGGATCACGGCACCCAGTCTCAGGTCGAGGGTCAGATAGAGCCTAACCAGAGGATAGTTGTGGTTGAGGATCTGGTTTCCACAGGAGCCAGCAGCCTTTCCGCCTGCGATGCCCTTCGCAAGGCCGGCGGAATCGTTCTCGGAATGGTGGCGATTTTCTCCTACAACTTCCCGCTTTCCCGCAGGGAGTTCGAGTACAAGGATGTGGAGCTTCATACGCTTTGCCAGTACGATTCTCTCCTGGAGGAGGCTGTGGCTGAGAATTACATAGATGCTCAGTACGTGGAGGTACTCAAGGAATGGAGAATCAACCCATCCAACTGGACCGGCATCACCAAAGAAGAATAAAAACACCCGTGTTATGGCATTGGAAACTTTTGAAGGCAAGGAGGTCGAGATAAAGTCTCCTTCTTATGCCGTATTCGCTTCCTTTTCTGACCTTACCCTTATGAAGGACAGGATACCGGACGAGTACAGGGACAAGGTTACCGTCACTCCCGATACCGTGGAGGGAGACTACAATGGAATGCATCTTGGACTTAAAGTGGCCGAGAGGATTCCTAACTCCCGCATCGTCATGAAGCCTATGGAGGGCTTCCCTCTGGATTTCTCCCTTATCTTCAAGATCGAGGACAAGGATGCATATGCCAGCAAGATAAAGGTGTGCGTGGAGGCCCAGATGAATTTCATCGTCAAGGCTATGATGGGCAAGAAGATCCAGAGCCTTCTGGACCAGATGACCGAGAAAA
Source organism: Bacteroidales bacterium (assembly GCA_017428325.1). Classification (GTDB taxonomy): domain Bacteria; phylum Bacteroidota; class Bacteroidia; order Bacteroidales; family UBA932; genus Egerieousia. Next base: position 260,789 of record JAFRRA010000002.1, read on the forward strand.
TTGCAAGCCAGAGTCTATGACAGACCATCGCCCCTTTGAAGCCTTGATGCGGGAGTCTCTGCCAGAATCAGCGGCAGAAGTCCTTTTGGACACTCTTGGGGGCGGTTCTTCCTCAGCGACGGTTTCCGTCCGCCTGAATCCCTTTAAGGTTTCCGGTCCGGGTTTCCTGAAAGACAGTTTTGGAGAGGATATACGTCCCGTGCCATGGTGCACAGACGCATTTTTTCTTTCCGGAAGGCCGAATTTCACGCTTGACCCGGCTTTCCACGCCGGTGCATATTACGTGCAGGATTCCTCCAGCATGTTCCCTGCGCTGGTATCCGGCTTGATCGCTGAGGCTGTAAAGGATAATCCTGATGGCGGTGCAGTCCTCGACCTGTGCGCGAGTCCCGGCGGCAAGTCCACTCACCTTATATCAATCCTTAAGGATTTTTCTCCGGTCATTGTTTGCAATGAAGCCGTTGGCAAGAGGGTTCCGCCGCTTACGGACAATATTGCCAAGTGGGGCGCTCCCAATGTGATCGTGACCGGAACTTCCGCTGCAAACCTTGGCCGTGCGGAAGGGTTCTTTGACGTTATCCTGGCTGATGTGCCTTGTTCAGGAGAGGGTATGTGGCGCAAGAGTGAAGATGCCGTAGAGCAATGGAGCCTGAAGACCGTGCAGGACTGCGCCACGCTTCAGAGGTCAATAATAAAGGACATATGGCCTGCCCTCAGGGAAGGGGGATTGCTGATTTATTCCACATGCACTTACAATCATTTTGAGAACCAGGATAATGTCAGATATATCGCTGAGGAGCTGGGAGCGGATTATGTTCCTTTGAAGGAAGATGTTCTTTCTATGGTCAACGGGCTGGTTCGGCTTCCTTGGGGCTATCAGTTTGTGGCGGGCCTGGTTCCTGGAGAGGGGCAGTTCTTCGCCGTACTGAGGAAAATATCCGCCTCCCGGCCGGTGAACCTGAAAAGACGCTCAAAGGATGCGTTCACCATCGATCCGGTCAAGGGAAGCCAGGGGCTTTTCCTGAACAAGAAGAGCGAAGAGCTTTATCTGCTTGAGCCTTACTCCGGAGCAAGGATGGCGGATCTGTGCGTCTTCCTTTCAGAGAAATCCCCGTCCTGCATAAAGATGGCGGGCTGCAAGGTTGGGCAGATTAAGGCCGGGAAGGTTGTCCCCGATGCGGACCTTGCCCTTTCTGCAGCTAAAGTGTCTGCACCTGAGTTTTTCTGCGCGGAAATTGACAGGGAAACGGCAGTGAAGTTCCTGTCCAGGGAAAACATAACCCCGCAGCCTGACTGGCCACGGGGCTACATCCTTCTCAGATATCAATCGCTGGGTCTGGGTTTTGTCAACAATCTTGGCAACCGGACCAACAATCTCCATCCGCTTATGCGCCGCATCTTAAAGGTGCGTTGATGTTCCCTAGAACATATAATCCCAGGCCGGGAGCATCACAGGCTTCTGGTCGAGAGCCTTGATGGTCTTCTTGTCCAGATACTTGCGGTTAATCACGATGCGGAACATATATTCATCGAACCACTTGTCGGTGAATATGAGATATCCGCCCTTTCCGGCCTGAGGTCCCCAGCTGTTCTCGAACTTCCACTTCAAAGGATTGTCGTTCTCGTCGGTGTCCACAGCCACGATAAGCATAGCGTGTGAAGATCCGCTCTGGCGGGTGAGGATCCTGGCCTTCTTGTCCATATCCAGATTGATTCCGAAGAGCTGTCCGTAGTCGTAGATTCCCGGGTCCATATAGCCGACTCCGCCTGCAGTGTTGCTCTGCTTGCCCACGTCGCAGGAAGCGTACATAGGCTCACCGGCCTTGATGGAAGCGACCGCTGCCTTCTTGATGACATCGTTAGGGAGATTGAGGTAGGTCCAGTTGATTCCCTCGATGGTGTTGCGGTAGTTGTCTATCTCGTAGATCTTGTAGTACTCGCGGGTAGGGTCGTTCATTATCATCACATAGTCCTTGGCGTTGTAGTCTGCCGGAACTATGCTTTTGTAGAACTCCTGTGGAGTGGTCTTTACGGTCTGGATCTTGCCGTCATTGTCGCGGTACTTCCAGACAAACTCGGTCGGAGGTTCTCCAAGGCAGATGGCAAGCACACGGTAGACATCCTTGAGGGTTTCCATCTTCACCTTCTCGGCATTGGTGTGAGGGTCGCCGGCCAGGCCGCTGCTCATGACCTTAATGGCATTCTCGTAAACCTGACGGATTTCATAGCCTCCCTTGCGGAGCCTCTCGTTGACTATTCCCAGGAACTGGCCGGTGGAATTGCTCTGCTCGGTTTCAGGCATAACGTCTGCCGGAACAACGCCGTACTTCTCGCCGATGTTGAAGAACAGGTTCCATACGCCTCCGTCTCCAACAGGAGAGTGGAAGAGATTGTCCACAGCCCTGTCGCCGAAAGGCAGGTTGGAAGTGGCGATCACGTTCTCCAGGAAGAGGTTAGCCTTCTCCAGAATGTCCCAGAAATAGCTGTAGTTGTGGGAGAAATCAAAGTTCTTGACATTGTATTTCTTCATCACGATAGGCCTGAGCTGGTTCATTGAGGTGAACATCCAGCATCTGCCGCTGCTCTTCTGGTCTGTAATGCCGCTGACTTCAACATTGTACTTGAAGAAATCGTCTGTTCCCACTACTGAAGAAGGGTTATAGGCCAGAGCCTTGATGCCCTTGTTGGTGGAGATGATGTTGTGGATGCTCTTGGCATAGCCGTCGTTGTTGAAGCTGGCCTTAAGCTCCGCCAGTTCGTTCTGTCCGAGCTGCTGGGCCATCAGGCTGCCGCCGGCAAGGATCGCGATGAGTAAAAATAAGGTCTTTTTCATATTGCTTTGTTTATTATCCGCAGTGGAAGTATTTCTTAACCATATGAAGCATCTCCTGAGGCCTGTTCTCAATCTCCTTCCTCAGCGATCCGTCTCTGTAAGACTCAAGCTGCGAGATGATTCCGTCTATCATGTTCGGGGAAAACACGCCTTCCCTCTCGTAGAATTCCCTCTGCTTCTGCAGGCACTTGGCGCTTGCCTGGCAGCTGTCCGGAAGCTGCTCCAGATGGTTCAGCTTGTCTGCGTACTGTGCATCGTGGATGTTCACGTTCACATACTTGTCCTCTGCAACCTGAAGCGCGTCCGGCATCTCGATGCCGATACGGCAGGCTACGCAGAGTGCCGCTATGAGCTGGTAAATGTCTGCGCTTCCGTCTGGAGAACGCATCTCCACGGTCTGCTTCTGGGTGGTGTCTATTCCGGAAGGCTTCTCCAGAGGGTTGGCAACGCAGCTCATGTCTCCGCCGGCAGTCCATCCCAGTGGAACCCTTACCAGCACGCTGCGGTTACGGTCTCCCCAGCAGACGTTTGTCGGAGCCTCCTGGTGAGGAACCAGTCGGAAGTAGGATGTTGGAACCTTGTTGCCGAACGCTGTGATTGAAGGGGCGAGCACCATCATTCCTGCTATGGCCTTGCGTGCCGTAGCGGAAAGGGCTCCGTCCTCAATCATCTGGCTGCGTCCGTCCTTGGTTATCTTCATATGTATATGAAGTCCGCTTCCGGCCTTTCCTGAAGTGATCTTAGGGGCGAAGGTTACGTCGAATCCCTGCTGGTAACCCAGGTTGCGGATTATCCACTTTGCCAGGGTGAGCTGGTCTGCAGCGTCCTCTGCTGCAGTAGGAAGGAACTCTATCTCGTTCTGCTCGTAGATCTTGCCGCCGAGAGTGAAGTTTCCGACCTCGGAGTGCCCGTACTTGATCTGTCCGCCGGCCTGCGCTATGTAGTGCATGCACTGGGTGCGGAACTGGTTGAACTTGGCAAACGGGCCGCTCTCGTGATAACCTCTCTGGTCCGTTGCCGGGAAGAGGTTGTCGTCTTCTGCAATCACGTAGTACTCAAGTTCTCCCATTGCCTGGAACTCGCATCCGGTCTTCTCCTTGAATATCTGGCAGGCCTTCTTGAGAGTATGCTCCGGAGCGCTTTCCAGCGGCTGACCGTCCTTGTTGAAGAAGGAGCAGAGCATCGTAACCGTCGGAATCTCGGCAAAAGGATCCAGGAAAGCCGTCCTGAACCGAGGCAGTACATAGAGGTCCGAGCTGGAAGCCTCTATGAACTTGAACAGGCTGCTTCCGTCAACCCTTTCTCCGCAGGAGAGGATGGTGTTGAGATAATTCTCGTCGCTGATGACAAAATTCAGCGTCTTGAGCCTTCCGTCTCCTGCAGGATACATAAAGTTGACCATCTGGATACCGTTGGCCTTGATGTACTTTATGATATCTTCCTTTGTAAAGTCGGAAGGTTTCTTCTGAAGGAACGCAACGAGAGCGTTCGGATTCATACTTATTACGTTATTCATAAATATGGTGTCTCTATTAAAAATTCAAATAAAAAATTCAATTATCCGTTTCTATCAACGGCGATATGAGCCATTAAGTTTTCAAAGATAACCTTTTCTTCACGATTTCCCAAAAACTCCTGAACTCTGGTTTCTGAATAATATTTTGTAAATTTGAAAAATGAACACGTTAAGGGATGATTCAATTAATTTACAACCTAAATACAGCAACATGAAACAAAAATTATCGTACGTCGCACCCAGGTGCGATGAGCTCGAGCTTAGACTCGAAGGATTTATCGCGGCAAGTCCTAATTTCAACACTCCTTTCAATGAGGAAGAAGATTTTTAGTCATTAACTTTTAATAGAATTTGTTATGAAAAAGATATTGATAGCACTTGCAGCAGCAATATTTGTATTTGCATCTTGTTCAAAGACTGAAAATCCTCAGCCTAAGACCTTGAAAGTTAATCTCACTGTCAACCATGAGGGTTTCACCAAGGCAGTAAAGACTGGCTGGGAATCAGGTGACAAAGTTTATGTTTTCTTTGGTAAACCGGAAGAGCGTCCTACACCGGCATATCTTTGCCTTACATATAATGGTTCCGATTGGAATAATTATTGGTCACCGGCGGAGCTTGAAACACAGATTCTTGGAACTACATCGGGAACAATGACCGCTGTTTTTGTTCCAGGTGGTATTGGAAGTTTTTATTATGACTCCAGTAATAAATGGTATAGTTTCTCATCTGTGAAATATAGCTATTATATGAATTGCGATAATGCTGAATATACGGTTTCTGGAGGTGTCCTGAATGGAACTCTTAATATGAAATTGGGTTATACCACTAGTATGGTATACTTCTATTTGGATGGAGTGGGAACCAATGCTTCCAATTTAACTCTTTCTTGCCCTGATGTATTACCAATCAAAGTCTATGGCATTGGTTCAACAGGAAAGATTTTTGGATCTTCAGCTGGTTTTGGTGATCCTATTCAGGGATTCCCGTATAAGGAAGGTGCTTTTTTCAGCGGTCTACTTAGATCAGGAAAAAGCGGGGTTGCATCCGATTATACAATCACAATAGTTGATAATAAAGGAACATCAGATACTTCGGATGACAAGACCTATACTCTAACAAAGAACAGAGTCCTTGTTGATCGCGGAGCCTACAGACTGCCGGCTCTCTCTTCCACTGACTGGACAGTTACTCCATAGAATACATTTTGATTGATATTCAGAACAGATAAGAGGCCGACCCAATGTGTCGGTCTCTTTTTCTTTAGTGGCCCGATTATTGTAAAATTTGAAAGTGTTGATTGATTGTCCAATAGAACAGCCGGTGGTTATCGGGTTATAGTCAGATCTGGAGTCGGGGCTGTTCATAAGAAATACAGCAATGAAAAAGTTAGTTTATTTAGTTTGGGCGGCAGTGATCGTTTCACTGGCTGTTGCCTGCTCGTCTGAAAGCGGCAGCGGTGTGCTTGACGATCCCGACAACGCTTCCGGAATTGTACCGGGAGGAAGCGGTTCATCTACCAGCTCGTTCAAGAGCGGCGGTTCTTCTTCTCCAGCAACTGTGGTTGCAAGCAATACGACTCTTACAACATTTGATGTGGCGCTGAATACAGCATCGCTGAGCGAAACGGAATCCCCAATTCCTTCAGATGACGAGGATTATGTTGAGAATTCAGAGTTTACAAGCGTTATAGAGATTGTCTATTCCGGCTCTTCAGCTGCAGTTACAGGTTCCGTTTCCGGAGTTGACATTACTGTCTCAGGAGCGGATGTGCTTGTGAACTCAACAGCCAAGAAGGTGGAGTACAAGCTGAGCGGGACAAGTTCTGACGGAAGGTTCAAGCTTTACAGCGAGAAGAAGTTCAAGCTCAGTCTTAACTCTCTGAATCTGACCAATAACGATGGAGCGCCAATCAATATCCAGAGTGGAAAGCGTGCGTTTGTGGTACTTAGCGGAACCAATACTCTCAAGGACGGCTCTTCATACAATACTACCGACGGAGAGGATGAGAAGGGATGCCTTTTCAGCGAAGGGGAACTTTTATTCAGTGGAAATGGAACTCTTAATGTTACTGGAAACTACAAGCATGGTATTGTGTCTGATGATTATATCCTTCTCAGGCCTGGCAACATTATAAATGTTACCACTTCAAAAGGCCATGGACTCAAGGCAAACGATGCAGTAACCATTGCAGGTGGCGTACTAAACGTATCTGTTTCGGGTACAGCCAAGAAGGGTATATCCTGCGACTCCATAGTAGTCGTAAAAGGTGGCAGGACTACTATTCTTACTTCCGGTGGCGGAGAATGGGATGATGAGGACAATGATGTTACCGCATGTTCAGGTATCAAGGCAGACGACAACTTTATTATGAGTGGCGGCGAGCTGTATATCAAGAGTACCGGAGCCGGTGGAAAGGGAATCAGCTCAGATCTTGACATAGAGATTTCTGGAGGAACCCTCAAGGTTATAACTACCGGAGCTCAATACAAGTATGGAAACTATGATGCCAAGGCAAAGGGCATCAAGGCGGACGGCAACCTTACGATCAGTGGCGGAGTTGTGTGGGTAAGGGCGACCGGAGGAGAAGGCAGCGAGGGTATCGAGAGCAAGAAGATTATGACTATATCTGGCGGAAATGTCCTGGTCTATACCTACGACGATGCTCTCAATGCTAAGAGTGCGTTGAACATAACCGGCGTTAACCTGTACGCATATGCAACCAACAACGATGCAATAGATTCCAACGGAACCCTTACGGTTTCAGGCGGCAATGTAATCGCCAGCGGAACTTTTGCTCCAGAAGACGGGTTTGACTGCGACCAGAATACCTTCAACATCACTGGCGGCGTTTTGATCGGTATGGGTGGCGGAACATCCACTCCTTCCAATACTTCAACTCAAGCCTCCCTGATTATCGGACAGGCTACAATAACCCAGAATACTTATATCGCGATAACAAATGCCAGCGGAAATAACCTTCTGAGCGTGAAAGTTCCCCGTTCCTATACCAATGGAACATTGCTGATTTCCGCTCCGGGAATGGCCAAGGGAAGCAGCGTGACAGTAAAGAGCGGCGTAACCGTTAAGGGTGGAAGTGATTTCTGCGGCCTGAATTCCGACGGAACGGTAAGCGATGGCTCTGACGTTGCAACAATATCGCTGAGCAGCATGGTTACCAGCCATAACTACAGTGGCGGAATGGGAGGCGGTCCGGGTGTTCCAGGTGGCGGAGGTCCTGGCAGACCATAAGCGGTCAAGTGACAAACGAGTGACAAAATGCATATAAATATTAACGGGCGGTATGTTCTTATCATATCGCCCGTTTTTTTTAAAACTATCAGGTTTTCAGCCTGATACAACGGCTGCTCTTATGCGCCGAAGTTATCGTACATAATGTTGTCCGGCTGGACGCCCAGGTTGTCGAGCATGTTGACAGCCGCATTGGTCATCATAGGAGGACCGCAGAGGTAGTACTCGATATCCTCAGGAGCCGGATGGTTCTTCAGGTAGTTGTCAAAGAGAACCTGGTGGATGAAACCGGTTGGGCCTGTCCAGTTGTCCTCAGGGAGGGCGTCGGAGAGAGCAACGTTGTAGGAGAAGTTAGGATTCTCCCTAGCAATCTCCGCAAAGTCCTCGTCGTAGAACATTTCTCTCCTTGAACGTGCGCCATACCAGAAGCTGACCTTCCTCTTGGTGTGCAATGTCTTGAACAGGTGGAAGATGTGGCTTCTCATAGGAGCCATTCCGGCACCGCCGCCGATGAATACGATCTCGTTGTCGGTATCCTTGATGAAGAACTCGCCGTAAGGGCCGCTGATGGTGATCTTGTCTCCTGGTTTCAGGGAGTAGATGTAGGAAGAGCAGATACCCGGATTCACCGGAACCCACTGCTTCTTCGCCCTGTCGAACGGAGGAGTTGCGATACGCACGTTCAGCATGATGATGTTGCCCTCTGCAGGGTGGTTGGCCATGGAGTAAGCCCTGAAGGTCGGAGTAGGGTTGACCATCTTGAGGTCGAAGATTCCCATCTTCTCCCAGTCTCCGCGATATTCAGGCTCTACCTCGATGTTCTTGTAATCCACCTCGCAGGCAGGAACGTCTATCTGTATATAACCGCCGCTTCGGAAGTTTACGTTCTCTCCCTCAGGCAGCTTGACAACGAACTCCTTGATGAAGGTAGCCACGTTGTGGTTGCTTACTACGGTGCACTCCCACTTCTTGACTCCGAGAACTTCCGGAGGAAGAAGGATGCCCAGGTTTTCCTTGACCTTTACCTGGCAGCCGAGTCTCCAGTTGGAGAGCTGCTCCTTGCGAGAGAAGAAACCGACCTCGGTAGGGAGGATGGTTCCGCCACCGCTGACTACCTGGCACTTGCACATACCGCAGTTTCCCTTTCCGCCGCAAGCGGATGGAAGGAAAATCTTGTTGTCTGCAAGCGTGGAAAGCAGGGTTCCGCCGGTTGCGACTTCCAGCTGTTTCTCGCCGTTGTTGATGTCTATGGTAACATTTCCTGAAGGCAGGAGCTTGGCCTTTGCAAAAAGCAGGAGGGCAACAAGCAGAAGGGTGATGATCAGGAATACGATTATGGAAACGATAATTACTGTACTCATACTCAATCCTCCTAAATGTTAATTCCCATAAAGCCCATGAAGGCTATAGCCATAAGGCCGGCGATTATGAACGTGATGCCCAGGCCCTGAAGAGGTTTAGGCACGTTGGAATATGTAATCTTCTCCCTTATTGCCGCAATGGAAACGATGGCCAGGAACCAGCCCACGCCGCTTCCGAGTCCGTAGCAGGTTGCGATTCCGAGGCTCGGGAAAGCCCTCTGCTGCATGAACAGGGACGCACCCAGGATGGCGCAGTTCACTGCAATCAGCGGAAGGAAGATTCCCAGAGAGGAATAAAGGGTAGGAGAATACTTCTCGACTACCATCTCCACCAGCTGCACGAACGAAGCGATAACGGCTATGAAGATGATGAAGCTCAAGAAACTCAGGTCTACCTCTGCCAGCGACGGGGAGATCCAGGTAAGGCTTCCCGGGCTGAGCAGGTATTTGTTCAGCAGATAGTTGATAGGGAGAGTGACTCCGAGCACGAAGATAACTGCAACTCCCAGTCCTATCGCTGTCTTGACATTCTTTGATACTGCCAGGAATGAACACATGCCCAGGAAGTATGCAAAGATCATATTGTCTACGAAAATGCTCTTGACGAAAATGTTCAGTGCTTCCATAATGGTGTGTGTTTATTTCTTTTCTTCTTTCTGGAAGCTTCTCTGTATCCAGATCAGACATCCGATAAGTATCAATGCCATAGGCGGCATTATGAACAGTCCGTTGTTCATGTAGCCGGCATCGTAGAAACTCTGAGGGATAACCTGAAGCCCGAAGATGGTGCCGCTTCCGATAAGTTCCCTGAAGAATGCCACTATCACCAGTATCAGGCCGTAGCCAAGTCCGTTGGCCAGACCGTCCACGAGTGAAGGCAGAGGTTTTTCGGTGAGTCCGAAGGCCTCGATCCTACCCATGATGATACAGTTGGTGATGATGAGGCCCACATATACGGAGAGCTGTTTGCTCACGTCGTAAACATAAGCCTTCAGGAATTCCGAAATCAGGATAACGAACATTGCAACTACAACCAGCTGCACGATGATTCTGATTCGGTTAGGAATGGTCTTTCTTATCAGTGAGATAAGGAAACTTGAAAGTCCTGTCACAAGGGTAACGGAGATTCCCATCACGATTGCCGGTTCCAGCTTGACAGTTACCGCAAGGGCAGAACAGATACCAAGCACCAGCACCGTGATAGGGTTGGACTTGATAATAGGTGTTGTGAATATTTTCTTGTCCATTGCCATAACTATTCTGTTTTAATTGTTTCTTCCGTCTCAGCGACAGCTTCAGTCTGAGCTGGAGCAGAACCGCTCACAATCTTCTGCAGATAAGGCTTGTAGAGATCCATCCAGTTGGAAATCATCTTCTGGACAGCCGTTGAAGTGATGGTCGCGCCGCTGATAGCGTTGATTTCGTTGTTCTCAGCGTTGGCAGCACCGCCCTTCACAACGGTTATCGGGACAATCTCTCCGCCCTCGAGAATCACCTTGTCCGTAAACTGGGAGCGGAACTTGTCCGTAACGATTTCCCCGCCAAGGCCAGGAGTCTCGCTGGCGTGGTCGAAGAGAGCGCCTGCGATCTTTCCGTCTTCCTTGACTGCGATGTAGGTCCAGATAGGGCCCCAGAGGCCTGCTCCGTAGCCTGACAGAATGTAGTTCTTTTCTCCTTCAGGGGTCTGGCATACGAATACAGGGAGCTGGATCTGCTTTGCAAGCTTTTCCTTTTCAGCCTCGTCCTGAACGCCATCCATCTTCCTTATGATGTCGAACTGGTCTGCGGTGGATACCTTGAAGGCATCGCTCACATCCAGATTCTCCGTCTCGGACTTGAGGATTTCCCCGTCTGAATTGACTACCAGAGCCTCGGTGATGTACTTCTTGAACTCGTCCTGGACATAGGTGTTCCTGTCCTTGACAGTCTTGGCGTCCTTAGCCAGGCCCGCGCATCCCAGGATGTTCATCTGCTTCTCAACCTTGATGTTGGTCTGCTGCTTGTCCTTGAGACCCATAGACACCAGGGCGAGTATAGTAGCCACGATAGCTACCATAACTATCGTGTAAATTACCGTGTATGTATTTTTATTGGTATCCATATCGCGATTATTTTGCGGCTACAGCCCTCTTCTCTCTCCTGCGGATGTTCTTTCTCACCACGCACCAGTCAATCAGCGGTGCCATAGTGTTCATCAGCAGGATAGCGAGCATCATACCTTCTCTGTATCCAGGGTTGAACAATCTCAGAATAATGCACATGGCTCCAATCAGGAATCCGTAGATCCATTTGCCTGTCTCAGTCTGAGCTGATGAAACAGGGTCGGTAGCCATGAACACGGCGCCGAACGCGAAGCCGCCCATCACAAGATGGTTGACGGAAGCGTCGAAGCCGATGGCAAGCGTTCCTACGGCAAGGGCGCCTGCAACGCAGCTAACCATAATCTTCCAGCTGGCTACGCCGGTCCAGATCAGAAGGACGGCTCCCAGCAGGATGGCGATAGTGGAGGTTTCTCCGAACGATCCAGGGATGTTACCTATGAACATCTGCAGGAAGTCTGGAGAAGTTCCAGTATCTGCGAGCTGTGCCAGAGGGGTTGCTCCGGAGAATCCGTCAACAACCTTGTCAGCGTGCTTGCCAAGTCCTCCGATCCATACGGTATCTCCCGTAATCGTTGAAGGATAGGCGAAGAACACAAAGGCTCTTGCAAGCAGGGCAGGGTTCCAGATGTTCATTCCGGTTCCGCCGAAGATTTCCTTACCGAAGATTACTGCAAAAGCAACTGCCAGTGCGAGCACCCACAGAGGGATGTCGATTGGCATAATTAGAGGAATGAGGAATCCTGTTACCAGATATCCTTCATTGACCTCGTGACCCCTTACCTGAGCTACAGCGAACTCGATACCGAGGCCTACAATGTAGGAAACCAGGATCAGAGGCAGGATGCGGTAGAAGCCGTACCAGACCTTCATCCAGAATCCCCACTGGAGTCCGAAAGCCATTGAGTGCTGGTCTCCCGTGTTCCACATTCCGAAGCAGAATGCAGGGAACAATGCGAAGATAACCACGCTCATGACTCTCTTGATGTCCACACAGTCCTTTATCTGAACCTTTCCTGTAGTGGTTGTTGCAGGAACGGCAGCAAAGCTCTCGAAGGCGTCAAAGGTCGAGTGGAGCCAGCCGAGCTTTCCTCCCTTGGAGAATGTCGGCCTCATCTTGTCCATTGTCTTGAGAATCCAATTCATAACCTTATGCCATTTCTTTGAGCATCAGATCTATACCCTGGTCTACGATCTTCTGGATCTCTATCTTTGAAGGATCCACATATTCGCAGAGGGCAAAATCTTCTCCGATTACTTCATAAATACCGAACTGTTCCATCTTCTCGATGTCCTGAGCAAGGATGGCCTTGAGCAGATAGACAGGATAGATGTCCATAGGAAGAACTTTCTCATATACTCCGGTTACGATGAAAGCCCTCTCACCTCCGTTGACATTGGTGTCAGCTTCATACTTTTTCTTTGGAGCAAGCCATGAGAAATAGCTCTTAGATGTACTGAACTTCTTCATTCTGAATGGTTTTGCCCATCCGAAGAGTTCTCTGTAGTTGCCTTCGGTAAGGAATGTTACGGTGTCGTCGTAGAAGCCGAGGCATCCGTTCTCCCCGACGTTCTCTCCGCAGAGAGGGTTGCCGCTGACATATCTTACGCCAACAGGCTGTCCGTAGAGTTTCTCGTCTTCCTGCACTCCGGCGGCTTTCCTGAAGAAACTCATTGGAGTTCCCGGAACGCACTTTACATAACCTGGATCAAGGGCCCTAGGGCCTGTTACCGCAACGGTTCTGGAAACATCGTAAATGCCCTTGGACAGCAGCTTTCCGATGGCTGCAAGTGCCTGAGGCTGGACGGTCCAGATGATTTCTCCCTTTCCGATAGGGCAGAGGTGGTTGATCTGCACTCCCACGTTTCCGGCAGGGTGAGGTCCCTTGAAGCGTGTCAGTTCCACGTTCCTGAGCATGCTAAGAGGGGAAGCTCCGTCTTCTTTTGCATCGATGTTCACGTAAACCTTTCCGCTGGTGAATTTGGCAAGGGCGTCTACTGCAATCTGGATAGCGTCAACATCGTTCTTGAGGGCGAAGCTGACATCGCAAGCCAGTGGAGCAGAATTGAAGCCAGAAACAACAACGGCTTTAGGCGTGTCTTCGGGATTGGCTATAATCCCGTACGGGCGCTGGATGATGGCGGCCCATAAACCGCTCTCGAGCAATACCTTCTGTATGTCCTCGCGGCTGGCTGAAGACACCCTTACCGGCTCGAACTGAGCATAGCGGATGTCTTTGTCGGCCTCAATCTCCACAGCCAGAAGCTTTCTCTTTTCGCCTCTGACGATGGCTTTGACCTTGCCGCTTACAGGAGATGAGAAGCCGATCTGGGGCCTTTTCTTGTCCGAGAACAGGAACTGGCCTGCCAATACCGTGTCACCTTCCTGAACAAGGAGTTTCGGAACCATACTCCTGTAATCGGAAGGCTTCACAGACACGACTTCCGGCGCGAGAGCCTGCAAGACTTTCTTCTGGGCCTCTCCCTTCAGGTGGAGGTCCAGTCCTTTGTGAAGTCTTATAGTCTCCATATCTGTATAATTGATTATTGTTTTAATTGTAAATGTCTATAATTCTACAATCCACAAATATACTCATTTTATGGCACAAATCCACCAATTATAAACTACTTGCAAAGATTTTGTTTTTGGCTGCATTTAGATTGAATTGCATTATATTTGTCTTTGCTATGGAAAATGAAGGGAACAAAATTCTGGAAGGGTTGAACGAGGCTCAGAAAGAGGCGGTTATGTGCCTGACGGGGCCAAGTCTGATAGTTGCGGGGGCCGGCAGCGGCAAAACAAGGGTTCTTACCTGCAAGATTGCAAATATACTTTCTCACGGATATCGTCCTTACAGCGTGCTTGCGCTCACATTCACGAACAAGGCGGCAAGGGAGATGAAGCAGAGGATAGCTGATATGGTGGGGGAACGTGCGGCAAGGATGATCTATATGGGGACATTTCACTCTATCTTTCTAAGATTCCTCAGGCAGTATGCCGCTTTGCTGGACTTTCCTCCGGGATTCACCATCTATGACAAGGACGACAGCAAGGCTTTGGTAAAGAGATGCATAAAGGAACTTCAGCTGGATGACAAGGTGTACAAGCCAAGCGAGGTAGCCGGCCGGATATCCGAGTGCAAGAACAATTTCATCACTCCTGTGGAGTATCTGTCCCATCCGGAGCTCATCGAGTCGGACAAGCGTACCCGCCGCCCTCACATCCAGGCTGTCTACGAGATGTACCAGAAGAAATGCAAGGAGCAGGGGGTAATGGACTTTGACGATATCCTTCTGAACACCTACCGCCTGCTGGCGCATTTCCCTGAGGCTTTCGCCCAGATAAAGGCCAGGTTCCAGTTCATACTCATCGATGAGTATCAGGATACCAACTTCCTGCAGTATGTGATTCTCAGGGCGTTGGCTCAGGATCACCAGAACATTACGGTTGTGGGTGACGATGCCCAGAGCATCTATGCCTTTCGCGGAGCCAGGATAGAAAACATACTGAATTTCAAGAAAGACTATCCGGATGCCAAGGTGTTCCGCCTTGAGCGCAACTACCGTTCTACCCAGACCATTGTCAACGCCGCCAACTCTGTCATCAGCAAGAACAAGGGGCGTATCACCAAGGAATGCTACTCCAAGAGGGATGTCGGTCAGAAGATAGAACTCCTTCAGGCATACACTGAGCAGGAGGAGGCTCTGCTTGTGGCATCGTCGATAATGAGCCAGATGCATCAGTCCAAGGCCCGCTACAGGGACTTTGCCGTGCTTTACCGCACAAACGCCCAGAGCCGCAGCATAGAGGAGGCTCTCAGGAAGAAGAACATTCCGTATAAGATATATGCCGGCCATTCGTTCTATGAAAGGGCGGAAATCAAGCGTATGGTTGCATATCTGCGCCTGATATCCAACCCTCAGGACGACGAGGCTTTCAAGCGTGTGATCAACTATCCGGCAAGAGGCATCGGAGCCACCTCTATGGAAAGAATCATATCCGTGGCTACTGAACACGGCCTCTGCCTTACGGATGCGGTCAAGAGTTTCAATGCAGAACAGTTCCAGATCAGGCAGGGAATGCTGGACAAGATCAGGGATTTTGTCCTGAAGATGGAAGTCCTGCGCTCCAAGGCCCAGACAACTGATGCCTACCAGCTTGCAATGGAAATGGACAGTATGTATGGTATAACGGCCGTCCTCAAGACAGACACTTCGCTTGACGGACAGACAGTACTGGAGAACGTGCTGGAGTTCCTGGACAGCATCAAGGAATTTGTGGATGAAGGCGTTGAGGAGTTCAGGCAATATGGCGAAGACGGAGAGTATGGCCCTGAGATCGTGACGGTTGACCTGTTCCTCCAGAATATTGCCCTTGTCGCCGATTCGGATTCCGCACAGGACAGTTCAGAGACATCACATCCTGCTGCAAAGGAAGACCCTAAGGAGGATGACCGGGTATCGCTTATGACGGTACATTCTTCCAAGGGACTGGAATTCCCATATGTATATATCACAGGTCTTGAGGAGAATCTCTTCCCAAGCGGAGGCCTTGCCGGCAATGCGGAAAAGGAAATAGAAGAGGAGAGGAGGCTTTTCTACGTTGCTGTAACAAGGGCCGAGAATGCCGTCAGACTGTCTTTCTCAAGATCCAGGTTCCGTTGGGGAAGCTACGAAAACAACCTTCCGAGCCGTTTCATCAGGGAGATAGACCGCAAATACATTCTCAATCCGCTGGACGAGGATATTCCTTCCCATACCTCCACCGGCATCGGTGGCCTTGGCTGGGTCGGATTCCCACGTGGCGAGCGCCGTACTGTCCAGGATTCTACCCCAATAAATCGCTCCAGTATTTCCAAAACTTCATCTCCTTATCAGGCCCCACAGCGCCCTCAGTTCACTCCATCTGCATCGCTGAGGCCTAAGAATGAGAACTTTGTCGCTGACGCTCCTACAAGAATGAAAGCTGGAATGACGGTAGAGCACGAAAGGTTCGGAATGGGCAGGATTATCTCAATGAGCGGCAATGCAGGAGATCTGAAAGCCGTTGTGGAATTTGAAGATTTCGGGCGTAAAACCCTTCTTTTGAAGTTTGCCAAGATGAGAATTGCAGAATAATTCAAAAATTTGTTTCCCGAAATTTGCAATGGGAACAATTTTTGCTATAATTGTACTGTTTTTCATAGTTTAAGTTTAGGTTAAGTCAGGGCTTCGGCCTTGCGAGGGAAGCCAGCGGATCCGCTGGCTTCTTCTTTTTCAGCCATCTGAAAAAGAAGAAGTGTCACCCGCCTGCCAATAAAAGTAGGGGCGGACAGAGTCAATTTTACCGTTTGGTTTGCAAACGCCCAACTCCCGGATTATCTTGCACTTGTCAATCTTTAAAGTGTATTAGATATGAAGGGAATTTTCACAAACAGATCAGATGCGGCTTCTGGTTCAAAGAATGAGGCAAGGGGATGCCTGCCGCAGCTGCAGAGGGCTTTTATGATGCTGGTGTTGTGCTGTATGTTTTATGGAGTGGCATCCTGTATCAAACAGCTGGATTCATCAAAGAAGGATGACTTAAAACAGAAGGACTCCACTTCAGGCCTGGCAGCCCTTTCCTTTTACCTGGACCGTGCTTCGTATGACAGCTGCCTGGTAATCAGAGATGAAATTGACGGGATTTCTGAAGCGCCAACCAATCCGCTGGATTCCAACAATTATATCCTGACGATTTCAAATTCTTCAGGAGTGGCGGTTTATGACAGTTCTTATGTCGGAAGACCCGAGGTCTTTTATATCAAAGCCGGAACATATAAGGTGAGGGTTGTGTCTCACGAGTTTACTGAACCGTCAATTTATCCGCTGTTCGGCCAGGAACTGTCTGTCAAGGCAAAGAAAGACAGTACGCTGAGAGTGTCGCTTATTTCCCGTCAGCTTACCGGAGGGATCAGATTCTCTTTTACGTCTGGTTTTATCAGTTGGTTCAAGGGGACAGGAATATACCTGAAAAGAGATACTGTCTGTGTCAAGTATGGTTACGGGACAAGACATTACCTGTATTTCTACCCGGGAGAAATCTCCGTGATATACAAGAACAAGGACGGTTATCCGACCTATACTCCGCCAGACAAGCCCGGCTATGCCGACACTCTTCTTTTCAAGCGCAAACTCAAGGCGGCGGAACTTGTTACCATTACACTTGATTACGACCTGACTAAGGTTACACATAACGGTTTTTCATTGTCTGTGGATACTCTACGCACTAGGAGACAGGAATATTTCAACCTCGGGGGGATAGCGCCCTATGGATGCGTTTCTGTCACCTGGGCCCAGAGCCACATCGGAGATACCATCAATCTATTCGGTTATATAGTTGGCGGGGATGTTTCCAGCACCACTTTCAAGAAAGCCAGTCCTTTTACCTCCAAGACAAACATTGCTGTAGCAGCCAAGGACTGGCAATCGCTGAGAGAAAAATGTATTGGAGTTGAATTGCCCAACGGGAGAATCCGTTCAGAACTCAATCTGGTGGATCATCCTGAACATCTGAAGAAACCGATTGTTGTCAGTGGGGTGGTCGTGGATTCCTACTTCGGCTATCCAGGCCTTAAAAATGTCTCCTCCTACCAGCTTCTGAAATAAAAAATGGTGTCTATTGTCAGGAATTACCACCTGCGGTAGAAGAGCCTCGAGACGAATGAAAGGGCGGTGCTGATCAGAGTGCTGAACAGCATCGTTTTCATCATGCTTTTCTGCTGTGACTTCTGCTGTGCTGCAACCTGTTGCTGGTAATTCATCTGCTGCTGTTGTGCAGGTGCCACAGAAGCAGCCTTGACAGGGGCGCCGCAATGAGGACAGCTGGCTGCCTGGTCGGAAATTTCCTTTCCGCATTCTTTACATGTGATGAGTGCCATATCGCTGAGCTTTTTTGATTTCCGAATTCTTTATCCAAGACAAATATAATCAAATATGAATAAATAAAATATAGCAATTAAATGATTATATTTGTTGTATGGAAGAAAAGTATTTCGCTCACCCTACAGCGGTGATAGATGAAGGCTGCTCAATAGG
The DNA here is from genome assembly GCA_017428325.1 of Bacteroidales bacterium. Lineage (GTDB taxonomy): Bacteria > Bacteroidota > Bacteroidia > Bacteroidales > UBA932 > Egerieousia. Next base: position 278,906 of record JAFRRA010000002.1, read on the forward strand.
AAACGGTTGCAAGATCTGGCATTTCTCTCACATTATGGAAGGTGCTGTGTTGGGAGATGGTTGCAACATCGGCCAGAACGTGGTGATTTCTCCGGGCGTTACGCTGGGCAGGAACTGCAAGGTGCAGAACAACGTATCTGTTTATACCGGAGTCATCTGTGCGGATGATGTATTCCTTGGGCCGAGCTGTGTGTTTACCAATGTGGTGAATCCCCGCAGTGCTGTCAACCGCAAAGACCAGTATGCCAGGACAATGGTGGGCAAAGGCGCTTCCATTGGAGCAAACGCGACAATAGTGTGCGGACACTCCATCGGCGAATATGCTTTTATAGGAGCAGGTGCGGTGGTTACAAAGGATGTGCTTCCTTATGCTCTGGTTGTGGGAAATCCTGCCAGGCAGATAGGATGGATGAGCGAAAGGGGATGCCGTCTTCTGTTCAAGAAGGAGAGAAACGGAGACCAGATTGCGGTATGCAGCGAGAGCGGACAGCGCTACAAGCTTTATAACAAGATGGTTTACAAGCTAGAGGAGTGATTTCTTCTTGGCCCATCCGCGGGCAAAAGATGCAAAGGTCGGTAACGTGTTTTCCTGGTTTCTGCAGACGGAATAATGCCGCCTGACAGGAGGTGTGTCTTCCAGTTCCGTAAGTGAAACCGTTTCCAGAATCCCTTTTGTCAAGAGTTCGTTGACCTGGCTTTTCCAAAGGAAAGAAACCAGAGGCGGAGCCGTGGACGAGGTGCCGCGCCCGTATTCTACGAGGAATTTGATCGCTGAGGCCGGGTCCTTCATTGTTGCGGCAACTTGCATAGTGTCAGGATTTACCCCGGACGCGGACAGCTTTGCTGTTATCTCTGCGGAAGTTTCAGGGTCTCCTTCATAAAGGAGCAGTCTTGTCTCGGCGATGTCCAGGTATTTGTTCTCCCTTCCGCTGGAAGGAGATACAGACATCAGGGTATCCGTGAAGAAATAGTCCAGATCCTCTTCTTTCCCTCCGGCTTTGATGCCAATGCTGACCTCGCTGTTTTGCACGGCCTTTTCTATGTGTTTAAGGTCCAGTGTCTTATGACTTATGCTGCTGTTGGGCGACAGACGGCACCAGTCCGCTGCAAAATCGGGGAAGATTCCGTAGTACAGGGCCCTTGGAATGCCGATTGTGAAACTGCCTTCCTTGACGGTGGAAAGAAGGGAACCCTCCTGAGCCATTTCCTTATAAAGGGTCATTATCTTTTTTGCCTTGTCAAGCAGGATTTCTCCACTGTATGTCAGGCTGTACTTGCTGCCCAGGCGGGAGAAGAGCTTAACCTTGTATTCATCTTCCAGAGTCTTGATGTGCTTGCTGACGGCAGGCTGGGAAATGCCCAGGGTTTCGGCCGTCCGGCTGAAATTCAAAAGCTCCGCTGCTGTAACAAATACTTTCAGTCTGAAATCCATAGGTGACTTTTTGCTGATTTGGTGTGCTTTTTAAATCAACATCTAAGATATAATATTTTTGAATTTGTTGCAATGCTTGCAAATTGTTATTTGTGAAATCAAATATTTTACTTGCTTAATAGTGGGATATATTAGTTTTTAAGCGGTTTTTGGTATGCTGTTTGTCTATTGTTATGGAAATTTTTACTAAAATTGCTTCGTTTTTTTAAGGAAAGTATAATGAACAGGGTTGACACTAAAATTGGTAACCGAATTAAATCGGCCCGTGAAGCCAAGAAACTGACGGTTGAAGATATCAAGAAAGAAACAGGATTAAGTAAATCTTATCTGAAAGAGATTGAAAATGATGATGATACACCAAATCTTGGTAATGTGTCTAAAATTTCGAAAGTTTTAGGAATCAGAACAGGAACTTTTCTGGATGGAGAGGAAGATTTGTCTCCGGTTGTCTCTTCTCTCAAGTCAAGGAGAAGGGTAAACGGCATCCGCGGCCGTAGCGCAGGAAGGGACCATATGCACTTCTTTTCTCTTTCATCGCAGAAGAAAAACAGGCAGATGGATGCTACAGTGGTTGTGCTGGATCCTGCCGGCGGCAAGAAATACTATGCATCTCACGAAGGTGAGGAGTTCCTGCTTGTGCTTGATGGCAAGCTTGAAGTCGGATACGGAAAGGAGGTATACGTTCTCAAGCCGGGTCAGAGCATATATTATGATTCCATAGTTCCCCATCACCTTGCTTCTGCCCTCAAGAAGAAACCGTGCAAGATACTTGCGGTAACTTATTTCCCTGCATAGAACAATTCCGATTTCTGCTATGGTAAAGAGAATCAAGGAGATAAGAAACAAGACTTCACGCAGGGTCTCCGATATTCTGGCGGATATCCAGAGCCGTCTGAGAAGAAAGAACAGGGAACTGCCGCTATCGGATCTGACAATAGGCCAGTGGCTTGAAAAGTGGGCGGAAGAAACTCCGGACAAGGAGGCGATTGTATACTCTGACCGCGACCTGCGCTTTACATACAGACAGTTTAACCGCAGGGTGGATATCCTGGCTAAGGGCCTTATAGGGATCGGGGTTACACGAGGAACCCACGTGGGCATATGGGCAACCAACGTTCCCGACTGGCTTACAGTTATGTATGCCTGTGCCAAGATAGGGGCTGTCTGCGTTACGGTCAACACTAACTATCAGCAGAGTGAGCTGGAATATCTGTGCAAAGACGCCGATCTGCATACCCTGTGCGTCATAGACAGGGACAGGGATACGGATTACCTGAGTATGGTTTACAAGATGCTGCCGGAGCTCAGGGAATGTCCCCGCGGAGAACTTCATAGCGAGCGTTTTCCGAAGATGCGGAACGTTGTGTTCATCGGCCAGGAAAAATACCGTGGCCTATACAACACACAGGAACTCCTGATTCTGGGGGAAAACACGGATGATACAGAATTGAACAGGCTGAAGAGCCTTGCAAACTGTCACGATGTTGTAAATATGCAGTACACATCGGGGACGACAGGCTTCCCGAAAGGTGTGATGCTCAGCCATTACAATATCACAAATAACGGTTTCCTCACGGGAGAGCACATGCTCTTCACTTCCGAAGACAAGCTGTGCTGCTGTGTGCCGCTGTTCCATTGCTTCGGCATTGTGCTGGCCACCATGAACGTGATAACCCACGGCTGTACCCAGATAATGGTGGAGAGGTTCGATCCGCTGGTTGTCCTGGCTTCCATTCACAGGGAGAAATGCACTTCCGTTTACGGAGTGCCTACAATGTATATCGCGATGCTTACCCATCCTATGTTCAAGATGTTCAATCTCAGGAGCCTGAGGGTTGGCATTATGGCCGGAGCCCTATGCCCGATAGAGCTTATGAGGGAAGTGGAGGAAAAGATGTATATGAGGGTGACAAGCGTTTACGGCCTTACGGAGGCTTCTCCGGGAATGACTCATACAAGATATGAACAGACATTCGAGGAGCGGTGCACTACGGTTGGTTACGAGTTTGAGCATACCGAGGTCAAAATTATCGAGCCAGGAACCGGCCGGTTCTGCAAAGTCGGGGAAGTGGGAGAGTTCTGCAACCGCGGCTACAACAATATGGTTGGCTATTACAACAATCCTGAAGCTACTGCCGAGACCATAGACAAGGACGGCTGGCTTCATTCCGGTGACCTTGGAATTCTGGACAAGGACGGAAACTTCAAGGTGACAGGCAGGATCAAGGATATGATCATCAGGGGTGGAGAGAATATCTACCCGAGGGAGATAGAGGAATTCCTGTACAATCTTCCTGGAGTCCAGGATGTCCAGGTCGCAGGTATTCCTTCCCCAAAATATGGCGAGGCCGTCGCCGCCTACATAATCCAGAAGCCTGATGCCCATCTGACGGAAGAAATAGTTAAGGACTTCTGCTTTGGAAAGATTTCCAGATTCAAGATACCGAAATACGTGCTTTTTGTGGATGAATATCCTCTAACCGGCAGCGGCAAGATCCAGAAGTTCAAACTGAAGGATATCGGGCTCAAGATACTCGCCGAACAGGGTGTCAGGATTGAGTAGTTTTTCCTTATTTTTGCGGTTTGTTATGAGAATAGTGAGATTGGCGGCAATAGTGCTTGCCGCATTGGTTGTTATCTCCTGCAAAGGAGACAAACCGGAATCTGAGATACTTAGCGTGAATCCGGCTACGCTTTCACTGATCCCGAACTCATCGGGGACAATAGATATAATCTCTAATGTTGCGTGGACGGTCACTGCTCCGGCGGGTTTTACAGCAAGCCCGACATCCGGCAGTAAAAACGGGACTGTTAAGGTTACGGCTGGCCCGTCTCCGATTTCAGGTTTCCTGAAGGTCCAGGGCAAGACCAAATCCGCAACGGTTTCCCTGTCTGCCGCCGAAGCTGATCTGGCACTTTCAGAAACGGGCGGAACGGTTTCTTACGAGGCAGGCAAGACGGTCTCTTTCCAGGTTATATGCAACGGAGACTGGAGCATAACCCTTCCGTCTCCGAAACCGGACTGGCTGACAGGCGTATCTCCCTTATCCGGAAGCAAGGACGCCACTGTAAACGTGACCACGGGACTGAACGGTGGAAAGACAAAACTTCAGACATTCCTGACGGTTAAATGCGGTAAGAAGACGGTCTATTATACAATCTCCAAGGAGCCTGCGCCGAATTTCGCTCCGACAAAGCCATCTAATCTCAAGCCTGCAGGCAGCAATGTGGAAACCATTACAACTTTCTCCTGGAACGCATCAACGGACCAGAACGGAGACAAGATCACTTACACCGTATTGCTCTCCAAAGACAACAGCGACTGGATTTCTGCCGGAACAACGGAAAAGACATCGCTGATGAACACAAAGGAGCTGGAAAAGAACACCAAATACTATTATAAGGTTGTCGCCGATGACGGATATGAAGGCGGAATGACGGAGAGCGATGTGATATCCTTCAACACAGGCAGCACAAAGAGCGTCTGGGCAGACGGAGAGGTTAAGCAGTACAATGTAAATCCCGACGGCAGCATCACCGAGGTTCCTCTTGGATCGACCCCTAGACCGGTGAAGCTGATTTACACGGGAGACGGCTATACTCAGGACCTTTTCAATTACGGCGGCCAGTTCGACAAGGAAGTGGATGCCGGAATCAAGGCTTTGTTCGAGTATGAGCCTTATAAGTCTTACACAGACTACTTTACAATCTACAAGGTTGCCGCATATTCCAATGAGGCCGGAATGAGCACGGAAAATCCGTATAAAGAGGTGGACACCAAATTCAAATGCACTTGGGAAGGAGGAAATTCTACCGGGATAGACTGTGATGATGAAGTGGTTATTGAATATGCTTCCAAGTGTCCTGGTATTAAGGGAAGTACTGAAGATGAGACCTGGGATAATATGACCTGGTGCCCTGTAAGCATCATTATAAATGCTAATGCATATGCCGGTACGAATTTATGGATGGGAGTCGATGGCGGCATGAAAATCATTTCCATTGCCATGACTCCTGCGCGGGAGCCTGGCGGCGGTTCCGCAAATACTCTCAGGCACGAGTTCGGCGGCCATGGTTTCGGACTTCTGGACGACGAGTACGTTTATTATTACACTCAGGCTCTGCCTCACGATGAAGAGGAAGATTACCGTTACTGGCAAGCTGCTGGTGCTCTCTGCAACACTTATGTTCCGGAGTGGAATACCGCTGAAAACACCTGGTATTCCGATCCTGAGCATTGCAACCTTTCCCTTACTCCAAAGGTGGAGGGCGTAAACTGGAATACGTTTGCTTCAAGAGACGATTACAAGGAAGCCAATATCAAACTCTTCTCCGGAAGCTCATATTACGGAAAGGGAATCTACCGTTCCGAGTACACCAGCTGCATGGTGGACAACATTCCACATTACAACACCATCAGCCGCTGGAAGATCTACTGCAGAATCAAGATTACCGCAGGAGAGACTCCAAGCCTGGAGGAATTCATGTCCAAGGATATGGACAGGTCCAACACCTATGCTTCAAGTGCTCCTGCAACCAAATCCGGCACAAGGATGAAGTGCAAGGGTCCGGTCCTGAAGAAATCCAGGCACTCCAAGCCCTACCGTTTAAGGCGTTAAACAAAAAACGGATGGCCGAATGACCATCCGTTTTTGCGGTGCGTACGAGGCTCGAACTCGTGACCTCCTGCGTGACAGGCAGGCATTCTAACCAAACTGAACTAACGCACCATTCCGTTTTGGGAGTGCAAATATAGATATCTTTTTGGAATGTGCAAACGGTTTTAGGAAAAAAATGAAAAATGCACGTTCCCGTAATGCCGCTCCTTTTTGAAATGAGGATGGGCGGAAAAATCATAGTCTGCCCCGTGCTCCAGGATGAAATATCCCTGGCCGCTGAGGATAGGGGTTTCCCGGTTGAAAACCTTGTCCGGAAGGATATCGATACCCTCAAGTTTATATGGAGGATCGGCGAAGATGAAATCAAACTCGCGGTTGCAGATTTCAAGGAAGTCGAAGACGTTGCTGTGGACAGTGCGGATTTCTTTCAGTCCCAGGCTTTTGTGTGTCTTGCTTATGAAAGAGGCGTTTTTGCGGTTCATCTCCACGCAGATGGCTTCTTTCCCTCCTCTGGAGATAAACTCCGCGCTGATGCTGCCGGTTCCTCCGAAGAGGTCCAGGAGCGTGAACCCGTCCAGTTCATATTCACTTTCCAGGATGTTGAACAGTCCTTCCTTGGCAAAATCCGTGGTCGGCCTGGCGGGATATCCTGCCGGCGGATTGATGGTCTTGCCTTTGAGTTTTCCTCCGATGATTCTCATAGATGCGGAATTCTACAGACAGGCTCGCCTACATGCAGATTTTAATATCCTTTATATAGGAGCGAAGCATCTGGAGCTGTGAGTCGTCTGTCCTGCCTATCAGGTTCACTGTTGTCTGCTGCGGATTGATCTGGCTTTTGTTCAGGAGTTCCAGCATATAGTAAACGGCTGTGGGGAAATCTACCGTATGATAGCTGTTGGCGGTAATCAGCCTGTCTCCCTCTGCAAGCAGGATGCAGGTTTTCTTTCTGTCTATGTCAAAATCCAGGATAAGCTTATTGTGGTCTTTGATGGCGGCAAGGTCCTTAAGGTGCCTGAATACAGTAGGCAACACTCCCGATGAAGGGCTTATGGACCTGCCTGAGCCCTCCCAACTGTAAACCAGCACTGCAGAATACTGTGGAACGGCAACAGAAAAAACTTCTGCATCTTTTTCCGCAGGGAAAAGGGTGCAGAAGATATTTTCCTGGTTTTTCCTGTCAGCAAAGCCTTCAGGTACCAGCGTGAACAATGATGTCGGGGAATAGTCAGCCATTATTCCCAGTTACCGGCGTTGTTGTTAGGAGCGTCGATGCTTCCAACCTTCAGGCCTGGGAACTTGTTCATCTTGTCTTTCTCGCAGTTGAGGTTAACAAGAAGCTGGTGATCCATACCCTTAAGCAGATCGTTGAACGGGATAGTTGCCTCAAACAGAGGGACATCCACGCCGGAAACCTGCTTTACTATACTCTTGAGACCAATCTTGGCACCATCAGAGAAAGGAATGTCTGCAAGATGGTCTATATTGAAATCTTCTCTCTTGAGAAGTGTGTCCTTTACAGGTATTTCGCTCTTGATGGAGAATACAAGATTCTTGTCCCCTTTCTTGTAGAGCTCGTAAAGATCCTTGTCAGTGAGCTTGTTCCTCTTGTTGGCGTTCCTTACTGCTTCAGTATGGGCTACCATTGCAGAGTCGTTGACTGAACCAATCTGCATGTTGATTATCATCTTGTCATTCTTGTAGAAATCTGCCAGAGAATCCAGTGTGGAAGCGAATTTGCCGTACTTGTTCTTGTAGGCAACCTGAAGATCGCGGATGTCTTTCAGTTTCTGAATTCCAACCTGCTCTCTTGCAGCTCTTTCTTCGTTGAATTTGATAGGTTTCATTACGCCCTTTACAATCAGGTATCCGAGGAGGATAATGATGATAGGGAGAATAACAATAGTAAATAGCTTTTTCATATTTGTGTTTCTTATTATCCGTATAAGTTTAACAAGGACAAAAATAAAAAAAATCTTCTCATCAAGCAATATATTTTTAATTTTGTCTTTCGTTTGAATTATGACTATAGATCCGAAAATAGCCGGGAGATTCTGCGAAATGCTCCTTCCGGCAAAGAAAATAGCAATAGTTGGCCATCATAATCCGGATGGAGACTGCATAGGCTGCATAACCGGCATGAAGGCCTGGCTGGAAAGCTTCTACAAGGATAGGGGACAGGTTTCCGTTTCTGCTGTTGTTCCCAACCATATTCCATATTATCTGATGTTTATGGGAGGAGCTGATTCAGTGATTCTGTATTCGGATAGTCCGGACCGGGCCAAGGCGGCCTTGGAGGAGGCTGATGTCGTAATTTGCATGGACCTGAACTCCTTATCCAGGACAGAGGAGCTGGCGGATATGATCAGGAATGGCCGGTGCACAAAGATAATGATAGACCATCACCCGTTCCCTGAGCAGTTTGCGGATCTGACAATATCGGATACCGAGGTTTCCAGTGCCGCGGAACTTACCTGGTGGCTTCTTTCCGAGGCTTCCCGCCAAAGCGGGACGGAGATTACGGAAACCTGCAGGGAATCTCTGTACACGGGAATGATGACAGATACGAATAATTTCTGCAATTCCCTCTTCCCGTCAACTTTCCTTATGGCTGCCCAGATATCAGAGGCTGGAATAGATATAGACAAGATCCAGATGGAGATTATGAACAGCTATTCCGAGGACAGGATGAGGCTTATGGGGCTTATGCTGCAGGAAAAGATGAGGCTTTTCCCTGACTTGAAAGCCGCTGTAATGGTTTTGGACCAGCAGACCAAGGACAAATACAACTATAGGGAGGGAGATTCCGAAGGTTTCGTGAATTTGCCCCTTAAGGTAAAGGAAGTGGAAATTTCTGCCCTGTTCACGCAGGGGAATGGATTTATTAAAGTATCTTTGCGGAGCAAGGGAGCCGTTTCCGTGAACCGGCTCTGCCGTTTGTTCTTCAATGGTGGCGGTCACGAGAGGGCTGCCGGCGGCCGTCTCTATGACGTGGCTGTGGAGGACGTTGAGAATTACTTCGAGAGGTCTCTGAGGCTGTTCCTGGGAGGTTTCTCGGCATAAGTTTTGATTACTGGACTGTAGGTATGGGTAAGAGATTTCTGATATTGTGCGTTGCGGCTCTTCTGGCTGTCTGCTGTGACAAGGAGGACCGCAAGAATACTTATGCCAATCAGGAAGCTCTGATAGACAGCTATATATCATCGCTGAGCTCAGACTATGAGGTTGTTTATAATGGCGGCGTGGTGAGAGTGATACTGGAAGAGGGCTCTTCTTCCGAGACGGCAAAAAGCGGGGATTCCCTGTATTTCCATTACAGCGGATATGTTTTTTCCAGGGGTAAGGGCTCCCTTTTTGCTACAAATGACAAAGAAGTTGCCGAGGATGCCGGCTTTGTCACCGATGGAAAGGCTTTTGGCGTTAGGCTGGGCCATTCAGCGATGGTGGAGGGCCTGAAGAAAGGCCTGGAAGGAGTGAAGACAGGTGAGCACTGCTATATAATCTTTTCTGCCAGATATGGTTATGGCAATCAGATCATGAACACGCTTCCTAAGCTTACGCCACTTCTGTTTGAGATGAAGATAGACAGGATTGTAAAGAATTGACAAATAGTATAGTTTAAATATGAGTATCAAGCTGAGATTTTCTCTTCTGACGGTTGCGTTCCTTGCTATTGTAGGCTGCGCCAAAGAGAAAGATATTACAGACAGGGAGGTTCAGGAGAAGATTCTGGATGCCTATATCCAGGTAAATTGCCCTTCCGCACAGAAATTGTCATCCGGACTTACCATTATTAGCCTGAATCCCGGCACAGGACCGATTGCTCCAGGAACCAACGACGGAATTTATATCCATTACAACACATATAATCTTGACGGCATTTGCCAGAGTACTACAGATTCTGTTAAAGCCAGGATGCTGGGGACATATGATCCGGCAGTCTACTACGGACCATCTCTTTTTATCCTCAATACATCCATCACTACCGGAATGAAGGAACTTCTCGGAAAACTTCACGAGGGTGGCAGTGCTACCGCTATAATTCCGCCTTGGCTCACGACCAACGGCTTGTCTACATCCGGCTATTCCAATGCCGGACAGCAGTCAGCGGTAAATATGCTCTATGAGATTAAAGCCGGCATTGTAATTGACGATGTGGAGAAATTCCAGAAAGATTCTCTGGAGAGCTATTCAAGACGCTACTTCTCTCCAAAGATAGATTCTACCGTTCTGGGCTGGTATTTCCGTAACTTTACCCATCCTGACGGAATTCCTGCAGCAGATACGGTTGTTGCAGGGGACGATGTTGGAATATGGTATGTCGGCCGTCTTCTTGACGGTTACGTGTTTGACACTAATATCAGGGATACTGCAAAAAAATACAGGATTTTTGACGCTTCAAACGACTATGAGCCGCTAAGTGTTACTATGAGGGAGACATTCCAGTCTATGACAACTTACGGGTCAAGCGCCACGAGTTCAGACAACACTATTTCTACAGGCGGAACAGAGTCCCTGATTCTTGGTTTCGTAAGGGCTGTCAAGAGCATGACATATGCTGACAGGGCAACTACATTCTTCATGTCAGGTCTCGGATATGGCGCGGATGGAAACATGAGTTCCGGTAAGGGTGTTCCTGAGTATGCAATGCTTAGGTTTGATATGTGGCTCGCGCATCCAGACGACACCAAGTTCCCTCCAACGAAAACGAAATAGAATATACCTCTCAGCGATATGGAAACAAAGAGAGAAAGGGAGCTGGCGGCCTTTGAAAGGCTGCTGGACGTTATGGATACGGTCCGCGAGAAATGCCCTTGGGACCACAAGCAGACTCTGGAAACACTCCGTCCCCAGACAATAGAGGAAACCTACGAACTTTCTGACGCTATCATGAAGAAGGATATGTTCAATATCTGCAAGGAGCTTGGAGACCTTCTGCTTCACGTGGTCTTCTATGCCAAGATAGGAAAGGAACAGGGAGAGTTTGACATTGCGGATGTTTGCAACAAACTGTGCGACAAGTTGATATACCGTCATCCGCACATTTACGGAAATGTTCAGGTAAAGAATGCGGAAGAGGTTGTGGGCAACTGGGAACAGTTAAAGACCAGGGAAAAGGACGGGAACAAGAGCGTCCTGAGCGGAGTTCCGGAATCTCTTCCTAGCGTCATCAAGGCGTACCGCATCCAGGAGAAGGCACGCGCCGTGGGATTCGACTGGGAGAAGAAAGAGGATGTGTGGAACAAGGTCGCCGAAGAGTTTTCTGAATTCAAGGAGGCTCTTGGAAAGGGCGGAAAGGAGGCTCAGGAGGAGCTCGGCGATTTCCTTTTCTCCGTAATCAATGCCGCAAGGCTCTACGACATAGATCCTGACACTGCCCTGGAGGATACCTGCTCAAAGTTCCGCCGTCGTTTCGGATATCTGGAGGAGAATACCATAAAGCAGGGTAAATCCCTTAAGGATATGACACTGGCCCAGATGGACAAGTACTGGGACAAGGCCAAGGAACTCGAAAGGAAAGGCGAACTCTAATGGAAGATTTCAGGGAAAGGACGATTCTCCAGGTTGGAGAAGAGGGGATGGCTCTCCTGTCCTCTTCCCGGGTGGCTGTCATCGGCCTGGGCGGAGTGGGGGCGATGGCTGCGGAGATGGTTGCCAGGGCCGGGGTCGGAAAGATAATTGTCGCCGATGCAGATGTCTATTCCATAACCAACAAGAACAGGCAGATAGCCGCCTTTGACTCTACACTCGGAAAAAAGAAGGCGGAGGTCATCCGCCAGAGACTTCTTGACATTAATCCTGACCTGGATATAATAGCCGTTGACGAGTATCTTACTGAGGAGAACATTTCTTCCGCGCTGCCTCTTCTGGACAGAGGCGGAGCCCCTTTCGTGGATTATGTCATTGATGCCATAGATACGATGGCTCCGAAGATTGCGCTGATCAAATTCTGCGTTGACCACAAGATTCCGCTTGTCAGTTCGATGGGAGCGGGTGCAAAGTGGGATGCCACCAAGGTTCGCCTGGCGGATATCAGCAAGTCCTTCAACTGTCCTCTGGCCTATATGCTGAGAAAGCGTCTCAGGAAAGTCGGCATCTCAAAAGGCTTCCAGGCTGTCTTCTCGGAGGAATTGCCGATAAAGGAAGCTATAGTCCCTTTCGAGGAGAGAAATCACAAGAGCCGTGCGGGTACGGTTTCCTATCTCCCGGCCGTCTTCGGGTGTGTCTGCGCCCAGGCTGCAATCAAATCGATTTTGAAGCTTGAGGTATAATTGCTAAATTTGCAGACTTTGCAAATTTGGACAATTATGCCTATTACAATCAAGGAAGTAACCACAGGGAAGCAGTTCCGGCAGTTCTACAAGTTCCAGAACCGCCTGTACCGCAAGTGCAGGTACTATGTCCCTACGCTGGACATGGACCAGAAGCATTCGCTAAAGGATGACCCTGCACTGAAGTATTGCAAGAGGAAGCTGTTCCTGGCTTATGACGATGACGGCAAGGTAGTGGGAAGGGTCCAGGGCATAATCAATCCGCGCTACAACGAGTATTACGGCCTTACCAGGGTAAGGTTCGGATGGTTCGACTTCAAGGAGGATCCCGCTATCGCCGAGGCATTGATAGATGCGGTTGAGAAGTGGGGAAAGGCAGAAGGGATGACAGAGATCCACGGTCCTCTGGCATACAACACGTTAGGCAGGCAGGGAATGCTGGTGGAGGGTTTTGACAAGGAGCCACAGGTCAATTGCCTGTACAATCATCCTTACTACGTGGATTATATGCAGAAGATGGGATTTGAGAAGGAATGTGACTGGATCCAGTATGAAATGGATCCGGGCCAGGGCCTCCCGGAAAAACTGGGCAGAATCTCCAAACTTCTGATAGAAAGATACGGTCTCCAGGTGCTGAAAATCAGGCAGGTGAAGAAAGACAAAGCCCTGAAGGAGAAATTGCTGACACAGTTCTTCAAGATTTACAACGAGTCTTTCAAGGCCGTGCACAATTTCATTCCTCTAACAAAGGAAGAGGAGAAGGAGATGGGAGACCACTACTTCTCCTACCTTAAGGAAGGTCTTACGTGCATGGTTCTGGACAAGGACGGCAACCTGGCGGCATTCGGGGTGAGCATACCTTCTCTTTCACGGGCGTTCAAGAGGGCCAGGGGAAAACTGTTCCCGATAGGGTGGCTGTTCATCCTTCTGGCTTTCTGGCGTTACAAGAAAGTGGACCTGTTGCTTCTGGGCTCTGCTCCGGAGTGGCATTCAAAGGGGCTTTCCGCCATTTTCCACACCAAGATGGAGACCAATTACTACAAGATGAAACTGAAGAGCGCCATTTCCAATCCGCAGATAGACACAAACATTGCGGCTATTAAGGTTTGGGACAGCTACAAGAAGGAGTTCTATATGAGAAGAAGATGCTGGATACGCAGCATAAAATGATGAATATTATGAGCGACAACAATACATTGCTGGAAAAAGTGGAAGGTCTGAAAGTTAGGCTGGCAGAAATCCAGAAGCAGCTTTCCGACCCTGAATCGATGGCTGACATGAAGAAATATGTCCAGCTCAACAAAGACTACAAGGAACTGGAACCGATAGTCAAGGCGGGAGAGAAATACAAGAAGATGCTGGAAGACTATGATTCGGCCAAAGACCTCATTGTCAACGAGAAGGACGAGGAACTCAAGGAGATGGCGCGTGAGGAGATGGCTTCCCTCGAGGAGTCTCTTCCAAAGATGGAGGAGGAAATTAAGCTCCTTCTGATTCCGGCCGATCCTGAAGACGGAAAGAACGCCATCATGGAGATTCGCGGAGGTACCGGAGGAGACGAGGCGGCCATATTTGCCGGAGACCTTTTCAGAATGTACTCCAAGTACATTGAGAGGAAGGGTTGGAAACTGGAGGTTACAAGCCAGACGCCGGGAACCGCAGGAGGATACAAGGAGATTATCTGCACCGTTTCAGGGGAAGGGGTTTACGGTCTTCTCAAATATGAATCCGGCGTGCACCGCGTGCAGCGTGTACCTCAGACCGAGACACAGGGAAGGCTCCACACTTCCGCAGCTTCCGTGGTTGTCCTTCCGGAGGCCGGAGAGTTTGACGTGGAAATAAACGAGAAGGATATCCGCAAGGATATTTTCTGCGCATCCGGACCAGGAGGACAGGGTGTGAACACAACATATTCAGCCATCAGGCTTACCCATATCCCTACCGGAATCGTTGTCCAGTGCCAGGACGAGAGAAACCAGCTGAAGAATCTGGAAAAAGCGATGAACGAGCTGCGTACCAGACTCTACAACATGGAGTACCAGAAGTATCTGGACAATCTTTCCTCCAAGAGGAAGACTATGGTTTCCACCGGAGACCGCTCGGCCAAGATCCGTACATACAATTATCCTCAGAGCAGGGTTACGGACCACAGGATAAACTGGTCCACCCACAATCTCCCTGTTTTCATGGACGGAGAGATCCAGGAGGTAATTGACCAGCTGCAGATCGCCGAGAATGCAGAGAGGCTGAAGGAAGCCCAATAAATCCCCGACATATCATATGGCAGACCAGGAGTATATCACGATAACTGGCGCACGGGTCAACAACCTGAAGAATATCTCGTTGAAGATTCCGCGCGGCAAATTGTGCGTGATAACCGGTGTCAGCGGCAGCGGCAAGAGTTCCCTGGCGTTCGATACCCTCTATGCGGAAGGGCAGAGAAGGTTCGCTGAGAGCCTTTCGTCTTTCGCCCGCCAGTTCCTGGGGAGGATGAGCAAGCCGGATGTGGACAAGATAGAGGGAATTCCGCCGGCAATCGCCATACAGCAGCGGACCAACACCCGCAACCCGCGCTCCACCGTTGCCACCAGCACGGAAATCTATGACTATCTCAGGATTCTCTACTCCAAGATAGGAATAACATATTCACCGATAAGCGGCAGTGTGGTCAAGAAAGAAACCGTGGAGGATGTCCTCTCCTTCATCGATACTCTTGAGAAAGGAACCGCGGTTTATGTCCTGTCAAAGATAGACGCTGGGGAGAAGATGCTCATAGAGCGTCTGGTGGACCTAAAGCAGCAGGGTTTCACCCGTCTTTTCAGCGACGGCAGGATGGTCAAGCTGGACCAGTACCTGAAGGACGGGGCCAAAGCCGTGAAAAACCTCTACACGGTGGTTTCCCGGTTCCTTCACGACGGTAACGAAGACATTTCGGAGACAAGAAGTTCTGCCGAGAAGGCGTTCTCTATGGGCGGCGGAAGGCTTACCATAGGCTATTCTGAAGGAGAGGGTTACGGGTACAGGGAGTTCTCCAGCCTGTTCGAGGCGGACGGGATGGTCTTCGAGGAGCCTAACGAGCAGATGTTCTCCTTCAACAGCCCGCTGGGCGCCTGCCCGGATTGCGGCGGATTCGGTATTGTGGAGGGCATCGACGAGAAACTTGTCATCCCGAACACGACTCTGAGCGTTTATGAGGACGCGGTGGCTCCCTGGAGGGGAAAACTGATGAGCTGGTACAGGGACAGGCTCCTGGAAAATGCCTGGAAATTTGATTTCCCTATACATCGTCCATATGCTCAACTGACTCAGAAAGAGAAAGATCTGCTATGGAACGGCAACCAGTACTTTACGGGGATCAACGATTTCTTCTCCTGGGTGGAGACAAAGAAATACAAGATACAGTTCCGCTACATGCTTTCCAGGTATTCGGGAAAGTCTGTCTGCCGTTCCTGCGGAGGGACACGGCTGAAAAAGGAGGTCTCTTACGTGAAGATAGGCGGCAAGAGTATCGGTGAGCTTATGGAAATGGACGTGAGTTCACTGCTGTTTTTTTTCAGGAACCTTAAGCTTTCGGAATATCAGAAAGAGATAGGGGAAAGGGCGCTCAAGGAAATAACCCAGCGTCTGGAATACATCGAGAACGTGGGGCTCGGATACCTTACCCTGAGCCGCCGCTCTAACACCCTCAGTGGCGGAGAGAGCCAGAGAATCAATCTGGTAAGTTCTCTGGGAAGCAGCCTGGTCGGCTCGCTTTACATTCTGGACGAGCCGAGCATCGGCCTTCACCCAAGAGATACCCAGCGTCTCATTGATGTCATGAAGAAGCTCCGCGACCTTGGCAACACCATTGTTGTGGTGGAGCACGACCGGGACATCATCAGCGCTGCTGACCATCTTATAGACATAGGACCGATGGCCGGAAGTTTCGGCGGTGAGGTGATTTTTGAAGGCACGGCAGACAAGGGGCGGGATTTCCGCGGTTCCCTCACGCTGGATTATCTGTTCAACCGGCGCACGGTTTATTCAAAGACAACTCCTAGGAGGTGGTCCAGAAAGATTACCGTCGAGGGTGCTATGGAGCACAATCTCAAGGATATAACGGTTGACTTCCCGCTGAATGCCTTCACTGTCGTGTCCGGAGTGTCCGGCAGCGGCAAATCTTCACTGGTCGGGGATGTCCTGTATCCGGCATTGTGCCGCCATTTCCAGATCGGCTGCCAGCAGCCTGCCGGGGCTTTCCGCAAGCTTTCCGGAGACCTGGACAAGATTTCAGGCGTGGAATATGTGGACCAGAATCCTATGGGTAAATCCGGACGCTCCAATCCTGTCACTTATCTGAAGATCTACGACGATATACGCAAACTGTTTTCCGACCAGCCTTATGCCAAGATGAACGGCTACACCAATTCCTTCTTCTCTTTCAACATAGACGGGGGAAGATGCCCGGTTTGTCAGGGAGACGGATATATCGTTGTCCCTATGCAGTTTATGGCGGATGTGAAGATGGTCTGCGAGGAATGTCACGGGCATCGCTTCAAGCAGGATATCCTTGAAGTCAAATATCACGGAAAGAACATTGACCAGGTCCTGGATCTCAGCGTGGATGCCGCCGTTGAGTTCTTCGCCGGTCAGAAAGAGCCTGCAGCAAAGAAAATCGCCGAGAATCTGGGCGTGCTTCAGAGAGTGGGACTGGGATATGTCAAGCTGGGTCAGAGCTGCTCTACACTCAGCGGTGGAGAGAGCCAGAGAATCATGCTTGCCCAGTTCCTTTCCAACGATCTCAGGAACAGGGGAAAGGGCAAGCTCTTCATATTCGACGAGCCGACAACCGGCCTTCATTTCCACGATGTAAGGAAGCTTCTGGACGCTTTCAGGGACCTGGTGGATGCAGGAAACTCTATAATTGTCGTGGAGCACAATACGGATGTAATAAAAGCTGCCGACTGGGTGATTGACCTTGGTCCGGACAGCGGAGACAAAGGCGGGGAAGTTGTATTTACTGGCACTCCCGCCTTGCTTTCCCAGGACCCTCGCTGGATGCCTTATCTGTAGGCCGTTTTGCGAAATCCGCAAAAATGTCGTATTTTTCCGTTTTGATTACATCAAAATGGAAAGATGGTGAACTATCAGGAAATACCCGTTACTGAACTCATACCCCAACGCCCGCCGTTAGTGCTGGTGGATAAGGTATTGCACAGCAGCGAGGAAGACACGGAGACTATTCTGGAAATCCGGGAGGACAATATTTTCATGGAGGAAGGCCATCTTTCAATGGCCGGTCTTCTGGAGAATATGGCCCAGTCCTGCGCCTGCAGGATGGGTTGCAGATGCATCGTTTCCGGAAGTCCGGTAAGGATAGGGGTTGTGGGAGCAATCAAGAACTGCACTCTGGACAGGCTTCCGCGCCTTGGAGAGACAATTCACACCCACGTGTGCATTATGGAGGAAGTGCTCAACCTGACTTTGGCAGGAGTGGTCGTGAAGGTGGGCGACGAGACTATAGCAACTACACTTATCAAGATGGCGATGACAGAATGAAAAGGCTTCTTACGATATTGCTTTGCATTATGCTTCCTATTGGCCTTACAGCCCAGGCGCGGCTTTCCGCACAGGAGCAGGAAAAGATTCTGGACAGGATAGAATCATCAGCCTCGGCCACAGCCTCTATGCAGTGCGAATTTACCCAGACCAAGACAATGAAGATGCTCAAGGGTGATATGAAGTCCAGCGGGGTTATGTATTTCCGCAAGCCTGACAAACTGCGCTGGCAGTACAATTCTCCCTACAAGTACATTTTCATCCTTAACGGCGGCAAGGTGAAGATGGAATCCACTTCATCATCGCAGAGTATAGACGTGAAGCAGAACAAGATGTTCCGTCAGATTGCAGACATTATGCTCGGAAGCATTACCGGTGGCGGCCTGAAGAATTCTTCAGATTTTACGGTTGAGATTTTCAGGGAAGGAGACTCCCATTATGCCAGGCTTCTTCCTAAAAAGAAAGAGATAAAGCAGATTTACGAAGCCATAGAAATATGCTTCAATCCCTCTCTGACAATGGTCAGCAGCGTAAGGATGAAGGAGAAAACCGGGGATGAAACCATTGTTAAACTATTGAATGTTAGGAGCAATGGCTCTTTTGACGATAAGTTTTTTGATACTGACTAACCTTTTCCAGAGTGTGGATGCCGTTCCCGCTTCCGACACCCTTGTCCGCTCGGAGTACAATGTGATGATTAAGGCTCGGGGCATGGACTTTAACGGTATTTGCGTTATGGAATGCAATGACGAAGGTCTGATTACCGGCACGATAATCAGCCAAATGGGGCCGAAGATCTTCGACTTTACAATGTCTGGCAGAAAGGTGCGGGTTTTCAACGTTATAGAGCCCCTGAACAGGTGGTTTATCAGGAGACGGATCAGAAGAGACCTGTCAGACATACTGTCTGATCCAGAATTCTCCAACAACGTCTATTCCCTGAATTCGCGTGGCATAGACTATTTTTTCATCCCTTTGAAAAACTGATCATGAAGGCGGCGGTGTTCTATTATACGCAGAGCGGACAGGCTCTGGATGCGGCAAAGAGCATTTGCGGACAGATGGACGCTGTCTATAAGAGGATTATGCCTTGCCAGCCATATCCTTTCCCATGGAGCCGGAAGGAGTTCTTCCAGGTTTTCCCTGAATGCCGACTGGCCCTTCCGCCTTCCGGAATAGAACCTGTCGACTTTTCTGACGTGATGGATGCAGATGTAGTCCTGGTCGTGGGACAGTCCTGGTTCCTTTCCCCTTCACTGCCGCTTCAGTCTTTCCTCAGCGATGAAAATGTGAAAAACTACCTGAAAGGCCGCAATGTGGTATTCGTCAATGTGTGCCGGAATATGTGGCTGAAGACATCGCAGAAGATAAAGGAATATATGGAAGAGGCTCAGGCTAGACTTGTCGGACACATTGTGCTTCAGGATAATGCGGCAAACCTTGTCAGCGCCGTTACAATAATCCGCTGGCTTATTCACGGAAAGAAAGAGGCCACACGGATCCTTCCGGCCGCCGGTGTCAGCGGGGAGGATATCAAGGGAGCTTCCCGCTTTGGAAACGTGATTGAAAACGCCCTCAAGGAAGGGGACCTTTCCGGCCTTCAGTCAGCACTTCTGGCGGAGGGAGCCATAAAATACAAGCCTTCCATTCTGGCGATAGAGAAAACGGGCCACCGCATATTCGGCTTCTGGGCAAAATTTGTAAGGAAGAAGGGCGGATTCGGCGACAATCGCCGTCAGGGGAGGCTGACTCTGTTTTATTATTACCTTCTGTTTGTGCTCTTTGCGCTGAGTCCCCTGGGTCAGCTTTTTTTCTGGGCCACATATCCTCTTCGCAGAGTAAAGCATAACAGACAAATCGATTGCAACGTGTAAGATCATATGGAAGTATTCATTACAAAAGCATCCGGGTTCTTCCCGAACTCTCCGGTTTCCAACGACGAGATGGAAAGTTATCTCGGCATGGTAGGCGGAAAGCCTTCCAAGGCAAGGAGGATTATCCTGTCCCGCAACGGAATCAAGTGCAGGTACTATGCCTTGGACAAGGATGGAAAACCTACCCACACCAACGCCCAGATGGCTGCGAACGCTGTCAAAGGACTCCTGGGAGAGGATTTGACCATTGACGACATAGATCTCCTTTCCTGCGGCACCGCTTCTCCTGAGCAGCTGATCCCTTCTCACGGAGTAATGGTGCATGGACTCCTTGGGGGCAACAGGAACATGGAGGTGGTTTCCTTTGCCGGAAGCTGCTGTACCGGAGTCGACGCCCTCAAATATGCCTATATGGCGGTCAAGCTCGGCGATTCCCGCAATGCCGTTGTTTCCGCTTCCGAGAGGCTTAGCGCCTGGATGCGTTCAGAATATTTCCGGAAAGAAAGCGAATACCTTTCCCAGCTGGAGAGCCAGCCGCTGCTTGCTTTTCAGAAGGAGTTCCTGAGATGGATGCTCTCAGACGGGGCCTTTGCCCTTCTGCTTGAAAACAAGCCGAATAGAAATGGCTTGTCTTTGAAGATAGACTGGATAGACATCACTTCCTTTGCAAATACCAGGGAGACTTGCATGTACGCTGGAGCGGAGAAGGAAGCTGACGGAAGCCTGAAGGGCTGGGCGGACTTCCCGGAACAGGAATGGCTGTCAAAGTCTGTGTTTGCCCTCAAGCAGGACACCCGTATGCTGGAAGAGCATATTGTAAAGCTTGGGATTGACTATCTCATACAGTTAGGGGAGAAGCATTCCTTCTCGCCGGAAGACGTGGACTGGTTCCTGCCTCATCTTTCCTCCATGTTCTTCAAGGACAAGATACTGGAAGAATCCAGGAAAAGAGGGTTCTTCATTCCGGAGAGCAAATGGTTTGTAAATCTCCCAAGCGTTGGGAACATAGCTTCAGCTTCCGCCTTTGCGATGCTGGAAGAGCTCCTCAAAAGCGGGAAACTTAAAAAAGGGCAGAAGATTCTGCTTATGATACCGGAGAGCGCCAGGTTCTCCTACTGCTATTGTATGCTTACCGTTTGCTGAAAATTAACAAATTATGAAAGTAGACGAGGTTCCTCAGGACTTGAAATACTACAAGGGTTCCGTTGTCCGCGACGTCAATTACGCGGTGGATGAAAACGGCCAGTACAAGGCTGTGATCAGCGACGGCTGGACTCCAAAGAACGATGCCCTGGATATGGCTTTGGATGAAGTCAGCCAGCAGTGCTGTCAGATAGCAGAACGGGTAAGGAAAGGAGAGAGCAGCCCTCTGGAATACCATGCCGCAAAGAATCTTATGAATGTAAGGCTTCTTTCAGACTATACGGGTATTCCGAAGCGCAAGATCCGCAGGCATTTCAGGCCGGAGAACTTCGCTGCCCTTGATGATGGGACTCTGGCAAAATATGCCGAGGCCTTGAGAATAACCGTCGCAGAACTGAAATGCTTACCGGAGTGATATGGAACTGAATATCGGGCACAGGCCAAGTGCGCATTGCGAGAACGGAGCCATATCGGCTCTTTTGAGATTTCACGGGATAGACCTTTCCGAGCCGATGATTTTCGGCCTTGCCAGCGGACTGTTTTTCAGCCACGTGCCGTTTGTTGATGTGGGCGGAATGCCGCTTACTTCTTTCAGGACCGTTCCCGGCTTCCTTTTCAAGCGCATAACAAAGCTGCTTGGCATCAAGACTGAGACCGCAAGATATTTCAACCGGGAAAAGGGTATGAGACGGCTGGATGACCTCCTTCTCAGGGAGAAAAAGCCGGTGGCCCTTGTTGTCGGGATGTATTATCTGCCTTACATCCCAAAGGAGTACCGCTTCCATTTCAACGGACATAACATCTGCATCATAGGCAAGGATGAGGAAACGGGGGAATATATCGTGCTTGATTCCAATGCTACCCAGAAGGTTACGATAAGCCGCAACGACCTGATAAAAGTCAGATATGCAAAGGGCGGAACCTATTCCCTGTTTGGAAGGATGTACTGGATAAAGTCCGTACCTGAGCAAATGCCGGATTTGAAGCCTTTGATCCTCAAGGCTATCGCAAAGAACTGCAGGATAATGACCAGTGCATACAGGGGAGTCAGGTACGTGGGCGTAAGAGGTATGCGTTTCCTCTCTGAGAGAATCCGCACATGGGAGAAAAAAATGGGGCCTCAGAAGGCACTTATAAACGTTGCCCAGGTTGTCAGGATGCTGGAGGAGATAGGTACTGGCGGGGCCGGTTTCCGCTTCATCTACGGGGCTTTCCTTCAGGAAGCCGCCCAGAGGACCGGAATCGCGGAGCTGAATGACTATTCCACCAGGATTACGGAGATAGGTGATTTGTGGAGGACATTTGCAGTTAGGGCTTCCAGGATGTTCAAACGGCGCAAGTCCGAAACATGCACTTACGATGATCTTGGGGATATGCTTCTAAATCTTGCCAGTAAGGAGGAGGCTTTCTACAAGGATCTGGAAAAAGCCGTTGAAAAGTATATGGACCAGGCTGGCCTATGACGGATTTCTTCCTTCATATCTATGACTTTCTGAAGAAACGGAGGGGCTTCTGTTTTGTCCTTCTGGCCGCCGTGATGGCCGCTCTTGTCCTTATGACTCTGTCTTTGAAGTACAACGAGAACATCTGGGATTTCCTTCCAGCTGGGGATAATAGGCAGAAAGCCATAACTTTATATCAGGATATATCAGGAGGACAGAGAGTTGTGGCGATGTTCCGCCTGAAGGATCCAACCTCGTCTGAGAGCAGTCTTACGGATGCTGTTGACACCTTTTCCCGTAGGGTAATGGAGGGTTCCGGAAGAAAGCACATAACTTCAGTAGAATCCCAGATAGACTTTGACCGGTATGCCGGTATAACGGACTTTGTCTACAGGAACATTCCGCTGATGCTCAGCGATTCCGACTATGTCAGGATGGAGAACCTCCTTTCCAGTCCTTTATATGTGGACGAACAGCTGGAAGCGGACGTGGGGATGATAATGATGCCGGCAACAGGATTCTTCACATCCAGCATCGGAAGTGATCCGCTCTCCCTTTTTTCTCCTGTTATCAGGCGTTTGCAGGAAAGCCAGCTGGCGCTTCCTTACGAGTTCGACGACGGCTATATCTATACACCCGGAAAAGGCTACGCCATTGCCCTGGTGTCCTCTCCATACGGGGCTATGGAGTCTGCCAACAACAATCAGCTTGTTAGTTACCTGGACAGTGTAGCCCGCCAGACGATGGAAGCCTCGCCGGATGTGGACCTGGCATTTACCGGTGCACCGGTGATTTCCGTGGACAATGCCCGCAGGATCAAAAGTGACAGCAAGAAAGCCATATCCATTGCCGTAACCCTGATCCTGATACTCCTGATCCTTGCTTTCAGGAGGGTGAAGAGCCTTATGCTGATTGGCCTTGCCATTCTGTTCGGTTGGCTCTTTGCAATGGGATTCATTGCGGCTCTCAGAAACGACGTATCCCTTATAGTTCTTGGAATAGGTTCCATTATCATCGGAATAGCGGTCAATTATCCTCTTCATTTCGTGGCCCATACAGACCACGGCGGTTCTGTGAGGCAGTCTCTGAAAGAAATGGTGGCCCCGCTGCTTATCGGCAACATCACCACGGTGGGCGCTTTTGCCGCCCTGATGCCTCTGGATGCCCCCGCCCTCAGGGATCTGGGTTTCTTTGCCGCATTCATGCTGATAGGAACGATCATTTTCGTGCTGGTGTTCCTTCCGCATCTTGTAAAAAAAAGAGCCGGGAAGGAGAAACTTCTTTTCCGTGGCGTTTCTTCATTCTCCCCGGAAAGGAAAAAGTGGCTGCTCTGGGTGGTTTTAGCGCTCACGGTTTTCTTCGGATACTTCAGTTTCGGGACTTCTTTCGATACGGATATGAACCGTATCAATTACTTGACACCCAAGCAGAAACAACTGCTGGAAGGCCTTGGCGTCCAGGCTGGAGTGAACGATACCTCGAACATCTATCTTGTGGCTGAAGGAAAAACCTGGGACCAGGCTTTGGAACGCAGGATGGCGATGGCTCCGCTTCTTGACAGCCTGAAAAGTAAAGGAGTGATTGACGGCTTTTCTTCGGCGACTGGTTTTATCGCCCCGAAGGGTGAGCAGAAAAGGAGGATAGACCTTTGGAACGCTTTCTGGAATGAGCACAAGGAGGAAGTCCTTTCCACACTGGATAGCCGCGCTTCTCGCTACGGCTTCAGTGAAGAAGCTTTCTCGTCTTTCAGGCGGCTGATCGCCGAGGATTATTCGGCAAAGCCTTTTGAGCATTTTGACACTCTCCGCCAGGCAGTCCTGGGCAATTCTTTCAGTGCTTCGGGCGGCAATTTCTCCGTTGTGGATGTGGTTAAGGCTCAGGATATTGGCAAAGCCTGCCAAATACTCGGTTCCTCTCTTGGAGACCGGGGCTACGCTTTCGATTTTGCCGGAATGAACAGTTCCATAGCCAGAGGTCTCTCGGATGACTTCAACTACATTGGCTTTGCCTGCGGTCTGATCGTCTTCATCTTCCTGTGGCTGAGCTTTGGCAGACTTGAACTTACACTCATCGCTTTCCTTCCTATGGCGATGGGATGGTTCTGGATATTGGGAATAATGAATCTTCTGGGCTTGCAGTTCAACATTGTCAACGTGATTCTTGCCACGTTCATATTCGGACAGGGAGACGACTACACCATATTCATAACCGAGGGGCTCATAGACGAGTTCGCGTACGGGAAGAAGGTGCTGGCTTCCTTCAAGAACAGCATAATAATATCAGCGCTCATAATGTTCATCGGAATGGGATCCCTGATCGTGGCCAGGCATCCTGCTCTCCACTCCCTGGCCGAGGTTACTATTGTGGGCATGCTTTCCGTTGTGTTTATGGCCTGGATAGTTCCGCCGGTGCTCTTTTCTTTCCTTGTTTCTCACAAGGGGAAACCACATCTCTATCCCCTTACCTTCGGACAGATATTCGCCCGCAAGTCAGAGGGCAACGCCACAAAAGACAGCCATTCATTCCACCGGTTTGTCATATGCAAGTATATCTACAAAGGTTATGCGGTTGAAAGGGAAACTCGCCGCCTGCTGAAGAGATATGATGACTTCTCTGAATGGGTAGACAGGGACATTCCGCAGTCTAATGTTTCAGTCATTAATGCCGGGAAAGGCCAGTTCTCCCTTATGATGGCTCTTGTTCATCCGGAAATTGAAGTGCATTCCTACTGTTCCGAGCAGGACGATGCTGCCCTGCTTTCCGCAATCAGTCCCAAACCGGCAAACCTTCATGTCCATTGCGTGAAAGACGGGCAGGCTGCCATGGAGGCGGCTTCCGGGACACATGTCATCAATCTGTCTGAGATACTGGATTAATTCTTATATTTGTAAAGATTCAACGACATGGCTATGAAAAGGATTCTGATTCTTTCTGCCTCATTGCTTCTTTTATGCAATGTCGGCATTTCCCAGAAAATGAAAATCCGGAGCGAGAAGCCGGAAGACCACATGGTTTCGATGATGAGTTTCAACATCCGCCACGGTTGCGGAATGGATCGTCAGGTAGATCTTGGAAGGATAGCGGCAGAAATCGCTCTTGTCGGAGCTGATGTAGTTGCCCTTCAGGAAGTTGACAAGGGTACTAAAAGAATCGGGGGAGTGGATTCTCCTGAAGAGATAGCAAAGCTTGCCGGCGGTTATGTGGCTTCATTTGCCTCGGCGATTGATTTGGGCGGAGGCAAATACGGCAATGCGATCCTGTCAAAGAAAGCGCCAATTTCTGTCGAGAGTGTTCCCCTTCCGGGCAAGGAAGAGCCAAGGGTCATGCTGGTTGCGGAATTTGAGGATTATTATTTCTGCTCACTGCATTTGTCTCTGGACCGCGATTCGAGAGTGGAAGCCTGCCGCAAGATTGCCAGGTATGCCAGATCCAAGTCTAACGACAAGCCATTTTTCATAGCCGGAGACTTTAACCTTGTCCCTAACTCTATGGAAATGAGTGTGCTTGCGGAAGATTTCGCAGTCCTGTCCGCATTTGAAGTCAAGACATTCCCGTCCGATAACCCGGACCGAACCTTGGACTATATAATGGTTTACAGGGGAGGTGCCGGCAAGAAACTTCTCAGGAAACTTGAAAAGGGAAGCATGGGTGTCGCATCCTGGGTTCAGCCGGAGAAGGTTGCATCCGACCACAGACCAATATTCACCCTGATTTTCAAGGGAGAGAACTGCGTTACCGAGAAGTTCTGATAACGTTTGAGACTTCACGTATCTTTTTGAGGGCGGAGATTACTTTGTCCAGATGTGCGTTGCCTCCGACTGAAATCTCCATTTCCGCCACGAACTCCAGTTTTGCTTTCTGCCTTTCGGAGATCCTGAAAGCTCTTATGCTGGCTCCTGCCTTTGCCGCGCATTCCATTATGGCGTTTGACATCGATGCGTCACCGATGCCTATGACTTTCAGGCCGGTCTGGAACTGGGACGATGTGGATACCTGTCTCCATCTGACTTTCTGGATACGGTAAGGATACTGGCTGATGAGCCTTGCGGCGTTCGGGCAGGATATCCTGTGGATGCTCACCCCGCCACTTGCAGTCACAAAACCGAACACGTCATCTCCGAAGATAGGGTTGCAGCACTTGGCCATCTTGAAGCTGATGTTGTCCAGCTTGTCGCTGATGACAAGATAATCCGAACGGCTCTTTGTGCTTTTCTCCAGGAGTTTTGTGGCCTGCTTCTCTTCCTTGTCCTCCTTTGCCTGGTCTGGTGTTCCGGTGAGGAAATCCTTGACGTCCTGCAGATTAATCTCCTCTTCGTTTATCGCAATGAGAAAGTCTCCTATAGACTTCATTTTGAAGTGCTTGGCGAGGTTGGACAGGACCTCGTCGGTGAGCTCTATCTTCCAGTTCTTCATCCTGCGCTCCAGAGTCTCCCTTCCGATGCGGCTCATCTTTCCCTCCTCTTCCTTCAGGCGGCTTTTTATGTGGCTTCTGGCCTTTGAAGAGATGACTATGTTCAGCCAGTCCCGGGACGGTTTCTGGTCTTTGCGGCTCATGATCTCCACCACGTCTCCGGTGTGGAGTTCCTCCCTGATGGACTTGACCTTTCCGTTGACCTTGGCGCCTGAGCAGCTCATTCCAAGGTTAGAATGTATCGCAAAGGCAAAGTCCAGCACGCACGCGCCTTTCGGAAGTTGCTTGAGGTCTCCGTTGGGGGTGAAGACGAAAATCTCGTTCAGGTCCGTGCGGGCGGTACTGTCAGACAGCAGGCCAGGGGTTTCGAGGGCTTTCTTTACATCGCTGAGCCAATCGTCCAGTCCCTTGACTGATTTGATGCCTTTGTAGCTCCAGTGTGATGCGTGGCCGTTCTCAGCGATCTGGTCCATACGCTCGGTACGGATCTGGACTTCAACCTTGGCCCCGTCCCTGTTCTCCACGGTGGTTTGCAGGCTCTCGTAGCCGTTCTCCTTAGGGTTTGATATCCAGTCTCTAAGGCGTGAGACATCCGGCTTGTATTCCTGTGTCACGAGAGAATAGACCTTCCAGCAGGCTTCCTTCTCCTTATCCAGAGGGACGTCCAGAATGAACCTTATGGCAAAGACATCGTGGATTCCCTCGAACGGCACATCCTGCCGCTGCATTTTCTGCCAGATTGACCAGGCGGTCTTTGTCCTGACCTTTAGAGTGTAAGGTATGCCGGCGTCCTTGAGTTTCTTTTCCAGAGGCCGTATGAATTCCGCAACCAGGGCTTCGCGGTCCTTCCGGGTTGCCAGCAGCTTGTTGCTGATCGCCCTGTAGTGTTCCGGATCGGAATACTTGAAGTAGAGGTTCTCCATCTCGCCCTTTATCTTGTAGAGTCCGAGCTGATGGGCTAGGGGGATATACAGCATCTGGGTCTCGGTGAGCTTGCGCATTATGCTGGATTTCGGGAAGATGCTCAGGTTGCGCATTATCTCCAGACGGTCAGCTATCTTGATGAGGGTAACCCTTGGATCCTTGGAGTAGGATACGATCATCTTGCGGTAGTTCTCAGCCTGGAGACGTGTTTCCTTCGGGGTTATCCTGGAAATGCTGTTCAGCCCTTCCACCATATTCATTATGTCTGCAGGGAATTCCTTGCGCAGCCTCTCCTGCAGGTCCGCGTTTCCTCTCGAAGCCTCGTGGAGATAAACCGCGCAAACGGCATCATCCCGCAGCCCGATTTCTTCTGATACTATACGGGCCACATTCTCAGGATGTTCAAAGAAGGGATGGTGGTTCTCCCTTTCCATTCCTTCCAGAGCCTTCCGTGCAATGGCAATGCTTTTTTCCACGAGATTCTTCTCCATCTCATTTTCCTCTTTTTTCCAGGAGAGCCTTCAGGGCATTCATTTCGTCTCGGTACCTTGCGGCTGAAATGAAATCCAGCTCCTTGGCTGCAGTCTCCATCTTTATCCTTGAACTTTCAATGCTTTTTGTCAGCGATGCGGTATCCATGGACGAGATTACCGGATCGTTTGCAACACTCTCCGCATCAGGTACTTCGAATCGGGATGCTATCTCCGCCAGAGTCCTGTCCCTTCCAAGCACATTCCTTTCTGTCTTTGTTATCTGGGTAGGGGTTATGTTGTTGGCCTTGTTGTATTCCATCTGCTTGCGGCGGCGCCTTTCAGTCTCGTCTATGGTTTCCCTCATGCTCCGGGTTATGGTGTCTGCATACATTATGACGCATCCGTTCAGGTTTCTTGCGGCCCGGCCAGCCGTCTGGGTAAGGGCTGTGGTGCTCCTGAGGAATCCTTCCTTGTCGGCATCAAGTATGGCCACAAGGGAAACCTGCGGCAGGTCAAGCCCTTCCCTGAGCAGGTTCACTCCAATGAGCACGTCGAACATTCCTCTCTGGAAATCCTCTATGATCTGGATCCTTTCCATAGTGTCCACGTCAGAGTGAATGTAGCTGCACCTGACTCCGGCCCTTGAAAGATATTTGTCCAGGTCTTCCGCCATCCTCTTTGTCAGTGTTGTGACCAGTATCCTCTCGTCCTTTTCCGCACGGACAGCGATTTCCTCCATCAGGTCATCTATCTGGTTCTTTGTAGGACGCACTATTATCGGAGGGTCCAGAAGGCCTGTAGGCCTCACTACCTGCTCGGCGATAAGTCCCTGGCTCTCTTCCAGTTCAAAGTCTGCCGGGGTGGCGCTCACATATACTGTCTGGTTTGTCATGGCCTGGAATTCCTCAAATCTCAGCGGGCGGTTGTCAGCCGCAGCAGGAAGACGGAATCCGTATTCAATCAGAGTCTGTTTTCTGGAACGGTCGCCTCCGCTCATCGCCCTTATCTGGGGAACTGTCACGTGGCTCTCGTCTATGAAGGTTATGTAGTCCTTCGGGAAGTAGTCCAGCAGGCAGAACGGTCTTGTCCCTGCTTGTCTTCCGTCAAAGTATCTGGAATAGTTCTCTATGCCCGGACACCATCCAAGTTCCTTGATCATCTCCAGGTCGTACTCCACTCTCTGCTTAAGCCGGTTTGCCTCGTGGTTCTTCCCGATCTCCATAAAGTAGTCGTACTGCTTTACAAGGTCATCCTGTATCTGCCTGACCGCCAGGGCTGTCCTTTCCTTGGTAGTGGAGAATATATTGGCCGGATAAATGGAAATCTCGTCGCGATATTCTATCGTGGCTCCGCTGACCGGGTCAAAGATCTCGATTTCCTCCACCTGGTTTCCGAAGAAAACTATCCTTGCCCCTTCCTCTCCATATGCCAGGTAGATGTCCACGCTGTCCCCGTTCACCCTGAATGTGCCTCTCTTGAATTCCACGTCGCTGCGGGAGTACATGCTGTCCACCAGCTTGTACAGGAATGTGTTTCTGGCTATTGCGTCTCCCTGGTGAACAGTAATGGTATTCGCGTGGAAATCAGCAGGATTCCCGATACCATACAGACAGGAGACGGAAGAAATCACCACAATGTCCCTCCTGCCTGAAAGCAGAGACGCGGATGCGGCTATCCTGAGCCTGTCTATCTCGTCGTTGATGGAGAGGTCTTTCTCAATGTAAGTGTCGGTTGTGGGAATATAGGCTTCCGGCTGGTAATAGTCATAATAAGAGACGAAATATTCCACGGCGTTTTCCGGAAAGAAGGATTTGAACTCTCCGTACAGCTGTGCGGCCAGCGTCTTGTTATGGCTGAGAATAAGCGCAGGACGTCCCAAACGGGCAATGGCGTTTGCCATGGTGAAAGTCTTGCCGCTGCCCGTCACTCCGAGCAGTGTCACGGCTTTCTCCCCATCCTCTATGGCCCGCACGATGGCGTCTATGGCTTCAGGCTGGTCTCCCGTAGGCTTGTATCTGGAGTCTATCTTGAATTCCATCTTTTCCTAATTCACTAATGTGCAGATAACCTTGAGGAGGAACCTGCATCGCTGAGTCAGGGCATTGAAGTTTATTATATCCGCAGTGTCTGTGGTCTTGTTTGTATGCCTGTGCACTCCACTGGTTACCAGGACGGAAGGTATTCCATATGACCTGAAGGATGTCTGGTCTCCCATATTGTTGATCAGGTCGTAAATCCTCTGGTTCCCGTAATATGAGAAGTCCAGCACCAGGCTGTCATTTCCTGTGCTGCAGCTTTCAAACAACTTCTGCATATCCTTGTCCGCTCCCAGAACCAGAATGTAATTCTTTGGAAGCAGTCCGCCGGTTTCCGCTGCCTTCGGCGGTGCCAGGGTGGTTCCGATCTGGTCCAGGTTTATCATCAGCGATATGGATGAAGGGTCAACAATCTGGTCAGACAGGAATCTCTGGCTGCCGAGGCAGTCCTGTTCCTTTGCGTCAAAGGCCACCAGCAGTATGTTTCGCTTCAGCACAAATCCCGAATTCCTCAGTGAGACTAAAGCTTTCCCGATTTCCAGCATTGCCGCCACACCGGATGCGTTGTTGTCCGCTCCGGGATATATTCTTCCGCCCAGCACTCCAAGATGGTCGTAGTGGGCTCCAATGACTATGGTTTCCGGATTTTCAATGAAAGAATCTGCTGGTATGATTCCTACTATGTTGACTCCCAGAACCCTCTCGTCTCCTTTCCAGTACCAGAAACCGTATGAGTGGCTCTCTCCCTTCATGCTGATTCCATAGGCTTCCATCGTGCGGCTGATGTATCTGCGCGCCACTCCAATTTCCTCTGTCCCGCTTTCCCTTCCGCTGCATTTAGGGTCAGTCAGTGCAACAACGGTATTTTTCAGGCTCTGCTTTGAAATCTGAACCTGGGCAAAAAGCCTGCCGGCCAGAAGAATCATTCCGGCTAAAACCGCAAACCTGAAAAACGTATTTTTGCCCACTAACCGCATAATTGACAAAGTTATGACTTTTTTCCGCGATTAGCATTATCTTTGTATGGATGTCCCTTATGATGAAAAGAAGTTTTGTGATAGCTCTTGTCCTGTGGGTGCTGGCCTCCCTGGCTCCCGCCAGGAGTTTTGCGCAATATGACATAGACCAGTTCTTCCTGAGGGGCAGGCAGCTTCTGATTGACGGGAAGTATTCCTCCGCGACAGACAATTTCAACACTCTGATAAGGATAGATTCCACATTATATGACGCTTATTTCTTCAGAGGCATAGCAAAGTACAATCTGGGAGACTTTATCGGAGCCGAGAGGGACTTTGACAAATCGCTGAGCCTTAACCCTCTGTATACCCCGGCATACCATTACAGGGCAATCACTCTGAGCCGCACCGGTAAATATGAGGCCGCACTCAAGGACCTGGCGGAGGCGGTGGACCTGAGGCCGAGCTATACCGGCCTTTATTTCAGCAGGGGAGTGACATATTTCCTGAGCCAGCAGTTCGAAAAGGCGGTGGAGGACTTCAACAAGTTCATCCGAAAGGAAGGAAAGGAGCCGGATGCCTATCTGAACAGGGGAGCGGCCTACATTTTCCTCGGCGACACGCTTAGGGCCCTTGATGATTACAATACGGCCATTAGCCTGAACCTAAACGATCCGGAAGGATATATCCGCCGCTCGAGGATTTATTTTCTGCAGGGGAGCGATTCCCTTGCCCTGAAAGATCTTGACCTTGCAATCAGACTGGATACGTCAAACACTTTTGCCTATTTCAACCGCGCCATTATTCTCTATGAGAAGAAAGACATCAATGGAGCCCTGGATGACCTGAACAAGGTGCTGCTCTATGAGCCTGGAAATGCCCTGACTCTCTACAACAGGGCGTTGATACGCTCACAGATAGGGGATTATGACAATGCCCTGGACGATTATGACAGGGTGATAGCGGTTAATCCGCAGAATGTGCTGGCATACTTCAACCGTGCGGCAGTATTCCTTCAGATGAAGCGCTACAGGGATGCTATGGACGACTATTCCCAGTGCATAAACCTATATCCGGACTTTGCCAAGGCATATATGAACAGGGCTTACGCCAAGGCTCATCTGGGGCAGTACAACTCAGCCCGCAGGGATGAGGAGATAGCGCAGGAGAAAGTCAAGGAATACCGCTACAAGACAAGGGATTCTGTAAATGCCCAGATATTCGCGGATACCACAAAGAGGTTTGACCAGATGATTTCCCTGGAGTCCGATTTTGCCAAGCGCGATTTCTCCAACAACGAGCTTCTTCAGTACAGGGACGTTGATATTCAGCTCAAGCCTCTGTTCAAGTTCAACATTGCGGAAAAGAGGCCTGAAAAGATGGCCATGGACGGAAGGTTCGAGTCTCTCCGGATGGAAGACTTCATAGAGGAACTTCCTGTGGCATCAGAACTTGCCGCCATAAGGCACTCTTATGACACTCCTGAGCTGGATTCCAGACAGAAACGGCAGAGGGATTCCCTGGGCAAGGTGATTTCCTCTATGCAGGGCAGGGAAGAAGCCATAGACGCGCTTGTATATTTCTCCAGGGCTCTGGTGAACGATTCCCAGAACCGTTACAACGAGGCTCTGGGAGACTACGACAAGGCCTTGAACCTGCAGCCTGAGAATCCGTTCTTCTACATAAACCGCGGTGCCTTGCAGGCGGAGATGATAGATTTCATTTCTTCGATGGAGCAGAACGTTCAGGTACTGAGCCTGGACAATTCCCGTACGGCCAGGGCCAGGGTTAACGAGAACCGTTCCAATTACGACTACACTGCCGCCATCCACGATATGAAGAAGGCTGCGGCCCTTATGCCCGAGTTCCCTTATTCATACTACAACCTCGGGAACCTGTACACCCTGTCTTCGGATCTTCCGGAGGCTATCCTCCAGTATACCAAGGCTATACAGCTCTATCCCTCTCTTCCGGAAGCTTATTACAACAGGGGTCTTGTGCTGATCTATCTTAAAGACAGCGAGAAAGGATGCCTTGATATGAGCAAGGCCGGAGAGCTGGGTGTAGGTGACGCCTACAACGTAATCAGCAAATACTGTATCAAGAAGCAGTAATCTATTTTCTTATCACGACAGAATCCTGGACCTCTCCGTTTCGGTCCAGAAGGGTGAGGGCAATGGAGTTTTTGTCCACTTCCATGAGCATTGCGCCGACAGTCCTGCCACCTTCACTCCATCGCTTTGCGATAATGTCCTGGTTATACTCCTGTTCCTTCATCTCGACTCCTCTCTCGTTGTCCGAGGACGGAGTCTGGACATAAACGGTAGGAAGGTTCTGGCTTCTTACATAGATGTGGTTGTTTGCCCCAAGGGCAAGGTCCACCCCATACTCCTCAAACAGGTCTTTCCACCGTCTTAGCTGGCTTGTCTTGCCGTTCTCGCCGAAGAACCACTGGTAATGCTCGCATACGACCTTGAACTTGGCGTTGCTGGCCTTGAGGACTTCACGGGTCCATTCCTGGGCCTTTGCCAGGCCTGTGCTGTCCCTCATGCTCTCGCTGTTGAGCATCACGAACAGGACGTTCCCGTAGGTAAAATGGTAGCACACTCCTTCCTCTCCCTCATATCCGTTAAGGGGATTGGCGGTAGCGTTGCGGAAATAATCGTTTGTGAGCTGGTATTTGCGGCTCATGTTGTCGTGATTACCGTTAAGGCCCGCCCACATATAGTTTTTGAAAGCGTCCTGGCGGTACATTTCCTTCCAGAAAGACCAGCTTCCGCCCCAGGCGCACACGTCCCCGAGGTGAAGCACCCAGTCGAATCCCCGCCCAGTCTCCTTTTCAGCATAGACGTTGACAGTTTTCACCATATTCATCGCGGAGACAAGTCTTTTCGGAAGAGGCGGATAGCTGTGGAAATCGGAAATTACGCAGGCGCTCCAGGTCTTCCTGCCAGCAGTCTTGAAAGTGTGGATGTCCGATGAGACGTAGTGCATTATCTCATAGTTGTCTTTGTAAGACGCCACTATCCAGTAGTCATATCTGGTGTCCGGCTTTAGGTTGGTGAACGAGCAGCTGAACTTGTGGAATACGGCATCCTCATAGAAATTCTCCCCGTTGGCCTTCTTGGAATAGATACTGTCGAATACTGTGCAGAGATTCTCGTCGGAAGCGATGAGCCTGTATCCGCCCACGGAGCGCTTCTTGCGGCTGGAAACCAGATAGACATAGCATTCGGAAATGTCCTTGTCTGCTGCAAAACTTACGTTCATCTGTGTGGAGCAGTCTTCTCCAGGGCAGGTGTTTACGCTGAAAATATAGGCTCCTGAAGAGTCGAGGCTGACAGGTATATCGCCTGACCTTGACTGGGAAAAGGCAAAGGTCCCGGTCAACAGAAGCGCGGCTGATAGAAGGACTGCTAGGGAGGAGAACTTTTTCATATCGCTGAGGATTTGTCCTTTCAAAGATAATTCAAATAGTTTTGCTAAATTGCAGAAAATATCCCAAACGTTATGAAAGCAACCAGATTCTTCGCTGCAGCGGCCCTTTGCCTTGCCGCCTTCGTCTACTCCTGCAAAAACAACGGGCAGAACGCCCAAGACACCGGAAAGCTTACCCCAGATTACGTAAAGCAGAGGGTAGAGAATATGATGAAGTATAATCCGATTATGGCCGCTGACATGCCAAAGCTCTTTACAGCCAGGATACTGGATCTGTACAAGAGAGTAAAGGAGGCCGAGGAGAATGCTCCTGCAGGTTATATGGATTTCAGCTGGACCGGGAAAGTGTTTGACGTCTGCTGCGAGGATTCAACCAAGAGAGTTGTAAGTCTCAAGGATGTCCGCATCACGGGAGAACGCACAGCAGAGGCCGATATGAATTATGTGGATCCTCCTTGCTACAACATAGATTACACCCTTCTTCTGTTATTTGACGGGGACGAGTGGTATATAGACGATATCTTATGGAAAAGGAATCCGGAGCTGGAGGATTCCGTTGACGTTTTGGAAAGCCAGGAAGCGGAGGGTTTCATTGAAGAACAGAAAGAGAGCAACCAATAAGATGAAGAAGATATTTGTTTCCGCCTTATGCCTTCTGGCCTCGGCGATTTCATATTCCCAGACAGTTACAACAGTAGACAAATTCAATTACGCTGGCCCTTACAAGGTCTCTTCCCCTTTGTTTGAGACAAAGGACGCCAAGGGAAAGGCGTTTGACCGCAAGAGCCTTATGGATGCGGCTCCGCTGAAGGCAAAGCAGACAACGGAAATTGCAGCCGGGGCCATTCCAGCTTCAGAGGGCAGTAGTGTAGGGGTTTTCTCTTTCTTTGTCAATGACTTGAATTTCAAGAAGGTGGATGTTGAGATCAAGGGAGCCAGGAACTTCAAGGCATATCTCGACGGCAAGGAAAGCCCGCTTAAGGGACTCAAGCTGGATCCGAAGCAGCACCGCATAGACATAAAGGTGCTCAGCGAAGGGGAAGGCAAGGATTCATTGTTTGTGAATCTGAAATCAGACAGCGAGGTAGCCTGGACCCTGTCTCCGAAGCACTATTTTGGGATGGACGAGGTGCTTTACGGGGAGAAACTCGGCTCCGCCAGCATTTCGGAGGACGGAAAGTATATAATTGCAAGCTATTCGGATACTGACCGCAAGGCCAAGACCACACGTAAGACCCAGCTCAGGGAAATCGCTACGGGAAATGTCATAAGGGAAAAGGCCGGCATTTTCTGGCTGAACGGCGGAAACGAATATGCCTGGTATGAAACCGTTGACGGCAACCGCAAGCTCTACAAGGCTACCGTTGGCGGACCGGATGAACTTGTCGCCGAGAATCTTCCCAAGGGCAATCTGTTCTTGTCACCTGACATGAAGTTCATGATAGTGGGAGAACAGGCGGAAGGTCCCAAGGAAGACGTCGACGTCTATCAGATCCTGGATCCGGACGACAGGCAGCCTGGCTGGAGAGACCGTACCTACATGAGCTATTACGACCTGGAAACCGGTGGCCTCAGAAGGCTTTCCTTCGGAAGCAAGGCGGTTTATCCTATGGACATATCCGACGACTCCAGATACCTTCTTGCCGGAATCCGCAACCTTCAGGTCCAGAAAAGGCCGTCACACAGCACGGATGTCTGCATCGTTGACCTTGAGACCTGGGCCGTAGACACTGTCATCCGTGGCGACGGTTTCCTTTCACGGGCGATGTTCTCTCCTGACGGCAAGAGCCTTCTTGTCCTTGGATCTCCTGAAACCTTCGGCGGAATAGGTAACATGACACCGGGACAGACTCCGAATATGTATGATATCCAGATGTACATTTTTGATATCGCCAGCCGCTCGGCAAGATGCCTTACCAGGGATTTTGACCCATCCATAGACGGAGTGGTATGGAACCGGAAGGACGGAAAGATATATGCAGGAGCCACAGAAGGGGAATACGGGACATTGTACGTATTTGACCCTAAGGACGGTAAGCACCGGAAACTTAGCCAGATACCAGAGGTTGTTACAGGCTGGAACCTTCCTGAAAAAGGACAGACGATGTGCTATGTGGGAGGCGGAGCGTCTTCTC
This sequence comes from Bacteroidales bacterium, assembly GCA_017428325.1. Taxonomy (GTDB): domain Bacteria; phylum Bacteroidota; class Bacteroidia; order Bacteroidales; family UBA932; genus Egerieousia. The sequence goes on from JAFRRA010000002.1 coordinate 315,599, forward strand.
CTTCAAAGCTGTATGTCAAGGATGTGAAGAAGGACAAGGATATACTCTGGGAAGACGTTTCATCACAGAAGTATGAAGATGTGATTATGGGTGAGTGCCAACCTTGGAGCTTTACCAACCGCCTCGGCGACGAGATCCAGGGAAGGTTCTATCTTCCTCCGGGATTCGACCCTGAGAAGAAATACCCTATGATTGTCAACTACTATGGCGGATGTACCCCGATAACCCGTTCGCTTGAAAGCCGCTACCCGCAGCAATACTATGCTTCTCTGGGCTATGTGGTTTATGTGATCCAGCCTAGCGGGGCCATAGGTTTCGGCCAGAAGTTCTCCGCCCGCCACGTGGAGACCTGGGGAGACTTTGTAGCCGACGACATTATCGAGGGAGTTAAGAAATTCTGCGAGGCCCATCCATTTGTCAATGCAGAGAAAATAGGCTGTATTGGCGCCAGTTACGGAGGCTTTATGACACAGTACCTCCAGACCAAGACAGACATATTCGCCTGCGCGGTTTCACACGCCGGAATCAGCAATATAGCAAGCTATTGGGGAGAAGGATACTGGGGCTATTCATACGGTCATGTGGCAAGCGCGGAGAGCTATCCGTGGAACAATCCGGACATGTATACAAAGCATTCCCCGCTGTTCAATGCGGATAAGATCCACACTCCGCTGCTGCTCCTTCACGGCTCTGCAGATACCAACGTGCCTCACATAGAGAGCATCCAGATGTTCACGGCTCTCAAGATACTGGGACGGGAAGTGGCGTTCGTGGAAGTCAAGGGAGAGAACCACTGGATTCTGGATTATCCCAAGAGAATAAAATGGAGCAACACCATTATGGCGTGGTTCCAGAAATACCTGAAGGACGACCCTTCCTGGTGGGACAGTATGTATCCGGAGAAAAACCTTTAGGGGATGTTCGTTTATTGTCCAGAATGCGGTGCGGCTAACAGTCCGGGGAGCAAGAAATGCAGGATTTGTTCTGCAAAGCTTCCTTCGGAAGGGAAAGCCTGTGATTACGGGAAATTTGACTTCGAGTCAGAACCCAAGGCATCGAAAGCCGTGGCTCCCCCGGCATATCTGGGCTTGAGCATCACGCTTTCCATTTGTTGCTGCTGCCCCCTGTCCATTCTGGCCATAATATTCGGTCTTCAGTCTAACTATGCTTTCAAGAACAAGGATTACGACAAGGCTGACCGCAAGTCAAACGCTGCACGCAAAACAATCCTGTGGGGCGTTGCCCTGACTTTTGTGATGTGGATTGTCATCTTTGTTTCCGGAATCCTGGATTGATGAATATGAAAAGATTGAATCTCAACCGGACTGAAAAATGGGGCTTGCGTTTACTCCTCCTTTTTATTGCGGGATGGCTTGCCCTGTTTGTCTACATCCAGCTGATGGGGGATAATCACGTGTCGCTGAGGCAGAACGACATAAAGAGGCAGCTCAACAGCGAGATATTCTCCTCAAAGGACAATATCCATCTTACAGACTATGTCCACAAGGTTAAAATCCTTCGGCTGGACTCAATTTCCGCAGACGGGTTTATGCACTACAGTTTCCGCTTCAAGATTAAGAGCAAGGAAAAGGGGAGCAGCTGGCACACCGGGTCTGTCGCCGAGAAAGACCTTTTCTTCAAGGATTTGAAATATTCTCTGGAGGAGGAATAATCAGCCTTTCTTCGGGAGTTTTCCGTTCTTCTTGTCTTTCCTCAGGATTTTCATGAATTCCTCCGCGGCTATGGTGCGTCTTATTATGCCGGCCGCCAATATGTTCAGAATCGCGCATATGACCGGAAAGACAATAGATACCGGAAATTTGTGAAGACTCAGCCCGTTGTGGCTCTTTATGCTCCACAGCAGCCAGATTATCCACACCTGATAAGCCAGAAGCACGATGGCGTTGTAGATGCAGAGTCTCTGCTGGAGGTTCTTATGGTGTATCAGGAAGAGGTTGACAAGGGAAATCAGGAAAGTGATAATTGTCAGCACCAGGAACGGGGGGTATGCCCTGTAAATCTCTCCGAAGAACATTATGCCAATCAAAACCGTGCTGGCCAGTATCAGTGTCAGGTAATTAATCTTTTTCATCGCGACAAAATTAAATTATTTTCACTAAATTTGAGAAAATTAAAACTCCCATTATATGAAAACGTCAAGATCAAAGAAGATTGCGGCATCCGAGCTTCTGCTGAATGCCGACGGGTCCATATATCATCTTAATCTGCGTCCTGAGGAACTTGCTGACACCGTGATACTTGTAGGAGATCCAGGACGTGTTGCGATGATATCCAAGTTTATGACAGCCATCGAGTTTACCAAACAGAGCCGCGAGTTCGTCTCCACCACCGGAATGTACAGGGGCAAGAGGATCACTGTTCTTTCCACCGGCATCGGAACGGACAACATTGATATCGTGATGAACGAGCTGGACGCTGTTGCAAACATCGATTTCAATACCCGCAAGATCAAGGAGCAGAAACGCAGCCTTACCCTTGTCAGGATTGGAACCAGCGGCGCGCTTCAGCCGGAGATTCCGCTTGGCTCTTATGTACTCAGCCATTATTCAATCGGTTGCGATGGCCTGGTAAACTGGTATGCCAACCGTGACAGCGTAACTGACAAGGAAATCGAGAACGCCCTCGTTGAGCACATGGGCTGGGACCCTAACCTTCCTCGCCCTTACATCGTAAGAAACTCCGAGAGGCTCATCAAGGCTTTCCAGAGGAAGACAGTCAAGGGAATGACAATTTCAGCTCCTGGTTTCTTCGGACCTCAGGGCCGTGTCCTGCGTCTTGGACTTGCAATGCCTAAGATGAACGCCAAGTTCGAGAGCTTTGCCGCAAAGGGCTACAAGGTAACCAATTACGAGATGGAGGGCAGCGCCATCGCAGGTCTTGCAAAGGAGATGGGGCACGAGGCCATCACCGTTTGCTGCATAATTGCAAACCGCTACCGCAAAGAAGCAATCACAGATTATCATCCATATATCGAGAAGCTCATCAAGATGGTGCTTGACACTCTGGTGAAGCTTAAATAAGACAACTAAGACATAACCGTTATGGTAGATTTCAATAACCTTGAAATTGCATTCTCCTCCAAAAGCAAAGGCGAGTTGAAGAATGCGCTCCTGCTATTCAATACAATCAAGAATCCCGGTATGGTGAAGTTCCTCAAGGGAGCTTCCAACCTTGCCATAAAAATCGGTTTCCCTATCGGGTGGGCTGTCAAACCGACTCTCTACAAGCAGTTTGTGGGAGGCGAGACCCTGGAAGACTGCAAGAAGACCATAGACCATCTCCAGAGCTTCAACGTTAAATCCACCCTGGACTTCTCTGCCGAGGGCAAGCAAACTCCGGAGGGTATCCAGTACACGTTCGAGGAGACAATGCGCTCCATTGATTTCGCCAAGGGCAATCCTGCTCTGGCTTACGCCGTTTTCAAGCCGTCAACCATCATCACCGATGAACTTCTTGCAAAGGCTTCTGAAAAGAGGGAGCCTCTCACCGAGGAGGAAGAAAAGGAATTCAAGGCCTATCAGGAAAGGTTCGCAGCTTTCTGCAAGAGGGCCTATGACAACGATGTAAGGCTTATCATCGATGCCGAGGACTATTGCTTCCAGGATGCCATTGACGCCCAGACAGACGAGATGATGAGGCTCTACAACAAGAAGAGGGCCATCATCTTCGCCACCCTGCAGATGTACCGCCACGACCGTATGCCTTATCTTGAGAAAATCTACGAGGATGCTGTCAAGAACAACTACATTGCCGGCATCAAGTTCGTCAGGGGAGCCTATATGGAAGAGGAGAGGGCAAGGGCTGCCGCTATGGGCTATCCTGACCCAATCTGCAAGGACAAGGCTGCTACCGATGCCAACTACAACGCCGGAGTCAAGTATGTTATGGACCGTCTGGACCATTTCGAGCTCTTTATGGGAACCCACAACGAGGAGAGCAACCGCCTTCTGGCCAGACTGATAGACGAGAAGGGCCTTGCCCATAACGATCCTAGGATCCATTTCGCCCAGCTTCTTGGAATGAGCGACAACATCTCCTTCAACCTTGCACACGAAGGCTACAACGTTACCAAGTACGTTCCTTACGCCAAGGTTAAAGACGTTGTTCCATATCTCGTAAGAAGAGCAGAGGAAAACACCTCCGTTGCCGGCCAGACCGGAAGGGAACTCAACCTCCTCCGCGCCGAGAAGAAACGCCGCAAACAGCAGAACAAGTAACGCCTTAGATGAAAGACAACCAGATTGACGTCGGGAAACTGTCGCTGAGAAAGAAGACAGTTGTAGGCATCCAGTTCCTTTTTGTAGCCTTTGGAGCTACGGTCCTTGTTCCGCTCCTGGTTGGAATGGATCCTGCAACCGCTTTGTTCTCCGCTGGTTGTGGCACGCTGATTTTTCATCTGGTGACCAAGGGGATGGTCCCGGTCTTTCTCGGAAGCAGTTTTGCTTTTGTCCCTCCGATTATCCTGGCTTCAAAGGAATGGGGAATGAGCGGGACGCTTACCGGATTCATAGGCGTTGCGCTAGTATATCTGATAGTTTCTTTACTGGTCAAGCTCAAGGGAACCAAGTTCCTGGACCGCTTCTTTCCGTCAGTTGTAGTGGGGCCTACGATTATCCTTATAGGCTTGTCTCTTTCCCACGTTGCTGTAGATATGGCAAAGCAGGACTGGCTGCTTGCAATAATAGCGCTGGCTGTAGCGGTAATAGTACTGGTATTTGGCCGTGGACTGATGAAACTTGTCCCGATTATCTCAGGAGTTATTGCCGGCTATCTGGTTGCAGTCTGCCTGGGTAGGGTGGATTACTCAGGCATACTGTCTGCCAATTGGATTTCTCTCCCTCAAAACATTGAACACTGGCAGACCCCTCAGTTTGCCTGGGAGCCTTTCGTCTGCATGATTCCAATCGCTCTCTGTGCAATAATAGAGCATGTCGGTGACATCTATGTCATCGGTCAGGTGGTGGGGAAGGACTTCGTGCACAAGCCTGGCCTTCACCGTACCTTACTCGGCGATGGCCTTGCCGTTCTTTTCGGCTCTCTGGTTGGAGGCCCTCCTGTTACCACTTACAGCGAGGTTACAGGGGCTATTGAAGTTACCCGTGTAACTAATCCGCAAGTACTGAGAATCACTGCAGTAACCGCTATCCTGTTTTCTGTGGTCGGGAAGCTTGGCGCATTTCTCCAGAGCATCCCGTCTGCTATATTGGGCGGCATAATGCTGTTGCTTTTCGGTTCCATTGCTATTGTCGGCATTCAGAATCTGATGATCAATAAGGTGGATTTCAACCATTCCCGCAACATTGTCATAGCCGGAGTAATGCTTACTACGGGAATAGGAGGGGCTGCTGTTAATTCCGGGTCCTTTACCCTGACCGGCGTCGCCCTTTCTTCAATTTTGGGAATCCTGCTTAATATCATTCTTCCGAAGGAATCATCAGAAAAGCAGAAGGAATAATATTATCTTTGTGAAGTGGAGCGGAAAACGGGATTCGAACCCGCGGCCCTCAGCTTGGGAAGCTGATGCTCTGCCAACTGAGCTATTTCCGCGTTGGGAATGCAAATTTAAGAAAATTTTTCTTTTCGGATGAGACTGAGCTGGTTTATCGCAAGCCGGATAGGAGGCAAGGGAGAGAGGAGGCTTTCCTCTCTTGGAAACGTTATTGCCGTGCTCTCCGTTGCGGTAAGCATAATGGTCATTATCATCGCGATATCGGTTTCAAGAGGCTTCAGGAGCCAGATGCTGGACAAGATGGCTGCGTTTGCTGGGGATGTGAACGTTTCCGTGATGCTGCCATCCGGCGGATCTGATTACATCAATGCCGACGAGTATTCCCTTCCGCCTCTTAATGCAAAAGACGAGATACTTTCTTTGCCGTATGTGAAGAATGTTGTGGGAGTGAGCTACAGGCCGGGAATGATAAAGACGGAGGAAGATATCCAGGGAGTGATGCTAAAGGGCGTGGATTCTTTAATCGCTGAGGATGGTTGTTATGTGTCGGAGAAACTTGGAGATATATTAGGCTTTAAAATCGGCGACAAGGCAACATTCTACTTTGTTGGACAGAGCGTAAAGGTGCGCAGACTCAAGATTCTGGGGTTCTTTTCTTCTTCCCTTGAGAATCTGGACAAGTTCTACGTGATATGTTCCAAGAAGCTGGTCAATGGGCTGAACGGTTGGGAGGAAGACCGTGCAAGCGCTTATCAGATAATGTTCACGGACCATAGCGACAAGGATTATGTGAGCCGCAAGGTTCAGATAGGCCATCTTGTGTACACAAGCATGGAGGGGGAGAATTATCCTCGGATATCCGGCTCTTACGATGATATGGGAAATCTGGTGGACTGGCTGAGGCTGCTGGATATGAACGTGCTGATAATCCTGATACTGATGATTGCGGTATCTGCTTTCAACATGATTTCCTGCGTCTTGATTATCCTGTTTGAGAACATATCTTCCATTGGTGTGCTCAAGGCCATTGGAATGAAGAATTCAGGAATCAAGAAGGTCTTCCTGGCAAAGAGTGCAAGGATTGTGCTTATAGGTCTTCTAATTGGAAACGTTCTGGCGATAGCCTTCTGCCTTCTGCAACAGCATTTCAAGTTTATCCGGCTGAATCCGGAGAATTATTTCATAAGCTATGTGCCGATAGACATTTCCTGGTGGAGCATCGTTGCGGCTGATGTGCTTTGTTTTGTGGCGATAATGGCTATACTGCTGATACCATGCCACTTCATCAGCCGGATCCAGCCGTCAAAGACAATTCGAGTCAGATAATTTTATTCCTCGACAGCGTTCTTGTAGACTTCGTACTGGCCCATAACCCTGGCCGGGTAGTTCATTGTCTGGGCACCTCCGCGGAAAGGCGGAACCTTGACTCCGTTCTTGTCGTAACCGTCTGCCATCAGAGGGATTACGGAAGCAACGTTTTCCCATACGTTCGGGTTGAGGCCTTCTGCCTTGGCAACTTTTTGGCACTGCTGTATACGGCCTTCCCCCGCGTTGTAGGAGGCCAGGGTGAAAAGCAGGGCGTTTTCCTCGTCCATTCCCTGGGAGAGGTATTTCTTATGGGTTTTACCAAGGATCTTGCAGCCGGCCTTGATATTCTGCTCAGGGTCGTAGATGTTTTCAACTCCCATAGCGTCAGCAATGTTCTGTAGCACCTGCATAAGACCTACGGCTCCCATGCTGGAAACAATGCCGGAGTTGAAACCTGATTCCTTGTAAATCAAGGCGCTGAGGAGCCTCCAGTCCCAACCGATAGTCTCGCTGTACTTCTTTATCAAAGCGTCGTAAGGAGAGATTCCGTCTTTTGAAGGAGGGCGGTTCCAAATCTCGCCTGTTTTTTCTGTCTTGTGGAGTTTGGCGTAGAGCTTTTTGTATCCGGGAGTGGGTTTAATGTGAGTAATCCAGAAATTTACGTTGTCTATTATGGCGCGGTCGTCATATCTCATTGCGCAGACATATGACCCTTCCATAGGAACCGAGGTGACAAGATAGTCTTTGAAAGCGCTGGGGATAGTGTCGTTATCCGAATTGAAGATAATGATGTCCGTAAGGCGGTCTGCAAGGTCTTCCCAGTTTCTCAGGGAGGACTTTTCCACACTTACGCTAACCTTGCAGTGCTGGTGCTGGGAGAACTGGCGGATAAGGTCGTAGGTGAACTTGAGTGCCGGAGTTCCGGGTCCGAGCTTTTTGTCAGTGATTACCGTGCAGTACAGAGTGTCTCCGGTAATGGAGTTAACGCCGACGCTAGTGTTCTCGTCCTTGCCCGGAGAGTGAAGGCCGGATAACAGGAAAACATAGACAAGCAGGAGCGCCATAGCGACTATGACTCCCACCCTCATCGCCTTTGTTTTCCAGACCTTGTTCATTTATCTGATATAGAATGGCCACCAGATGCCTAGCTTAAGGGCTCTCTGAGGCCTGATGTACCTGTAGGTGGAATAGTATTCGTTGTTAGGGGTTCCCTGCAGCACGTTATCGCATTTAACGAAAATGCAGGCTCTCTTCCACTGGAGGTTGATGAACAAGTCTATATAAGGGTTGTTGCCGATCTTGTATTTCTCCTGATTGTAGAACATTCCCAGAGCCGGATCGTAAGCCTGTGCGTAATACTTTGTGTTGTAGGTCATATCGGCTCCGAACTGCACGTTAAGGATGTTCTTTACAGCATAGAACTCGACATAGTATCTCAGGTTGAGGGCCACTTTCGGAAGCGGGATGATATCCTGCTTGGATGAAGTCTGCAGCAGGATACGGTTGTCCAGGTGGAGAGCACCCAGTTTTATATTCTTTGCAATGTATCCGCTGATTATGCTCATCGCCTCGTTGTTCTGGGTAGGGATGCAAAGTGTATCCAGATATACGTTCTTGTTTATCAGGGAGTAACCTAAAGATGCCTCCAGTCCCCAGTGAGGAATGTCCAGTCTGCCTTCAATCCTTGTGGCGGATGTCTTGTCGAAGTCGTAGTCGAACTGATGGTGGTTGGACGTGTAGTTGTTCAGGAAATAGGACGGCTTTCTCAGTGAAGACGAGAACTTTGCCGTAAGGTGGATTCCGTCCTTGACTGCCCAGGACGAGAATCTCATCGCTGCATCAAGGGAGAAATTGCCTTTGTAATATCCGGCAATGTCCGCCTTGGCCCTGGCGTTCCAGGCGAAGAACTTCTTGAACTTTCCTCCGGCACCGAAATAGGCGTAGAGGTTGTTGTAGGCCTTGTTCCGGTTTCCGCTAATAAAGTAATCCGGCTGGAAACCGTAGAAGTTCAGCATCTGGTGCCCGATTCCTCCATCCAGGTTAGATACAACGGATTCCGCGTTCCACGGCTGGATTTTCAGGAAGAATCTGTTTTCCAGATTCATGACCCTGGCCGAGTCTGCCGTGGATGAAGGGTTCAGGAGGAAGATGTTCCGGTAAAGGGATCTTCCGATCGAGTCTGTTATGTTGTCGGTGTAACTTCTGCTGAATACGGTGTATTCCCCGTAATGGCCGAAATATGTGACAGTTCCCTTGTCTGTGGAAAGAGTGTCCGCTATCTTGTTCCCCAGGGAATCCCTCTGGGCTTTCCAGCGGATAGGGACTCCATAGCTGTGGGTGATGAAGAAAGTGTTGCGGCGGATTATCGAGTTGGCATCGCTGAGGTAAACCGGCACGGTGCGCACGTCGATCGTTGTGTCGCTGACCATCTTGAGGTCTTCCACTCCTCCGTTTTCTTCTCTCTTGAGGCGGGAGAATATGTATCCTCCCTGCGCTATGTATTTCTTGCCCAGGTAGTTTCCGGTTATGGAGAATGTCCTGAAATCTGTCTTCTCGTGCTGGAGGAGTCCTCCTCCGCCGTTTCTCTGGTAAAGGATCGTGAAATTGAAGCTAGGGGTGAAATTCTGGGTGTGGAGGAATTTTATGTTGTCCTCGCTCTTCTGCCTGTTTGCGAATAGGGTACCGTAATAAGCCAGTTCCGTGTAAGGTGTCTTGGTGTTGTAGAACGGTATGCTTTCAGGCATATACGTATAGGTCATATAAGGGCTGAAGAACGGGAACAGCTCCTGCTCCTGGCGGTTGAACCAGTTGAACGGAAGGGCCGCGCTTCCGCTCACGCCAAGATACTGGGCGTTGATGTCATCGCGGTGGAAAGGAAGGTCGTGGAAATGGTAGTTGAACGTGGTGTCCATCTTCAGCATCTCCTGGTTGTTGAGATATGTGTCGTGCTTCCAGGAGAAAATCCTCGTGTATTTTATGCTGTCTGCAAACAGGTATGTGTCCAGCACTCTAGGGGTATTGCGTATCAGGCTGTCGTTGTGCTTGTTGATGCTGTCGCGCTTCATCCTCCTGAGTTCCTTCGGCGTGTAGACTTTTATCTGCGAAATGGAGTCAGCTTTCCTCAGCGAGTCTATGGAAAATAGGACCGCATCGCTGAGCCCCATCTTCTTCAGCGAATCAGGGCTGAGGTTCAGCCCGTACAGCGAGTCTATCATCTGCTGGTAGGCCGTCTTCACAATGGTGTCGCTGATTCCAAGGACAAATCTTCCTTCTCTCCCGATACCTGAAGGCCTGCTCCAGGCGCTTGCCAGAACAAGAACCCCGAGGGCCAGGCTGCAGAACAGGATTTTCCTCAGCGACGGTTTCATCTTTTTATTGCTCATAGGACTCCTTAAGTTCGTCGATTTCTCTTATGAGGTTGTTTATCAGTTTCATCTTGAGGTCGTAGAGTTCGTCCGAAATATCCACCTTGTAGATGTGAGGGTTGATCAGACGCCTCTCCGTCTCGTTGAAACTCTTGAGGTTATTGAGGAAATACTCCCGCTTCTTCTCAATAGGTTCGTCCGTGTAGCAGATCTTTCCGTCTTTCATCGTCTGGTTCTGGAGAATGCGCCAGGTGTAGGTTCCTTTCTTGAATTTCTTCCTCTGGGTTTCGTCAAACTCGTTCTGGATCTTGAGTTCTTCTCCCGCCTCGATCTTCCTGGAAGTGGCATCTCCCCTCAGGCAGGTTACATCTGCCTTGAACATTCCGTTCTGGATGATGCGGTAAGTTACCTGGAATCCAGGGTTTATGAGCTTGACCTTGTCCTCGCTGCGCTTGAGGACAGGCTCGTCGTCCACCTGAACCAGCTTGTAGACGTTGCCGAAGCAAGGATTGTGCTTGCTGGTGGCGATGGCGTCTCCCACTCCGTAGGAATCTATGCACGCTCCCTGCTGCTCGACTTCAGCAATGAGATACTCGTCCAGGGAATTTGTTGCGAATATCTTGCAGTTCCTGAGGCCCGCGGCGTCCAGGATCTCCCTTGCCTTTCTGGAAAGGTATGCAAGGTCTCCGCTGTCCAGACGTATTCCGTAGCCCTGAGGATAGGAATCGTCTATTCCGCAGGCTTTGTATGCCTTGATGGCGTTGCGGACTCCGCAGTTGAGAGTGTCATAAGTGTCCACAAGAAGAATCAGAGGTTCACCGATATGTGTCTTTATGTAGTTCTCGAACGCCGTGTATTCTCCCTTGATGGAGCAGCCGAAACTGGTCACGTAGCTGTGGGCCATCGTTCCGCTTGCCGGGGTTCCGAAAATCTCTGTTGTCAGCACGTTGGAAGAGTTGGCGCAACCTCCTATGTAAGCGGCCTTTGCACCGTAGGTGGCAGCCCAAGGGCCGTGGGCCCTGCGGCTTCCGAACTCGCTGACGGCTTTCTTTGTGCTGCGGCATACGCGGCTTGCCTTGGTGGCGATTGCCATCTGGTGGTTCATGATGCAGAGCAGAGGGGTTTCCAGCACCTGGGCCTCGATGATAGGGGCTTCAATCGTGATGACAGGCTCTCTCGGGAATGCAACCTCCCCTTCCTTCATTGCATACACGTTTCCGGTGAACTTCATCTTGGAGGCATACTCGCGGAACTCCCTGTAGCCTTCTCCCGGCAGGAACTTCTCGAAGAACTCCGGAGACTTCCCGCCAAGGTTGGCAATCATCTCCATAGCTTCCCTGATACCGCTTACAACAGCCCAGTTGTTGTTGTCCGGGGCCTTGCGGTAAAACAGGTTGAAATAGGCTATCTTGTCCTTCATTCCGCATTCCAGGAAAGATTTGCCCATTGTATACTGGTATTTGTCAGAGCAGTAAGAGACATCGCTCATCACCCTAAGCAGGTTGTCATCCTTTTCCATATTTCAGTGTATAATTATCCACAATAACATATTAACATTCAAAGATACGGTTTTTTGCTTTAATGCTAGTGTTTTATTAAATTTGTTGGATAGTAAGCAATACTGTTTTTTATGAAGCAGCTTAAGGAACTATTTGAACAATATACGGGAAAGAAGGCCGTTACCTGCGATGAACTGCCCCAGAGCGGAAGCAACCGCAGGTATTTCCGTCTTCAGGCGGAAGGAATATCGCTGATTGGGGCGATGGGAACCTCTGTGGAAGAGAACAATGCGTTTATATGTCTGGCCCGTCATTTCAGGGAGGCCGGGCTGAACGTGCCGGAAGTTTATGTCTCATCTCCGGACAAGGTATACTATCTCCAGGAAGACCTGGGAACGGTATCCCTCTTTGACGCAATCTCTTCCGGAAGGCAGAAAGGATCCTATAACGTCAAGGAAGTGGCCCTGCTGAAAAAGACTATGGCTCTTCTTCCGAAGTTCCAGTTTGAGGGAGGAAGGGACCTGGACTATTCCGCCTGCTATCCGCAGCCTGAATTTGACGAGAGGAATATCTGGTTCGACTTCAACTATTTCAAGTACAGTTTCCTGAAAACCAGCGGTCTGGACTTCAGCGAGATCCGTCTGTACGAGGATATGAAAAAGATGGCGGCGGACCTTCTGGGGGTAATGCGGGGAAACACTTTCATGTATCGCGATTTCCAGGCCAGGAACGTAATGCTGAAGGACGGAAAGCAGCCTTATTTCATAGACTTCCAGGGAGGAAGGAAAGGGCCTTTCTACTATGACATTGCCTCTTTCGTATGGCAGGCACGTGCCAACTATTCGGATGAGCTGAAGGATATCCTGATAAAAGTCTACAAGAAGGAACTCAAGAAATACATGATGGTTCCCGACAAGGAGTTCGAGAAGAATCTCAGGCTGTTCGTGCTCTTCAGGACACTGCAGGTGCTGGGAGCCTACGGATTCCGGGGATATTTCGAGAAGAAGCCTCATTTCCTCCAGAGCATCCCGTTCGCTATCGAGAACCTAAGGAAACTCATAAAGAAACCGTTCACGGAATATCCGTATCTGCAGCAGGTTCTGACGGAACTTACCAAGATGCGCCAGCTCAGGGATCTTCGCCGGGACGTCACGCTTGAAGTCCACATCTTCTCGTTCGCGTACAAGAAAGGCATTCCGATGGACGACAGCGGAAACGGAGGCGGATATGTTTTCGACTGCCGCGGTCTGGAGAATCCCGGAAAGTTCGAGAGGTATAAGACATTTACCGGCCTGGACGAGCCTGTTATCAAATTCCTTGAGGACGAGGGCGGAATCAAGAAGTATCTGGCCAATGTCTATGACATCGTGGACCCTCACGTAAAGAGGTTTGTGGAGAGGAAGTTCACTCACCTGCAGGTATGTTTCGGCTGTACCGGAGGCCAGCACCGCAGTGTTTACTGCGCCCGCCATCTGGCAGACCACATTTCAAAGAAATTCAACGTGAGGGTGAAGCTTACCCATCGCGAACTTGATATTGAAGAGGAAGTATAGTCCTGGATGAAGGCCCTGATATTCGCAGCGGGATTGGGAACAAGGCTAAGGCCTTTGACCGACGACAGGCCCAAGGCTCTGGTCGAGGTCGGCGGCAGGAGCCTTCTGGAGTGGCAGCTGTTGAACCTCTCCTCCTACGGCTTTAAGGATATCGTGATAAATGTCCACCATTTCGGACAGATGGTGGAAGATGCTGTAAAAGAGTTCTTCAAGAAGAATCCCCGTTGCGGCCTGAAGGTTCAGTTTTCAGAGGAATTTGACCTTCTCCGCGATACGGGAGGCGGAATCCGCCACGCTTCTTCCCTGCTCTCTGACGGGGAGCCTTTCCTGGTACATAACGTGGATATACTTTCTAATCTGGACCTTGGAAAATTCTATTCTTCTTCCTGCCGGAAACTCAGAAGCGGGGAGACTCTTTCCTGCGTTGTGGTGAGCGGAAGGTATTCGGACCGCAGGCTGCTTTTCGATTCCGGGATGAGACTTTGCGGCTGGGAGAACATAAAGACTTTCCTGGTCAAAAGTCCTTATGAAGACATTTCCCGGCTTTCAGGCCTGGAGGAGGCTCATTCAATTCTCGAATCGATGGGGATGAGGCCTTACGCCTTTGGCGGAATACACGTGGTTTCCCCTAAGGCCCTTGAGGTGATGGCTGGCTGGCCGGAGAAATTCCCTATAGTGGATTTCTATCTTGACAACGCCTCGGAATACAGGATAGAAGGCAGGTTTTTCAGCCGGCTGAAGCTGATAGACGTGGGACGTCTGGAGCATCTTCCCGTCGCTGAGGAATTCCTCAACAAGAAAAAATTGACGCTATGAAATATGCACTCGTAACCGGAGGCAGCCGTGGGATAGGGGCTGCCATATGCAAGGCTCTTGCAAAAGAGGGTTATCCCGTAATTATCAATTATGTCAGCCGTGAGGATGCGGCTCAGGAGGTGAAACGTGAAATTGAAACGGCCGGAGGAACGGCTGAGCTTCTGAAGTTCAACGTGGCTGACCTTAAGGAAACGGACGCCGCCCTGGACGGCTGGATGGCCTCACATCCGGATGATTACATTGCGATTCTGGTAAACAACGCCGGAATCCGCAGGGACGGCCTGATGATGTGGATGGAGGATGCGGACTGGTACGATGTGGTAAACATCCATCTTAACGGATTCTTCCATACCACTCGCAAACTCATAACCCCGATGGCCAAGAAGAAATGGGGCAGGGTGGTCAGTGTTGCGTCCCTGTCCGGAATCAAGGGTATGCCGGGACAGACCAATTACTCGGCGGCAAAGGGCGGAGTGATTGCGGCAACCAAGGCGCTGGCCCTGGAAGTCGCCAAACGCAAGGTTACCGTCAATGCCGTGGCTCCGGGATTCGTTGAGACTGACATGACCAGGGAACTGGACCAGAATACACTGCGTGACACAATTCCGGCCGGGAGATTCGGGACGGCTGAAGAAGTTGCGGACCTTGTAACGTTCCTCGCTTCCGACAAGGCCGGATACATCACAGGCCAGGTTGTGGAAATCAACGGAGGACTGAACACCTGACGATATGCCGGAGTGGAAAGGTAAAACGGAAGGCGGAGACACCAATCAGGGGCTTCTTCTGCGCATTCTCAAGAGGGTGGATATCAGGATAATCTACTGTTTCCTGCCTTTTGCCGTGATCTATTATCTGATAGCGGCAAGGAAGAGAGCCGGCGCGATCTGGTCATATCTGAGGCACAGGCAGGGATTCTCCTTTGCCGGAGCCTGCTGGGGAACTTTCCGCAACCATCTTCTTTTTTCCCGATTCCTTATGGACCGATTCTATGTCTATGCCGGGCACAAGGACCGTTTCTCCGTGCCTCAGCTCGACAAGGAAGTTGTGGCAAAGTATTTTTCCACACCAAATCCTCTGGTTATGGTGAGTGCCCACATCGGAAACTTCGAGATTTCATCCTATGTGTGCGGCCACCTTCCAAAGAAACTCAACGTCCTTGCATTTGCCGGGGAAACCGAGCAGATGCAGAAGTTCCGTTCCGAGGCTATGGGTGTCAACAACATCGAGATGATTCCGGTAAGCGAGGATATGAGCCATATCTTCAAGATGAACGATGTCATAAGGGACTGCGAGGCCATAACTATGGCGGGAGACCGGGTTTTTACAGGAAGACGCAACCACAAGTTCACGTTCCTCGGCAAGGAGGCAATGTTCCCGACAGGAATCTACACTATCGCCGAGAAGTACAATGCTGACATAATCGCGATGTTCATCTTGGGAACGAAGAAGTTTTTCCATTACAGGGTTTATGTAGAACCGATAAAGATAGATCCGGAAATTAAAGGCAGGGATGCCAGGGCCAGAGCTTACGGGCAGGCTTATGTCAGCATTCTGGAAAAAGTCATAAAGGAAAATCCTCTGCAGTGGTTCAATTTCTACGACTTCTGGAAAATAGAGGAAAATACGACGGATTGAAAATTTTTGTAAATTGCGCCCCTTAAACCTCATTTTGTATGGATACACTGAAACTGAAAGCTCAGATAATAGATGCGTTGAACCTGGAAGAGCTTACGCCTGAGGATATTAAAGACGAGACACCATTATTCGGCCCGGAGGGGCTCGGATTTGACTCCATAGATGCCCTGGAGCTTCTTGTGCTCCTGGAAAAGAATTACGGCATTAAGTTCACAGACCCTTCCAAAGCGAAGAGCATCCTTGTGAGCGTGGGAGAAATTGCCCGCTATATTGAAGCCAACAAGTAATTTTCTCTGATGTGTGGACGGATAGCCATAACCGGTGCCGGTATAGTTTCCGCTTTGGGAACAGGTCTTGACGAGACCTGCCGTTCCCTAATGGAAAATATCTGTCCTATAGCTCCACCAAAACATCTCAAGACCATACATTCCAACCTTCCTTGCGGGGAGGTTGATTTGTCTGATGCCCAGCTCTATGACCTCTGCCACGAGGATCGGGGACGGGTTCTTTCCCGTTCATCCCTTCTTGGTATAGTGGCTGCAAGGCAGGCCCAGGAGGATGCCTCCCTGGTCCCTGGAGACAGAGTTGCATTCATTAACGGCACTACGGTTGGCGGAATGGACATTACTGAGCGTTATTATAAGCAGTATTTTCAGGGCTCTGATTATGATGCCCTTATCCCGCTTCACCTGGACGGTGTCTCTACTGATGCCATTGCAGACAGCCTGGAGTGCGATGTGGTGTTCACCGATGTGATTTCAACTGCATGCAGTGCGGCTGCCAATGCCATAGCAATGGGCGCTGAACTGATAGAAAGCGGCAGGTTCGACATCGTTATTGCAGGCGGAACAGAATGCCTTTCAAAATACCATCTGAACGGATTCAATTCCCTTATGATTCTTTCCCAGGAGCCTTGCCGGCCGTTTGACGCTGGGCGAAAGGGGCTTAACCTGGGAGAGGGAGCGGCTTATATTGTTCTGGAAAGCAAGGCTCACGCCAAGGAAAGGGGCGCGAGAATCCGTGCATTCCTGTCCGGGTGGGGAAACACCTGCGATGCCTATCACCAGACGGCATCTTCTCCAGACGGAGCCGGGGCCCTCGAGGCAATGCTGAAGGCTATTCAAGTAGCGCGTCTGCAGCCCTCAGACATTGATTACGTGAATGCCCACGGTACTGGAACGGAGAACAACGACCTGTCTGAAGGCAAGGCGCTTATGAGCCTTTTCGGAGACAGGATGCCTTATGTGGGCTCCACCAAGTGCTTCACCGGCCACGCCACAAGCGCGGCTGCGGGGCTGGAAGCCGTTATCAGCATACTGTGCCTTGAGCACGGCTTTGTTCCTGCAAATCTCAGGTTCAGGACAAAAGATCCCGGGCTGGATTTTTCTCCAGTAGCCGAGAAAAAAGAAAACATTAAACTGAATCACGTGCTCTCCAATTCCTTCGGGTTCGGGGGCAACGATTCTTCACTTATATTCTCACGTGCAGAGTTATGAAAAGAAGTCCGGTTTACATAAAGGCGTCTTCCCATATCTGTGCACAGGAGCCTTTCAGCACGCTGGAGAGTTTTTCCCCACTGCCTCAGGACGGGGCGATGGTCCTTTGCAAGGATCCGGATTTCAGGCCGTTTATCCCGCCGATGGTATCCAGGAGGATGAATTCCATAGTAAAGCGCAGCATAGCCGTTTCAAGGCATGTGCTGGACAAAGCGGGAATCCAAAGCCCAGATGCCATTATTTCCGGAACCGGAATAGGATGCGTAGGGGATACGGAGGTGTTCCTTAAACAGATGCTGGACAATGGGGAAAATATGCTGAACCCTTCCAGGTTCATTTGCTCCACCCCGAACACAATCGGTTCCCAGATAGCCATTTATCTCGGAAGCCGAGGATTTAACTCAACTCACGTAAACGATATGTTTGCCTTCGAGGGAGCTCTTCTGGAAAGCGTTATGCTGTTGCAGAAGGGAAGTGTGGAAAACGTTCTTCTTTGTGCGGCGGACCAGATGACGGACGGCCTTTACGGCCTTCTGGACAGGGATGCCTTCTGGAAAGGAATTCCGGTTTCCGAAGGTGCTGTGGGATTTGTTCTTTCAAACTCTCCCGGAGGAGTTGCCGTTGATGATGTTATGCTGACCCGCAGCAACCCGTCGTGGGAGGTGGACCGTATACTCCGGGAAAACTCTCTGGAATGGAAAGACATAGACGCAGTGGTCACTTCTCTTCTTCCGGGAGAATCGTCAGAAAGGTTCGCATTTGTTCCCGAAGGGGTTCAGATGCTGACATACAAACAGTATTGCGGGCAGTATTTCACCGCATCCGCCTTTGGTCTGCTTTATTGCGGGGAGGTTTTGCAAAGAAGGGGGAAGAGTGGAAGGATTCTCCTTGCATCCTGTAACAGAGGCACTTATTCATTCATCTTGACTAGCAGCGTATGTACAAACTGATTCTTTTTTCCGTAATCCAGAGTGCTCTTCTTGTTGCGGGCCAGATGTTCCTCAAGTTCACGATGAACAGGATAGACAAGCTCGCGTTCACCTGGAAGTGCATAAAGCAGCTTTTCACGGACTATAACTTCCTGCTTTGCGGACTCTGTATGGGCGGAGCCTCGGTGCTCTGGTTCTATATCCTTAAAAACTATCCGTTCAGTGCCGCATACCCTATGATCAGTTTCAGCTACGTGCTTGGTCTGGTAGTTGCAGGACTTGTATTCCACGAGCACATTCCGTTTATCAGATATGTTGGTGTGGCTTTGATAATTATAGGTGCAATACTGATCGTTCAGAAATGACAGGAAAGAGAATATTCATACTGGCTTTGCTGACTCTTGCCTTTGGATGGGCTTCTGCCCAGACTCCGCAGGATGATAAGGAGGCTTTTGCCCGCATAGTGTCCTCAACAACCGGTATGAAGACAATGACCGCGGATTTTGTTGAAACAAAGCATCTTCAGATGCTGGAGGAAGATGCCGTGCAAAGCGGAAAACTGTGGTACAAGGCTCCGTCTTACATGAGGTGGGAGTATGGCAGGGATTTCTACGGAGTGCTTTCACAAAAGGGCGCCTATATGGTTCGCGGAGGAAAAAGGGACGGAGCCCTGACAAGGGGATTCTCCCAGACCGGGAAAATGGTAACCGGGCTTATCAGCAATCTCAGCGATAACCTCAAGGATTACAAGGTTTCATATGTCAAAGACGGCAAAGACCTGAAAATAACCACAGTGCCCACCAGTCCACGAATGAAGGGAATGGTGGATTCCGTGGTAATGAAATTTGATATCGCTACCGGCCTTATAAAGTCCTTCGAGATCCGCAACAACGCCGGATACACCCTGATCACGTTCTCCAACGTGAAAAAGGACTCTGAAATCGATCCTCAACTTTTCAATTAGCTTTATGAGAGATCTGCCCTTGTGTTTCATAGTGCCGTTTTACAATAACGGAAAAACTGTAGGGGCAGTCATAACCGGCCTGAAGGAAGCCGGTTACAGTGTAATAGCCGTGAACGACGGCTCTACTGATTCCAGCCTGGAGAAAGCCAGGGAGGCAAATCCGGATTATGTGGTTTCGTATGCCAGGAACCGTGGCAAGGGCTATGCCTTAAGGCAGGGTTTCAAGGCGGCTTGGGAGGAAGGTTTCCGCTACGCTATGGTCTTTGACGCGGACGGGCAGCATACACTTACCGGAGCAAAGGCTATGATAGAGGCGGCTCTTGAACTTCCTGAAAAAGAAAGGGAAAGAACGATTATCATAGGCAGCCGCAACACTAGGGGAGCGGACGGCGGGGGAAAGTTTGCTAACAACTTCTCCAATTTCTGGCTGACGGTCCAGACCGGAAAGAAGATGGGCGACACCCAGAGCGGAATGAGGCTCTATCCTCTGGAGAAAATAGATAAGGTTCATTTTCTTGGGAACCGCTACGAGTTTGAGACTGAGATTCTTGTGAGGATGGCCTGGAGAGGTTTCCGCCTTATGGAAGTTCCGGTGGACGTGATTTATCCGGAGGACCGCGTAACCCATTTCCGAAGGGGAGCGGACTTTACCAGGATTTCTCTTATGAACACATTTCTTACGGGGGCGGCCGTCTTTTACGGCTACCCTCGTATGCTTATAGAAAAACTCAGGAGGAGATGATATGGAAAAATTCTTCCTGAGGATATACGATTTCTTTGCAGGCGGAAGGAGATGGCTGGCATTTCTGATTCCGGTTGTACTTCTTGCAGGGTTCTGGTTATGCATCCGGAAAATCACTCTGAATGAAGATATTGCAGCCTTCCTGCCGTACGGAAACGGAGAGAGCAGCCGCCAGAGTCAGTTCGTGTACCAGAACCTCAGGAAGCAGGACAAGGTGATGGGCCTTTTTCGCCTTAAGGAAAACAAGGAAGATATCTACGAGACTATAGACCTTCTTGCCCAGGCTGCGGATGAGTTCGCTTACAGGGTGGAAGATGCCCAGGTAGAGGGTATCAAGGATCCTATGCTGAGGGTGGACGCATCCTCGATGCTGGGTGTGGCTTCATTCATCGCGGAGAATATGCCATATTTCCTGGATTCTGCTGATTACTCTGCGATGGATTCCATTGTTCAGAAGGGGGATTTCCTCCAGACTCTGGAAGAGGACAAGGCATCTCTTGTTTCATCCTCAGGAATCACACAGGGCATTACCGCTGCTGATCCTTTCCATTTTTCTTCCGGCTTGCTGAAAAAGCTTTCGGACCTTGGATCCGGCAGCGGATACAAAGTAATCGGAGACTATCTGTACACTCCTGATTCCTCTGCGATAATGGTTAGTTTCTCCTCAGAATTCGGGGGCAGCGAGACCAGCCACAACAAGCAGATGCTCAGCAAGGTGTATGAAGCAAAGGATTCCGTTCAGGCTCTCTTCCCTGATGTGGAGATGACATTTACCGGTTCTCCGGTGATTGCCGTTATGAATGCTGACAGGATGAAGAAGGATTCTGTCTGGTGCGCAGGAATTGCCATCGGGCTTATTGTTCTTCTTCTGGCCTGGTATTTCAGGAGGCTCAGGCCGATAGTCCTTATCTGCATACCGGTAATCTTCGGCATTTCGGCCGGACTTGCGTTTATGGGGGCTTTCAAGAGTGAGGTTTCCAGCGTGGCCCTAGCAGCCTGCTGCGTGATTTTCGGAATAGCTGTGGATTACTCGCTGCTTTATTCAACCAGGCTGGGCTTTACCCGCAACGCAAGGACTGCTCTCGGGGATATTGCAAGCCCTATGGTAATAGGAAACATAACCACTGTAGGTGCATTCCTTTCCCTGCTTGTTATGAGCGCTTCCGGAATGAGGGATTTCGGTCTGTTCGCAGCAGTGGCGCTTGTGGGAGCGATATTATTTGTGGTTCTTTTCCTGCCGCATTGGGTGGGGGAGAAGGACTACAGGCCTAGAGACGGCGGCTGGATGGGCAAATGGGCAAGCCTGCGCCCGGAGGAAAGCCGCTGGGTTTTCTGGATACTTCTGGCCGTTACCGTGGTGCTGTTTTTCTTCAGCCGCAAGGTTACTTTCAGCGGAGACTTCACCAAGATCAATTATATGGCTCCTGCCCAGAGTCAGCTCCTGGAGGACTTGTCTTCCTATGGTGCCGCCAAGGATGCGGTCGCTGTTTATTCCGTTTCTGAAGGGCAGACACTGGATCAGGCTTTGAAGGCTTCGGAAAAGGGAAGAGCTTTCACGGAATCATCGATGGAGAATGGCAATATCATAAAGATAAGCGGAATAGGACCGTTCCTGCCATCCTCTGCAGCCCAGGCGGAAAGGCTTGGAATGTGGAAGGAATTCTCCGGAAGACATTCAGCAATTCTTCTCAAGGCTTTGGATGAAAACGCTCCTAAGGCAGGCTTCAGCAAGGATGCCTTTAACACGTTCCGGGAACTGCTTTCTTCTGACCTTACTGTTCAGGATGAAGAGTTTTTCTCTCCTGTTGCATCCCTGCTTTCTCCTTTCATCCTTAAAGACACTTCGTCCACTATTGTAATGGACATTCTCTATGCCCCTAAAGACAAGGTGACCGCCCTTTATTCTTCATACGGAGATTACAAGGAGAAGGCGGAGGGATCTTTCCTGTTTGATTCCTACTCAATGACAGACAAGATGATAGACATACTCCAGGGCGATTTCAACAAGGTGCTGGCTATCTGCTCCATCCTGGTGTTCGTGTTCCTCTGGATTGCTTTCCGCCGTCTGGAACTTGCCCTTGCAGCCTTCCTGCCTATGGTTGTCAGCTGGATCTGGATCACGGGCATAATGGGAATATTTGGAGTAAGTTTCAACATAGTCAACATCATACTGGCAACGTTCATATTCGGACTCGGAGACGATTACACCATCTTTATGGTGGAAGGCCTTCAGTACGAGCATACATTCAGGAAACCTCTGCTGTCATCATACAAGACTGGAGTAACCCTGAGTGCACTTACGATGTTCATAGGCGTGGGCTCTTTGGTGTTTGCCGTCCATCCGGCTCTGCATTCTCTTGGCAGCGTGGCCGTTATCGGCATGGTCTGCGTTGTGGCCCTGGCCTTCATCCTGCCTCCGGTGCTGTTCCGTTTCCTGGTCTGCAAGTCGCTTAAGAAAGACCGTCAGGACAGAATCTTCCCAGTAAGGATAGCGGACATTCTCGTTACTCTCTGGTGCGGGATTGTATTTGCCGTGGTTCTGCTGGGCTTCAAGCTCAAAACCGCGCTTGGGAAAAAGCAGGATTCCGCATCGCTGAGGAAAAAGATAAAGGGGCTTATGAGATTCTTCTCCACCGGACTTCCGAGAACCTCTTTCTCACTGATGCTCAGCGATGCCAATTACAATGGAAAGGAAGCCTTCCTTGAGGCTGAGAAGATATTTGAAAATGAAAAACCAGCCGTTATAATATGCAACCACCAGTCTCACCTGGATCTTATGTACCTTCTAAGTCTTTCTGACAAAATTGCGGTGGTTACCAACGGATGGGTGTATAAGTCGCCGGTTTATGGTAACTTTGTACGCAAAGCCGGATTTGTGTGCATCGACGACGGAGTCGAGGCCAACCTTGAAAAACTCAAGGCACTGAAGGAGGAGGGAGTGTCCATACTGATTTTCCCGGAAGGGACAAGGAGCGAGGACTGCAGCATACTGAAGTTCAAGAGCGGGGCCTTCTCGCTTGCACGGGACCTCGATATGGAGATTCTCCCGCTTGTGCTTTTCGGGCCGGGAGAGATTCTTCCGAAGGGAGAGCACATTCTCAGGAGAGGAAAGGTGGCGCTTCAGTTCTGCGACAGGATAATGCCGTCTGAATTGGAAGATTGGGGCCCTAGGCCGCTTAAGCAGGCCCAGGAGTTCAGAAGATACTGCATGCAGGCATTCACTTCCCTTAAAGGAAGAATGTATGCCGATGAAAGATTCAAGAAGTTAAGGGACTATGACAGGAACTTGTACAGGTCGGAAGGTGATTTGGTTTAGAGGGCTGCTTACGGCAGCTCTGCTGCTTATGGCTGTCAACGCCTTTTCTCAGGAGCTGGTTGATGTTCACAAGCTCTGGAAGGATGCTGACGCCAAAGTATCAGGACGTCACAGAAGCAAGGTTTTCGTATATGTCCCTGAAGAGGCTGGACAAAACCGCCCGGCGGTGGTGATTATGCCGGGAGGAAGCTATACCTACCTGGGAATAAAGGGAGAGGGGCATTATGTTGCCAAGTGGTTTGCCTCCAAGGGGTTCGTGGCCGTGGTCCTTCGCTACAGGATGGGCTTCTACGGGGCCAGATATCCGCAGCAATTGGAGGATTACCGCCTTGCTATGGATTACCTTAAGGACAGTTGCAGGAGGTTTGGCATTGATACAACGAGGATCGGTGCTGTGGGCTTTTCCGCCGGAGGACATCTGGCGGGCTGTGCCGCCATGGAGGACAATCCTCATTACAGGGCCAATTTCGTGGCGATGATCTATCCTGTCATCACTATGCGTGACCCTCTTGTCCACAAGCCTTCCCGCAAGCATCTTTTGAGAGGAGACCAGTCTTTGATTGCAAAACTGTCTCTGGAAGAGAATGTTACTGAAGAGTTTCCTCCGGTATTTTTGCTTCACTGCGAGGATGATCCGGTCGTGAATCCTGCCGCTTCCCACACATTTGCTTCCGAATTAGAGAAATTAGGCGTATCTTGCCATGTAGAATTCCATTCCAAGGGCGGTCATGGTTTCGGTATATTCCCGCGGAAGAAATCCGGGGCTCTCGGCTGGCAGGAAAGATTTGTGGAATGGCTAGAGAAAACCGTATTCGACTAAACTATGAACATGAAAGACAAAACTCCAAGGGACATTTCCAATATTTGGGACGATATCCGTCCTTATCGGGATGACGAGATTCCTGACGCCATGCACCGCATTGCTGCAGACAAGGATTTTCCGAAAGTTATCGAATACATATACGGACCGGAGAAAGTTGAGGAGAAAATCGCGGAGTTTGCCTCCTACAAGACGGTTTGCGAGTTCCAGGAAAAGTTTATGGATGAGGCTATTAAGGCTATTGCCAAAAAGACCACGACAGAATTTACCTGGGACGGTTTCCAGAATCTGGAGAAAGGCAAGGGCTACCTCTTTGTTTCCAACCACAGGGATATTCTCCTTGATGCGGCTCTTCTTCAGATTGCTCTTCATGATGAGGGACTTGACTGCTCGGAAATAACTTTCGGAGATAATCTCATGCAGCCCGGCATAGTAACGGACAT
This sequence comes from Bacteroidales bacterium, assembly GCA_017428325.1. Classification (GTDB taxonomy): domain Bacteria; phylum Bacteroidota; class Bacteroidia; order Bacteroidales; family UBA932; genus Egerieousia. Next base: position 339,955 of record JAFRRA010000002.1, read on the forward strand.
AGGCAAGAGTAACCGTATGTTCAAGGTTGTCAGAAGAGGAACTTCCAAGGATTTCCTGAAGACTTCCCTGCATCTTTCAAGCTACATAAGATATGTCCTTACGGAAAGGAACACCTCCGTATGGATTGCCCAGCGCAACGGCCGCACCAAGGACGGTGACGACAAGACCAGCCAGACCGTTCTCAAGATGTTCTCCCTTTCCGGAGACCGGAACATCGGAACCAATTTCTCCGCCCTGAACATTGTCCCTATGGCGATTTCCTATGAGTGGGAAACCTGCATTACGCAGAAAGTGAGGGAATTGTACCTGTCTCAGGAGCATCCTTACATCAAGGAGAAAGGGGAGGATTTCCGCAGCATTATGGAAGGCATCCTCTCTCCTAAGGGAAAGGTGCACATCCAGATCTGCGAGCCGATTACGGCGGAGGAACTCCTGGCCGCCGGATCCCTGGACCGCAACGAGGCCCTGGCCTACATAGCCTCAGTCATAGACAACAGGATATACAGTGGCTATAAGCTTTTCAACACCAACTATATAGCATTCGACATGCTGTATAACACCTTCAAGTTTACGGACAAGTATACCAAGGAGGAATACAAGCATTTTGCTGATGTGATGCACGCCACACTTTCAAGGTGGAAGGAGAGCATTCTGCCGCTTATGAACCTTTATCTTAAGGTTTACAGCAATCCGGTGCTGAACAAGCTGAATCTGGAATAATCAGCGTATTTCCATTTTTGTTTTTACCTCGGCGATGATTTCCTCGCCGACAAGAGCCTTTGCGCACTCGAATGCGAACTCGAGGCATACTCCCGCTCCGCGACCGGTGACAAGAAGGCCGTCACGTTCCGTTTTCCCAGAAGACAGTTCATATATTTTTGCTGTGGTATCCCTTACGGAGGTGTGGCAGGTTGCCTTTTTGCCGGCCATTATGCTGAAGCCTGCCAGGGCAGACGGAGCCCCGCAGATAGCGGCAATGAACTTCCCCGCCTTTTCGTATTCCTTGAGGATGGTGCCGACAAGACTGTTTTCCGCCAGATTTCTGTAACCCGGATATCCTCCAGGAAGAATGACCATATCACCTTGAGAAACAATTCTATATACATCTTTTTCATCGCTGAGGAAAGAGTCTGCCTTCAGGAAAACGGAGTGGGAAGACGGGACCAGAAGATCTTTGTCCAAAGAGACTTTTTCCACTTCCACACCGCATCTTTCCAGCACATCTATCGGGGCAGTGGCTTCCAGAAGCTCGAATCCCGGAGCCAGCAAAACAAAAACTTTCTTCATAATGCCACAAAGTTAAAAGATATTCGTCTAAATAATGTACCTTTATAACCAATATGGCATTAATGAAACAATCTAAATAATCACTTTTATATTTCCTTTTATGAATCAACTGTTTAAAAGAATCGCAAAGATTGCCGCAACTGCCGTTGTGCTTGTTGCGTTTGTCAATGTGTCCAGCGCGCAGCAGGATGTAAGATGGCTGCGCAATCCGGCAATTTCCCCGGACGGATCCCAGATAGTGTTCGGCTATATGGGCAACCTCTACAAGGTTTCCTCCGAGGGCGGTCTTGCAACCGCAATTACCAGCGGAGACAATTATAACGGCTATCCAGTCTGGAGCAGGGACGGAAAATATATCGCCTATGCTTCAGACCTTTACGGAAACTTTGACGTATTCGTTATGCCGGCAGGCGGAGGTGTGCCGGTCCGTCTGACCTATAACTCCACTGCAGACTATCCGTTTGACTTTACCCCGGACGGAAAGTATGTTCTTTTCGGAAGCGGCAGGTTCGCTCCAGCTGAGAGCATCCGTTTCCCTTCTTCCATGTTCAAGAACCTTTACAAGATTCCTGTAGGAGGCGGCCGTCCTATCCTTGTAACCGCAGCCGGTGCAGACGAGGCCAATTTCAACGCAGACGGAAGCAAGATCGTGTTCCAGGACAAGAAGGGTTATGAGGACCCTTGGAGAAAGCATCATACATCCTCCGTTACCCGCGATATCTGGGTATATGACCTGAAGGCAAACACTTACACCAAGGTGTCCACATATGAGGGAGAGAATCTGAAGCCGGTGTTCAGCCCTGACGGAAAGGCCGTTTACTATATCTCCGAGATGAAGCTCGGCAAGGCAAACAACGCCCTGAACCTCTTCAAGCAGGACCTTTCTTCCGGAAACAAGACTCAGCTGACAGATTTCAAGGACTTCCCTGTAAGGGAGATAAGCATTGCAAAGAACGGAACCATCTCCTTTGTATGGAAGGGCGATATCTACACTATCAAGGACGGACAGAAGGCAAAGAAACTCAATATCTACATCGCCGACAATGCCGGTTACAGGAAGATCAAGAACCTCAATATCAATAACGCTACTGAAATGGCAGTAAGCCCTAGCGGCAAGGAACTCGCCCTGATCAACCGCGGAGAACTCTTTGTTGTCGGGGTTAACGACGGCCGTACAAAGAGAATCACCAACACACCTTATCAGGAGAGGATGATTACCTGGGCTCCAGACGGAAAAGCCATCTACTATTCCGCCGAGGTTGACGGCAACTGGAACATAATGAAGGCTACCCTCAAGGATACTACCGAGAAATATTTTTACGCTTCTACACTTGTGAACCTGGACAAGGTTGTTGCAGACGGCAAGGATAATTTCATGCCTGACATTTCTCCGGACGGAAAGAAACTGGCTTACATCAGCGAGCGCAACACCCTGAAGGTGATGGATCTGAAGAGCAAGAAGACCGTTACAGTGCTTCCTAAGGGACACAACCATTCTTATCGCGACGGAGACTGGGGATTCGAGTGGAGCCCGGACAGCAAGTGGCTGCTGGTTGAAGACCAGAAGAACATGATGAGAGGCGGCGCTACCGCACTTATCAGTGCCGAGGGCGGAGAGATTCGTTACCCTGTTAACAGCGCCTACGGAGAAAGGGGCGCCAAGTTCGGATTCGGCGGCCAGGCAATGACTTACATCGGCGGTGGCGGACAACGCGGCGGCGGTGGAGTCAAGGCTGCCTTCTTCGACAAGGAGTCCTATGACAAGTTCATGCTCAGCAAGGATGACTTCGAGCTTCTGGAAGAGAAGGAGAAGGGCGATAAGAAACCGGACGGAAAACCTGGTGACAAGAAAGACGTGAAGCCGGGCGACAAACCGGGTCCTGGCGGTCCTGGTGGTCCGAAGAAGCCTGAGAAGAAGGAAGTCAAGCCAATTGTATTCGACGATTTTGACCTCATCGAAACACGCATTGCAGATATCCGGACTGACGGAAGCCCAATGGCATATTACCTTACAAGAGACGGAAAGAAGATGTATTACGTGCGTAGCGGCGAGAGGGGAATGGAACTCTGGAGCACAGATACCAGAAGCCGCGAGAGCAAGAAGGTGGGCCAGGGTTCTCTTGGCGGAATGATTTCCGCCGGAGAGATCAGCCAGGACGAAAAGAGCCTGTTCGCCCTCCGCAACGGATCTCCAATCAAGGTAGACCTTATGAGCGGAATGGCAAAGCCTATCATGATTGCCGGCAAGATGGAGCTTGACGCAGCCGGCGAGCGAGCCTATATGTTCGACCATATGTGGCTTCAGGTTACAAAGAAGTTCTACGATCCTACCATCCACGGAATCAATTGGAAGATGTATCACGACGAATATGCAAAGTTCCTCCCTTACATCAACAACAACTATGATTTCCAGGTTCTCCTGAGCGAGCTTCTGGGTGAGCTGAACGCTTCCCACACCGGCGGACGCTATTATGCCGCAAGGGTTCTGACCGGAGGTGACGTTACCGCAAACTTCGGAATGCTCTTCGACGAGACCTACACCGGAGAGGGCATCAAGGTTTCCGCTATCATCCCTGGCGGCCCTGCAGACAAGCTTAGCAACAAGATCCGTCCTGGTGATATCATTACCGCCATCAACGGGGAAAGCATCCCTGCTTCCGAGAACTATAATAAGTATCTCAACAACATTGTCAACGCAAACACTGTTGTAACAGTTAAATCAACAGCAGGAAACACCTTCACCCAGACTCTCCGTCCTGTAGCGGAGTCATCGCTGAGCCATCTGGTTTACGAGTGGTGGGTTAGAAGATGCGAGGAGATGGTTGACAAGCTTTCCGGCGGAAAGATCGGTTATGTTCACGTTGAGGGCATGAATCAGCAGAGCTATCAGGTTATCTTCAACCGCCTGATGGGCAAGCACGCAAAGAAGGAGGCAGTTATCGTCGATACAAGATTCAACGGCGGAGGATGGCTCCACGACGAGCTCGTTACTCTGCTGGGTGCAAAGACCTATATGCGCTATGCTCCTCAGGGAGACCTGCTTGACGACGGCGAGCCTCTGGGAAGATGGCAGAAGCCAAGTGCAGTCCTGACCTGCGAGGGCAACTATTCAGACGCCTTCATGTTCCCGTTTGTCTATCAGCAGAACGGAATCGGAAAGGTTTACGGAATGCCTGTTCCTGGTACCGGTACCGCAGTTTGGTGGGAGACTCAGATTGATCCTTCAATCGTGTTCGGTATCCCTATGATCGCCTCGATGGGAACAGACGGCAAGGTTACCGAGAACAAGCAGTTCGAGCCTGACGTTAAGGTTGAACTCCCTTACAACGACTTCCTTGTCGGAAAGGACCCTCAGCTGGAAGCAGCCGTAAAGGGCCTCCTGAAGGAAATCAAGTAATCAGGGAAAGATTTGTTAAAAAAAGGCCGGCGTTTTTTGCCGGCTTTTTTTGACGAAAAATGTCAATTGACCGGTATATTTTTGCAGATGGAATTATTTAAGTAATTTTAAACTCAAATTGATTGAAGGTATGCCGGAAGTTGTTTTATATGTTTTGTGCGGGGTGCTAGTGGTGGCACTGGTGGTTTTGTTTGTCCTGTCCTCTAAGCAGAGCAAGGTTATTAAATCGCTGAAAGAAGGGAATGATCAGTTTATCAAATCGTTCAAGGAAGAGAATTCCGGGTTTATGAGTAATCTGTCGCAGAATCTGAAAGATTACCACAAGGAGAACAAGGATGATTATGAGAGGGCACAGACATCGCAGAGAGAAGAGATTTCTGCCAGGATAAAGGATTTCAGCGACTCGTTTTCTGAGAAGGTAAATCTGCTCAACGACACCCAGAAGAAGGAACTTGGCAACATGACTGAAAGTCAGAGGCTTCAGCTGGACAAGATGCAGATAATGCAGAATGAGCGCCTGAAATCGATGGAGGAAAGCCAGAAGCTTAAACTGGAACAGATTGAGAAGACTCAGGCTGGGATGATCCAGTCTACGGAAAAGAGTCTGGAGAATATGCGCCAGACGGTGGAGGAGAAACTGGACAAGACCCTGAACGACCGTATAAGCAAGAGCTTTGAAACCGTGGGAAGTCAGCTGGACAGCGTAAAGGCCGGGCTGGCCCAGATGCAGGGCCTGGCTAAGGATGTTGGAGGGCTTAAGCGTGTGCTTGGAAACGTGAAGATGAGGGGAGGGCTCGGCGAAATCCAGCTCCAGACACTTCTGGAGCAGTATCTTGCTCCGGGTCAGTACATTGCAAATGCCCATACCGGAACCGATGCCGGCGCAGTTGTGGAATTCGCGGTTAAGTTCCCGGGCCAGGACGGAAATCCTGTACTTCTTCCGATAGACTCAAAGTTCCCTAAGGACAGGTACGAAGCCCTGCTGGACGCTTATGAGGCAGGAGAAAAGGAAAAGATGGATGAAGCACGCAAGGAGCTGTGCAACGCCGTAAAGAACGAGGCAAAAAACATAACAAAGTATATAAATGTGCCACTGACCACACGCTTTGCAATAATGTTCCTGCCGTTTGAAGGGCTTTATGCAGAGGTGGTTAGAGACGCTTCGCTTCTGGAAGTGCTGCAGAACGACTATAACGTGACAGTTGCCGGACCAACCAACTTGGCGGCCATACTTACCAGTTTCCAGCTTGGATTCAGGACGTTGGCCATACAGAAGAAAGGCAGTGATGTTTGGAAGACGCTGGGGGAGGTCAAGACGGAATTCTCCAAGTTCGGCGATCTTCTCGAGAAGGCCAAGGGCAAGATCCAGGGTGGACTGGAGGATATGGACAAGCTGATTACAACCCGCACTAACCAGATTAACAGGAAACTCAGGGATGTTGAGTCTAACGTCACATCCATAGATACGGACTCTCCGGCCCGGCAGCTGGAAGAGGAGTGATAAAGTTGTTGTATATTTGCAGTTGGACTAACAAAGCATAAGTTTATGGAACAGGATAACATTTTGGCGCAGGTAACGGGTCAGGAGAAGAAAGACATCATTGCAAGCAACTGGCTTCCAAGATATACCAAGAGGAAGCTGGAGGACTTCACAGACTGCATCCTGCTTACGAACTTTGACAAGTACCTTCATCTGTTTGCCAAGAAGTTCGGCGTCAAGATTGTGGGACAGGACTCCAACATGCCTAACGCCAGCGCAGAAGGCATTACGATCATAAACTTTGGAATGGGCAGTCCGAATGCAGCCACCATAATGGACCTGCTGAGCGTTGTTCATCCGAGAGCCTGTCTTTTCCTGGGCAAATGCGGCGGAATAGACAAGCATACCAAAATCGGGGACCTTATCCTTCCTCTTGCAGCCATCAGGGGCGAGGGAACTTCAAATGACTATTACCCTCTGGTAGTTCCTGCTCTGCCGGCCTTCATGCTTCAGAGAGCTATTTCCTCTGCGATCCGAGACCATGGCCTGGACTACTGGACAGGAACTGTATTCACCACAAACAGAAGGCTTTGGGAACACGACGAGGAGTTCAAGAAATATCTTGCATCCACCCGTGCTATGGGAGTGGATATGGAAACTGCAACTCTGTTCATCTGCGGATTCGCAAACCATATTCCTACCGGAGCCCTGCTGCTGGTTTCAGACCAGCCGATGATTCCTGAAGGCATCAAGACCGAGGAAAGCGATAAGGTTGTTACCAAGAACTATGTTGAAGACCATCTCCAGATGGGAATAGACGCCCTGAGGAAGATCATTGAGGACAACAGGACCGTAAAGCACTTGAAATACGACTGGTAAGCTGATGAAAACCATAGAAGTAGTAGCGGCCGTCATAGAAAGGGACGGCCGTGTTTTTGCCACTCAGCGGGGCTACGGAGACTTCAAGGATATGTGGGAATTCCCGGGCGGCAAGATGGAACCTGGAGAAAACCGGGAAGACGCTCTCAAGAGAGAAATCCGTGAAGAACTTGCCGCAGACATTTCCGTGGATTCATTTATTGATACCGTAGAATACGACTATCCGAAATTCCATCTGATTCTCCACTGCTTCCTGTGCAGCCTGGAGACAAAAGAAGTTCATCTGCTTGAGCACGAATCTTCACGATGGCTTTCTGCAGATGAACTCGATAGTGTAAACTGGCTTCCCGCCGATCTTTCCTTAATCCGGAAACTTAAAGGCCTTATTTGATAAGGTTACCCAGAATGTCTCTTGTGAGAGTTCTGGTAGCGGCAGTTGTGGCATTCTTTACAATGGACTTGCCGGCGCTGGTCTTGCTCTTCTTTCCGGTTATCTTGTTGCCTATGAAGGTTGCAAGTGTTGCGGTAACGGCGGTTACCACGGCCTTCCATATCTTGCTCCAGACGCTCTTGCCTTTCTTCTTGGCTTTCTCCTTTTCCTTCTTCTCTTTTTCCTTCTGCTTTTCGGCTTCTTCCTGAGCCTTCTTCTTTTCCTCCTCTTCCTTCAGCGACTGGGCCAGAAGCGCTTCAAAGGCACTCTCGCGGTCAACGATCTTGTCGTACTTGCCGAAGAGTCTTGAAGACTTGATAATCTGGCTTCTCTGGCTCTCGTCAATAGGGCCTATCTGGCTGAGAGGGAAGAGAATCTTGGAGTTTTCAACTACTCGCGGAGCACCCTTTTCGTCCAGGAAGGAAACAAGGGCCTCTCCTGTTCCGAGGTTCATGATAGCGTCCTCAGTCTTGAAGGTAGGGTTGGCGCGGAAAGTCTCCGCTGCAACCTTGACTGCCTTCTGGTCCTTAGGGGTATAAGCCCTGAGGGCATGCTGGATGCGGTTTCCGAGCTGGCCGAGGATAACTTCTGGAATGTCGGTAGGAAGCTGGGAGATGAAGTAAACTCCCACGCCCTTTGAACGGATGAGGCGGATAACCTGCTCGATCTTGTCTGTCAGACTCTTGGTCGTGCCCTCGAACAGCATGTGGGCCTCGTCGAAGAAGAACACCAGCTTAGGGAAGTCGAGGTCTCCGACTTCAGGCAGGGTGGTGTAGAGTTCGCTCAGCAGCCACAGCAGGAAGGTTGAATAGAGCTTAGGATTGTGCATCAGCTTGTCGGCTGCAAGCACGTTCATAATTCCCTTGCCCGTAGCCATATCCACCTGCAGCAGATCCATGATGTCGAATGCAGGCTCGGCGAAGAAGTTGTTACCGCCCTGATTCTCAAGGGTCAGCAAAGAGCGCTGTATGGCTCCTATGCTCTGCTGGGAGATATTGCCGTATAGAGTTGTATACTCTGAGGCATGCTGTCCCATATAGTTTAGCATGCTCCTCAAATCCTTGATATCGTCCAGAAGGAGGCCTTTTTCATCTGCGATGCGGAACAGAATGTTCAGCACTCCCTCCTGCGTGTCGTTGAGCTCAAGGATACGGCTCAGAAGCTGTGGGCCCATCCTGGAGATTGTACTCCTCATCGGATGGCCCTGCTCTCCGAACACGTCAAAGAACCTTACCGGGCAAGCCTGGTACTGCGGATCCGGAATTCCGAATTCATCTTTTCTCTTCTCGATGAAGCCGCTGGTCTTTCCGGCCTGGCTGATTCCTGAAAGGTCACCTTTCATGTCAGCCATAAAGCAAGGTACTCCCACCTGGCAGAAGCTCTCTGCCATAACTTGCAGGGAAACAGTCTTTCCGGTACCTGTGGCACCGGCGATAAGGCCGTGGCGGTTGGCCATCTTTCCAACCAGACTTATAGGGCCGTTGTCGCAGTGGGCTATGTAGAGCCCGCGTTCTTTGTCGTACATTATTTAGTCAGTTTGCTAGTAAACGAATTCTTTGGCGGTAAAGTCCCAAGGCTTGTAAGGTGTCCTAGGGAATCTTCTCTCGAACTCCTTAATAAGGTCGTCGCGGAACTTAGGATGTGCCAGTCCGATAAGCATCCTTGCCCTGTCTTTCAGGGTAGCGCCCTTCAGGTGAGCGATACCGTACTCTGTGATAACATAATCTATGTCGTCTCTTGGAGTGGTGATTCCGGCACCTTCTGTCAGGAATGCTTTGATACGGGAGAGTTCCCCGTGCTTTGCAGTAGAAGGGAATGCAAGGATTGCCTTGCTGGTCTTGTTCCAGGATGCTCCGCGAATGAAGTCAACCTGTCCGCCGGTTCCGCTGAATACCTTAAGTCCGATTGTCTCTGCGGTGCTCTGTCCCTGGAGGTCCATCTCGAGAGCCGAGTTGATGGATACGAAGTGATCCATCTGGCAGATTGTCCTAGGGTCGTTACAGTAGTTTACAGGGAACATCAGAACGTCAGGGTTGTGGTCCACGAAGTCGTACAGCATCTGGCTTCCCATAAGGAATCCCGTAACGAGCTTGCCAGGATGGAGTTTCTTCTTGGCATTTGTCACAACTCCCTTCTTCACAAGTTCTACCACGCCGTCAGAGAACATCTCGGTATGGATTCCGAGGTCCTTCTTGCCAGTCATATAATGCAGTGCTGCGTCTGGAATTGCGCCGATACCGAGCTGCAGTGTGGCACCGTCCTCAACCAGTGAAGCGCAGTACTCTCCGATCTTCTCCTCAACAGGTCCTATGGTAGGCTTAGGAAGCTGGAACATAGGCTTGGAGGTCTTTACTATGTAGTCGAGCTTTGAAATGTGGATCAGACAGTCTCCGTAGCCCAGGAAAGGCATCTGGTCGTTCATTTCGCAGATAATCATCTTTGCGCGGTCAACAGCCAGCTTGGTGTAGTCCACGGAAATACCGAGGCTGCAGTATCCGTCCTCGTTAGGAGGGGTGACGGTAATCATTGCAACATCGATTGGGTAGCGGGTATCGAACCAGTCTGCTACCTGATGGTAATAGTATGGGAAGAAGTCTCCGCGGTCGTCGTTGAGGCCTTCCCTTGTATTGCCGTGGGCAAAGTTTGTGATGTGGCGGAAATGGCCATATCCCTCAGGCAGCATATAAGTTGCCGGGTGAAGGGTAACCATGTGGTAGATGTTCACATCTTTCAGCCTCTCCCTCTGGTCCATCATTGCCAGTGGGATTTCCTGAGGTGCGGCCGCAGAGTGGCCCAAGACGATGTTCATTCCGCTCTGGATAGCTTTGGCCGCATCTTGTGCGCTTACGATGCGGTCGCTGTATTTTTCTAACCAATCCATATTAGGTAACTTTTAATTTAATCTGAAAATGTCATTTTTGAATTGCCAAATTTAAGAAAAAATCAGCAAATCCGGAAGAATTATTTAACAGGAGGACAAAAAAAAGACGCACAGCCTGAGTTGTGCGTCTTTTTCCCATTGAAACGGGGTTTATTTAACCTCTTCAAAGTCCACGTCGGTCACTTCTCCGTCATCCTTGCCACCGGTGTTTCCGGTTGAACCGCTGTTCTGGCCGTAGCCGCCCTGTGTACCTGCGCCAGGGTTAGGGCCTGCCTGAGCTCCGGCTGCGCGGTTCATTTCCTCGCTGGCAGCGTGCCAAGCCTCGTTAAGCTGGTTCATAAGGTTATCCAGCTCGGCGATATTCTTGTTCTGGTGAGCCTCCTTCAGTTTCCTGGTGGCTTCCTCGATTCTGGACTTCTTGTCTGCAGGGATCTTGTCGCCATAGTCCTTGAGGTTCTTCTCGCTGGCGAAGATCTGTGCATCGGCGTTGTTGAGCTTGTCTGCCTCAGCCCTTGCAGCCTTGTCTGCCTGCTCGTTGGCCTTGGCCTCGTCTCTCATCCTCTTGATTTCTGAATCGCTGAGGCCGCTGGATGCCTCGATACGGATCTGCTGCTCCTTGCCTGTTCCCTTATCCTTTGCGGATACGTTCAGGATACCGTTGGCGTCGATATCGAAGGTTACCTCAATCTGAGGCACTCCTCTTGGAGCCGGCATGATTCCGTCCAGGTGGAACCTTCCGATGGTCTTGTTTCCTGAAGCCATTGGCCTCTCGCCCTGGAGCACGTGAACCTCAACAGACGGCTGGTTGTCAGATGCCGTGGAGAATATCTGGCTCTTGCGGGTAGGGATGGTGGTGTTGGACTCGATGAGCTTTGTGAACACTCCGCCGAAGGTCTCGATACCAAGAGACAGAGGAGTTACATCCAGCAGAAGGACATCCTTCACGTCTCCTGCGAGCACACCGCCCTGGATGGATGCTCCGATTGCAACAACCTCGTCAGGGTTTACGCTCTTGTTAGGCTCCTTTCCGAAGAAGTCCTTAACCATCTGCTGTACCTTAGGAATACGGGTTGAACCGCCGACCAGAAGCACCTCGTTGATGTCTGAAGCGTTCAGGTGAGCGTCTGCCAATGCCTTGCGGCAAGGCTCGATGCACTTCTGGAAGAGGTTGTCTGCCAACGCCTCGAACTTGGCTCTTGTGAGAGACTTTACAAAGTGCTGAGGCACACCGTCTATCGGCATGATGTAAGGCAGGTTGATCTCTGTGGTGGTCTGGCTGGAAAGCTCGATCTTTGCCTTCTCGGCAGCTTCCTTCAGTCTCTGCAGGGCCATAGGGTCCTTGCTGAGGTCTGCGCCTGCATGCTCGTTCTTGAATTCCTGAACCATCCAGTCTATGATAACGTGGTCAAAGTCATCTCCTCCAAGGTGGGTGTCACCGTTGGTGGACTTAACCTCGAATACGCCGTCGCCGAGCTCAAGGATAGAGATATCGAAAGTACCTCCACCGAGGTCGAATACTGCAACCTTGGCATCCTTTTCCTTCTTGTCCAGTCCGTATGCCAGGGCGGCTGCGGTAGGCTCGTTGATGATTCTCTTTACGTGGAGTCCTGCAATTTCTCCGGCCTCCTTGGTTGCCTGCCTCTGTGAGTCTGAGAAGTATGCCGGCACTGTGATGACTGCCTCTGTAACGGTCTGTCCCAGATGGTCTTCTGCGGTCTTCTTCATCTTCTGGAGCACCATTGCAGAAATCTCCTGAGGAGAGTACAGTTTGCCGTCGATGTCAATCCTAGGGGTGTTGTTGTCGCCGCGTACCACTTTGTAAGGCACCCTGGCGATTTCAGTCTGTACCCTGTCGTAAGTTTCGCCCATAAACCTCTTGATGGAGTATATGGTCTTGGTCGGGTTGGTGATGGCCTGACGCTTTGCAGGATCGCCGATCTTCCTCTCTCCGTTTCCGGTAAATGCAACTACTGAAGGGGTTGTTCTCTTTCCTTCGCTGTTGATGATTACGGTAGGCTCAGAGCCTTCCATTACTGAGACACAACTGTTGGTTGTTCCCAAGTCGATTCCGATAATTTTTCCCATGATTTTATCTCCTATTTTTAATATTCAATTTATTTCTGAGCCCAAAGGCTCCGGGAAGGGTATATCTCTATAATTGTGCCATCGTCGAGAAACGACAAAAATCTGCCAAATTGTCAAATCGCAGAGGGAAAGGGCACAAAAAAAACCTCCCGATTGTCATACCGGGAGGTCTTGATCTTGCCTGATGAAATTACTTCAGGCCGGCCCAGGTGCCCTTGATGATCTTGCACTGGGTGTAGCAGGAAGGGCAGTTGAATACCTTGTACAAGCCGCCTTCGTCTGCCTGGAATATCTCCACTCCTCTCTGGCGGGTATCCCATCCGTCTGCGATTATGTAGATGAAGGTGTCCGTTCCGCCTGATACTTTGTGGACTCCGTTAGGGGAGGCTGCCATTTCCACTACATAAGGATAGTCCGGAGTGTAGGAGTTGTCCGCTTTGGCTCCCTTGAGCAGTGCTGCTGCCATATACCTCTGGATGTAGGTGTCGTTTGCCGGTGCAAACTGGTTAGGCACCAGCTTGGTCTTCAGTATGCGGATTATGCCGCTTACCGTTGCATCGCTGTTGCACAGCAGGTTGAAACATTTCTCTCCCTCGGCAGCATCCTTGGCGTACATCTCAATTGCCATAGGAATCATGGCTGCTGTTCCCTGTATGCTCTTTCCGAGCAGGCCGTTGTAAACTGCTTCAAATTCTGTGTAATCTGCCGGGAAGTTGGTAAAGGTCACAAATGCTGTCGGAACTTTGTAGGAATTGTTGAACTCTCCGGAAACAGTGTAGGAGTGGCTTCCGTAGGTAATCGTGTTGCCCTCTACGGCAACTGTTGGTTCAAGTGCGTTTTCTGCCATGTTTTCAATGTCTTGTTGAAGTGAATTTGCTATTCCGTTAATTGTCTTCTGAGCGTTGGATGTGTTGTTATTGCATCCTGAAACCAGGATAAATACCATAGCCAGCAATGCCAAACCGAATGCCTGGGTGATGTTTCTCATAATAATTTTGGTTTATAGGTTATTAATACAATTAAATACAATCCGTTTTCCAGCATCTAAGTTAGTAAAAATTCCTGCTGACAGTTTTGGGTCAGATAAAAAATTGGTATATTTGAAAGTATTTAACCGATTTCGAACTTTAAACTCAATATTATGAAAACTAAATTCTTTTTCAGATCGCTCCTTATCGCGATTCTGGCTCTCGGTATCTGCTCATCAGCCGATGCCCAGCTCAAGGGAGTTCTCAACAAGGCCAAGAAGGCTGTCGAGAAGAAAGTTGAGCAAAAGGTGGATGAAGTCCTGGATGGTGATGACCAGTCCAGCACCACAACAACCAATTCAACCAAGAAGACAACTTCAACAGTAAAGAGCACTGCAACTCAGACTGTAAAGCAAACTGCCGGCAAGACTTATGGGAGTGGTCCTGAGATTCCTAAACTCATGTCTTTGGAACCTTCTTACAGCGACTATGATGAATCCGGAAAGTACATAAACAGCGTTGCCTGGGGATTGAGAAAGACTTCACAGGCTGAGGCAAAAGCTCTTGCCGAGAAGCTGACGGCCCGCTTCAAGTGGGACAGAAAGACTCTTCAGGAAATGGAATCAGGGGAGAACTATGAACTCGAAATGCAGTTGAAGAATGAATTGAGCAACTGGCAGTCTTTCTATGTCAAGATCGGTGAAATAATGAACCTTATCAACAACGGGGATTACAAAAAAGACAATACCGGTGCTTTCTATCTGGATAGAGCTCCACTTATGCATGTCGGTATGCACGTGGCCGGCAACACTGCAAGTGAGGAGGGCGTCATGGGCATTGGTTCCCTGCTGTTTACACGAAACAAGGGTAAGGCATATTTCTGCAATTACATGCTTGATCCTGTTTTCGCCGAGGAAGATGGCATCAGGGTGGCCAAACTGGATTTGAATATGGCAACCAATATTGCAATTTTGTTTGAAGGCTATCCTGTTGAGTGGTGCCGCGAAACGCAGCAGGGCGTCATGAAAGATCAGTTCGCCATTTACCACCAGAAAGCTGTGGCCTATGTTTCCGCTCTTAAAGAAGCAATCAAGGGCAATTCCCTGGACAATCTTGAATACAAGCCTGTTCCTAATGCTGGCGGCATGAACGCTTCCATGAATGCAAAAGCTCTTGCTGCAGAGAAGCAGAAGGGCAAGGATGTGGTTAAGGTTGTAATCACCAGCAATTCCTGGGAAATTCAGAAAAACGCCATGGGGCAGCCTGTACGCAGGGTAATCTACGGTTATTCAATCGGAAACACCAAGCACGGCAAGATGGCCTCCAGGGTTTCATGGGCAGAAGACTACCAGGGTGGTGGCAAATACGGATCCCTGCACTGCTACGGAGTAGGAACAGAATACTTCTATGTGAAATAGAATATTCTTCATTAGGACGGAACAGGCCTGAAGTTTTGTAACTTTGGGCCTGTATTGTTATGGAACAGGCAGAAGTTTACAGAGTACTTTCTCCGGAAGAGTTTAACGATATCTCTTCCCGCATTTTGTTTGAGGACAATCACTTCCTGATATTCAACAAGAGGAGCGGGGAGATTGTCCAGGGAGACAAGACAGGAGACGAGCCGCTTAGCGAAACCTTAAAGGCATTTATTGCTCAAAGAGACAACAAGGCTGGGCAGGTGTTCATGGGAGTGGCCCATAGGCTGGACCGCCCTGTAAGCGGAGCCGTGCTTTTTGCCAAGACCGGAAAGGGGCTGGAGAGGATTAACGAGATGCTCCGCGATGGAGATGTGCACAAGACTTACTGGGCTCTGGTACAGACACCTCTGGATGGAGTGCCGGACGGTGTGGCAATAGAGGACGGCTGGGTGGAGCTCCGCGATTATCTCTATCGCGACGAAAAGAAAAACAAGTCCTATCCTTTCAAGGGGAAGGGCACTCCACCGGCAGGATACAAGGAAGCCTGCCTTCTTTACCGCATTATCAGGGAACTGGACCATTACACCCTTCTGGAAGTTATGCTGCTTACCGGAAGGCACCACCAGATACGCTGCCAGCTGTCCTCTATCGGATGCCCGATAAAGGGAGACCTAAAATACGGAGCAAACCGCTCTAACAGGGACGGATCCATCTGCCTGCACGCCAGAAGGATAGAGTTCATTCATCCAATCGGAAGAAAAGATGCTAAAGGGCAATCCACAGGAAATGAAAGGCTGATAAGTGTTGAGGCCCCTTTAACCGGAGAAATCGGAAGGATCTTAGGTTTATGAAAAGGGCGGTAATTATGGGAGCGACCTCCGGAATGGGATGGGAGGTTGCAAGGATCCTGGCGGAAAAAGGCTGGAGGCTGGGCATCGCCGCAAGGCGGGAGGAGAATCTTCAATCGCTCAAGGCACTTTATCCTCAAAGCATTGAATACCAGGTTATAGATATAGAGCAGGAAAATGCTCCGGAACATATGTTGTCTCTCGTTAAGAAGATTGGAGGGATGGACCTTTATTTCCACGGTTCCGGAGTGGGATGGCACAACGAGGAACTGGATCCAGCGGTAGAACTCAAGACCTGCGCCGTGAACACCGTCGGATTTACCAGGATGGTTACTGCTGCCTGGAATTATTTCAAGGAAAAGGGTGGTGGGCACATTGCCGTAATAAGTTCCATTGCAGGAACAAAAGGCCTTGGTCCGGCACCTGCATACTCGGCAACCAAGAGCTTTGACAACACTTACATCCAGGCACTTGCACAATTATCGCGAAGCTCTAAACTTGGCATCAGATTCACTGATATCCGGCCGGGATTTGTGGACACTCCGCTTCTGGATACCACAAAGCATCACTATCCGATGCTGATGGAGCCGGAAAAAGTTTCAAGGAAGATTGTCCGAGCAATTGAGCGCAAGAAGAGAGTCGCGATAATTGACTGGCGCTACAGAATCCTTGTATTCTTCTGGCGCCTTATCCCCAACTTCATCTGGGAACGGATAAAACTATAGTTGGGCGTTACGGATCTGGGTGGAGGAGATGTTGTTCAGCGGGGCCTCCTCCAGGTAAAGGGCCTTGTATTTGCGGCACATTGTCTTGACTCTGTAACCTTTTCTTGGATAGACAATTACCTTGAACTCTTTTAGGATATTCTCTCCAAGATACCACTTGGGCATAATCTTAAAAGAATCCGCTCCAACCACAATGATGTACTCGGTGTCAGGATTCCGCTTCTGGAGCTCCTTCATCGTGTTGAAAGTGTAGAGTGGCTCTGTAAGATGGAATTCAATATCGTTGACCGTAACCTTGCTGCATTTAGGCTTTGCTCCGGTGGCTATTATTCTTTCCTTTAGGCTTCTGTTGAATTTTGAGATGGCCTTTTTCAGGTCTTTGAGCCTCTGCAGCGGATCTGCCAGGTTTGCCTTGTCCTTGAACGGGTTGTGAGGGCTGAGGACCATCTCGAAGCGGTCTATGTCACAGTTGAGAATGACATATTCCGCAACACCCAGATGACCGTAGTGCAGAGGGTTGAAGGACCCGAAATACAGGGCGACACGTTTCATCGCTGAGGCTATTTCTTTGCTTTCTTAGGCTTCAGGCGGGTAAACAGGTTTACAAGCCTCTCTGCCTTGGCAAAAGATTCTTCCAGGATGTCATTAACGAGGACAGTGTCGAACTTGGCGGCATAGGTCATCTCCTCTGCTGCTTTGGCAACTCTGGTCTTGATGGCTTCCTCTGAGTCAGTGCCTCTGGCCCTGAGCCTCTGCTCCATAACCTCAAGGGAAGGCGGCATGATGAACACGGTAAAGGCCTTTTCCCCGAAGATCTTCTTTATGCTCACTCCGCCCTTGACATCCACGTCGAACATTATGACGTTGCCCTTGGCCCAGATTCTCTCCACCTCGCTCTTGAGGGTTCCGTAGAATGAACCTGGATAGACTTCCTCATATTCAACGAACTCGTTATTCTTTATTCTCTTCTTGAACTCCTTGACGGATAGGAAGTAGTAATCCTTGCCGTCTACCTCCTGTCCTCTTGGGGCCCTGGAGGTGGCGGAAACCGAGAATTCAAGTTTTCTGAAAGTATTTAGAAGATGAGTCACTATTGTTGTCTTTCCGGCACCGCTAGGGGCGGAGAAAACCATAACCTTGTTATCCATGATCTTTATTTCTTGTTCTTACAAAGATAGTGTTATTTTTTGCTATTTTTGCAACGGATTTCCGGCAACTGCCGGGGTTTTAAAGGGACAAATTTTTAACATTCAATAGATTATGGTATCTTACAAAGAGTTAGGCCTTGTAAACACCAGAGAGATGTTCGCAAAGGCGGTAGCAGGCGGATATGCCATTCCTGCATTCAACTTCAACAATATGGAGCAGCTCCAGGCCATTATCAAGGCAGCGGCTACAAAGAGGTCTCCGGTTATTCTCCAGGTTTCAAAGGGTGCGCGTTCCTATGCAAACCAGACACTCCTCAGATATATGGCTCAGGGTGCTGTAGAGTATGCAAAGGAACTCGGTTGGGAGAATCCTCAGATTGTGCTCCATCTGGATCACGGAGATACTTTCGAGACCTGCAAGAGCTGCGTGGATATGGGCTTCTCTTCAGTGATGATAGACGGAAGCGCCCTTCCTTACGACGAGAATGTGGCTCTGACAAAGAAGGTTGTGGAATATGCACATCAGTTTGACGTAACCGTCGAGGCAGAGCTCGGCGTTCTGGCCGGCGTTGAGGATGAGGTTGCGGCTGAGGAATCACATTATACACGTCCTGAGGAAGTTATAGACTTCACAAGCAAGACCGGATGCGATTCCCTTGCTATCTCAATCGGAACTTCCCACGGTGCTTACAAATTCAAGCCTGAGCAGTGCACAAGGGATCCTAAGACCGGTATCCTGATTCCACCTCCACTGGCATTTGACGTTCTGGCAGAAATCGAGAAGAAGCTCCCTGGATTCCCTATCGTGCTTCACGGATCTTCTTCAGTTCCGCAGGAATATGTGAAGATTATCAACGAGAACGGCGGCAAGCTTCCTGATGCGGTTGGCATTCCTGAGGAGCAGCTCCGCAAGGCCGCAAAGAGCGCTGTCTGCAAGATCAACATCGACTCCGACTCACGTCTTGCAATGACCGCTATGGTACGCAAGGTATTCAACGAGAAACCTGGCGAGTTCGACCCTAGGAAGTACCTCGGCCCTGCAAGAGACGAGATGCAGAAGCTCTACGAGCACAAGATCGTGAACGTCCTCGGTTCAGACGGCAAGGCATAGCCGTTTATGGACGTCAAGGCCGTTTTCTTTGACATAGACGGAACCCTGGTTTCATTCAAGACGCACAGGGTAACCGCCAGCAATCTGGAAGTCCTTGATGCTCTCCGAAAGAAGGGCATCAAGGTTTTCATTTCCACCGGCCGTATGCTGGGAATGACCAGTGTGCTTTACGGGATTGGATTTGACGGCTATATAGCCAATAACGGGGCTGCCATCTATGATTCCTCAAAGAAGATGATTCACGGCCGGCTTCTTCCCAAGAAAGAGCTTTACTCGTTGCGGGAAAGGCTGAAAACGGCCGACCTGCCACCGTTTGCGGTCTCATTCATGACAGCGGACAACTATTATCTGAACTGCAAGTCATCCCTGGCTGAGGATGTTGCCCGGGTTGTAGGAGTTGCGCCTCCGATACTCAGCAACATAGATGATATCGTGGAGATGGATGTTTACCAGATGTGCGTGTATCTGAAAGGCAAGGCCCTGGATGATTTAATGGAAGGCTGGCTTACCGGCTGCACCGCCAGCGTCTGGAATCCTGTGTTCGCCGACGTGAACGAAAAGGGAATAACCAAGGCCTACGGCATAGACAGGATGCTGGAGATCTTCGGGATAGACTTGTCGCAGACACTTTCCTTCGGCGACGGGGGGAACGACATCCCGATGCTGGAGCATACTGCCATCAGCGTATGTATGGGCAATGCGGACGAGGCAGTAAGGGCCGCTTCTGACTATGTGACGGAAACCGTGGACGAGGACGGAGTTGCCAAAGCCCTTGTGCGCTTGGGCGTCCTGTAACTCAGATGTGCCTTATTATAAGGGCAGTGCACATCGTGATGATAATAACTGTCACGAAAATTTTGATAAACTTTTCTCCACCCTTTATTGATGCATAGGATCCGGCTACTCCGCCGATTATGTTTCCTGCGGCATAAATCAGGGCTATTCCCCAATGGACCTGCCCGTAGATTATGAAAACCGCAAGGGCAAGCGGGGTGTAGACTGTAACGGCAAACTGCTTGATGGCGTTGGAACGGATCATATCCAGACCCAGAAAGAAGAAGCTGCCGAACATAATCAGAAGTCCCACGCCGGAGTGGGTGAATCCGCCGTAAACTCCGATGGCGGTGAAAATCAGGAAAATCCAGAAATCGCTGAGCCTGGATCCGGTATAGCTTTCTTCCTCCTGTCTTTTCAAGGCCACTTTCTTGCGGTCCACGAAAAGCAGAATGGACATTATCGGAAGCAGGATGGCCATCACGATTTCTATGACCTTGACGTGCAGAACAGCTGCCAGCAAGGCTCCGAAAATGGCCCCGCAACCAACGGGAATGCCCACTTTCCAGCCGGTTTTCATGTCCAGATAGCCTTTTTTCTTGAAAATGGCGGAGGTTGTAATGAACTGCAGCAGAACGCCTACGCGGGTGGTGCCGTTTGCCACGTTTATCGGAAGCCCCATCATCATGAACAGGCCGTATGATATGGCGGTTGCCATTCCGGCGATGGTGTTGATAAAGCCCACAAAGGCTCCGACGCCTACAAGAAGGAGAACTATCCTGTAGTCCGTGAACGGAGTTGTGCTCAAAAAGTTATGGAGCTGCTCGAACATATGGCGGTTTTGTAGCCCTTTAGACAAAGATAATGCAAAATGGCAGTATCGCGGAAAATGTTACTGACAAAATGTCCACACTTCTTTTAAAAAGAACGGTGGCAAAGAAATTGTCATAGACATTATCGGTTTTTAGACAGCTGAATAATCAAAAAATCAAATATTATGTCAAGACACAGGAATAAAAACAGAATAGAAAAGTTTGCCGAGAACCCGCAACAGGAAGAGGTAAAGGAGCAGACCGTGGAAAATCAGGAAGCTGCAGCAGAGGAAGAAGCATCCAAAGCCGAGGAAAAGGCTGAGGAAAAACCTGCTGAGGAAACGGCGGAAAGCCTGCTGGAAAAGGAAAAGGAGAAGGTTGAGGCGGAAAAGAAGAAATATGTCTATCTGATGGCTGAATTTGACAACTATCGCCGCAGGGTTTCCCAGGAGAAACTGGACCTTATCGATACTGCCGCCAAGGGCGTGATAAATGATCTCCTTCCGGTTGTGGACAATTTCGAGAGAGCTCTCAAGGCTTTGGGCGAGTCTGAGGCAAGCGAGTCTGCAAGGATGGGTACTGAGTTGATTTACAAGCAGCTTCTGGAAGTGCTCAAGAAGAAGGGCGTGACAGAGATAGAGGCTGTGGGAAAGGAACTTGACACGGATGAACACGAGGCTGTAGCCCAGATTCCCGCTCCTGAAGAGGGACAGAAGGGAAAGGTTGTGGAAGTTGTGCAGAAAGGATACAAGCTCAACGGCAAGGTTATCCGCTTTGCCAAGGTTGTAATAGGTATTTAATGACAAGATGGCAGAAAAAAGAGATTACTACGAGGTGTTGGGCGTCTCCAAGGACGCTTCTGCGGACGAGATAAAGAAGGCATACCGTAAACTTGCCCTCCAGTATCATCCGGACCGCAACCCTGGAGACAAGGCCGCCGAGGAAAAATTCAAGGAGGCGGCTGAGGCTTATGATGTGCTCAGCGACGAGAACAAGCGCAAACGTTACGACCAGTTCGGCTTTGCGGCAGAGCAGGGAGGCGGATTCAGTGGAGGCGGCTTCTCAATGGAGGATATTTTCCGCAACTTCGGAGATATTTTCGGCGGACACTTCAGTTCAGGTGGCGGATTCGGAGACATTTTCGGCGATTTCTTCGGAGGAGGCGGCTCTTCCGGCAATAGGGTGGAAAGAGGAAGCGATATACGCATACGCTTGAAACTCACCCTTGAGGAGATAATGACCGGTGTGGACAAGAAGGTCAAGATCAACAAGATGGCTCCATGTCCCGATTGCGGCGGAAAGGGTGCCGCATCTGATGCCGACATAAAGACCTGCCCGGACTGCCAGGGTTCCGGCTATGTGATCCGTCAGGCACGTTCCATCTTCGGAATCACACAGACCCAGAGCGTATGTTCCCGTTGCGGCGGAAACGGCAAGATCATAACCAAGCCATGCCGCAAATGTGGCGGAAGCGGTCTTGTCAAGGCCCCTGAGGAAATCCACTTCAAGGTTCCGGCAGGTGTGGCAGAGGGTATGACCCTCACTGTCCAGGGCAAGGGCAATGCCGCTCCTCACGGAGGAATTAACGGAGACCTCCAGGTTCTCATAGAGGAAGAACCACATAAGGAATTCGTAAGGGACGGCAACGACCTGATGTATCCTCTCTTCATAAGCATACCGGATGCAATCAACGGATGCGAGGTGGAGATTCCTGCTATCGGTGGCAAGATAAAGGTCAAGATCCCGGCAGGATGCCAGAGCGGCAAGGAACTCAGGGTCAGAGGCAAGGGAATTCCGGACGTGAACGGTTACGGTAGAGGGGACCTTATGATATATGTCCAGGTATGGATTCCTTCCCGCCTTGCTTCAGAGGAAAAGAAACTTGTGGAGAAACTGAAGGAATGCGACTCCTTCAAGCCAATTCCTTCCGGAGACGACAAGAAGAGTTTCCTGTCAAGGATAAAGGGATTCTTCAAGTAATTCCTTAAATTTGCCATATCGGCGAAATGATTATGGCAGATTCCAGGTTTATAGCAAAGAAAGCGGTGCGGATTTTATTCTGCGCTGCTTTCTTATTGTCAGGTCTACTGCTCAAGGCTCAGGAAAAGGGCGTGGATTACGACCGTCAAAAAGAGGTTACGGGCAGATTCATAGTGCCGATAGAAACCTATGGCGGATTTGCCGGGACATACGGGGAGCTCAGGGGGGACCATTTCCACTGCGGCCTGGATATGAGGACAAACGGAGTGGTTGGGCGTAAAATCTATGCTGCAGATGACGGATATGTATCCAGGATAACCATTGGCCCGTGGGGCTATGGCAATATGATAGAAGTCACCCATCCTTCCGGATACAGGACAATCTACGGCCATCTTTTGGGATTTGCACCAAAATACAGGAAACTAGTTACGGAAAAACAGTACGTAGAGGAAAACTGGAGACAGTATCTGGAATTCCCGGCAGACAGTCTGCCAGTCCGGAGGGGAGACCTCATCGCATATTCCGGCAATACGGGATCTTCAGGAGGGCCTCACCTGCATTTCGAGGTTCTGGACGAGAATGGCGTTCCGGTTAATCTGCAGATAACCAGGATATTTGACCTTAAGGACAACGAGAAACCGGTCCTCCGCGATTACAGGATTGTTGGCTGCGCCCCGTTTTACGGCACGCTATACACTTTCCCTGTAAAAACGGAAGGGGATACGGTAAGGGTTCCAAAATCTTTCTACCTTGCCATTGATTCATATGATGTGATGGCTGGAACTCCGGGAAAACTTGCCGTATATAAATATGAGACATTCCTGGACGGAGAGAGTTTCTTCCGCTTTGAGGAAGGCAACATTCCGTATTCCACAGGAAGATACATTGCCTCATTGCTGGACCATCCGCTGAGACGCTCTACAGGCCGCTATTTCGTCAAAACCCAGATTGATCCCAACAACAGCCTTACAGACAGGATAACTGCAGTAAATGACGGGATAGTGAGCCTCGACGATACCCTTGTCCATAATCTGAGAATAGAGGTCACTGATGTATACGGGAACCGTACGGTCAAAGAATTCAATGTTGTAAGGACCGATTCACTTTTCAGCGGCAGTGTTCCTTTTGCGCCGGAAGGGGAGTTTGCCGCCTGGGACAGGGAGAACAAATTCTTCTTTGACGGACTTTCCGTAACCATTCCCGAGAACGCATTGTTCCGCAATGCCTTCTTCAATGCCCGCAAGCTTGAATCTTCCTACGCCCCTCAGAAGAACGTTCCGGCAATGAGTCCACTTTGGAGCGTAGGGGATCCAGATATCCCTCTGAACAAGTCCTTTACGATAACCATCAAGTGCAATATTCCGGCAATGTACCTTTCCAGGGCCGTTGTGGCACGTGTCGGCCGCGGAGGCTCCCTTTCCTCCATCGGTGGCACCGTGAATGCCCTCACAGGCGAGATTACCGCCACGGCAGGCTCCTTTGGGACCTTCTGCGTGACTGCGGATATGACTCCTCCTGAAATCTCCTTCAAGTTCAAGGAAGGGGCTGCAATAAAGGCCTCATCGCTGAAAATAGGGATTGATGACCGTTTTTCCGGAATCAGGCAGTTCCGCTGCGAGATAGACGGGCATTGGGTTCTGGCTCCTCTGGACGGAAAGACAGGCACCGTGGAGATCACTCTCCCGGATGCCCGCATAGCCAAGGGCAGGAAGCACCGCCTCAAGGTGACCGTAGAGGACAATGTCGGCAACAAGGCGGTAGAATACAGAAATTTCACCTGGTAGAAATATGAAAAAGATATATGACTTTGAAAACGGAGTGGATATCATCGGCCTGATGAGCGGTACATCCCTGGACGGGCTGGATATCTGCTTTGCCCGCTTTTTCCTCCGCGATGGAAAATGGACTTACAAGACCCTTGTCGCCGAGGATGAGAGCTATCCTGCTGACCTCAAGGCAAGACTTTCACGCGCCCAGACGATGACTGCCGAGGAATATGCCCTTCTGCATTCGGATTACGGGCTTTATCTTGGAGCCCGGGTGAGGGCCTTTATGGTAAGGCACTCCATAAGGGATGTGGCGGCCATAGCCTCGCACGGCCAGACGGTTTTCCACCAGCCTCATCTGCGTTTTACGGGCCAGATAGGCAGCGGAGCCGGCATCGCGGCGGTCAGCGGCGTGGACACAATCTGCGATTTCCGCACTACGGATGTGGCTTTGGGCGGCCAGGGAGCTCCCCTCGTTCCGGTTGGAGACAGGAACCTTTTCGGTGACTATGACTACTGCCTGAATATCGGCGGTTTTTCCAACATTTCCTCGGAAGGCGTAAAAGACGGCAAGGCTGTAAGGGTTGCCCACGATATTTCTCCTGTAAACTATGTCCTGAACCATTATACCAGGTCAATAGGGCTTGAATACGACAGGGACGGGGAGATTGCCCGCAGCGGAAACATCTGCGGGGATCTTTTGAAACAACTCAACGGTCTGCCGTTCTATTCGATGGAAGGTCCAAAGTCTTTGGGACGCGAGTGGGTGGAAAACGAGGTTATTCCTCTTATAGAGGCTGCCAGGGGTGAGGACGGAAGCCCTCTGGGCCTTGCGGACAAGCTGGCTACGTTCACTGAACACGCGGCATACCAGATATCGCTGAATGTCAGGAAAACAGATGCAGACAAGGCCAAAGTCCTTACAACGGGCGGCGGGGCGTTCAACAAGTACCTGCTGGAAAGAATGCGTTTCAACGCTCCACAGGCGCAGTTCATAGTCCCGGACGAGATAACGGTAAAGTTCAAGGAGGCGTTGATCTTTGCATTTCTCGGGGCTCTTTACCTTGCCGATATGCCGAACTGCATGAGCAGCGTAACCGGTGCGGAATATGACTGTATCGGCGGTGCAATGTATAAAGCAGGCCGCTAGAAACGCTTTTTCTTCAGATATTTTTGGAAGTTTGCAAATAAGTTGTATTTTTGCAGTCCCAAAACCGAAGGCAACCTCTTGTATAGGCCAAGGCGGCCGTAAGACACTGTAAAATTGGTTGATAGTGCTTTTGGTGCAATGTTGCCGATTAAATTTTAAAGAAATGGACTTAATTAAAGTAGCTCAGGAGGCATTTGCCGGCGAGAAAAAAGAGTTCCCTGCTTTCAAGGCAGGAGATACCGTAACCGTTACCTACAAGATCAAGGAGGGTGACAAGGAGAGACTCCAGAACTTCAAGGGCGTATGCCTGCAGAGAAGGGGAGCTGGCCAGACCCAGACATTTACGGTTAGAAAGATATCCAACGGTGTAGGCGTAGAGAGGATATTCCCTCTGAATTCACCTTTCATCGATAAGATTACCGTAGATAAGGTAGGTAAGGTAAGAAGGGCAAGAATCTTCTATCTCCGCGACCTGACCGGTAAGAAAGCTCGTATCAAGGAGAAGAGCTTCGCACGTGGCGAGAAAAAGGCTGAGTAATCGGCCTCAACCGGCTCCGTAGCTCAATTGAATAGAGCATCTGACTACGGATCAGAAGGTTGCAGGTTTGAGCCCTGCCGGAGTCACTGAAAAGCCCCGTTTGACAATCGTCAGACGGGGTTTTCTTTTTCCGGTTAATCGCTCTCTTCCAGTTCAAAGATTGATTCTGCGGGTTTGCCGAAGTATCTTGCAATCTTGAATGCAAGAACGGCGGAGGGAACATAGCCTCCAGCCTCGATGGAATTGATGGTTTGCCGGCTCACACCTACAGCGGCGGCAAGATCCTGCTGGGTGATATCTTTGATCGCCCGCTCTACTTTGACAGTATTTTTCATCGTCCTTCCCTCCTGATGCTGCGCATCGTGAAATTAAACTTCAGGATATACACCAAATAGAAAAGATAGAGCGCAACCAAGGCAAAGCTCAGGAAATTGAGCCCTTGTATGAAAAGGATTCCGAATGCCAGGATGGCTGAAGTTAGCCACAGGCTCCAGACGAAAGACTGCATCCGGATGTGTGCGGTCATTTCATCTTCGTCCTTTTCGCGTGACAAGGCAATAAAGCATAGAGAAACAAGCAGGCCCATCATACCTGCCTCAGTCAACAGGTTCGCTTTACCGGTATAGAAGGTTTCGTCTCCAAAAGCTATCCAAGGAACCATAATCTCCGGAAGATTAACGTCAAACAGAAGACAGAGACATAAAGCGGCAAAAGGCAGAAACATCCACATGCCTATTTTCTTGTAGACGTATGGAAGAAGATAATTGCGTGTTTTCATAAAGCATGTTTGTTAATCGTTCAACAGCACAAAAGTAAAAATAACTTTCCATATTGTCAAGTAAATTTTACACTATTGATAAAAAATAATTTTCCCAGAGAGAGTATATTTTTCTGCGAAAACTCTACAATGCTGTTTTCAAAACCCTACAAATTGCGTTTCAAAAGCATTATTGTAGGGTTTTGAACTCTACAATGGGCGTTTTGTATATTCTATTTGCGTATATTTGTATCAAGAAATACAAAACATGTTATTGTATGGGGTTGACTGAGATATTTTCAAGAAAATCGGCGAGGCTGGAGAAGAGTATCGGGGGCTTGATGGAGACCGTGGACCAGTCTCTCCTGGTGTTCAGGGAGGGAGTCAAGAACTATCTGTACGGGGATGATGAGAGTTTTGCCGAGAATCTTGGCAAAATGGCATCTCTGGAGACAGAGGCATCTTCCCGAATCAAGGAAATCGAGAATATTCTTTACTCAAGGGGGTATCTGATCCGTTCCAGGGGAGATATTATGAGGCTTTTGGAGAGGTTCGACCATATCTTCATTATCATCAGCACAGACCTCATCCAGTTTGAGATCGAGTCTCCTAAGATTCCGCAAGAGCTGAAACGTGAGTTTGTCAAGCTCAGCGAACTGGCCGCAATGGCAGCTGAAAGCACGATTCCGGGGACCAACGCTTATTTCACTTCCCCGAAAAATGTGGCTGAAACGACCGCTCAGGTATATTTCTACGAAAAGGAAGCCGTGAAGCTCAGCCAGTCAATCAAGAGAACTGTTTTCCACGATATGGATAACCTCAAGCTCAGCGAGAAGTTCCACCTAAGGTATTTTGCGCTGCATATCGAGGATCTTTCAAAAGCAGCGGTGAAAGTTGCCGAGCAGCTTTCCGTAATGACAATCAAAAGGGCCCTGTAAATGGATTGCATCCTGTACATAGTAATCTCTGTCCTGTTTGCCGGAACATTCATGATTATGCTGGAACTGCCTTTTGTGAGCGGTTCCTTGCTTGCTTCCGGAGCGGGGGAGAGGATTGCCGTCAGGATTCTTGCACCGCTTCTTCTGCTTGGAGGACTCTGTGTTCCGGTTTTCTGGCCGGAGTATTTCAAACAGATGACAGACGGGCTCCTTGCAACTGATTCCATTGCCAACATATTGCCAGTAGGTATTGCCACAGCCGTCTCGGCTATGGCAGTGAGGGGCTTCAGCCGCTATGTAGCAGTACCTTTTGCTTTCATAGCCGCACTGGCGGGCCTTGGGCTTGCAGAAGGGAATGCAATTAAAATAGGTGAGGCGCTGCCTTATATTATTTCCTGGACTGCGGCGCCGCTTCTTTGCGCGCTGTTTTCCGCAATGGTCTATACTCTGTTTGCTGCCTGGCACAAAAGGCGCAACACCCATATGGCGCTTATGGAAGCCAGAATGCTGGCTGCTTCCACTGTTGCCGCTCTCTTTTTGATACCTTTGTTCGCATTGAACAATTCCCTGATATTCAATTATCTCCCATCCGGACTCGGTTACAGGGCGGCTGTTGTGGCCTGTGGCTGTGCACTTGTGATATGGCCGGTAGTGAGGAGGCTTGCGGTCTTCACCAAGTGGAACATCGCGGATTATGAGCTTGACACAAATCCTCAATCCGTTTTCAGCCTTATGGCGGGGATGATTCTCTGCTTTGCGCTGTTTACAAGCTCTCTTCCGGGCAAGGTTGGGCTGGCTGCAACTCCTCTTCCTGCAGGAACTCTCTATATTGCCGCTTTGGCTGGAATCAGTGTCTGCAGCCGCAGAACCCTAACTGACGGTCCTGAAATCATTAAGGGAGCGGTAGCTATGTATCTTTCCCCGCTGCTGGCCCTGCTTCTGGCTTATTGCCTTGGAAGGATAATGGACGGGGAGATAATGGGAACCCTGATTGTTCTGGGAATCATTCTGCTTGCAGCCGGAATCGCTGTTTTTATCAGACATCAAAGCCGTATTCTGGTGGATCAGCAGATTGCCAGAGCCCACGAGCAGCAGGTATATTCTACGAGGAAATCCCTTTCCGCTCTGGAGGTCAGGGCGGAAATGACAGAGAAAGATCTTCTCAACAAGCTGGACCTCAAGCGAAAGGAACTAGTTGACTTTGCTGTTGGCATCAGCGACCAGAAAGATTTTATGGAGAGTGTTTATGAGCAGCTGAAAGACGTTCGCTCTTCCAGGGATGGGGCGGAGAAGGACGCCAGGACTGATTCCCTGCTGAGATCGCTGAGGGAAAGGATGTATTTTACAAGGGAGATGAACGATTTCTACGCCCGCAGCGAAGAACTCCACAAGGACTTCAACGAGCGGCTGGCGGAAAGTTTCCCGAACCTTACTGAAAACGAGAGGAAGCTGGCCAACCTGCTAAGGCAGGGATTTTCCAGCAAGTATATCGCATCGCTGATGAATATTACTCCCAAGAGTGTAGAAATAAACCGCTATCGCCTCAGGGCCAAACTGGGCCTGACACGCAGCGAAAACCTTATAAATTTCATTAAATCAATTTAATCTTTATTAACACCTTTAATTAACTACTATGCGTAAAACATTATTATTACTGGCGATTTCAGTTCTGGCAGTCCAGACAGTATTCGCCCAGGAGAACGTAAAGCGCAACCAGTACGGAGTAGCCGTCAAGTCAGACAGACTGGACGTTGAGGCTCAGGACGGTATTTTGGTGCTTGAATCTCCTACCAGCGCCTACAAGCTCTGGTTCGACACCCGTATCCAGGCTGACGGAGCAGTATTCTTCGGTCAGGACAAGGATTATGACAAGATCGGTAACGCAACCAGCATCCGCCGCGCACGTTTTGCCATCAAGGGACAGCTTAACGAGCAGTGGTATGGTGAGTTCGATATGGACCTTGCAGACGGTCTGGTAGAACTTAAGGACGCTATCGTACGCTACACCGGAGTTCCAAACCTGGATCTTCAGGCAGGTAACTTCAAGGAGAACTTCTCAATCCAGCGTAACACCACTTCCCGTTACCTGCAGTTCATGGAAAGGCCTATGGTTACTTCAGCTCTGGCTCCAAGCCGTCATCTCGGTATCAACGCCAAGTATGCAAAGGACTGGTTCTGGGGATCTCTCGGTGCTTTCACACAGGAAGTTGCAGGTGCAGAGGAAGAAGGTTATGTAAAGGATAACAACAAGGACTATGGCCGCAACACCGGATACTCAATCACCGGTAAGGTTGTATTCCGCCCTCTCTACAAGATGCAGGACGCAAGTCTCCACATCGGTTTTGCAGGATCTTACCGCAGGGCTCTGACCAGCGTAGACCCTAAGGAATTCGGAACATATCGCGCAAGCGCACGTAACTCTACAAGCCTCAACCGCAAGAAGTACATCGACACCGACGCGCTTCCTGGATTTTCCCACAATTTCCTGTGGACAATAGAGGTTGCCGGACATTATCAGGGACTCCGTTATGAGACCGCCTATATCGGTGACAATGTTCATTTCCACAAGAGCGTTGCTGACAACAAGACCAAGAACTTTGGCGGTTGGTATGCACAGGCAGGTTACCTTCTGTTCGGCGGAAGCCAGAACTATGACGCAAATGGTGGCAAGTACACCAAGGTAAACCGTGGCCAGAAGTGGGGCGATATCGAGCTTTGCGCACGTTACGAGTATTGCGACCTCAACAACGCCAACATTTACGGTGGCGCTGCAGAGGCTTATACAGTAGGTCTGAACTGGCTGGTTAACAATAATGTGAAGATTATGATCAACTACCAGTACAACAACAATGACCGTTATGCAAACGGCAAGGGCAAACTCTTTGTTGGCCACGATGCCGCCGGAAAACCAACCAAGGACTACACCAAGGTTGTAGAGGGTAACAGGAAAGCAGGCGTTGACTACCATATGCTTGCTATCCGTTTTGAGGTTGACTTCTAAAATTGATACAGATTATGAAAAAGATATTTTTAGCCGCATTCGCAGCATTGTTTGCATTCAGTTCATGTGTTAAGGATGAAATGTATCCTTACCCTACAATAGCTGACATATCCAATACCATCGCATACGATGAGACAGAGGATGTAACTGTTACAGCTACTGTTACTGCATTTGTCGACATCCAGGAGGTTAATCTTTTCTACAAGACTGGCAGCTCAGCAGCCCAGAAAGTCAAGATGACCGCATCCGGAAGCACTTATACCGGTATCATTCCTGCCCAGCCAATGGGTACTGAGGTTACCTATTACATTGAGGCCACTACTGATGGCGGAACAACCACTTCACCGGAAGGCAAGTACACTGTAGGAGTGATTCCTATCGACTTTACTCCTTTGAAGCTCAACGAGCTTAACGGAAACGACAAGTTCATCGAGATTATCAACACAGGTTCTGCTCCTATCAACATCAAGGGCATCAAGATTTTCAAGGATACCAAGGATGTATGGACAGGCCCTAACCGCGAGCTTGCAGCAGGTGCATTCCTTCTTCTCTATAGCGAGGATGTTACCGGTGCTGGCGGAAAGCATGAAGGCTATGACTCAGAACTCGTGTTCACTTCAGGTCTGAGTGCAAAGAAAGCCGTAAGGGTACAGCTCACCGATCCTGTCAAGAAAGATCTGGACGACTTCAACCTTGTAACCGTATCCAAGACAGCTCCGGCTTCCTACAGCCGCGTACCAGATGGGACAGGCAAGTGGTTCTTCACCCCTGCAACTCCAGGCATAAAGAACTCTACAGACAATACCGATCCTGTAACCGGACTTATGTAATTTTAATATTCGACAATATGGCAGAATTAAAAATCGGTGAAATAAGCAAACCGCGCTTTGAATTCCGCAGCTTCGGCCAGTGTTTCTGCGAGGCTCACAAGAGAATGGCACGTCTTTCCGCTCCTGTTCCCGAGAAGGTTTGGGAGAGGCAAAGTGATGAAATATATATCATTTCCGCAAAGAACGACATCAACAACACCAAGATCCGCGACGGCAAGATGGACATCAAGACTTTTGTCCAAAGTGTCGACGGTCTTGAGCAGTGGAACCCTCTGATGAAGGGAGAATTCCCAATCAGCCGCGAGGTTCTGGAGAAGGAAGTTTTCCCTGCTTTCATGGTCGAGATGCCTGCTCTGACGAAAGACACCTACACTTACGATGAATTCATAGAGATGGTTAAGGCCAATCCGGACCTTGCTGCAGTGAGGGTTCACAAGCAGCGTTTCGGCTATATGGTCAACGGTACCATCTGCGAGGTGGGCAATGTTCTGATTAACGGAGCAAAGGTTGTTACCATCAACTCCGAGTCTACCGAGATAGAGGATATCAAGAAGACCATTAAGGACGTGGGTCTCGAGGGTGTTGAGAACATCAACTACCTCCAGGCTATCAAGCGCGTTATCGGAATGAGTGACAAACCTTTAGCAAACGAATAAAATGGCACAGGAAATAGAACGCAAATTCTTGGTCAAGGGCGACTTCAAGGATGCCGCTTTCAAGGCCACCCGCATTACCCAGGGCTATCTCAGCAGCGTGCCTGAGAGAACCGTAAGGGTAAGGGTCAAGGGAGACAAGGGCTTCATAACCATCAAGGGCATAGGTTCCGACAGCGGAGCCAGCCGTTTCGAGTGGGAGAAGGAAATCCCTGTTTCCGAGGTTCAGGACCTGCTTAAGATATGCGAGCCTGGTGTCATCGACAAGACCCGCTATCTGGTAAAGGCCGGTGAACACACCTTCGAGGTAGACGAGTTCTACGGAGACAACGAGGGTCTTACCGTAGCCGAGGTTGAGCTAGGAAGCGAGAGCGAGGCTTTCGTAAAGCCTGAATGGTTGGGTGAGGAAGTCACTGGAGATGTGAAGTATTACAACTCCATGCTGATGAAGAACCCGTACAAGAACTGGAAGTAATGGATGTTCTGGACCTGAACAACTATAAGATCGAGAAGCTGCCGAAGATGCAGAAATCCGGTTTCGAGCGGACCATGCAGCGCTTCGGCGGCCCTCTCGCTATCTTGGTGTTCATCCTGTTGTATTACGTTGTCAAGATTTCGTTCCTGGACAATCTTGACACCAGTTCCCTCTCCGGTGCGGCGCTGAAGCGTTTCAATGAGCTTGGGCTTGACGGTTTCATCAGGGCGAACTATGCCATGCTGGCCATCTTTGTGGCGGCGATAGTGCTCTGGATCACCGAGGCCATACCTAACTATCTGACCTCGCTCATTGTCATACTCGCGATAGTGCTGACCAACATCACCACGGACAAGACGGCCTACGCCCAGCTTGGACATCCGGTGATGTGGCTGAACATACTCTCGTTCGTGCTGGCTTCTATGCTTGTCAAGACACAGGTAGCCAAGAGGTTTGCCCTGTGGTTCGTGATCAAGTTCGGCAAGAGCGCCGGAGGCGTGATTTTCAGCTTCATCATCATCAACCTGGTCCTGTCCGCTTTCATATCGGCGACAACTGCAAAGGCTGCCATCCTTCTCCCGATTATGATGGTTATTTGCGCCATTTACGGAGCGACTGGCGGAGAGCACCGCAACAACTTTGGACGTAACCTGATGCTCCAGAACCTCTTCCAGATCAACCTGGGAGCCAACGCCTTCCTTACCGGATCCGGTGCGACCCTGCTTGCAGGATCCCTGATTGCCGGAGCGCTTGGCATCGGTTCCTTCAGTTATCAGGACTGGTTCAAGGCGGCTTTCCCTATGAACGTTCTCCTCATTTTGATCGGCTGGTTCGTTGGAACCAAGATAATCTTCAGGATGAAGAAAGAGGAGAAGAAGCCTCAGATTGAAGGTGGTATGGAAAGGCTCCGCGATGAGCTCAAGGCTATGGGCAAGATGAAGGGAATCGAGTACAGGGCTATCGCGATCTTCCTTTGCGTGCTGATTCTCTGGGCAACCGACAAGCAGCACGGCATTAACCAGACGGCTGTTGCCTTCCTGGGTGCCGTTGTGGCCCTGATGCCTAGAATCGGCATTGTCAAGTGGAACGACGTGGACATTCCTTGGCATCTCCTCCTCTTCTCGGCCGGAGCCTATACCCTGGGAGCAGGTCTGGACGCTACAGGTCTTCCCGGAACTGCTGTCAATGCGGCATTCGCATCAATGGGAATCACGGCACAGACTCCATATTGGGCTCTGTACATGATTCTTACGAGTACGATGCTGCTCAGCGCCCTGATTTTCCAGAGCAAGACTATGCAGACGCTCATCTTTGTTCCTATAGCTATTGGTGTTGCACAGAGTTTCGGTTATCCGGTAATGAGCCTGGCCTTCCCGATCGCTATGCTGGTAGGGCACGTTTACGTGCTTCCTTTCAACAGTAAGCCGGCCGCCCTGCTCTACACCACCAACCAGTACGGCTGGAGCGACACTTTCAAGTTCGGAATAACGATGATGTTCATCAGCTGGCTGATGATACTTCTCTGGGGCCAGACCGTACTGCACTGGTTCGGCTATACCCCAGGACTTTTTTAAACAATTAATTACAAAGGCATTATGACAATCGATTGGAATTTTATACTTAGAATATTCATCGCCGGACTGCTTGGCGGACTCATCGGCTTTGAAAGGGAGATGAGGGCAAAGGAGGCCGGAGTGCGAACCCATTTCGTGGTTGCCCTCGGCAGCGCCCTGTTCATGATTATCTCCCAATTCGCCTTCAAGGGCGTTCACGACGAGGCCCGAGTTGCGGCACAGGTGGTTTCCGGTATCGGTTTCATAGGTGCCGGCGTGATAATCTTCCAGAAGAACGCGGTCCGCGGCGTAACAACCGCGGCCGGTCTCTGGGTAGCTGCAGCCATAGGCTTAACCTGTGGAGCCGAGATGTATTCATTGGCTATAGCAGCTTCTTTGTTCACCATTTTATGTCTTGAAGCAATGCATTTCATCACACACAGGTTTGGAGAGAAGGCTCTGACCATCAACATTTCATCCCCAAGCAGCGAGCAGCTGTCAGGAATAATCAAGTCCATCAAGGATATGGGAGCTGATATCCAGCTTCTTACGGTAGTTGACGAGGTGGCCACATTCCAGCTCCACGTAAAGCAGAAAGAGTATCTGTCCACCATAGACAAGCTCCTCCTTCTCTGCAAAGGCCTTAAGCTGGAAATCTCCTGATTTGCTATATTTGTTGAGAATTCATCTCAGCGATTATGGCATTCAGAACAATTACAGCCCTTTTATTCTTTCTTCTCACTTTTATTCCGGCGTTTTCCCAGGAGAGGGAAGATGTCATTAGGCAGTCGGACGGTTACCAGTGGCCGACCGACGAGGCTGTGCTCCGGAAACTGGACAGATGGCAGGACCTGAAGTTCGGTGTTCTGATGCACTGGGGAATCTATTCCGTTCCCGGTATCATAGAATCCTGGAGCATCTGTAACGAGGATTGGATAAGAAGGCCGGAAGGATCTGTTTACGAGGACTACAAGAAGTGGTACTGGGGGCTCAGCGATGAGTTTGACCCGGTGAAATTCAATCCGGAGCAATGGGCCGAGGTCTTCTCCCGCGCCGGAATGAAGTATATGATCTTCACTACCAAGCACCACGACGGCTTCTGCATGTTCGATTCTGAATACTCCGATTACGGCATTGCCCACGGTCCATTCAAGGATAATCCCAAGAAGGATATTGCAAAATATGTATTTGAAGCCTTCCGAGGCAAAGGCTTTATGGTTGGAGCATACTTTTCCAAGCCGGACTGGCATCACAAGGGCTTCTGGAATCCTTACTACGCCACACCGAACCGCCATCCGAACTATGACATCAAGAAGCATCCTGACTGGTGGCAGAGTTACGTTACATACACTCAGAATCAGCTAAATGAACTTACCGGCGGCAGATACGGAAAACTGGACATCCTCTGGCTGGACGGCGGCTGGATTACCGGAGATGCCGTTGGAATCAACGAGATACTCCCTGATGCCAGAAAGGTAAGCCCTGGTCTGATTTGCGTGGACCGCACCATCAAAGGCCCCAACGAAAACTATCAGACTCCAGAACAGTCAATTCCCAAAACTCAGATCAATCATCCGTGGGAAAGCTGCATCACTCTTACTGACAGCTGGGGCTGGGTTCCTAACGCTGGTTTCAAATCCTCAAGGAAAGTAATAGGCATTCTTGCAGAAATTACCGCTAAGGGAGGTTGCCTGGTTCTTGGTGTCGGACCTACTCCTGAAGGCCTTATAGAAGATGCAGCCATCCCGATTCTGGAGGGGATAGGGGAATGGCTTTCCCGCTGTGGAAAAGCCATCTATTCCACAAGGACTATAGAAGATTACAACCAGGGAAAAATCTGGTTCACAAGGTCTAAGGACAGAAAAACTGTCTATGCGGTCTATGCTCTTGAAGACGGAGAAACTCTTCCTGAATCAATATCCTGGAACGGTAATCTTCCTAAAGGCAAAGTAACTCTCCTTAACACAGGCAAGACTGTAAAAGCCAAAATCAAGGACAGTGTTGTTACAATTACGCTTCCAAGGAATATCGGGCAGGAACCGTTGGCTTTTTTGTATAACTTTGATTATTGATATTTGTTGCACTTTAAAAGAATCCGAATATGAAAGCTTTAGCTGTAACCGTAGCGTTGATGTCTTTTCTGCTGATTAATGAAGGGACATATGCGCAAGTCACTCCGGTAAGCAACGCCGCCTGTGCAGAATGCGGAGGAGTAGGGGCACACAAGCCATCCTGCCGCCATTACGTAGCTCCAAACAATGACTCTGAAAGCTCATCGCAGAGCAATACATTAAAGCCTAATGTCCGCCAGTCTACTAAAGGTGATGAGCCTTATACAGACAGCGATATCTTTTCCTCAGTTGAGGGCAAGCCTCTGACTAACAAGGAGTACTGGAGTATATTGATGGATGCCTGCACAGAGTGCGGAGCCAGGAACAACCATTCGCACACGCCGGATTGTGTTATCGGCAGAAGCTATAAATGGTATAAAGAGTATTCCGAACAAGGCAAAAAGTGGGATGCCATCCGTATGAGGGACAATATTGTCCAATTGAAACTCAACACGGCAAAAGGAAAGGCCATGCTCGCCGCAATGCGCAACCCTTCCGGCACCAAACCTTCAACCACCACAACCAGTTCGGCATCCAAACCAGCCACTAATACATCAACAAATACCAGCACGAGTCTGAAGGACTATGCCCCGGCACCGGAAAAGCCGAAACCGGCTGTGGGCAACCCTGTTATGCCACGCCCGATAATGGTACGCACTCCTGAGTTTTCCGGAATAAACGAGCACAGCATCGTCTATGACAAACCTCAAAGCATAGACGGAGAGCATCCTTGGGGAACGGTGGATATGAATGCTTTCCGCCAAAGCCAGAAAGGCGGCTGGAGGGTCTTCGCCGATTATGACATTGAGCGTTACACCAATACCCCTAATGGCGTTGTAATTCTGGGTAAACGCCAGCCTGACGGACATATCCTGTGGATGTGGTTGTCTTTTGACAAGGATACCGGGAAATATCGGGCGTATGAGAGTGAGAATGAAGAAGAAGACCGGAGCGGCAAAAAGGTG
The DNA here is from genome assembly GCA_017428325.1 of Bacteroidales bacterium. GTDB lineage: Bacteria > Bacteroidota > Bacteroidia > Bacteroidales > UBA932 > Egerieousia. The sequence continues at coordinate 376,916 of JAFRRA010000002.1, forward strand.
GCGCTTAAAGATATCCGTTTCGAAGCAGAAGGAGAAATCCTCGTAAAAGAGTATTCGGATGGCTATAAAAGAGTTACCAATGTCTTTGGGAATTATATTGCATCCGGATACAATATCAAAGTTCTTCCTATGAAGGTTGACGGGCACCGTATCATAGCACACGGTCAGGATCCAACCAGAGGAAAACTCGCAAATGATATCTGGGTTTATGACGATACGGGAAAACTCATCGCCGCTGGTGAAGAACTTGAATATTTCGACGATGCCATTATCGCCCGCTCCAAGGGATTTGCAACTTTATATAACTGGAAAGGCCAGAGCATCTATTTTGACAAGGGTGGCTGGACATCAAACTATGCGGATGAAATACAGGCTTTCACCAGCGACAAAGGACGCTATTATGTGATCAAGGTCAAGGAAGGACGATATGCTCTGGAAACCCAGGACTTCCGCCCTGTAGGAGGCTTCTACTCAACCGCCCAGGAAGCTCACGATGCCTGGAACAGGCTTGTGCCGTGAAATTGAGGGGCCTTGGAATCTATGGCTATCTGCTTGAGATTCTGAGGCCTTATTCCTTTTCCTGCAATAATTGTTATTCTTCCGGCTGCCTGTTCTACCAGACGGGCAATGTTGAACCTTCCTGCAAATGCATCTTCCATATTTCCGGAAGTGAGAAGATGGGTGCAGCCCAGTGAAATGATATCTTCCAGTGCCTTTGACGGATTTGCAACCTGGTCAAAAGCCCTGTGGAAAGTAACCGGTTTTCCGCCCACCTCAGCCATCAGTCTTTTCATCGCTGAGATATCAACCTCATTTTCAGGCTTCAGGCATCCGAATATAAATCCGTTTATTCCCGTTTTCTTGTAAGAGCGGATATCCTCGATCATCTGCAGTATTTCTTCTTCAGAATAGACAAAGTTTCCTCCCCGGGGACGGATCATCACGTTTACGGGAATCGCTGAGGTGGAAAGAACTTTCTTCACAAGAGAAAGGGACGGGGTAACTCCGCCAATGGCTATATCCTCGCACAGCTCTATCCTGTCTGCACCACAGGCGCAGGCTCTTTTAACCTCCTCAAGGCTTGTGCAGCAGCTTTCCAGATATAGTTTCTCCTTGCTCATGTCACAAAAGTAATCAAATTCCTTTTTTGGTTAAATTTGCATATATGAGAAAGATTCTTGCTTTAGTTTCAACGATAGCTGTTTTTTCTGTTGTTTTCGAGTCCTGTACAAAAGAGAAGGATGTACGGTATTATACAGATTTCCTTCTGAAAAATATGAGCAGTGCGGATAGTATAATCTATACGGAACAATTCTGGGAAGAGAATGTTGCAAAGACGCTTCAGGTCAGGGAGAATATGGGGTGGAATGTTTCAGAGAGGGATTTCAAATACTTTGTCCTTCCATTGAGGGTTAACAACGAGAATCTTGATGATTTCCGTACAGAGTGGGCGGATTCGCTGTGCAGAAGGGTAAAGGGAATGAGTATGGAGCAGGCCATCCTTGAGATTAACCACTGGTGCCACGAGATGGCTACCTACGCACCGTCCGATGCCAGGACATCTTCCCCGCTTGCCACAATCCGCAAAGGTCTTGGGAGATGCGGTGAGGAATCCGTGCTTGCGGTTTCCGCATTGAGAGCCGTAGGAATCCCTGCCCGCCAGGTTTATACTCCGCGATGGGCTCACACAGACGATAACCACGCCTGGGTTGAGGCAATCTCCGATGACGGCAAATGGCATTTCATCGGTGCCTGCGAGCCTGAGCCTAAGCTGGATATGGCCTGGTTCAACGCTCCTGTATCCAGGGCGATGCTTCTTCACACCAAGGTATTCGGAAAAGACTATGACGGTCCGGAAGAAGTCATACAGAGAACTCCTGCGTACACGGAAATAAATGTAACCGCCAATTATGTACCTGTTGTAAAACGTGTTGTGGAAGTTGTGGATGAAGCCGGAAATCCTGTGGAAGGCGCTGAGGTATCTTTCAAAATCTACAATTATGCCGAGTTCTATACGGTTGCCACATATTTAACGGATTCCAAAGGCTACGCTTCCCTTACTACCGGCAATGGTGATATGCTGATAGAGGCATCGAGGGGAGATAAGTTCGGACTTTCCAAGGCATCTGGTGACCCTCTGGTAAAGATTGAGCTCAACAAGGAAATAGGTCAGAGATATTCCTTTGACTTTGATATAGTTCCTCCGGTTGAAGATCCAATTCCATCTTCTGCGACCAAAAAGGAAATCGCCGAGAATAAAAAGAGGTTTGAACTTGAGAACCAGATGAGGGAGGCCAGGCCTAAAGGAAACCAGGCTGTGATAGAGGCTTTCTGGAAATTTGCGGACAGCCTCGGTGGCATTCAGCGATATTCCGATATTCTCGAGTCTTTGTCAGTTAAAGACATGAATGATGTTTCTTTAGCTGTTCTCACGGATGCCTATCATCATTCAGAGGCTCCGTTCAGCAAGTTCATGCATTGCCCGAGAGTGGAGCTGGAGTTCCTGTATCCATATTTTGATGAAATAGGGCAGGGCATTGGCATCAAATCTCCAGCAGATGCGGCCAAATGGACGGATGAGAATATTAGGACGGATACTGTCGGGAATCCGCAGCATCTAAGAATTCCTCCGGTCTTTGTCTGGAGAAGCCGAGTTGCGGACCCGTTGTCAAAAGATATTTTCTTTGTGGCTCTTTGCAGGGCAAAGGGTTTTGAAGCCAGGATTGACGAGGCAACAGGCAAGGCCCAGTACAGGGAAGGAGAAGAATGGTTAGACCTTCATACTGGAGTGAAAGCTCCGCAAGGAATGCTCTTGGGAACCTGTGAAAATATTCCGGATCCGCTGTATTACAAGCACTTCTCAATTTCTAAGGTCGACGGAAGCAAGGCGGTACAACTGGCTCTGGATGAGAATATCGACATTCCTTTCAGCAAAATGTTCGCACCAACTTATCCGCTGGACTGCGGTTATTATATGCTGACAAGCGGAAACAGGATGGCGGACGGAAGCGTTCTGGCGCATATCGATTTCTTCCCGATAGAAGAGAATAAGACTACCACCATAGAGCTGGTAATCAGAAAGGATGACCAGAAGATTTCCGTAATTGGAAGTATGGATCCGGAAAAGAAGTTCCTGAAGGACGGGGAAGAAGTTTCTATTCTTAGTCAGACCGGCCGGGGATATTTCCTGGTTGCCTGCCTTGGTTACAAGGACGAGCCTACGACCCATGCTGTCAGGCAGCTGACTTCAATCTCTGAACTGATAAATGACAAAGGTCTTAAGGTTGTTGCTTTAGGCCAGGCGCAGCCTAATGGCATCAGTGGTCTTGTAAAGGGTGAGGACAAGGATGATTCGGTCAGGAAAATGCTTTCCGATGGTTGCAAGAAAGATGGCAGGACTCTGCCTGTAATTGCTCTCTGCGACAGTTTCGGCCGGATTGTGTACTATTCCCAGGGTTACAACACCTCCCTCGCCGAGGAAATTAAAAAAGTCTTATTACAAATATAATAAGGCACTTTAGTGCCCGGCTCGGAGAGCCGTAATCCCCCTAGAGGGGGTGCAGGGGGTGAGCTTGCACAAAAATAGCTGACCAGACTTGGTCAGCTATTTTTGTGCCCAGGACAAGAGTCGAACTTGCACACCATTGCTGGCACTAGTCCCTGAAACTAGCGTGTCTACCATTCCACCACCTGGGCGACAGGGAGTGCAAATATACAACTTTTGTTGAAACTGCAATCATTTCTTCGAGGTTTTTGGCACGGGGTTTTGTAACTTTGAGTCCGTTTTATGGATACGGCGCCAATTTTCAACAAAATCAGCGGAGATTACGACCGGTTTAACCACCTCTTTTCTTTGTCTATAGACAAAAGATGGAGGAGGGGGGCTACCCGTGTGGCTTCTCGGATAGCCCGTAAGATGGCTTTTTCAAGAGGCTGCCAGGTGTCTGATATCAAGGTGGTTGATCTTGCCTGTGGAACAGGGGACCTGAGCATTATGCTGGCAAAGAGGGGGCTAACTGTAACAGGTTTGGACATATCGGAAGGAATGCTGGAAAAAGGCAGGGAGAAGGTGGAGAAACTCTGGAAAGGAGAGTTTTCAAGATATCCTAAACCGGTGCTAACTTTGGGAGACGGGGCTGACATGAGCTTTGAGGACGGATCTGTAGACATAATCACAATCGCTTACGGAATAAGGAATTTCGATGACAGGCCTTCATCGCTGAGAGAGATAATAAGAGTGCTTTCTCCCGGCGGGGCGCTGCTGATATTGGAATTCGGAGAGCCGAAGAACGCTCTGTTCAGACTGGTTTACAAGCCTTACTTCCGTCACATTATGCCAGGAATGGCATCTGCGCTTACGCTTGGAAAAGATGCCGCCGCGTACAGATACTTCATATCTTCAGTTGAAAAATTTCCTAAATTTGAAAGGTTTTGCAAAGAACTCTCGCAGGCCGGTTTCCAGTTTGTAGGGCATAAATGCCAGACTGGAGGGATATCGGTGCTTTACAGGGCTTTCAAATCGGTTGGGAAATGATACTCTTCTCTTGGCATACATTCTGGCCTGTATTGTCGGCTGTTCTATACGCGATGAATATGTGCATCGCCGTGTATGCTTCTGTTTCAATGATCCTAAGGAAGCAGGACCCTGTCAAGACACTTTCCTGGACGGCTGTAATGATTCTTCTGCCATATCTCGGTATCATACTGTATCTCACCTTCGGGCAGAATTACCGCAAGAAGAAGATGTTTTCCAGAAAAGGCCTGGCGGACCTGAAGACCAGGCAGGAAATCTGCGCAGACGAGAAAGACGCTCTGGATTCTTTTCCGGAATTCCTTTCCGGAGATATGGCGCCGTTTAAGAAACTTATCTATCAGAACCTGAGGAACAGCTATTCCCTGATTGATTTCAACAAGGACATAGAGTTCTTTTTTGACGGGAAATCTGCCCTGGACTCTATGTATAATACAATGCTTAAGGCTGAGCATCATATTCATCTCCAGACATATATACTTGAGGATGACCGCATAGGGAACAAGTTCATATCCCTGCTTATGGAGAAGGCCAGGAGCGGGGTGGAGGTCCGTCTGATGTACGATGATGTGGGAAGCAGCGGCATAGGCAAGTCCCTGGTCCGGCAGATGAAAAATGCCGGGATAGAGGTTCTTGTCTTTTCTCCGGTGCATTTCTTCATGCCGATGAGCAAGGTCAATTACCGCAATCACCGAAAGATACTTGTGGTGGACGGGGATACGGGCTTCCTGGGCGGAGTCAACATCGCTGACAGGTATTATTACGGCACGGAAAGCGGACCTTGGCGGGACACCCAGATAAAGATTGCCGGAGAGAGCGTGTTCAATCTTCAGGCAAGTTTCCTTCTGGACCGTTTCTTTGTGCTCAACCACGGACTGCACAACACCAGAAAGTATTACCCGAACATCAAGATCGGGAAGAAAGATTTGTCGGGGCCAAACAAGGATGTCTATTCCCAGATTATTTCCTCAGGACCGGACAGCGACTGGGCTGGGATTATGCAGTGCTTTTTCACAGCCATAACCAGCGCTCAGTCAAGAATATACATAACTACGCCATATTTTACTCCAAACTCTACAATTCTCAATGCAGTAAAGGTAGCCGCGCTTGGAAACATAGACGTAAGGCTTATGATTCCACAGAGGGGAGACAGCCGTATGGCACATTACAGCACCCGATCCTACATAACCGAACTTCTGGAAGCCGGGGTGAAGATTTACCTGTTCAAACAGGGATTCAACCATTCCAAGACAATCAGCGTGGACGGGAAGATGGCCATAATAGGCTCGGCGAATATGGATCAGAGGAGTTTTGAGCATAACTTTGAAGTTATGGGTGTGCTGTATGACAGGGGATGCTCGGCGACAGTGGAAAAGCGCTTTATGGAAGATTTGACTTTGTGCGAGAAAGTTGAACTTGGTTCCTGGAAGAAAAGAAGCCTGGGGCAGAAGATCGGCGAGAGCTTCTTCAGACTGCTTTCTCCATTGATTTAGAAACAAATAACAAACACTGAAGATATGAAAAAGAATTACGTTGCAGGTGTCGATATCGGAGGCCAGACAGCCAAGATCGGCATCGTTGACAGAAAGGGCAATATACTTGCCAGGAAGGTAATCAGCACCAAGTACAAGGATGCAGGAAAGTTTATCGGTTTGCTCAGCGACAGCATCCGCGAGATGACGGCAGACATAGGTCTGGACAACATCAACGGAGTGGGAGTGGGGGCTCCTGACGGAAACTACTACACCGGAGACATCGTAGAGGCAACTAACCTTATGTGGGCGAAGGGCAAGACCGTCCACTTTGCCAATGAACTGAGCAAAATGCTTGGTGGCCTGAAGGTTACCATTACCAACGATGCCAATGCCGCTGCCATCGGAGAGATGAAGTACGGTGCCGCAAAAGGGATGAAGAACTTCATAGAGATTACCCTGGGAACCGGAGTCGGCAGCGGAATCGTCATAGACGGAAAGCTGGTCTATGGCCACGACGGATTTGCCGGAGAACTTGGCCATACCTGCGCAGTCAAGGGCGGTCGGGACTGCGGATGTGGCCAGAAGGGCTGCCTGGAGTGCTATTGCTCGGCTACCGGCGTTGCCCGCACGGCAGTGGAGATGCTCGCCAAGACCAAAACCAAGAGCCTGCTTCACGGAATGAAGGACATCACATCCAAGGACGTGTTCGACGCAGCGGAAAAGGGAGACAAGCTGGCAATCAAGATATTCGAATATACCGGAAAGATTATGGGGGAGAAGTTTGCGGACTTCATCCCGTTCTCCGCTCCGGAGGCAATCATCCTCTTCGGAGGCCTTACTCACGCCAAGGACTACTTTATGAAGTATCTGGTGGACACTATGAACGAGAAGGTCGTATTTCTGTGGAAGGGCAAGGTAAAGGTGCTCGTCAGTGCCCTCAACGAGTCTGACGCCGCCATTTTGGGAGCATCCGCCCTTGCCTGGTAAAATCTCCGCGATATGAAGATAGTTTTTCTGGATGCCGCTTCTATCGGCGAAGATGTTTCCCTGGAACCCATCGCGAGACTGGGTGAACTCGTGACCTATCCGTTTACTTCACCGGAGCAGGTGGAGGAAAGGATAGGAGACTGCGATGTGCTTATAATCAACAAGGTGCAGATCCGCAAGCGGCAGATTGACTGGGGCAGGAATCTCAAACTCATCTGCATTGCCGCCACCGGAACCAACAATGTGGACCTGGAATATGCCGCAAGCAAGGGCATTCCGGTAAAGAATGTTGCTGGATATTCAACGGAAAGCGTTGCGCAGGTAACAATGGCTATGCTTCTTGGCCTTTCCTGCCATACAGCATATTACGATAACAAGGTCAAGAGCGGAGACTACACAAGAGGAAATCTTGTATCCGATGTTACCAGAAAATGGGGGGAACTTAAAGGCCAGAGACTTGGAATCATAGGTCTTGGAACAATCGGCAGCAGGGTTGCAGCGTTGGCAGAAGGCTTCGGAATGGAGGTCTGCTATTATGCCACAAGCGGAAAGCCGCATTCAGACAAGTATCAGAGCCTCAGCCTGGACGAACTCCTTCAAACCTCGGATTTCATCTCCGTCCATGCTCCGTTGAACGAGAGAACCCTCAACCTCATTACCTATGACAAGTTGAAGCTTTGCAAGAAAACGGCAAAGGTCATCAACATAGGGCGAGGCGGAATCATCAACGAGGAAGACCTTGTGAAAGCACTGAACGACAATCTCATTGAAGGAATCGGCATAGACGTCTTCTCAAAGGAGCCTATCCCGGAAGACTCTCCGTACCTGAAGATTGAAGACAAGACAAAAGCGATACTTCTGCCTCACATCGGCTGGACCGGCAGGGAGGCCCGAATTCTCCTCGTTGCCAAGATCGCTGAGAATATAAAAACCGAGGGGATAGGATAGATTCATTCAGAAAGGTTGAAGGTCTGAACTCTTGCAGATAGCTCTAATATCTGCGGTAATGGTCTTTGACTCTTTCAACCTTGCCGTTGCGAATGCGTTTAAACGCTTTCACTTTGACCAGTCTGACTTTCTCCGTCCTAATGGAGATGCAGACAATTCTTGCGTGAGTTCTTCTTTTTAACATATATGTGATTTTAAGACTTGAAAGAACTTCAGGCTCCCTGTTCGGCACTTCCCCTCGGTTAATGAAAAACCAGATGTCCTTTTAGAGCAAAGACATCTGGTTCATCGCTTAAAATCACATATGTTTCTTATTGCAAAGATATTTAAAATAATTTTTCATACAAATGTCGTTTCGTTTATTTCTTTGGCAAATGTAAAATGAAACCGGATGGTTTTCCAAACCATCCGGTAAAATTGACTCTGTCCGCCCCTAAAAAGGACGATTCTACAATTGTAAAATTACTTTAGTGGGGAGTCTGGTTCCTTCTTCATGTAGTTGTATTCCAGGCGGTCTACCAACCTAGGGAAGAACTTGTTCAGATTGACGGTCAGTTTGCCGATAGGGGTTAGGATTACCTGGGATTTGCGCTTGTAAACGGCCTGCGTGAGTTTCTTGGCGCAGGTCTCCGCGCTCATCATCTTGCCTTCTTCTCTCGGTGTCTGGCCCTGAGGGGTGCCGTCAGCAGTCAGAGCCGCAAACCTAACGTTGGAGGCTGTGAATCCGGGAGCGAAAATCAGGACGTTCAGGTTGTCTTTAAGATGCTCTACGCGGAGAGTGTCCATAAAGCCGTAGATAGCAAACTTGGAGGCTGAATAGCCCGTTCTGGCAGGAAGGCCCTTGAAGCCGGCAATGGAGATTACTCCGACAACGGTTCCCTTGGTTTCCAGCAGGTAAGGCAGGGCGTACTTGGTGCAATAGACGGTTCCCCAGAAATTCACGTCCATAAGCCTTCTGATCACATCCAGATCCAGGTCTTTGAACATTGCCCTCATGGATATACCGGCATTGTTTACCAGCACGTCTATCTTGCCGAACTTTTCAACCGTGCAGCGGATGAGCCTCTGGCAGTCTTCCTCCTTGGTTACATCAGTAGGGACAGCCAGGAAGCGGTCTCCGTACTCTCCCTTGTTGGAAAGCTCGCAGAACGTCTGCTTTAGTTTGTCCGCGCTCCTTGCCGCCAGAACCACGCTTGCCCCTTCAGAGGCGAACTGACGCGCAGCGGCCAGTCCGATACCCGAACTGGCCCCTGTGATAATCACGACTTTACCGTCAAATCTTCCCATTAGTCAATAGCTTTGTCCTGAATGTCGGTGTCTCCGCTGTAGAAGCCCTGCTCGTGTTTCTTCTTGATCTCGGCCCAAGCCTTCAGGGTGTATTCAACGTGCTCCATCTGGTGCATCTGGGTGCAGATGAGGCGGAACATTATCACTCCCTGAGGAACAACAGGATAAACAACTACAGAGCAGAAAATGTTGTAGTTCTCCCTGAGGTCTACCAGCATGTTGGTTGCCTCCGGAACAGTTCCGTGAACGAATACCGGAGTGATGCAGGCCTCAGCAGGACCTACGTCAAATCCAAGCTCTCTGAGTCCATTCTGAAGGGCTCTTGCAATTTTGAAAAGATGCTTTCTGCGGTCGTCTCCCTTGCGGATCAGGTCCAGTCTCTTGAGGTTACCCTCAACGAACGGCATAGGAAGGCTCTTTGCATAGATCTGGCTGCGGAGATTGTAGCGGAGGTAGTTTATGATGTCCTTAGGGCCGGCAACGAATCCTCCTATGGAGGCCATCGCCTTTGCAAAGGCTCCGAAATAGAGGTCGATGCCGTCGATGCAGTGCAGTTCCTCGCTTGTTCCTCTTCCGTGCTCTCCCATTACGCCGAATCCGTGGGCATCGTCGATGAGAATTCTGAAATTGTATTTTTTCTTGAGTTCAACGATCTTGTCAAGGATTCCCATTGCTCCGGTCATTCCGTAAACTCCCTCGGTGACAAGCAGTACGCCTCCGCCCTGCTCCTCGGCCCTCTTGGTGGCTCTGGCAAGAACTTTCTCGCAGTCCGCGATATCGTTATGGGCATATTTCATGCGGTAACCGATATGGAGTCTCAGACCATCCATGATGCAGGCGTGGCATTCCTCGTCGTACACGGCCACATCCCTTCTTGTCAGGAGGGCGTCCAGGGTGGAAATCATTCCCTGATAGCCGAAGTTGAACAGGAAGGCGTCTTCCTTGCACTCGAACTCGGCAAGCTCCCTCTCCAGCTGCTCGTGCAGGGAAGTGTGTCCGCTCATCATTCTGGCGCCCATAGGATAAGCCAGTCCCCATTTTGCGGCAGCCTCGGCATCAACCTTTCTGACTTCCGGATCGTTTGCAAGTCCCAGATAGTTGTTGAAAGTCCATGCAAGCATCTTCTTGCCCTGGAATGTTATATAAGGCTGGATTTCTCCTTCAAGCTTCGGGAACATGAAATAACCCTTGGCTCTCTTGCGGTACTGTCCCAGAGGACCTCCCTCGTTCTGTTGAATTCTTTCAAAAATGTCCATTTTATAATAGTTTTATCTTACTCTCAATTTCTGTCCGGCCCTGATCAATGTGCCCTTCAATCCGTTAAGTTTCTGGATCTTGGCGACTGTTGTACCGTTGCGGCGGGCAATTGCTCCAAGTGTGTCTCCCTTGCGTACGGTAACGGTCTTTCCTCCAGAGCTTCCCTTGGTTGCCTTGCCTTTGCCCTTCTTGCCCTTGCCTTTGGACGCGGTGCCTTTGCGGCCTTTAGATTTCTTGGAGAACTTCTGGTTCTGGTAGCGGAAGTTGTCCTTTGTCAGAACAAGGGTCTTGTCGTTGATTTTTCCTGTATTGAAATCTATGGCGTCTCTTGGGTTGATAGGGTTGCCAAGGTAGCGGAGCTCGAAGTGCAGGTGAGGCCCGGTACTCCTTCCGGTGCTTCCGCCCAGTCCTACAGGCTCTCCGGCCTTAAGGTGCTGGCCTTCTTCCACCAGAATCTTGCTCATATGCCCGTAGAGGGTCTCAAGGCCATTGTCGTGCCTTACGACGACATAATAGCCGTAGCCTCTCTTGTTGAACTTGCTGATCCTTACCACACCGTTGTCAAAGGCGCTGCGGATAGTGTCGCCGATGAAAACCTTAAGGTCAATTCCTGCGTGGAGCCTTCCCCATCTTCCTCCGAATTCACTGGTTACATACTTGTAGCCCGGAGAGGTGTAGCTGCTTATGTCGATCCTGACAGTATCTGTCATCTCGGAGAGCTTCACATTGTACGGATTGATGGAGGCGTTTGTCCAGATATTATACTCTTCAGGGGTATCAGAATAGTCTATGTCATCCTCATCGTCCTCTTCTTCCTCCCTCTGGACTTCCCTTGTATACTCCGCGATGTTGAAAGTGCCCTCGTACTTTGTGCCCTTGTCCGGAGTAGGGATGGAGACTTCCGGCACATAACCGATTTCAGAATAGATGTCTGCGTACAGTTCGTCAAGGGTATTGCCCGTTATAGCCTTGTAACTTATGTTGTATAGCCTGTCCTTGGGCATAAGCAGATGAACCGGTATCTCGTAAGCCTCTACCGGTTCTTCCTTGTGGAAAATGCTCTTTATTGTCTGCTTGAATTTGGACTGCGCAAGCGCCTGCGGCCCTGCCAGCAGCAGGACAAGAGACAATGCGTATAATAATTTTGCCTTTTTAAGCATCTATGTTAGCGTATTTAGCGTGCTGCTCGATGAATTCCCTTCTTGGCGGTACATCGTCTCCCATAAGCATGGAGAAGATCCTGTCTGCCTCTGCAGCGTTTTCTATATAAACTTTTCTGAGGATTCTGTGTTCAGGATCCATTGTAGTGTCTGCCAGCTGGTCCTGGCTCATTTCTCCCAGACCTTTGTAGCGCTGGATTCTGACGCTGTTTATTCCGCCGAGTTCCTCAACAATCTTGTCTCTCTCCTCGTCGCTCCAGCAGTAGTTAGGCTTCGGTTCCTTCTGGTTCTTCTTCTCAACCTTGTACAAAGGCGGTGTGGCGCAGTATACATATCCGTTCTTGATCAGATCTACCATATAGCGGAAGAAGAATGTAAGAATCAGTGTAGTGATGTGGGCTCCGTCCACGTCGGCATCGGCCATGATGATGATCTTGTGGTATCTGAGCTTGCTCAGGTTCAGAGCCTTGCTGTCTTCTTCGGTTCCAACGGTCACTCCAAGGGCGGTGTAGATGTTGCGGATGGTGTCGCTGTCGAATACCCTGTGCTCCATTGCTTTCTCCACATTCAGGATCTTGCCTCGCAGAGGAAGGACTGCCTGGTACTGGCGGTTTCTTCCCTCCTTGGCGGTACCGCCTGCGGAATCTCCCTCAACGATGAAGAGCTCGCACTTTGCAGGATCGCGGTCCGAGCAGTCTGCCAGCTTGTCCGGCATTCCCACGCCGCTCATTCCGCTCTTGCGCTGAACCATTTCGCGGGCCTTGCGCGCTGCCTGCCTTGCCTGGGCTGCCAGTATAACCTTGTCCACGATTTTCCTTGCCTCTGCAGGATTTTCCTCCAGGTAATTCTCAAGAGCCTCGCTTACAGCCTTGCTTACAGCGGAACGCACCTCAGCGTTTCCAAGCTTGGTCTTGGTCTGACCCTCAAACTGAGGCTCGGCCACCTTGACGGAAATCACTGCGGTAAGACCCTCGCGGAAATCATCCGGAGAAATCTCAACCTTTGCCTTCTTGAGAAGGTCGTTCTTGTCTGCGTAAGCCTTGAGTGTGGATGTGAGTCCGCCGCGGAAACCCGTCAGATGGGTTCCTCCCTCTATCGTGTTGATATTGTTTACGTATGAGTGGACATTCTCGCTGTACTCGGTGTTGTACTGCATCGCGATCTCGATAGGGATGCCTGTCTTGTCAGTTTCCAGATAGATTGGCTTCTCTGTCAGGTGGGTGCGGTTACCGTCCAGGTAGGCGACGAATTCCTTGAGGCCTTCTTCTGAATAGAACTCCTGCCTCTTTTCTACTTGAACCTCCTGACCATCATCACCGATCTCCACATCCTTGGCTCTCTTGTCTGTGAGAGTCAGGCGTACCTTCTTGTTCAGGAATGCCAGCTCACGGAGTCTGGTTGCCAGGGTCTCGTAGTTGTAAACAGTGGTAAGTGTGAAAATCTCCGGATCCGGACGGAATGTGATGGTTGTTCCTGTGTCGGATGCTTCTCCTATGACGGTAACCTCTGTAGTAGGCTTGCCTTTGGAATACTCCTGGACGAATATCTTTCCTTCCCTGTGGATCTCTGCCCTGAGATAAATTGAGAGGGCGTTTACGCAGCTTACGCCCACACCATGGAGACCTCCGGAAACCTTGTAGCTTCCCTTGTTGAATTTACCGCCTGCGTGAAGTATAGTCAGAACCACTTCGAGGGCGCTGCGGTGCTCTTTTTCGTGCATTCCGGTAGGGATGCCTCGTCCGTTGTCAGAAACGGTGATGGAATTGTCCTCGTTTATGGTTACGTTTATATCGTTGCAGAACCCGGCAAGGGCCTCGTCTATGGAATTGTCCACAACCTCATACACCAGATGGTGCAGACCTCTCTCCCCGATATCTCCGATATACATAGACGGACGCTTTCTTACAGCCTCCAATCCTTCAAGAACCTGAATGCTTTCGGCATTGTAATTCTCGCCTTGGGCATTCGCTTTCAACTCTTTTTCGCTCATTTTTCCTTAAAATTAAATCCTAGCAAATTTAGGAAAAAATCAGAACTTAACCAAGAGTCCAAAGCCAATATTTATACCCTTTTCCACATACATTCCGTAGTTTACGCGGCGGGCGTTGAGAAGGTTGCCTCCATTGACATATGCAGTAAAGTGATTGTCAATGACATACTGAGCATATACACCTAGGTCCGCATAGCCTTTGTACTTGATTTTTTTGTCATTGTAGAGGAAGGTGGAAGCAGGGGTGGAACTCCTTGCATATAGGGTGGCTCCAACGAACAGTTTTTCATCCCAGTTTGCCTCGGCGTAGAAGTTGGCTTCAAACGGTGCATAACCAGCCGGCTTTCCCTTGACCGCATAATCTTCAGGAGCCGGTGAAACAATGCTCAGTCCGTCAACTCCCGGAATAGCTCCGCCATACCTCTCTCCCTTGGTCCAGAAAGAGAATTTGGCATCTGCCCCGGCTGCAAATCCAACAGTCCTGTAACCCAATTTGCCGCCCAGGAATCCCTCATAGTGGTTGGAGTATACAGCATCCAGAGGATTGCCCGCGAACTGGATCATTCCCTTGCGGTAAGATGCGCCGAGATAAACGTCATAATCAACCACTTCAGAGGCCTTCCCCTTGATACCGGCCTTCGTAAACAGAGGTGTTCCGCTTTCCCTGAGGTCTATCATCGGAGAAAGATATGGAGCTCTTTCAAGCAGAGCGGCATAGCTGTTTATCACATTTCCTCCGTCTGCAATGGCGTAAGCCCAGGTTCTCTCGTCATCCATCCTGTAGGTAATGGATGCCTTCGGAGATAAATAGTTGTGGTATTTGTCTCCGCCGTCCTTGTTGGTGAAGCAGAAGCTGATTCTTGCTCCCAGATCCATAGACAGTCGGTTTCTCCGGAGCTTGTAGGAGAGAGTTCCTTCCAGCAGACTCAGATGATAGTCCTGAGCATTCTTGTAAATGGCTGTCTGGGAGTTTATGCCGGCTGTAACCATCGAGTACTTTCCGATGGTAGGACCGGCCTCCAGATTGAACTTAATCAGGTTCTCCTGAAGTTTGAACCGGCTTGGTCCGAAGCCGAATTTCGCATCGTCAGAAGTATGTGTCACGCTGAACCTTGCATCGTATCTTACCGTTCCGCTGTAATCATCAGAATCCAGGCTGTTTGCTCCAAGGGAGAATACAAACTGGTTGTATTCGTGGGAAAGGTTGTCCTTCATAAAGTTCTTCTTGTTGTAATCCTCTATGTTGAAAGCAACTCCCTTCTCCTTGAATCTTGCTATGTCAACGCCGTAGTAGTTGTAGAAGGCATTTCTGAAACCGATTCCCGCATCCAGCTGGTGCTCGTCCCAAAGGTGGGTGTATGATACCCCGGCAGTGTTCTTGACCTGTTTTGCCTGGGCATCGTTACTCATGGCGTACACCTTGCCCGATGCATCCACATCCGCAAGCTTTGCCGTTCCGTAGTAGGAATCGTGACCGGCCTTTACGGTAACGATATCCGAATTGCTTCCGGTATCAGGCTGCCACCACAGTCCCAGAGTAGGGGCAAACGGGAATGAAACGCCGATTTTGGCGGCAAATGACGGGACTTCAGGTTTCAGTGCGGAGGAAACCTTGGCGGACGGCATCGGAGAGAAAGAATAGAGGTCTTTTATCTGCCTGTCCTGGATGCGGTAATCCATGTTCAGGTCAAACTTTTTCAGAGTGTCCGAAAAGTCGATTTTCAGCACCCCTTTCTTTGCTCCGGTAAGGTCGGTTTCATAATCTTTCTTCACTTCCACTTTACCGCCCGGATTCTGGGCAAACGAGGCCGTAGAGAGCGCAGTGGCAAGAGTCAGCACCAACAAAGCCTTGAATGTTTTCAGTTTTTTTCTTTTCATATCGTTGATTATCATATTATTCTGCGATGGTTACTTTTTCGGTTTCATTTTGGCGGCCTGCTGTGCTTTAGCCTTGGCGGTTTCCTTTGTCTGGGCATCCTCTCCATTGTAAGATGAAGCGATACTCTTGTAAACGGCTTCCGCCTGCTCGTAATCCTCCTGGTCATAGTAACTGTCACCCAGGATCAGGTAAGCCTTTGCGAGCCAGGTTCGGTCTATTACCTGCTCCGAGAGCTCAAATACCATATTCTCCACTTTCCCGAACTTTCCCCTGTCGTAGGCGTCCTTTACAAGCAGATAAGCGGCCTCGCCCCCAACCTCATCTTCAGTTCCTTCCGCAACAAACTTGAGCGGTTCAAGGGCTTTGTCAGCATCTCCGGTAGCCAGATAAGACTTGGCGATGTAATAGGCTATATATTTCTTTTGGCTTGCCGGCGAATAGTTTCTCTCCATCAATTCAGACGATCTTTCAATGATTTTGTTGTATTCCTTACCCTTGAAAAGCATCTCGACTCCATTCCCAATGCAGAGGGATGGTAATACTGTATTCCCTTCTGCTCTGGCAATTGAATCCAGATGGAAATAGGCCTGTGCCGCTCCCTTGTAGTCAGCAATCAGGGAAAGGCTTTCTGCCAGGTAATACCAGGATTTGGACGGATTGTAGTCCGGATACTCGGTGATGAAGGATTTGAACGCTTCTGCCGCAGCATCGAATTTTTCCGCCAGGAATATCTGTTCTGCAGCGTTGAACAGCATTTTTGCATTATCGTCACCGGCTGAATCATTTCCGCTCCGGCTGGAAACCCACTTGAAGAACTCGTCAGGATTTCCTTCTTCGTTGCAGATATTCTGGTAGGCGTTCATGGCCGCCTGGACTTCTTCAGAAGAAAGGTCGCTCTCGGCAGACTTGCGGTAGCATTCCTTGGCTTTTGAGCTGCTATTCTGGTTAGCGTACAGCATGCCTAGTTCCATTAATGCCTTGCCGTAGAACAGGCTGTCCACAGGATTCTCCACGAGGCTTCTGAAGGCCTTTTCCGCTTCCTTGCTGTCTGAAGACTGGAGCCTTGTCTTTCCAAGTTCATACAAAAGTTCCGTGTATTGGGATGCGGTGGAATAATAGTCGGAAGAGTATTTCCCTAGAATCTCCAGCTTTTTCCTGGTATTCCCCATAAGCCCCTGGCTGATAGCCTCCTGAATTGGTGCATACAAATCATATTCGGCAGTTGTCTGGCTCAGCGACGAATAAAGTTTTGAGGCTTGGGCAAAGTCTCTCTGCATAAACTTGCAGTCTGCCATCCTCATCTTGGCCTCAAGTGAGTACTCTCCGTTTTCTCCCTCAAGTTCCAGGTATTTCGAGAAATCCCTGTAGGCATTGCCTATGTCCTTGAGCCTGAAGCGGGCATATCCGCTGTTGAAAAACGACACCGGATATTCCCCGGTCCCCTTGAACAGCCTTGCAGCCTGGAGCCTTTCCAGAACATCCAGGGCCTCGCGGTATTTTCCCGTGCGGAAATAGCTCTCCGCCAGCCAGAAATCGGCGAGGTTAGAGATTTTGATATCAGAATCATTTTCCGCTGCATCGTCCAGAAACTCCGCTGCCGCGGAATACCTGCCTTCGTTCATGAAGGCAATTCCTCTGAAGAAGTTTGCTTTCTGAAGATTCTTCCTGTCTGAAGCGGTAGGGGAAGAAATCTTGTCCAAAGCAGTTATCGCATCCTGGAAGTTGTTGTCCTCAAGGCATTTGGCGGCAATATATCCATAGGTTTCGTCATTCTTTGCTTTAGATGACGGATATTTGTCCAGATACTCATACAGGCGGTCTGCATTGCCCCACAGGTCGAAGCTCAGTTTTGCATAGTTGAAGAACGCGTCTTCCTTGACCTCCGTGTTGAAATCCATCTCGGATGCCTTCTTGAAAGCTTCAGCAGCAGCCACCTTGTCCTTTTCCTCAATAAAGCAGCGGGCCTGGCGGTAGAGGGCGTTCTGGGTAAGGGAGTCCGCATCGCCGAACTGGATGCATTTTTCAAACTTGCCGATGGCCTCCCTCCAGTTTCCCTGCTCGTAAGACAGCATTCCGGAGAAGAAATTGTCCGTCTTGCTGAGTTCTTTCTGCTCTGAGTAAATCCTAAAGTATTGTTCGGCGTCAGACTTCTGCCCCAATGCGTATGCGGATTCTGAAACGATCCTTGCAAAATGCGCTCTTTCAGCCCCTTCGTATTTGTTTAATTCGGATGCATGTTCGCAGACATAGAGATAGTCCTTCAGCATGAAATGGCAGTCCGCCACCATCAGAGGAACTTTCGGATGGTCTGATTTCAGGAAATAGTTCAGGGCATCGGCAAAGTTCCCTTCCTGGTACTCGGAGTATCCGAGATAATACTGGGCCTGGCCCCACAATCTGCTCTTCTCCGGTATTTCCATAAAGTGATTCTGAGCTTCTACGGTCCTGAAGTCCTTCATCAGGCAGATGCCTTTCTCCAGAAGATAGCGGTCCCTGTCTTCCTTGTCTATGTCAGACGGCTGGAGCTCTTCCATAAGGCTGAGGGCCCTGCCGTAATCTTCCCTGGAGAAGTATGAACTGGCTGCCGCAAATCTGATCTTTGGAATCAGTGGAGAGGACGGGAACTTTCGTATATAGTTCCATGAACTGGCCTCCGCTCCCTTCTGCTGCAACTTGATGGCGCAAAGCAGGCGGTAGCCTTCGGCCTCCTCGTACGAACGGGATGTCACGCCTTCCTCTTCCTGGATCTGCCGTGCGGCTTTCTGGAATAGTGTCTGGGCGTTGGAATATATCTTGTTGATGTACAGCTGCTTTGCTTCTTTAAGATTCTCCTGCCAGCTTTGGGCGGAGAGAGTAGAAGGGGCCATCAGAATCAAAAAGGCAACCGTCGCTGAGAAAAAATACCTGTATCGTGTCATAAAAGAATAAATCCAACTTTAAAAATAGAAAATTCTTAACTTTGTACAAACCAATATTTGCTGAGAAAATTATGCCACAAAATCAAGGAAACGGATTTGTCACCTCAAATGCTCTTCCTCTGGTTCAATTGGAGGGCGTTGACATAGTCAACGAGGACAACCTTATACTCACCGATGTCAGTTTCAAGGTGAGTCGCGGGGAACTGGTTTATCTGGTGGGCAAAGTGGGCAGCGGCAAGAGTTCCATACTCAAGACGCTGGATGCGGAACTGCCAGTGAAAAAGGGGAAGGCCAGAGTGGGGGATTATGACCTGAAGACCATAAAAAACCGCCAGATTCCGCTGCTAAGGCGCAATCTCGGAGTGGTTTTCCAGGATTTCCAGCTCCTTTCAGACCGCACGGTGGAAGATAACCTGATGTTTGTACTCAACGCCACGGGATGGGAAGACCAGAAGAAGATGCAGGAAAGATGTTCTCAGGTCCTTGATATGGTGGATCTTAAGACTAAGGCTCACAAGATGCCGCACCAGCTCAGCGGAGGGGAGCAGCAGAGAGTGGCCATTGCCCGTGCCCTGCTTAACAATCCGGACGTGGTGCTTGCAGACGAGCCAACCGGAAACCTGGACGCGGAAACAGCTGACGGGATAATGACTCTGATGATGAAAATCCATCACCAGTACAAGCCTGCAATCATAATTGTAACCCATAACCGCACAATAATTGACCGCTATCCCGGCCGTGTCCTACTGTGCAGCGAAGGCCGCCTGAGAGAAGTGACTGACGAGCTGTCTTCCAGCAAGATAGACGCGGCAGACGATATGCCGGCATAATAATTTCTGTAATGGCAACATCCAGGAAGATAGTGGAGTGGTTCAAGGAGAACGCCAGGGGAGAGGAGAGCGAACTTCTTTTCAGTAATCCCTTTGAGCTTATAGTTGCCGTGATTCTCAGTGCTCAGTGCACGGACAAAAGAGTCAATCTGGTAACCCCTGCACTTCTGAAGGCCTATCCCACACCGGAAAAGATGGCCAAAGCCACAAAAGAAGATATTTACACATATATAAAATCGGTTTCCTATCCAAACAGCAAGGCAGACCATCTTCTGAAAATGAGCCGGAAACTCCTCAGCGATTTTGACGGCAAGGTCCCGGACAATATCACTGATCTGATGACTCTTCCGGGTGTCGGCCGCAAAACGGCCAATGTGGTGGCTTCCATCTGTTTCAACAGCCCAGTCATTGCTGTGGACACACACGTTTTCAGGGTTGCCCACCGCCTTGGGCTGTCCAGGGGAAAGACTCCATTCGAGGTAGAAAAAGATCTTGAGAAACTGATAAAAAAGGAAGACCGAGCAAGGGCCCATCACTGGCTTATCCTCCACGGTAGATATGTGTGCAAGGCCCAGAAGCCGGACTGCGGAAATTGCGGAATAAACCACCTTTGCCCGAAACTTATGGAAGGCAGCAAACTCAGCGATGGCAGATAGGTTTCAGACATATTTAAAAGAGTTTGCGGATCATCTGCGTCTGGAGAGGAGTCTGAGCAAAAACACTATATCTTCCTATTGCTCAGACATCAGCATCTTTGCAGACTGGCTGAAAGATCAAGGCAGAAAGTCTTTTGAAGAGGCTACGGCTGAGGATGTCGACAGTTTCATATCCGGGAAATTTTCAACCGCTTCATCTCCCAGGAGCCAGAGCCGGACGATAAGCTCCCTGAAGGCTTTTTACAAGTTCCTGAAGATCGAATATGATTTCAAGGGCAATCCGCTGGAAACCATAGACACTCCAAAGATTACCCGCCGGCTTCCTGATGTGTTGTCCGTGGAGGAAATCGACAAGATTCTCTCAACCTGTAATCTTGCAACTTATGAGGGCCTGAGGAACAGGGCTATGCTGGAGATGCTCTACAGTTGCGGACTCAGGGTAAGCGAGCTTATAAACCTCAGGGTATCAGACATATTCTTCAAAGAACAGTTTGTGAGGATTATCGGCAAGGGAAACAAGCAGCGCCTTGTTCCTATAGGGGAATTTGCCATTTCCGCTGTTAATAACTACCTCCCGGAACGCTGGAGTTGCCTCCAGAGCTCAAAGAATCCAGGCCCTGGATCTGACGAGACTCTATTCCTTAATCGCAGAGGAAGAAAAATGACCAGGGTAATGGTCTTTACAATTGTGAAAAAGCAGGCGGAACTTGCCGGCATAAAGAAAGACGTGCACCCTCACACATTCCGCCATTCCTTTGCCACTCACCTGGTTGAGAACGGGGCAGACCTCCGTGCCGTGCAGGATATGCTGGGCCATGAGAGTATCCTGACCACTGAAATCTATACCCACGTCAGTTCACAGCAATGGATGAAAAACATCCTTGACCACCATCCTCAGCGATAACGGCTCTTCCGCCGACGGTTACCCGTCCTTCCCGTATTTTCAAATGGAGGATTCCTCCTCGTGTGGAGGCTTGACAGGCCGTGAGTTCTGTCTTGCCAAGAATCTCTGCCCATAATGGTCCGAGTGTGCAGTGAGCAGAGCCTGTTACAGGATCTTCATCAATGGCTTCTTTAGGGAAGAAGCATCGCGATACAAAGTCATACTTTCCGTTTCCTGGAGCTGTGATCAGCAGGTTGAAATCTCCAGGAATGGTTTTTATCTTCTCATAGTCGGGGCGGAAATTCTTTACCTCTTCAGCTGTCTTAAATACAGCTATATAGTCTATTCCGCGATAGATTTCTTTTGGGAACGAAGGCTTAAGCGCGTAATTCACCGCTTCAATTTCATCCGGGTCTGTGACTTTTTCCACACCATACATAGGGAAGTCCATAAGTATAATGAAGTCTTCTGTCCTTCTTACATTTAACTCTCCGCTTCTGCTTTGGAAATGAAGCGATTCGGCTTCCTTGTAGAAATACTTGAACAATATGTAGGAGGTAGCAAGCGTAGCGTGTCCGCACAGGTCAACTTCACATCCTGGAGTAAACCAGCGAATATGGAACCTCGGATTCAGTCTGTCATCGCTGAGGCAAAGGCAAAATGCCGTCTCAGACAGGTTGTTCTCCTTTGCAATTTGCTGCATTTCCTCATCGGATGGCCATCTGTCTACAATGCATACAGCAGCAGGATTGCCAAGGTATCCCTCTTCGGCAAAGGCATTAACGAAATACTGCTGGAAGGTGTCCATCATTCCCACTCGATTGTTGCAGGTGGTTTGGAGGATATATCGTAGCAGACTCGGTTTACTCCCTTGACCTTGTTTATGATCTCGTTGGAGACTTTTGCAAGGAATTCGTACGGGATGTGAACCCAGTCTGCTGTCATTCCGTCATTTGAGACAACGGCCCTGAGGGCAATCGTGTACTCGTAGGTCCTTTCGTCTCCCATAACGCCGACGCTGCGTACCGGAAGCAGGATTGTTCCAGCCTGCCAAATGGAGTCGTAGAGCGGCCTCATCTTTTTTCCGTTGACGGTTACTTCAGATTCTTCAGCCGCAAAACCGTTGGATGCAGGAGGGAGTTCCGTCATATACGTTCTGAGGTTGGAAATGAAGATATGGTCTGCTTCCTTGAGAATGTTCAACTTTTCTGCTGTAACCTCTCCCAGCACCCTGATACCCAGGCCAGGACCCGGGAACGGATGGCGTGATATGAGTTCTCGTTTGATGCCAAGTGCCCTTCCGGTCCTTCTTACTTCATCCTTGAAGAGGGAGCGGAGAGGCTCCACGATCTTGAGGTTCATCTTCTCAGGCAGTCCGCCCACATTGTGGTGGGACTTGATGGTGGCGGAAGGGCCCTTAACGCTGCTGGACTCGATTACATCCGGGTAGATGGTGCCCTGGGCCAGCCATTTGGCATTCTTAATCTTCTGAGCTTCGGCATCGAACACTTCTATGAACGTGCGTCCAATGGCCTTGCGCTTACCTTCCGGCTCGGAAATGCCCTTGAGAGCCTCCAAGAAGCGGTCTGCCGCCCTTACGCCGGTTACGTTGAGGCCCATGTCCTGATACTGAGAGAGCACATCTTCAAACTCGTTCTTTCTAAGAAGGCCGTTATCAACAAATATGCAGTGGAGGCGGTTTCCTATGGCCTTGTTCAGAAGGACGGCGGCTACTGAAGAATCCACTCCGCCGCTAAGGCCCAGTATAACTTCATCATCGCCAAGCTTGGCCTTAAGGTCCTTTACGGTTGCCTCGATGAAGGATTCCGTAGTCCAGTCTCCCTTGCATCCGCAGATGCCTTTTACAAAGTTGCGGAGCATAATCCCGCCGTAAGCGGTGTGGAAAACCTCAGGATGGAACTGGAAGGCATAAATGTTTTTCTCAGCGATCTTGTAGGCTGCATTCCTGACGCTAGGGGTGGAGGCAATCAATGTGGCCCCCACAGGAAGCTTTGTGATGGAATCTCCGTGGCTCATCCAAACCTGGGATGTCTTTGGAATATCCCTGAACATAGGTTCGTTCTCATCTGCGACAGTCAGTTCCGCCCTGCCGTATTCCCTTGTATTGGAGGCCTCAACCGCTCCGCCACAGGTGTGGGCGATATACTGGGCTCCGTAGCAGATGCCGAGGATTGGCAGTTTGCCTTCAAAATCGCCGAGATTGACCTTAGGACTGTTTTCGTCCCTTACTGAGAACGGGCTTCCTGACAGGATCAGGCCCTTCACATCCTCCGGGATGGTCTTCTTTTCCGGATCGGCGAAAGGGAATTTGTTGAAGGGGTAGATTTCGCAGTAAACATCCAGTTCCCTGACCCTTCTGCCTATGACCTGAGTCACCTGGGAACCGAAATCGAGTATGATTATTCTCTCCATTGGATTTTGATTGATGAGGCTTCGCAAATATAGTGCAATTAGAGAGAATTTGGAGTATCTTTCTCGCTTCGCTCGCAAGATAGGCTGCATCTCGGAAAATTGAACAAGTTCATTTTCGCTCGATTTGCACTATCTTTGCGGCCGTTATGCAAAATATAAGGAATATAGCGATTGTGGCCCATGTGGACCACGGAAAGACCACGCTCGTGGACAAGATGATTGCCCAGGCCAAGGTAACGAGGGAAAGCGAGAAGAATCCAGGGCAGCTGATTCTGGACAACAATGACCTTGAGAGGGAAAGGGGCATCACCATCCTCTCCAAGAACGTGAGCGTGCCGTACAAGGGTTACAAAATCAACATCATAGACACTCCGGGCCACGCCGATTTCGGCGGTGAGGTGGAGCGTGTTCTCAATATGGCGGATGGCGTGCTGTTGCTGGTGGACGCGTTCGAGGGCTGCATGCCGCAGACCAGGTTCGTGCTCCAGAAGGCCCTGGAATTAGGGAAAAAGCCTCTGGTTGTAATCAATAAGGTGGACAAGCTCAACTGCCGTCCGGAGGAGGTCAACGACCAGGTATTCGAACTTATGTTCAACCTCAACGCCAACGACGACCAGCTTAATTTTAAGACCGTATACGGTTGCGCAAAGCAGGGCTGGATGAGCCTGGACTGGAGGAAGCCGACTACGGACCTGACAACCCTGATGGACCTTATCATCAGCGAGATCCCCGGTCCGGAACAGGACCTTGAGGGCACTCCGCAGATGCTCATATCCTCTCTGGAGTACTCGCCATATGTCGGCCGTATTGCCGTAGGAAGGGTAAGGAGGGGTGTGCTTAAGGCCGGACAGGAAATAACGCTTTGCCATCGTGACGGAACACTTGTCAGGCAGAGAATCAAGGATCTGATGGTGTTCACGGGAATCGAGAAGACCAAGGCGGAAACAGTTGAGAGCGGAGATATCTGCGCCGTGGTGGGCATTGAAGGCTTTGAAATCGGCGACACGATAGCTGACCATGAGAACCCGGAGCCTCTGCCTCCTATTACCATCGACGAGCCTACAATGAGCATGCTCTTCTGCATCAACGATTCCCCGTTCTTCGGCAGAGACGGCAAATATGTCACTTCCCGCCACCTGAAGGAAAGGCTGGACAAGGAACTGGAGAAAAACCTTGCCCTGAGGGTCAAGCCTGGCAAGACTTCTGACTCCTTTATAGTATATGGCAGGGGCGTGCTTCATCTCTCTATCCTCATTGAGACTATGCGGAGGGAAGGATTCGAGCTCCAGATCGGCCAGCCGAAAGTCATTGACAAGAACATTAACGGAACCCGCTGCGAGCCTGTGGAGCATCTTATCATCGATGTTCCCGAGGAATTCGTGGGCAGGGCTATAGAGATGACGACCCGCCGGAAAGGAGCGCTTCTGCATATGGATCATCGCGGAGACAGGGTGCATCTGGACTTTGACATCCCGTCCAGAGGAATCATAGGATTGAGGAGCAACCTCATCACAGCCACTTCCGGAGAGGCCATCATGGCTCACCGGTTCAAGGATTACGAGCCGTACAAGGGAGAAATTGAAAAGAGGACAAACGGCTCTCTGGTGGCTCTGGAGACCGGTCAGGCTATAGCTTACTCTATGTGGAAGCTTCTGGACAGGGGCAAATGGATTATCAATCCGGGAGACGAAGTCTATGCCGGAGAGGTGGTTGGCGAGTATACCCGCGCCATGGACCTTAACGTGAATGTCTGCATAAAGAAGAAGCTTACAAATGTAAGGGCTTCTGGTTCAGATGAGAAGGCTGTGCTTCCTCCTCCGATGCAGTTCACTTTGGAAGAAATGCTGGAATACATCCAGGACGACGAGCTGGTGGAAGTTACCCCTAAGCATCTGAGAATCCGCAAGATCTATCTTGACGAGAACGAGCGCAAGAGACATAAGATGCAGAACCAGTAAGCCAAAAGGCTGACTGAGACTTGCAAATTGTAAAAAAGTTAGTATCTTTGCGCCCCCTATGGATTACAAGATTCACATAAGCGGACTTGCCCAGGGAAAGTATGAATATGAGTTCCCGGTGAAGGGAGACTTGTTCCGTGAGTTTGAGAACCAGCAGGTTATTGATGCGGATATAGTTGCAAGGGTAACCCTGGAGAAGGGCAGCGGATGGATGAACGCCCATCTGAGAGGAGAGGGAAAGGTGACGGTTGAGTGTGACAGATGCCTTGAGAATGTGGACGTTCCGGTGAATTTCGAGTCCAGCCTTGCAATCCGCACGGCCAAACTGGGTGAGGATGTGGAAGACTCTGACGAGTTTATAATCGTGGATCCGTCAGAGGCCGAGGTAGACCTGAAGCAGTTCATTTATGATTACATCTGCGTGAACCTGCCTATGATAAGCCGTCATCCGGAAGGGGAGTGCAACCCTGAGATGCTTGCAAAGATAGAGGCTCTCAGAGCAGGGAACGATAAAAAGGAAGAAACAGAAAACTATTCCCCGTTCAGCGGTCTGAAAGACCTTCTGAGCAAAAGCGGGAAAAAGAAATAGAGTTTTAAAATATTAAATTATAAGAGATGGCACATCCTAAACACAAGATCTCCAAACAGAGGAGAGACAAGAGAAGAACACACGACAAGGCAGAACTGCCTACACTGTCTACTTGTTCCAACTGCGGTGCTACTGTTATGTATCATCACGTTTGCCCTGAGTGCGGCTACTATCGTGGACGTCTGGTCATAGCAAAGGAAAATGCATAACAAGCCAAAGGCCATAATCACAGGTATCGAGGCCTACATTCCTGATTATGTGCTGACCAACCAGGAGCTCTCGACCATAGTGGATACCTCGGACGAATGGATAATGTCCAGGGTAGGCATCAGGGAGAGACGTATCCTCAAGGAAGATGGTCTTGGAACATCCTTCATGGCTTCAATAGCCGTGCAGAGACTGCTCAAGGCCACACACACAGATCCGTCGGAGGTTCAGATGCTAGTATGCCATACCGTTACTCCGGATATGGTTTTCACGGCTACCTCCAACATAATCTGCGACAAGGTCGGCATAAAGAATGCCTGGGGTTATGACACAAACGCAGGCTGCAGCGGGTTCCTGTTCACCTTCGAGACGGTACGCCGTTTCATAGAGACAGGGGAATACAAGAAAATAGTGCTGGTTTGCGGGGAGAGAATGAGCAGCATAGTCAACTATGAGGACCGTACAACCTGTCCTCTGTTCGGTGACGCTGCCGTTGCGCTTATGATAGAGCCGAGTGAGGACGACAGCCTGGGATTCCAGGATTCCATCCTTCACGTTGACGGCATCGGCAGAAGATATCTGTATCAGACAGCCGGCGGAAGCCTCTATCCTGCAAGCCACGACAATGTGGACAAGCGTATGCACTTCATCCACCAGGAGGGTCAGGGCGTATTCAAGTATGCCGTAGTTAATATGGCAGACGTATCTGAAGAGATGATGAAACGCCACAACCTTACCGCAGAGGATATCGCATACCTGGTTCCTCATCAGGCAAACCTTAGAATAATTGATGCTACCGCCAGAAGGATGGGTCTTCCTAAAGAGAAGGTGCTCATCAACATTGACCGTTTCGGCAATACGGCGGGAACGTCCATCCCTCTTGCAATCTGGGACTTCAAGTCCAGGTTCAAGAAGGGCGACAACCTGATCCTGAGCGCATTCGGAGCGGGATTCACGTGGGGCAGCATCTTCTACAGGTGGGCGTACTAAAGACAGCCCTTAAAGGTCTGGTCCTATAGTTCAACGGATAGAACGGAAGTTTCCTAAACTTCAAATCTGGGTTCGATTCCCGGTGGGACTACCAAAACCTCGTATAACTTAAAGTTATGCGGGGTTTTTCTTTTCCACAGGTTCTCTGTTGATAACTTTTAGGAATTATCATCTCAAATACCTCTTCTAATATGTTTTTTTGTTAACTTTGAAACCCATTGTGCAACCAAATCAACTATCAATAATATGTTAAAAGTATTTAAAACAACACTCGTAGAGCAATATAAAGCTCCGGTGTGTGAAATCCAGTACCTCCAGTCAGAAGGCATCATATGTGCCAGCGGAGACGGCTCCATCGAAGATTGGGAGGATGACGGAGATCCTATTACTATCTAAAACCCTGCAGTTATGGCAAAGAATTTCAAATCTTATGTTTTGAGTGCTTTGGCAGTAGCTGCCATTGCATTCTCCAGTTGCTCGAAGAGCGATGAAGGAATGACTCCTGCCCAGAAGAAAGACTTCTCAGTTGTCCTTTCTGGTGTATCTACCAAGACTACCAATAACGGCATGAAAACCGAGTGGAAAGCTAATGATGCAATAAATCTTTTCCATTGTGTTGCAGGTACAACCACTTATGTCAGTGATGGTGAATTCAAGACATCTGACAATGGTGCCACAGCTACCTTTAAAGGTACCCTTGCAGAAGGTTTTGATGATACTAAAACCTATAACTGGTATGCCATTTATCCATATAATAAATATAATACAACTCCTGCTAATACTGGAGATGATGGCTATGTTGTAATAGGAAGCAAGAGTAATGCAAAACAGTCTCAGACAGGAAACAACAGTACTGCCCACATAAGTGGAACTAACTATCCTGTTGCTGGTGTTGTAGAGAAAATAGCCGGCACAGAAAAGCCTTCATTTACTATGAAGCATCTTACGGCTCTTGTTGCTATTACTGTTAAAAACGGAACAACGGCTCCAATTACCGTTTCCAATGTTGCTTTGACTTCTGATCCGATAACAACTCCAGATATCGTTGGTACTTATTTTATTGATTTTGCAAGTTCCGGTACCCCTGTTTATAAAAAAAGCGGTGATACTTATGTAAGCAATACCGCAAGTCTGGAAGTTAAGAATGGAGAGGAAATTGCACCTGGCAAAACTGCAACATTCTATATGGCTGTTAAACCTTTCCAAGTAGCAAATGGTGATGACTTCACTGTCTCTATTACTGGATCTAATGGAGTAGACGAAAAGACAATAACTTCTCCTAAAGACTTTGACTTTGAAGCAGGAAAGGTAAAAACAATCAACTATACTTATACTAATACCGTTGCTACTTACGACTTTGAGGACTGCGCAACCATCAACCAGTTAGCAGAAGCCGCCGGAAGTACAGAAACTGAATACTTCGGTAAACTTACAAATGCTGTCATTTCGTTTGTTGGAAACACCCAAAATGCAATCATTAAGGATGCCTCAGGTTCAGCTTTGGTTTACAAGTCAAGCCATGGCCTTAAGCAGGGCCAGACCTTCTCTGGAACAATGACTATCAAGGTTAAAGCATATCAGGGATTAAATGAGATTACTGCAATTGATGCTTCATTCACTGGCACAGAAACTAATGTAGATCCTGAAGAGTTGACAGTAGCCCAGCTAATTGGCAATTACTCTACATATCAGAACGCTTATGCAAAACTGACCGGTCTGGAAGTTACTGCAGTGGACGGAAAGAATGTTAGTGTAAAAGATGGCACAAATGCTTATTTGGTTTTCACCAATTATGGCAATGCTTCTTGTGCTGTAGGTGACAAGATAACTGTATTAGGAACAGTTACCAGACACAACACTGATGAAGAACTCAAGGTTTGGAAGGCTGATGACATAACAGTTACCTACCATGCTCCAACAACACATAAGGTAACCTTCACTCAGCCAACAGATGGCAGCGGATCGTTTACCGTAAGTGTTGACGGCTCAAATATTTCAACTGGGGCTGATGTAATGGAAGGCAAGACTGTTACTATCACAGCCACAGCAAATTCTGGATACAAGTTCTCTTCATGGACAGTAAGTGGTGCAACACCTGCATCAGCTACATCATCACCAACAACCTTCGAAATGGGTTCTTCCGATGTTGCCATATCAGCTTCATTTGTAAGTGCTGGAGTCGATCTGATAGACTTCTCAACTTTGGGACTGACCAATGGGACGGCATATAATGATCCGTTTACACAAGGTGATTTTACTATCACTTTCCCTGCAAAAGGAAATAACGGAAAGTATTATACTTCTGGTACAGCTATACGTAGTTATGGCGGTTGTACTTTTATTGTTGCTTCTACCACTAAAACTATAAGCAAAATAGAACTTACATACGGTGCAGATGACGGTACAAATGCGATTACTGCTAATGTGGGAACCTTCAGTACTGACACATGGACTGGCTCTGCAAAATCTGTTACATTCACAGTGGGTGGAACAAGTGGTCATAGAAGAATCAAAGCTGTTAAAGTTACATATAGCGATTAATTAGATTTTTCTATGTTTTTTAGAGGCTGACCCATAATTCGGTCAGCCTCTTTTTTTATCGCTGATGAATAATGCAAAAGACTCTCAAGCAATCGGGATATGGCTATTGTTCCATGCCGGTGCGGTAGCCGTCCATGAAAGCGGACCAGTTGGAGATGAGTTCGATGGCAA
Organism: Bacteroidales bacterium; assembly: GCA_017428325.1. Classification (GTDB taxonomy): domain Bacteria; phylum Bacteroidota; class Bacteroidia; order Bacteroidales; family UBA932; genus Egerieousia. The sequence continues at coordinate 406,606 of JAFRRA010000002.1, forward strand.
ACCAGGCTACAATGACTGTTATTGTAAGCCAAATAATCTGTTTTCTGTTTTCACTGATGAAAGACTTCAACTTTTTCATTGTTTCCATTTGTTTTTGAATTTATACACGTGTGCAATTTAAATGGCTGTATAGACGGGCGGTTGCCAAATGGTAAATAAATTTGATTACATTTGAAGAAAATGTTGATCCTGTTATCGTGTAAGTTGATTATGCGTTTGAATCGTTTGTCAAGAATCTGATATTATGGAAGTTAGAAATATTATTGTGTTGGGGCGCAGAAATGTGGGAAAGAGTTCCCTGGTTAATCTTTTGACAGGGCAGAATGTATCCATTGTTTCTGATGTTGCTGGTACGACCACTGATCCTGTGCGCAAGAGGATGGAGATTAAGGGTGTGGGGCCGTGCAATATCGTAGACACGGCCGGTGTGGATGACAGTGGGGATGTGGGGGCCTTGAGAAGTGATGCGTCGCTGAGGCAGGTTGTAGGGGCGGATCTGGCGCTTCTTGTCTTTACCGGGAATACTTTTGGAGATTATGAAAGGGCTTTGGCAGAGGCGTTGAAGAAGAGCAAGGCCCCGTTTATACTGGTTCATAATCAAGAAGATATAGAGCATCTGGAGGAGGATGTGAGAGCCTCTCTCAGCGATGAATTCATGTGCCCTGTAGTGAGGTTTACCTGCTTGAAGAACATAAGCGAAATGTATATCTCTGAACTTGTTGATGCTATCTCAGGGTTACTGAAGAGTTCAGGTGAGTCTGATATGGACTTGGTTCCAAAGTCATTGGCCGGGGAAGGGGATAGGGTGTTGCTCGTTTGTCCGATAGATGAGGGAGCTCCTGAAGGAAGGCTGATTCTCCCTCAGGTTCAGGTCCTTCGCAGTCTTTTGGATAACAAGGCCGTAGTAACTGTTATCCAGCCATCTGAACTCAAGGATGTATTTCCTGGAGGGAAGTATAAGGTTGTGATAACGGACAGCCAGGCTTTCTCGGAGGTGGCTGCAGCGGTGCCGAAAGGTATTCCTGTTGGAAGTTTCAGCATATTGTTTGCCCGAAGAAAGGGGCCGTTCAAATTGTTTATGGAGTCGGTCGCAGCGATTGACTTGCTTAAGGACGGGGACAAGGTCCTGATAATGGAAAGTTGCACACACAGAGCAAGTTGCGATGATATTGGCAGGGTAAAGATTCCTGCTTTGCTTCGCCGTTTCACCGGAAAGGAACTGTCTTTTGAATTTGTTTCGGGGAATGACCCGTTGCCTGAGGATTTCCAGTCATTTGCCATTGCACTTCAGTGCGGGGGATGTATGGCCACTGCTACACAGATAAGTTCCAGAGTTGCGGCTGTCGCTGAGAATAATGTTCCTGTGACAAACTATGGTCTTGCCATTGCCTATATGAAAGGCCTGTTCTCAAACTGCAATTTCAAAGAATTTTTGAAATTGGTATCAGAGAAATAGCAGAATTCGCGGAATTTTCTATATTTTTGTGATTGCCCCGTCCGTAAAGGCTCGGGTTTTTAACTTTTGTGGAAAGCAAATAGAGATAATATATTAAAATTCAAAACGATGTCAGAAGTAAAAAGAGTTTACCGCTTTGGCGGTGTAAATGCCGATGGTGACGGCTCCATGCGTAACCTTCTCGGCGGAAAGGGAGCTAACCTTGCAGAAATGTGTAAGCTCGGAATCCCTGTACCGGCTGGTTTCACAATCACCACAGACACTTGCAACGAGTATTACGATCTGGGATGTAAGTTCCCTGAAGGCCTTAAGGCTGAGGTTGATGCAGCTCTTGCTGCTACTGAGGAGATTATGGGCCGCAAGTTCGGTGACCCAAAGAATCCTCTCCTGGTTTCATGCCGTAGCGGTGCCAGAAGCTCAATGCCTGGTATGATGGAGACCGTGCTTAACATTGGTCTTTGCTCTGAGACAATTCCTGGCCTTATCGAGGCAACCAAGAACCCTAGATTCGTATATGACGCATACAGACGTCTGATCATGATGTACTCTGATGTCGTTATGGAGAAGGCTGAGGGCATCGAGCCTTCAGACGGAAACGGTATTCGCCAGCAGCTTGACCGTATGCTTGCAAAGGTAAAGTCAGAGAAGGGTTATGCTTCTGACACTGACCTTACTGAGGAAGATCTGAAGGCTCTCTGCGAGGACTTCAAGATCAGGGTAAAGCAGGAACTCGGCAAGCCATTCCCGGATAACGCTATGGACCAGCTCTGGGGCGGTATCGCAGCCGTGTTCAAATCCTGGAACGGTAAGAGAGCGGTTTCCTACAGGAAGATCGAGGGAATTCCAGACACGTGGGGAACAGCAGTATCCGTACAGAGTATGGTATTCGGTAACATGGGTGAGAACTCAGCAACCGGTGTTGCTTTCTCACGTAACCCTGCAACCGGAGAGAACAAGTTCTACGGCGAGTGGCTGATCAACGCTCAGGGAGAGGACGTTGTGGCTGGTATCCGCACTCCAAACCCTCTGAACGATTCCACTAAGAGCGAGCACAACCAGCATCTGCTTTCACTCGAAAAGGCTATGCCGGATGTATACGAGCAGCTGAACACCATCCAGCACAATCTGGAGCAGCATTTCCACGATATGCAGGACCTCGAGTTCACTATCCAGGACGGAAAGCTCTGGATGCTCCAGTGCCGTGTAGGAAAGCGTACCGGTCTGGCAGCCCTGAACATGGCTATGGACATGCTTGCAGAAGGTCTTATCGACGAGAAGACTGCTGTAATGAGGGTCGCTCCTAAGCAGCTCGACGAGATTCTGCACCCGATTCTGGACGCTACCCAGGAGAAGAAGTTCACTCCTGTGGCTCACGGACTTCCGGCAGGTCCTGGCGGATCTGTAGGAAGAATCGTCTTCACTCCGGAGGCTGCCGTTGAGGCCGCCAAGAGAAAGGAGAAGGTTATCCTCGTCCGCGAGGAGACCAACCCTGAGGATGTTGAGGGTATGAGGGCTGCTGACGGCCTTCTGACCGCAAGAGGAGGTATGACTTCCCATGCCGCTCTGGTTGCAAGAGGATGGGGCAAGTGCTGCATCGTAGGATGCGACGCAGTTCACATCAACATGCTCACAAGAACCATGACTATCGGTGACAAGGCTTACAAGGAAGGAGACGTATTCTCACTGAACGGAATTCGCGGACTCGTTTATGACCAGGCAGTTCCGACAATCAACGCTTCCGAGAACAAGAGCTTCATAGACTATATGAAGATCGTTGACAAGTACCGTGTTCTGGGCGTTAGGACCAACGCTGACAACCCTGATGATGCACAGACAGCTCTCAACTTCGGCGCTGAGGGAATCGGACTGTTCCGTATCGAGCATATGTTCTACGGAAAGAACTCCGAGGAGCCTCTTGCTAAACTCCGCAAGATGATCCTTTCCAACACTCCTGCAGAGAGAAAGATGGCTCTGGATGAGCTGGAACCATATGTAACAGCTTCTGTAAGGGCTACTATGAAGGTTATGGACGGCAAGCCAGTTACCTTCCGTCTGCTCGACCCGCCATTGCACGAGTTCGTTCCTCAGTCCGCAGAGAAGAGGCAGGAACTTGCAAACGCCCTCCATATCACACTTGAGGACGTTGCAAAGAGAGGCGAGGCTCTCCATGAGGTTAACCCTATGATGGGTCACCGTGGAGTACGTCTGGGTATCTCCTATCCTGAGATTTCCGAGATGCAGTTCAGGGCAATCTTCACCGCTACGGCACAGCTCATCAACGAGGGCTATCATCCGCAGCCGGAGATCATGATCCCTGTAACTATCTCTTACAAGGAGCTCAACGACCAGAAGGCAATCTGCGAGAGGGCTTACGACCAGGTATTCAAGCAGACCGGAATCGAGATCAAGTACCTCTTCGGAACTATGATCGAGATCCCAAGGGCAGCAATCATGGCAGACCGCATGGCAAGGACCGCACAGTTCTTCTCATTCGGAACCAACGACCTGACCCAGATGACCTTCGGTTTCTCAAGGGACGACGTCGGAGGCTTTATGCAGGACTACATCGACAAGAAGATTATCGCTGCCGATCCGTTCCAGAGCATTGACCCTCATTCAGTTGGAAAACTTGTAGAGATGGGTGTCAAGGGTGGACGCACAACCAATCCTAACCTGAAGTGCGGTGTCTGCGGCGAGCACGGTGGAGACCCTGCTTCCGTAGAGCTGTTCCACAAGTTCGGAATGAACTACGTTTCCTGCTCACCGTTCCGTGTTCCAATCGCACGCCTTGCAGCCGCCCAGGCAGCCATCAAGAGCTACAAGTAGCAGAAAACAAAATCGCTGAGAATAAAGCTCAGCGATGGAGTAAAGTAAAGGCTCGGATTTCTCCGGGCCTTTTTCTTCTAGTTATTGCAATTGGCAAAAACTTCTACAGTTTCTTGCCGGCCAGTTCGCTGAGGCGGCTCCTTTCTCCCATAATCAGGTTGACGTGTTCGAAAAGCTTCTCTCCATAGAGCTTGTCGCTGATGTGGGTGAGCCCGTTGGAATACTTGTCCAGATATGGCTGGTCGATCTGCTGTACATCACCGGTAAAGACAATCTTGGTGCCCTCTCCGGCACGGGTGATGATGGTCTTTACCTCGTGAGGGGTGAGGTTCTGGGCCTCGTCGATGATGAAATAGGTCTTCTGGAGGCTTCTTCCTCTGATGTAGGCGAGAGGGGAGATTTCCAGTTTCTTGGTCCTGATCATCTCCTCGATCTTGATATTCTCCTTGGATGAGATGCCGAAGTTCTTCTTTATGACAGCGATGTTGTCGTACAGTGGCTGCATGAACGGGGCTAGTTTCTCGTCTACGCTGCCAGGCAGGAAACCCATCTCCTCGTTCTGTAGGGTTATGACAGGCCTTGCCACCAGAATCTGCTCGTAGTGGTCTGCCTGTGCCAGGGCTCCGGCAACTGCAATCAGGGTCTTTCCGGTTCCGGCGGTTCCCGTAAGAGACACAAGCTCAACGTCTTTGTTCATAACGGCATCCATCGCGAACACCTGCTCCTCGTTTCTTGGAGAAACTCCGTACTGGGTCTGAGGAAGGACTCTCACAACCTTGCCGCTGCGGGCATCAAAGCGGGCCAGGATGATGTAGTCGCGTATAGGGTCACGGTCTTCCCCGTTCATATTGAGGTACTCGTCCTCGCCGTTGTTAGGATCTACATCCACGTGTGTCGTAGGAATCCTGAACAGTTGGTTGAACGCTGGCTTAGTGTTGAGTTTAAGGTCTTTGAAATCCACTCCATCTCCGTTCATCAGGGTGTGTATGGCTTTAAGCGGAACGTTTGTCAGCGGGATCACGCGGTCATAGTCCTGGGTAAACCTTTCCTCTCGGATATGGTCGTTCAGGTAATCCTGGGTGAACATACCCAGGGCCTTGGCCTTGAGTCGCAGGTTAACGTCCTTGGTTACAAGGCATACTGTGCGGTTAGGGAACTGGTTTTTGTACCAGATAGCGGTTGCAAGTATCCTATGGTCAGGAACATCGTTGGTAAAACAGTCCTTCAGTTCATCCGGGAACGGACGGTTGAGTGATACTATAATATTACCCATCCCGGGACCAAGGGAAAAACCATTCTCAGGATCGTAGAGCCTGTGCTCGGAAATCTCGTCTGCCTTTCTAACAAACTCGCGGGCGTTGTAGTTGATTGTGCCGTCGCCCTTCTTGAACTTGTCCAGTTCCTCTATAACAGCCAGAGGAATCACGAGGTCGTTCTCCTGGAACTTGAAGATGGAGCGCCAGTCGTGCAGGAGCACATTGGTGTCAAGCACAAAAATCTTTGGCTGTCTGGTCTTTACCTTAATAACGTTTTCCAGGCCTCCAAGTTTCTTGCTAGTGGTTTTGGTCTTACCCTTGGCCTTAGCCCTGCTCTTGGTTGTTTTTGTGGCAGTGCTTTTCCTTCTGTCCGTCTTAGTCTCTTTCATATTGAATGTTTTTGATTTTTCTCAGCGATGTTATTCTTGTTTTCTGCGCACCATTTGACAGCCGCCCTAAACATCTCTATCCAAGGGGTCACCTGGTCCGAGTATTTCCTATTGTCGGGGTAATAGGCCCAGTTCCAAGGCCTTATGCAGCGCTCCGGATGAGGCATCATTGCAAGGTGCCTTCCGTCCGGAGAGCAGACTCCGGCGATGCCAAACGGGGAGCCGTTAGGGTTGGCCGGGTAGTTGTCGTAAGTGTACCGGAGAGCAATATCCATATCCGGGGTTTTGCCGTCCGATGAGATGCCAACTATTCCTTTTATTTTCCTGACAGTTTGTGCCAGGTTGGCTGATGAACATTCTATGTGCTGTGCAGGGAAGTTGAAGCGTCCCTCTCCGTGAGCAACCCAAATGCCCAGGCGTGTGCCTTCCAGAGGCTTGAGCAGGATGGAATTGCTCTTTGGAATCTCCACTCCAACAAATCCGCTCTCGAACTTGTGAGAAATGTTGTGGAGCATCTTCGGCGATTTCTCTCTCTGATCCGGAGTTATCAGCCCGAGTTCCGCCATAAGCTGGCATCCGTTGCAGATACCCAGGGAAAGAGTGTCTTTCCTGGCGTAGAAATCGTTGAGAGCCTTGTTGGCCTTCTCGTTGTATAGGAAGGCTCCTGCCCAGCCCTTTGCGCTTCCCAGGGTGTCTGCATTGGAGAATCCTCCCACAAACACAATCATCTGCACGTTTTTCAGAGTTTCCCTTCCGCTTGTAAGGTCTGTCATGTGGACGTCCTTTACGCGGAAACCGGCCAGATGCAGGCACCAGGCCATTTCACGGTCTCCGTTGCTGCCTTTCTCGCGTATGATGGCGGCAACCGGAGCGTTCTTTCTGTCGGCAGAAACGGCCTTTCCTTCAAATCCCTTCGGGAACTTGAACTCCAGAGGCTGCTTTTTGAAATTGGCGGCTCTCTGGCGGGCGCACAGGGCGTTAGTCTGGCGCAGCTCCATCTGGTAAGATGTTGAGTACCAGATATCCCGCATCTTGTCTATATTAATCCTGTAAGTATTCAGTATGTTAATGAACCTCTTGCGGGAGTAGCGTCCGATTCTCATCATATACACGCCTTCCGGGTGCTTTTCGTCCGCCAGGGAAGACAGAATCTTGTCCACAGCCTTTAGCTTGCTGTCTCTTATCTGAAGAATTACTCCCGGCCTCTCGCTGAAGAAGAATTCCATAAGCGGCAGACTGGCTCCATAGATTTCCATTCCGCCATCGCGGTTTGCAAAGCACATCTCCAGCAGGGAGGTTATCATTCCGCCGGCTCCAATGTCGTGACCGGAGAGCACGAGTTTCTCTTTCACGAGTTTCTGTACGGCCTCAAAACACAGGGCGAAATACCCGGCGTCATCCACATCCGGAGCCTTGTCTCCGATCTGTCCGAGAACCTGGGCAAAGGCGCTACCGCCGAGTTCCGGAGCCGTACGTGTAAATGGTATGAATACGATTGTACTATTCTCAACAGCCTTAAGCACAGGAGATACCGTATTGCCCACATCCTCGACCGGTGCCGCAGCGGATATGATAACCGTTCCCGGAGCAAGCACTTTTTCTCCGTCCGGATAGGTCTGGGTCATACTCATTGAGTCCTTGCCGGTAGGGACATTGATTCCCAGTTCCACCGCAAAGTCGCTGACGGCCTTAACCGCCTTGTAGAGCCTTGCGTCCTCGCCCTTGTTGCGGCTCGGCCACATCCAGTTGGCGGAAAGGGAAACGCCCTTCAGGCCATCTTTCAGCGGAGCCCATACAATATTTGTAAGCGCCTCGGCGATGGACAGTCGGCTGCCGGCTGCAGAATCTATCAGTCCCGCTACAGGCGCGTGGCCAAGGGAGGTTGCGATACCTTCCTTGTTGTCATATCCGATGGCAGTGACAGCCAGGTTGTTAAGCGGAAACTGGATCTCGCCGCAGCACTGCTGAAGGGCTATCAGTCCTGTAACGGACCGGTCAACCTTGTCGGTGAGCCAGTCCTTGCAGGCCACGCTTTCCAGCCTGAGTACCATCTCAAGGTAATCGGTGAACTTACCTGCACTGTATTTCAGCGGGTTGAAGCGGTACTCGGAGGTCTGCCCCTCCATAAATGTCTTCGGGGCGCTGCCAAACATATCCTTCATCTGAAGGTCGATGGCGCTCTCTCCCTTTTTCTCATCGCGGAGAAGGAATCTGTGGTCATCAGTAACCTCTCCGATTTCATAGAATGGAGCCCTTTCCCTCTCGGCGATGTCTTTGAGCAGGGCCACATCTTTCTCCTTAAGTGCCAGTCCCATCCTTTCCTGGCTCTCGTTGCCGATGATTTCCTTAAGGCTCAAGGTAGGGTCGCCTACAGGGAGTTTGCTTATGTCCACCTTGCCTCCGGTTTCCTCCACGAGTTCGCTCAGGCAATTCAGATGGCCGCCTGCTCCGTGGTCGTGGACGGAGATTATCGGGTTTTTGTCCATCTCGCTGAGGGCCCTGATGGCATTGTAATCCCTCTTCTGCATCTCTGCGTTGGCTCTCTGTATGGCGTTTAGTTCTATGGTGTTGCCATACTGGCCCGTGTTCACGCTGCTGACTGCTCCGCCGCCCATTCCGATTCGGTAGTTGTCTCCTCCGAGGAGTACCAGACGGTCTCCTGCAGACGGAACTTCCTTGGCTGCATCCGCTTTCTTGGCGAATCCCACGCCGCCTGCCAGCATTATCACCTTGTCATAGCCAAACTTCGGGTTGTCTTTCTCCACGCCCTTCTGATTAGCGGCATGCTCAAACGTCAGGAGAGATCCGCAGATTATCGTCTGCCCAAATTTGTTTCCAAAGTCGCTGGCTCCGTTAGATGCCTTTGTGAGGATCTCCTCCGGGCTCTGGTACAGCCACTTGCGTGGCTTGTCCTTCTGCCACGGCCTGAGAATCGGGTATGCATCCTTTGCGTTGAATCTCGGATAACTGGTCATATAGACAGCAGTACCGGCAATAGGGAAGCTGCCCTTGCCTCCGGCCATACGGTCTCTGATTTCTCCGCCCGTTCCGGTTGCGGCACCGTTAAATGGCTCAACGGTTGTAGGGAAGTTATGCGTCTCCGCCTTGAGGCTGATGACGGTTTCCCTTTCCTTGGTCTTGAAAAAAGACGGCTTGTCTCCCTTTTCCGGATAGAACATCTTTACCTTAGGGCCCTGGAGGAATGCGCAATTGTCCTTGTATGCGCTTACCACCAGGTTCGGGTTGAGTTTTGTGGTTTTCTTTATCATCTGGAACAGAGATGATTCCATCTCCTTTCCGTCTATGATGAACGTTCCGTTGAATATCTTGTGGCGGCAGTGCTCGCTGTTTACCTGGCTGAATCCGAACACCTCGCTGTCTGTAAGCGGACGGCCTATCTTCTTTGCCAATCCCTCGAGGTACCCGATCTCTTCCTTACTCAGAGCAAGTCCCTCCTTCTTGTTGTATCGTGCCAGATCCTTGATGTAGACCACCTTGTCCGGCTTCTTGTTAACAGTGAAAATCTCCTGGTCAAGTCCCTCGTACAGCCTTTGCAGCATCTTGTCATAAACCGCAGCACCCTTGTCAAAGACAGTAGGGAAGTATTCCTCCATCCTCACGATTCCCGGGATGTTCATATTCTGGGTAATCTCCACGGCAGTTGTGCTCCAAGGGGTTATCATCTCCCTTCTCGGACCGGTGAACTTCCCTTCCACAGCCTCGCCAGGAAGCAGCCTGGCATCGCCGAGCAACCATTTCAGAGCATTTATATCATTGTCAGAGAGTCTATCAGAGCATTTTACGGCAACAACGCTGCCCACCTTTGATTTGAAGAACAGAATCATATCGCAGAACATAATATCCTTGCGAATTTACGCATAAAAACCATAGGTTTTGCATATCCCGCATTGCTGGCAGGGAGAATTTATCAACCATGCCGTGTTGAAAAATAATCGGCGAGAAATACTTAAATTTGTATGTGTATAGTTTACGTGGCAGTATGACAGACAGCGAATACAATAAAGTGCTGGAGGAGATCTACGAGAGGTTTCCGTCTTTCCAGGTGGTAGGGGACAGGGCCTACAAGCCCGGCCTGGAGAATATGAGGGAACTGGACAAGGCTCTGGGCTTTCCGTCCAGAGATTTCCGCACTGTGCACGTTGCCGGAACCAACGGCAAAGGCTCCGTAAGCCATATGATTGCCTCAGCCCTGATGCAACTGCCAAAGAACCCTGACTGTAAACTAAGCGTAGGCCTATACACTTCCCCGCATCTTGTAGATTTCCGGGAAAGGATCAAGGTCAACGGCCAGGTGGTGGAAAAGGAATGGGTGTATGACTTCCTTATCCGCAATAAACCTCTCTTTGAGGACCTTAACGCATCATTCTTCGAGATCACTACTGCAATGGCATTCTGCTGGTTCTCCTTCTGCAAGGTGGACGTGGCTGTGATTGAATGCGGGCTTGGCGGCCGTCTGGACAGCACCAACATTATAACCCCAATGGCAAGCGTCATAACCAACATCGGTTTTGACCATATGCAGTATCTGGGAGGCACCCTTGAGGAGATCGCTTCGGAAAAGGCCGGCATCATCAAGCCCGGCGTTCCGGTCATAATCGGTGAGACAGGGGAAGTTGAGAGAGTTTTCATTGACAAGGCATCCAGTTGTGCTACAGATATTTACTTTGCAGAAAAACTTAATCCTTACAACCTGTCTCCTGACGGAGTTTTCCGCAGTTTTTCGCATCGCGATATAGACAATAGAGAGGAGGCACTGAGGTCTGTTGTCAGCCTTGCAACCTGTCTTCTGGGCAGTGTGGATTTGGATAATATGGATCTTAAGGGAGACTGCCAGAAGAAAAACATCAAGACAGTTTGCTGCGCCCTGGCGGTTGTTCTCCGGAAGATGTTGGAAGACAGCCAGTCAGACCTATCTGAAAGAACAATAACGGAAATGGTGGAAGCCATAGAGAACGCCGCCAGAATTACAGGCCTCAGAGGCAGATGGGAAAGACTCAGCGACAATCCTCTCGTCATCTGCGACATAGGCCATAATGCCCACGGAATGAAACTGCTGATGCCACAGGTTGACCGGACATTTGCCCAGAGACTTGAGGAGTATGTTTCCCTGCCGGAAAAGCCTCGGCTCATAATGATCTTCGGCGTGATGAAGGACAAGGACCTGGCATCCGAGGTTGAATATCTGCCTAAAGACGCATTTTATCTATATGTAAATGCCTCCACTCCGAGAGCCCTGCCGGCGGCAGAACTTCGGGAAAAGATGCAGGCATTCGGTTTCAATGGTGAAACCGCACCCCAAGCTGGAAGCATAAGTGCTGGCCTTCAGTGGGTTAAGGATAATGTCCGCCCTCAGGATTTCGTGTTCATAGGCGGCAGTTCCTATGTTGTGGCAGAGGTGCTGAAGTTTTTTTGAAGAAATACTTGCAAGTTTGAAAAATTACACTACCTTTGCAGTCCCAATTCGGCCGTAGTGGCCACGATTCGGGAGCTTAGCTCAGTTGGTTTAGAGCATCTGCCTTACAAGCAGAGGGTCATAGGTTCGACTCCTATAGCTCCCACTAAAAAAGCCTTTCAGAGTTTTCTGAGAGGCTTTTTCTTTTTCATTATACTTCAATTACCGTAGGAGTATGCCCGGTAATCTCGGGAATCTTAAGTAGCAGTTCTGTGGGGACTTTCATATAACTGGTAAGAGTGCCGTCCGGGCAGCCGATACAGTCCAGATTGTCCAGAACATCCTTGTCTATGATGTACCGTACCTTATGCCCGGGATCCAAAAGCAGGCAGAAAACCGTAGCGGCCCCATGTTCCGCGCCCATCATTTCCATAAGCTTCTCCGATGGCGCAAATGATACCCTGGATATCTGTAGGGCCTTCCCGAAGTCCTTGGTGCTGAATGGCTTGTTCCCGCGTGTTATGAACAGATAGAAAGCAGTCTGCTGGCGGTTGCAAAGGAAGATATTCTTTACGACCTCGCATCCCAGTTTTTCTCCAATGGCGATACAATCCTCCATACTTGCCGCTGGGGAATTGTCAATGCGTTCAAAAGCAGTTCCCAGAGTGGCCAGGGCATTATATGCCTTCTCCTGAAGCAGATTGCTCATCCGCTCCGGAGGAGTTGTAATGATATCGCTGACCTGAATCAAAGATTCGCTATTTCTTCGTGGCAGGCCTCTTGTAGCCGTCCTTCTCTGCACGGGAAACCATCTTGGAGATTCTCTTGGCGGTGTCCGGGTGAGAGGAGAAGAGGTTGTTTACGGCGCTGGAAGTGTTGGCGTTGGCATTCAGACTCTCGAGTTTCTCAAATGCCATTGCCATATAGTAAGGATTCTTGCCGTTCTTAACAAGGAAGTCATAGCCGTAGTCGTCTGCCTCGCTCTCCTGCTTGCGTGAGAATGAGCTGCTTGCAAGCTGCTGGCCAAGGTCGCCGAGCTGGGAGGCTGACAGGGATGCAACTGTTCCGCCGGCTGCCATGAGGCCGTAACGTGCTGCAACCACAAGCATAGCCTGCTGGAACTGTTTCTTTGTGTGCTTGAGACCTACGTGGCCGATCTCGTGCCCTAGGACGCCGAGGACTTCATCGTCCGTCATAAGGTCCATAAGGCCACTGTAAACCCTTACGCTGCCGTCTGCACAGGCGAAAGCGTTAACCTGGTTTGTCTTGTAGACCTTGAAGTTCAGAGGAGTGCCGTCAACTTCGGTAATGCCGGCAGTGAGTTTCCTAAGACGCTTGGTGTAAGGGTCGTTTTCGCCGAGAACGGTGTTCTGTTTGTCTTCGCTTGCAATGTACTGGCCAACATATGCCTTGATTTCAGCATCAGACAGAGTTGCAGCCTGAATGGCCTGCATTCCGCCTGCCAGAAGGGCCTCGGTGTTGAGAGTTCCGCATGAAGAAGTGGAAAATACTGCAGCGAGAACAATAATTGCTGTAGATAATGCCCTGAGAGTTTTCATAAATGAATTATTTGTTTTTGTAAATATTTCTGTTGATAACTATATGGTTTGGATAGGAGAATCTTCTATATGTTTTTACTAAATTTGTACGATTAGTATAATGCGTGTCTTAGCGTGTGCGGAACGTTCCGCTACGCAAGTCTGAAACAAATTTATAAAAAAAATGAGAGCAATACAATTATCCCTGCTTGCAGTTTTGTCTTTGGCTATGATTTCCTGCGTAGGTCCTGTAAAAGAAAATCTTCCCCAGAAGATAGATGATTTTGTAATCAAGGCCCAGGTAAACTGCAAGGACTATACACAGGCAGACTGGGAGCAATCCGCCAAGGAGTATGAGGCCCTTATGGAAGAATACAACAAGAAAGAGAGCACTTTCACGGCTGAGGAAAAGCAGAAAGTTGCAAATGCTGCGGGCCGTTATCATGCTCTCCTTGTGGAGAATGCTATTGACCAGTCCTCTGCTGAGATAAAGGCCCTGCTAAAGGAACTGGCGGACCAGAGCAAGCTTCTGCCTGCCTTTATGGACGGCTTCAAGGACGTGCTCCAGGGCGATTCTGTAAAGCTTGAGAATATATTCAGCGACATATTCGCATCCGATCCTGTCAAAGAGATAATCGGCAGTATCGGCTCCCTTTTCGGCGGCCTGGGAAGTGTCCTGGAGGATGACGGAGAGATCGAGACAGTGGTGGATACCCTCGGACCAGCCGAACCGATTGATGTTGCACAGTAACAGAAACAGTAACCAATTGACAGCATAATGAAAGGAATTGTACTAGCAGGAGGTTCAGGAACAAGACTTTATCCTATAACCAAGGGTGTTAGCAAGCAGCTGCTTCCAATTTACGACAAACCTATGATCTATTACCCGATTTCCGTGCTCATGCATGCCGGAATCAGGGAGATACTTATAATATCCACACCGGAAGACATGCCTTCTTTCAAGAGGCTGCTCGGCGATGGAAGCAGTTTTGGAGTTCGTTTCAGCTATGAGGTTCAGCCATCCCCGGACGGACTGGCCCAGGCGTTTATCATTGGAGAGAAGTTCATTGGAGATGACTCTGTTTGCCTTGTTCTGGGAGACAATATCTTCTACGGCAACAATTTCTACACTCTCCTTGGAAACGCTGTCAGAAATGTGGGAGACAACAAGGCCACAGTATTCGTATATTGGGTAAATGATCCTCAGCGATACGGAGTCGCCGAGTTTGATGCGGCAGGAAATGTGCTGAGCATAGAGGAGAAGCCAAAGGAGCCTAAGAGCAACTATGCCGTCGTTGGCCTTTATTTCTATCCGAACAGCGTGGTGGAGATTGCAAAGAACGTGAAGCCATCCTGGAGAGGGGAGCTTGAGATTACTTCCGTTAACCAGGAATACCTCCGCCGTGGCCAGCTTAAGGCAGAGAAGTTCGGATATGGTTTCGCCTGGCTGGATACCGGCACGCACGATTCTCTGTACCAGGCAACTAACTTCGTGCATGTTCTGGAAGAGCGTCAGGGCATCAAGATTGCCTGTCTTGAGGGCATAGCCTTCATTAAAGGATGGATCACTGCTTCTGAACTTGAAAAGATTGCCGCTCCTATGGCCAAGAACCCGTACGGGCAGTACCTGCTGGATCTTGCTGCCGGCAAAATACAGGTGGACCTGTAATAAACAAGACATTGGGAGAATAGTCGAATGGAAATCATAAAGACAGACATAGAAGGATTACTGATTCTTAAGCCACAGGTATTCGGAGATGACCGGGGCTATTTCTATGAGAGCTATAACCGCAAGACACTCAAGAAACTGGCACCTCAGATTCCTGTTTTTGTGCAGGATAACCAGAGCTATAGCAGATATGGAGTGGTTCGCGGCCTTCATTTCCAGAAGGCTCCTTATGCACAGGCTAAACTTATCCGGGTTATTCAGGGAAAGGTTCTGGATGTGGCTGTGGATCTGAGAAAGGGATCCCAAACTTTCGGCAAGTACGTATCTGTGGAACTGAGTGCGGAAAACCAGCTCCAGTTTTTTATTCCTGAGGGATTTGCGCACGGTTTTTCCGTCTTGAGCCCTGAAGTGATTTTCCAGTACAAATGCAGTGGATACTATAACAAGGAATCTGAGGGAGGTATAATCTACAACGATCCGACATTGGCAATAGACTGGAAGATTGCTCCGGAGGATATGGTCCTGAGCCCTAAGGATAAACTTCATCCAACCCTAAAACAATACATTAAAGCCGGTTATCCCGGAGGTTTTTAATATTCTTTATTATGAAAGGACGGGATAGTTTGAAAAACATTCTGATAACGGGAGCCAACGGTCAGTTGGGTACGTCCCTTGCCCTTATGGCAAACAGCGGGGATGCAAATTTCTTCTTCACCGATGTGGACACCCTGGACATTACGGACTATAAGGCTGTCCGTAATTATATGAAGGCAAATCATATAGACATTGTGATAAACTGTGCCGCTTACACTAACGTGGACAAGGCTGAGGATGACAGGGATATGGCGTTTAAGATCAACGCCGAAGCCCCGGGCAACTTGGCCAAGGCCTGCAGGATCGGTAATGCCGCACTGATTCATATCTCCACAGACTATGTCTTTGGAAAGGAGCGTTCAACTCTTCCTAGAACAGAAGAGGTCAAGCCTTCCCCGTCCGGAGTTTACGGTGAGAGCAAACTGGAAGGAGAAAAGAGCATTATCGCTGAGTTTGAAGGAAATGATGTTTCGCAGAAACAGGTTGACAGGGCCCGTTATGCCATCATCAGAACAGCCTGGCTTTATTCAGAATACGGAAAGAATTTCGTTAAGACAATGCTGAGCCTGCTTTCGGCAAAGGACAAGGCGAACGTGGTATTTGACCAGGTGGGTACTCCTACATATGCCGGAGACCTGGCTGCCGTGGTTTACAGAATCGCGCTTGAAATGGCTTGCGGATATTTCCGAAAAGTTGATAACGGTATCTACAACTTCACCGATGAGGGTGTTTGCTCCTGGTATGATTTTGCCACTGCCATCGCTGAGTTAAGTAATTCTGACTGCAAGGTATTGCCTTGCCACTCAGATGAATTCCCGAGTAAGGTAAAGCGCCCGAGCTTTTCCGTTTTGGACAAGAGCAAGATTAAGCAGCGGTTCCAGATCGAGATTCCTCACTGGAGAGAATCGCTGAAAATCTGCCTGAAAGCATTGAATAAATGATTTGATATGAAAGCAATACTGATAACCGGAGGGGCCGGGTTCATTGGCTCGCACGTGGTGAGGATGTTCGTCAAGAAGTATCCGAGGACTAAGATAATCAATTACGACAAGCTGACATATGCCGGCAACCTCTCCAACCTCAAGGACATAGAGAACCGCAAGAACTATGTCTTTGTGAAAGGGGATATCTGTGATTTCAATAAGGTAATGCAGACCCTGAAAGAGTATGAGGTAGACGGTATTATCCATTTTGCTGCAGAAAGCCATGTGGACCGCAGTATCAAGGATCCTTTTGCTTTTGCCAAGACCAATGTCATTGGAACTCTCACCTTGCTTCAGGCAGCAAAGGAATATTGGGGCTGCAACCTGGGCAATGCCAGGCAGATGGAGAAGAAACACCGTTTCTATCACATATCAACTGACGAGGTTTACGGATCCCTGAAGTTTGACAAAAGGCTCTTCAAGGAGAGCGACCGTTACGAGCCTCATTCCCCGTATTCCGCTTCAAAGGCATCCTCAGACCACTTTGTAAGGGCTTATCACGATACTTTCGGCCTGCCTGTAGTCCTGACAAACTGCAGCAACAACTATGGCCCATATCAATTCCCTGAAAAGCTTATTCCTCTGATGATAAACAACATAGAGCACAATAAACCTCTGCCAGTATACGGAAAGGGAATAAATGTCAGAGACTGGCTCTACGTGGAAGACCACGCAAGGGCAATAGACCTTGTTTTCCATAAGGGAACAATTGGGGAGACATATAACATAGGCGGATTCAACGAGTGGAAGAACATAGATATCGTCAAGCTCATTATCAAGATTGTGGACCGCGAGCTCGGCCGCCCTAAGGGCACAAGCGAGAAGCTCATTACTTATGTTGCAGACCGTGCCGGACACGATCTCCGATATGCCATTGATTCCTCAAAGCTCCGCAAGAAACTCGGCTGGAAGCCGGAGACAAGCTTCCCTGTAGGCATAGAGAAGACTGTCAAATGGTATCTTGAAAACAAGGAGTGGGTGGAAAACATAACAAAGGGAGCTTACAAGCGTTATTACAAGGATATGTATTCCAACAGGAAATAAGAGGATAAGTAAATCTTAAACGGATAGTTAAACAGATAACGGTATGAAATTCTTTATTGACACGGCAAACCTGGACCAGATCCGTCAGGCTCAGTCTTTGGGCATCCTGGACGGCGTTACCACCAACCCTTCCCTAATGGCAAAGGAAGGAGTAAAGGGCAAAGAAATGATTTTCAAGCACTACAAGGCAATTTGCGATATCGTGGACGGTCCTGTGAGCGCTGAGGTTTTCTCCACGGATTATGAGGGAATGATTGCTGAGGGAGAAGAATTATACCAGATAGATCCGGATAAGATTACAATAAAGCTTCCTTGCACGGAAGACGGAATCAGGGCAGTAAAGCATTTTGCAGACAAGGGCTACCGCACCAACTGCACTCTGGTATTCTCTGTTGGACAGGCTTTGCTTGCAGCCAAGGCCGGCGCTACTTTCTGCAGTCCGTTCATCGGCCGTCTGGACGACATCGGTGAGGATGGTATACAGCTGATTGAGCAGATAGTGGATATGTATTCATACTATGGCTTCGAGACTCAGGTACTGGCTGCGTCTATCAGGCATACCAACCATATTCTCAGGTGTATAGAAGCTGGAGCCGATGTCGCTACATGTCCATTCAAGGCCATCATAGGCCTTATAGACCATCCTCTTACCACCAAGGGTCTGGACATTTTCTGCAAAGCTGCGGACTCAATGAAATAAAATGGCGGACAACCTCAAACAGAAGGCAATCAGCGGGGCAAGGTGGGGTTTCATAGAAAACCTCTCTTCCCTGGCTGTGGCTTTTGTTGTGGCGCTTGTCCTTCAAAGATGGTTCCTGTCCCCTAGGGAATTCGGTCTTATTGGGGATCTGGCCATTTTTATCGCGATCTCCATTTCCTTCATAGACAATGGATTCTCCTCAGCAATTATAAAGAAACCCGAGCCAACCAGGAAGGATCTCTCCACCACATTTGTCACCAACCTGGTGATGAGCCTGGTCTGCTTTGCTATCCTTCAGCTGGTGGCTCCTTATGTGGCTTCATACTTCGGGGAGCCTGAACTCACCAAGCTGCTGAGGGTGCTGTCATTTGTGCTGATTGTCAATGCGATCTCCATTATCCAGAGAGTTCTTCTGGTTAAAGCCGTGGATTTCAAGGCTCTTACCAAATGCTCGCTGACTTCTGCCATCATAAGCGGCATAGTGGGCATAGGGATGGCTTTCAGGGGTTATGGAGTGTGGAGCTTGGTTGGCCAACAGCTCTCCAAGCAGATTGTCAACACAATAATGCTTTGGATAATAGGACACTGGAGACCTAGCCTGGTCTTTTCAGGCAAGAGTTTCAGAGAGCTGTTTTCGTACGGCTCCAAGGTTCTTGTAACAGGCCTTCTGGATACCATTTTCAAGAACATTTACTTTCCGGTAATAGGAAAAGGCTTCGGCACGGCAGTTCTTGGCCAGTACACCAGCGCAGAGAAATATAGCAACGTTACTTCCAACAACCTTTCCCAGGTGGTTAACCGTGTCAGTTTCCCTGTTTTGAGCAAGGTCCAGGATGACGACGACCGCCTCCGTAACGCTTTCCGGACAATCCTTAAAGTGGTTATGGCCGTTTCCGTTCTTGTATCTTTCTGGCTCTCAGCTGTATCGTATCCGTTTATAGTAGGTTTGGTAGGTGAGCAGTGGACTCCTGCCGCCCATATACTGTCTATAATATGTCTTGCCGGGGCATTCTATCCGGCTCATTATCTTTACCAGAACATACTTCAGGTAAAAGGCAAGATGCGCCTGTATCTGGCTCTGGATATCCTCAAGAAGGTGCTTATGGCTATTTCCATTGTCATAGGTATTGTCTTCAGGAGCCTTGATCTCCTTCTTTGGGGCATGGTTGCGGCATCCATCCTTACACTTTTCATAAACGCTTATTTCTCAGGCAAGACCATCGGCTATTTCCCGATAAGCCAGATTAAGGATCTTCTTCCTATGTTCATTGTGGCTGTGATAATAGCGCTTGGAATCGGCATTCTGGCTGCCCTCTTTGTATGGCTTTGCAAGAATTGCGGTTGGTACGACCAGACTTGGACAAACCTTGCAGCAGTAGCCGTCGCGTCTATGATAGGTGGCCTTGTAGTGCTTGCTCTCTACAAGTTCCTCCCCAAGAAAGAAGCACAGGAGATAAAGAATTTACTCTCAATCTGGAAAAAGAACTAGTATAACTTCTTCCATTTTAAGCTGCCTTGATTGCGGATGAGGGGGTATTGATCAAGGGGCATTAGAGCGATGTCTCCTTGTTGCGTTTCCCGTTGAAGTAAGGACCATTGGCGGGGATTGATTCGCCTGAATGTCTGTGGATCAATGTGATATACCACAGGAGGGGTGCTGCCTGCTAGTTCGAATCCGAGTTTATGGTATACATCTCCTTCTCCCCACTCATTATCCGAGTAACTCATAATCTCAAAGCCCTCATCATCGTGCTTAAAACGGACGTCACGGACAAATTGTTCCAGGATTTTGCCCATTCCGCCGGCAATTCGGACATCAGGCAGGCTTGCATACCGTGTCCACTCATATTTTCTGCTGGGTTCCCCCTCAGGTTGCAAGGAACAGACAGTTTTATCAGTATGTGGCTGGTAGGTCTGCTGGAACTGAGCGGCGGCAACGATATCGTCTTTATAAAGAAGTAGATAGCCAGTCTGCCTGTTAAGATATCCGTAAGTATGGAACGAATCCAGGAACTTCTTGATTTTATCTTTGAAAGCGGTTGGGCTGAGGCCAAAATCCTTGCAGTTGATTTCTGAAACCACTCTGCAGAGCCGGGCGTGGATTCTTCTGAACTTTCCCAGCCGTGCCATCAGTCTCTGCGATGTTACGCTCCGGGAGCATCTCCACCGGTCTTCATACAGAAACACGGTGCTTTGCTGTTCCCTACATCCCTCAATAATGTACGATGGGAGAGGAACGAGCATCAGATCAAGATGTTTGGAAGGGAAACGCAAAATATTGCCATCATCTTCAAATTCTATCCCATGGCTTCTGAGAAAGCCGATTACTTCGTCTCTGAAGGATAAAATTTGCATAAAATAATTATAATCTATACTTTTGCAACCCAATACGGAGATCCGCTAGCTCAGTTGGTAGAGCACAACACTTTTAATGTTGGGGTCTCGGGTTCGAGCCCCGAGCGGGTCACATCAAAGCTCAGACTTTCTGTCTGGGCTTTTTTGTTCATGTGCCATTAGGCAGAGGTGGCTGGCGGAGGGGTTTTGGATTTGACTGTGATCTGCGAGTCCGCGTAGCTTAACTCGATTGTTTCTCCCACCTGGAACTTGCCGGATATTATGGCCTCAGATACAGGATCCTCAACAAGTTTCTGGATGGCACGCTTGAGCGGACGGGCACCGTATTGAGGGTCATAACCTTCCTCGGCGATGAACTTCTTGGCGGCTGCGGTGATCTTAAGCTTGTAGCCAATCTGTTCCACTCTTGAGTACAGGCCCTTGAGCTCTATGTCAATAATTTTCTCGATATCCTCACGGGTGAGCGGGTTGAACAGGATCTGCTCGTCCAGACGGTTCAGGAACTCCGGCGAGAAGTGGTTCTTCAGAGCCTTGTCTATGATGCTCTTGTTCTTGCTTACGATATCCCTCTTTGTAACAGTGGCATAGCCGACTCCCTGACCGAAATCCTTGAGCTCCTTGGTTCCGATATTGGAAGTAAGTATGAGGATTGTGTTGCGGAAATCGATATTGCGGCCGTTGCTGTCCGTCAGCCTTCCCTCGTCCAGAACCTGGAGAAGCAGGTTGAAGATATCCGGATGGGCCTTTTCTATCTCATCCAGAAGGACCACACTGTATGGCTTGCGGCGTACTTTCTCGGAAAGTTCACCACCCTCGTTGTAGCCGATATAGCCTGGAGGCGCACCTATGAGGCGGCTTACTGAGAACTTCTCCATAAACTCGCTCATGTCTATGCGTATAAGAGACTCTTCAGTGTCGAACAGGTTACGTGCCAGAACCTTGGCGAGCTGGGTCTTACCAACGCCTGTAGGGCCAAGGAACAGGAATGTGCCGATAGGCTTCCCCGGATCCTTAAGGCCTGCACGGTTACGGAGGATTGCACGGGTAACCTTTTCTATGGCCTCATCTTGCCCGATTACGCTCTCCTTGAGGGTCTTGCTCATATTCAGCAAGCGGTTGCTCTCGCTCTGGGCCAGCTTCTGGATAGGGATCTTGGTAGTCTGGCTAAGAACAGCCTCGATATCCTCCTTGTCCACGACAACAGGATTGTTCTCCATCTTGGCCCTCCATTTCTTGCGGGCGTTCTCAAGCTCTTCCTCCTTTGTCTTGAGCATATCGCGGAGCATAGAAGCCTGCTTGAAATTCTTCTCCCTGATGGCCTTGCTCTTTTCGTTCTGGAGAATGGTCACGGCACTCTCCAGCTCAGACAGGCTCTTTGGCACCTTGAGGTTCTTGATGTGGGCGCGGCTGCCGGCCTCGTCCATTATATCCACAGCCTTGTCAGGCAGGCAGCGGTCTGATATGTATCTCTGACTCAGTGATATGCAGCTCTTTAAGGCATCATCCGTATAGGTGACGTTATGATGGGCCTCGTAGCGGGGCTTGATGTTCTGAAGTATCAGAAGAGTGTCGTCGAAATCAGTAGGCTCCACCATAACTTTCTGGAAACGCCTTTCCAGGGCGCCGTCCTTCTCAATTACCTCTCTGAACTCGTCCAGGGTAGTGGCGCCGATGCACTGGATTTCTCCGCGTGCGAGTGCCGGTTTGAGCATGTTTGCGGCATCCAGGCTTCCGGAAGCGCCTCCGGCACCCACCAGCGTATGGAGCTCATCGATGAATAGTATAACATCGTCATTCTTTTTCAGTTCGTTCAGGATGGCCTTCATCCTTTCCTCAAACTGGCCCCTGTACTTGGTGCCGGCCACGATGCTGCCGATGTCCAGGGAGATTATCCTCTTGTCACTCAACGAATAAGGTACCTCCTTGTGGGCAATCTTGTTGGCCAGTCCCTCGGCGATGGCGCTCTTTCCAACACCAGGCTCACCGATAAGGATAGGGTTGTTCTTCTTGCGGCGTCCGAGGATCTGGGCAACGCGGTCGATTTCCTTGTCACGGGCAACTACCGGGTCAAGTTCCTCCATAGCGGCAGCCCTTGTAAGGTCAAATCCGAAGTTGTCCAGTACCGGAGTCTTGCTTGAAGGTGCGCCGGACGCAGCCTGGCGTATGCCAGCTTCGCCTTGAACCTTGTCTGAAAAACTGTCTGCGCTCTGACCTTCAGGCCTGTCTTCGGAATCTCCGCTTGGCGCCGGACCGGAGGATGAAATGCCTCCCAAAAGATCATCCGCAGAGCCAGGCCTTCCGCCCAGTCCCTCCTGAGGGCCTTCCT
Source organism: Bacteroidales bacterium (assembly GCA_017428325.1). Classification (GTDB taxonomy): domain Bacteria; phylum Bacteroidota; class Bacteroidia; order Bacteroidales; family UBA932; genus Egerieousia. The sequence continues at coordinate 429,155 of JAFRRA010000002.1, forward strand.
GCGGCTCAATATTCTTGACCGTGGCATAGTGGATGCCCTGCATATGAAGATAGTCAATGGCAGCGGTCCCCGTGCCCCTCATGATAGCCAGCAGCAGATGCAGGCTTCCCGGAACGGCAGACTTAAGGCTTCTGGCCTCCAGGTACATTAGTTTCAGGGCCGTGCTTGCGGCAGAAGACAGGGCGATCTCGTTGGCCTTGCTCTCTGGAATTGGCTCTCCCTTGCCGATGGTCTCTTCAATGACCTTCTTCATGTCGGAAACGTCAATGCCCAGCTCTAGCAACCTTGTTACGGCGGCATTGTCCGAGTGCCTTATCATTCCGAGGACAAGATGGTCCGTAGTTAGAACGTAGCTTCCGAGTCTTATTGCCTCTTCCTTGGAGTAGGCGATAATCGCGTTGAGTATTTCAGGGAAATCTATATACATGTCCTATATGTTTGTCTGTCTATGAACGATCTTTATTCTGAAGTTTATCCATTTGGGGTACAATATACGAATAATATGCCTTGTATGCGTCTATACGTGTATTTTTCTTTAAGATAAAACGTCTTGGGAATACGTACTCCTCACGCGCGTAATTAATAGGTAAAAATGTTTGGAAAAAAGAGCCGGAATATGTAAATTTGAAAGTTAAAATTTAGGAGGAAAAATGGACGAGAACAAGGATTTGAACGGCACACCGGTGCCAGAGGAGGAGGGCGGTTTCAACCACGGGATTATCCAGAGGATAAACATAGAGGATCAGATGAAGACAGCCTACATCGATTACTCTATGAGCGTGATTGTTTCCCGTGCTCTTCCTGATGTAAGAGACGGACTGAAGCCTGTTCACCGCAGGATTCTTTACGATATGGGAAAGGAGCTGAACATCACCTCCGGCGGCCAGACAAAGAAATCTGCCCGCGTGGTCGGAGACGTTCTTGGTAAGTTCCACCCGCACGGAGACAGCAGCGTATATGACGCTATGGTACGCCTTGCCCAGACCTGGAGCATGCGCTACCCGCTGGTCTTCGGACAGGGAAACTTCGGCTCTATAGGAGGAGACCCTCCTGCAGCTCAGCGATATACCGAGGTCAAGCTTATGCCGGCCGGCGAGGAAGTCCTCAAGGACCTTGAGAAGGATACCGTGGATTTCGTGCCGAACTTTGACGGCGAATATATGGAGCCGACAGTGCTCCCTGCAAAGCTTCCGCTTCTTCTGATAAACGGAACAAACGGTATCGCCGTGGGTATGGCCACAATGATGCCGCCTCACAATCTCACCGAGGTCTGCGACGGCATAATAGCATACATAGACAATCCTGACATAGACACTGAAGGCCTGATGCAGTACATCAAGGGCCCTGATTTCCCTACGGGAGGCACCATTATGGGCCTTCAGGGCATCAAGGACGCGTACGAGACAGGAAAGGGCAGGATAATTCTCCGAGGAACCACAGACATCGAGGTTAACGAAAAGAGCGGAAGGGAGACCATCGTCATTAAGGAAATCCCTTATATGGTCAACAAGAACGAGCTCATCAAGCAGATCTCAATGCTCGTGGACAACAAGAAGTTAGAGGACATCGTCTATGTGAACGACGAATCTGACCGCAAATCAGGAATGCGTCTGGTTGTCAAACTCAAGGTCGGCGCCGTGAGCCAGGTTGTGGTCAACAACCTCTACAAGCATACAGAGCTCCAGAGCAGCTTTGCCGTAAACAATGTGGCTCTGGTGGATGGCCGTCCGCGTCAGCTCAACCTTAAGCAACTGATCAAGTATTATGTTCGCCACCGTCACGATGTGGTTGTCCGCCGCCTGAAGTTTGATTTGAAGAAAGCTCAGGACCGTGTACACATCCTTGAAGGCCTGTGCATTGCACTCGACCACGTGGATGAGGTGATCAAGATAATCCGCGAGAGCGAGACTGTGGAAGCCGCCAAGGCAGCCCTCTGCGCAAGGTACGGCCTGACTGAGATCCAGGCAGCCGCCATCGTTGAAATCCGTCTCCGCCAGCTGGCCAAACTGGAGAAGAAGAAGCTGGAAGACGAGCTTGCAGAGCTCCGCGCCCTGATTGACAAGATCAACACCATCCTCGGCGATGTAAAACTCCAGATGGGCATCATCAAGGAGGAACTCGAGGAAGTGAAGAAGAAGTTCGGCGACGTTCGCCGCACCCAGATACATCCGGACGAGAGCGAGTTCAACTACGAGGACATCATCGCGGATGACGATATGGTGATCACCATATCCCACCTGGGATACATCAAGCGTACTCCTCTTACCGAATACCGCCTCCAGAATCGCGGAGGAAAGGGAAGCCGCGGCTCCGCCACAAGAGACGAGGACTTCATCGAGCATATCTATGTGGCCAACATGCACTCCACGATGCTGTTCTTCACCAACAGCGGCAAGTGCTTCTGGCTCAAGGTATACCAGATACCGGAAGGCACCAAGACAACCAAGGGAAGGGCCATCCAGAACGTTCTGAGCATAGCCCAGGGAGAGAAGGTTTGCGCCTATATCAACGTAAACCGCCTCAAGGACGAGGAATACATCAACTCCCATTATGTTGTCCTGGCCACCAAGAAGGGTGTCATCAAGAAGACCACCCTGGAGGCTTACTCCCGTCCTAGGACCAACGGCGTGATTGCCGTGAACGTCAGGGAAGGGGACGAGCTCATCGAGGCAATCCTCACGGACGGCAACAACCAGATAATGCTCGCCGCCAAGGAAGGCAAGTGCGTAAGGTTCGATGAATCAAAGGTTCGCGCCATCGGACGTACCGGTACTGGAGTCCGCGGAATCGAGCTGGAAGAGGGCAACGAGGTCATCGGTATGATTTGTGTAGAACCGGGTACAACCGAAAAGACCATCCTGGTAGTCAGCGAGCACGGCTTCGGCAAACGCAGCCAGCTGGACGACTACAGGGTTACCAGCCGCGGATGCAAGGGCGTAAAGACCATCAACATCACCGAGAAGACTGGCAAGCTTATTGCACTGAAGGCTGTAACTGACGAGAACGACCTTATGATCATCAACCGCTCCGGCATTGTCATAAGGGTAGCGGCATCCCTGATAAAGGTAGCCGGAAGAGCCACCCAGGGAGTCAAGCTCATCAACATAAAGGATACGGACAGTATCGCAGCCGTTTGCGCCGTACCAAAGAGCGAAGACCTTAAGGCTCAGGAGGCTGCAGAGAACGAGGATGACGAGCCAACCCAGCCACAGGAATAACACACAGAAACAAATTATAAACTTAACAAATACAACAATGAAAAGATTTTTTATCACATTAGCTGTAGCACTGATGATCGTTCCGACCGTCTTTGCACAATCCGGTGATAGCGGAAAGGCTCTCAAGGCTCTTGCCAAGGCTAAGGATGCTATCGCCAAGAAGCAGGATGCAGCCACCTGGATCAAGCTGGGTAACGCCTATGCAGACTGCTACGACGCTCCTATCAACGGCCTCTTCCTCAAGAATTCCATGGATCAGACCAACCTCCTTCTCAAGGGCCAGGTACGTCTCGGCATGGAGCAGAAGGAAATCAACGGCAAGACCTATAATGTTGTAACCTACATCGACAAGGAGGTTTACTATACAGAGAACGGAGTTCTCATGGGCTACAAGGTTATCAAGCCTCTGACAGAGGAGAATCCTCTGGAGAAATGCCTGGACGCATACGACAAGGCAGTTGAGAAAGGTGCTGCCGACAAGGATATGAACCCTCTCTTTGTTGCTCTTGCCAAGAGACATTGGGATGCCGCTATGGTTGCCTACAATATGCTGGACTACAACGATGCTTCCAAGGAGTTTGAGCAGAGTTACCTCATCAACTCCAGACCAGCTGTAGAGGCTTTGGACACCAATGCCCTTATCTACGCCGGTATTTCTTCCGTCCTCGGAAAAGACAGCAAAAGGTCAATCTCTCTCTTCGAGAAATGCGTTGACCTGAACATTGCAGACGGAGACATCATCGCAATGCTTGCAGACAGCTACAAGGCCCAGGGAGACACTACCAAGTGCAAGGAGATCCTTGGCAAGGGATTCGAGAGATTCCCGACCAACCAGGGTATTCTGGTTTCCCTGATTAACACCTATCTGGAGACCAACGACGATCCTGAGAAGATTATCGTAGTCCTCAAGAAGGCACAGGAGAACGAGCCAACCAACGCTTCCCTTGTTTACGCTGAGGGTAACCTCTACAAGAACATGAAGCAGTACGACAAGTGCATCGAGCTCTACCGCAAGGCTGCCGAGCTTAATCCTACATACGTATTTGCTCCTTACAATGAGGGTGATACCTACTATCAGATGGCCCTTGACCTCCAGGACAAGGCTTCCGCAGAACCTGACGACAACAAGTTCATGGAACTCAACAACCAGATGAACGACTGCCTGAAGAAGGCTATAGAGCCTTTCGAGAGGGCTTTCTCAATCGCTGAGGATCCTGAAATCAAGCGTGGTTGCGCCGAGTACCTGAAGCAGATCTATTTCCGTTTCCGCGACGAGAAACCTGAGTATCAGGCCAACTACGACAAGTATCACAAGTTCCTTGAGGAGACTGCTGCAAACTAGTCTAAGTGCTTAGACATCAAAAAGAAACATCCGGCAAAACCGGATGTTTTCTTTTTTGTATCATCTCTTTGTGCAGAAACAGCTTTAAGAACGGGGAGTTCTCTCTGAAGTGGCGACAGCTACATTGATGGTCCTTCCCATATGCTCGGAACCGTTCAATGCCTCAATAGCTTTCTTTCCGTCCTCATCATTCATTTCTACAAATCCATAACCCTTTGACCTGTGGGTTTCCTTATCAGTTATGATTCGTGCAGATGACACTTCCCCGAATGGGGCAAAAAGCTTTTCAAGGTCCTCCCTTCTTGCTCTGAAGCTCAGACTGGAAACAAAAATGTTCATAGAGTTGATGTTGATTAATTCGTGTAACAAATGTAAGCAATTATTATAAAAATAGCAAAAACTGCTATAATTATTAAGAAATCTCCACCTAGTACACTATAACCTCAATTCTATCTGCTGTAACCTCTCTTGTATGGATTGCCTTCGTACCAGTTGATGTATGCCTGAATAGCAGTCCTTGTTCCGCCTGGAGTAGGGTAGTCTCCGCTGAAATACCAGTCTCCGTTGTTCTGAGGACAGGCCTTGTGAAGATTCTCAATGCTCTGGAAGATGACCTTCACCCCGCAGGACAGACCTGCCGGAGTCACCATCTGTGCTATTCTTTCCGATATTTCCTTCTCAGTAAACGGAGCGTAGATTTCCTTTACGTAATTCTCAATCATGCCGATAGCATCTCCCTTGGCCTTGCGCTTTCTCTTCTCGGCTTTCAAAATATCCACGGAAGTGCTTGTAAACTCCTCCAGCGGATGGCTTTCAGCTTCCTTGCACTTGCGGTACACGTCGCTGAGCAGCTTTTCCATTCCCCTTTCCTTGAGCAGGGACACGGCAGCGTTGAAGGCGATAAACTCTCCCATCCTGCTCATATCTATGCCGTAGCAGTCCGGATACCTGATCTGAGGAGAAGAGGAGATTATCACGATTTCCTCCGGCTCCAGCCTTGCCAGTATCTTGATGATGCTCTGCTTGAGAGTTGTTCCGCGGACAATACTGTCATCAATAACCGCAATGGAATCCATATTAGGCCGTATACTATTATAGGTAATGTCATACACGTGAGCGGCCAGGTCATTCCTGGTGCTTCCCTCTGCGATAAAGGTTCTCATCTTTATGTCCTTGATTGCCAGCTTTTCCACCCTTATCTTGTGGGCCAGCACAGACTGAATCTTCTCGGCGGTAAAACCTTTAGTTCCTACCAGTGCGGATATCTTTTTGAGCTTTATCCCGTCCAGATACTCGTTCAAACCCTCCATCATGCCGAAAAAGGCCACCTCTGCGGTATTAGGGATGAAGGAGAAGACAGTCTTGTCCAGATCCCGTTTGCCGTCCTTGCCTGAACCGCTTTCCAGAATCTGAGGAATGAGGAGTTTCCCGAGCATCTTCCTTTCCTTGTAGATATCCGCGTCGCTACCTCTTGAAAAGTAGATTCTTTCAAAAGAGCAAGGTCTTGGATTTGCGGGCCTTACGAGGCAGCTTATGTTGTACTTCCCGTCCTTGTGGATAGTAATCGCCTCGCCCGGCTGAAGTACCTGGACATTGTCGTATTTAACGTCCAGGGCTGTCTGGATGGCTGCCCTCTCAGAAGCGGCCACTATGATTTCATCGTCAATATAGTAGAAACACGGGCGGATTCCCCACCTGTCGCGGAACACGAAACTCTCTCCGCTTCCAGTGGATCCCACAATGCAGAAACCACCGTCCCAGGTGCTTGAGGCCTCGGAAATGATACCCTCTACATCTATGTTGTCTTCAATCTTTGCGTTCAGTTCCTCTCCGCTCAGGCCTTCCTTCTTGTACTTGCGGTACAGAGCCGAATGGTGCTCGTCCAGGAGAGCTCCCATCTGCTCCAGGATCAGGAAAGTGTCCGCATCACTCCTTGGATGCTGGCCTTGTCCCTGGACCATCGTGGCAAACAGTTCTTTCTCGTTGGTAATGTTGAAGTTGCCGGCGAGGCACAGGTTTCTGTTCCTCCAGTTGTTCCTCCTGAGGAAAGGATGAACGTAGCTCATACCGCTCCTTCCAGTGGTGGAATATCTCAAGTGACCGATGTACACTTCTCCAATGTATGGCAAATCAATGTCGTACACAGGCCCCTTGCGGGCTTCTTCTATCTCTTTGCTCACGTTCTCGAAGCACTCGGATATAGCTGTATTACCAAGAGCCCTCTGGCGGAAAATATACTCGCTGCCCGGCTTGGAATCGATCTTAACACATGCCAGGCCGGCACCCTCCTGACCTCGGTTGTGCTGCTTTTCCATCATAAGGTACAGCTTGTTGAGCCCGTATAGAGGGGTTCCGTACTTTTCCTGATAGTAAGAAAGGGGTTTGAGAAGGCGCAAAAGAACTACGCCGCACTCGTGCTTGATCTGATCACTCATAGTTGCAGAATTTATGCAAATGTAATCTATTTTCTGAAGATATTCCTATTGAGATATAGTATCTAAGCGGAAATGAAAGTATTTCTTAACCATATAAGTTTCCTGCAATTTTATTATCTTTGAATAATCGTGTGCCCATGGCATACAGAAAATGATTTTTTAAAGGCATATTAATTACAAACCATATGGATGAGAGGATAATTCAAGTGGCCAAAAGTTGGCTCGGAGATGGTTATGACGAGGAAACCAAGGCTGAAGTAAAACGCTTGTTGGAAGGCGATCCGAAGGAACTTCAGGAGGCATTTTACAAGAATCTGGAATTTGGAACAGGTGGTCTCCGCGGCATAATGGGAGCAGGATGCAACCGCATGAACCGCTACACCGTTGGAATGGCCACCCAGGGCTTTGCCAACTATCTTAAGAAATGCTTTGCTGACCTTCCTCAGATAAAGGTTGCAGTTTCCTACGACTGCCGCAATAACTCGGACAAGTTCTCTAGGATTGTTGCCGAGATATTCGAGGCCAACGGCTTCTACGTATATCTCACCAAGGAACTCAGGCCTACTCCTGAACTCAGCTACGCCATCCGTCACTTCGGCTGCCAGGGCGGCGTGATGGTCACAGCTTCCCATAACCCTAAGATTTACAATGGATACAAGGCATACTGGGAGGACGGCGCACAGGTAATTGCCCCTCACGATGTCAATATTATAGAAGAGGTAAACGCCATTACGGATATCTCGCAGGTGAAATGGAATGCTAATCGTGCCGAACTGGAGCATAGCGGTAAGATAGAGCTGGTAGGGGAAGAGCTTGACAATGATTACCTTAATGACCTGAAGACTCTCCACGTGTCTCCTGAAAGCGTTGCCCGCCATCACGATCTGGGCATAGTCTATACCCCGCTTCACGGCTGTGGTGTGAAGATTGTTCCAAGAGCACTACGGGAAATGGGCTTTACGAATGTCCACCTAGTAGAAGAGCAATGCGTAAATTCCGGAGAATTCCCTACAGTCCAGTCCCCTAATCCAGAGGAACCAACAGCCATGAAAATGGCTCTGGATCTTGCAGACAGGGTAAATGCCGAGGTTGTGATAGCGTCTGACCCAGACGCAGACCGCTGCGGAATGGCCGTACGCAATGATGAAGGCAAGCTCATACTTCTTAACGGCAACCAGATGAACTGCATTCTCACTTATTATATGCTACGCCGCTGGCAGGAACTGGGACGCTTGGATAAACCTGAGAAGTTCCCGTATATAATAAAGACAATCGTTACCTCCAACCTAATGAGCGACATCGCAGACAAGTTTGGGGTAAAGTGGTACAACGTCCTTACCGGCTTCAAGAACATCGCTGAGGTAATACATTATAACGAGGGCAAGGGCATCTACATCTGTGGCGGAGAGGAGAGTTTCGGTTTTGCCGTAGGTGAGTTTGTCAGAGACAAGGATTCCCCTATAACCTGCTCATTAATATGCGAATGCGCTGCCTGGTGCAAGGATATGGGCACTAACCTCTGGGGCCTACTCCAGTCCATTTACAGGGAGTTCGGCGGGCGGAAAGACTGGCTCCGCAGCTATACCTTCCCGGGTATCGAGGGCAAGCAGAAGATTGACGGCATTGTTGAGCAGTACCGCACCAATCCTCCAACCCGCATTGCAGGCAGTCCTATAGTTGAATACAGGGATTACCTAAACCAGACATATTATGCTCCGGAGGTCAAACTTGCCAAGAGCAATGTCCTCCAGTATATCGCTGAGGATGGGACAGTTGTCTCCCTCCGCCCTTCAGGCACGGAGCCTAAGGTCAAGTTCTATTTCAACTTGCGCTGCAACCCTGGCGAAGATGTGGAAGCCAAGGCGGCTGCAATAGACAAGCAGTTTGCAATAGAGTAAGACATGTATTAACAGAAAACAATAGCGTATGGAGAATACGGCAATAAACCACCGGCCGACGGGTTCAAAAAGGATAGTCCTATTGGCTATAATTATGGTATTCTGGTTTGTGATATCCTTTATCACAAACATTCTTGGACCACTTATTCCGGATATAATCAAAGATTTTAACCTCAGCAAGTTAACTCTTGCCGGCTTTATCCCGACATCATTCTTTGTGGCTTATGCAGTAATGAGTATTCCTGCCGGTCTTATGATAGAGAAATGGGGGGAAAAAATAGTCCTTTTCCTTGGTTTCCTTATGCCTTTGGCAGGTAGCCTACTGTTTGCTTTTTTGCATACATATCCGGTTCTTCTGATTTCCTGCTTTATCATAGGTCTTGGAATGGCAATGCTGCAGACCGTGATGAACCCGCTCCAGCGTGCAGTGGGAGGTGAGGAACACTATGCTTTCGTGAGCGATTGCAGCCAGGTTGTCTTCAGCGGAGCCTCCTTTGTAAGTCCTTTGGTTTTTACTTATTACGTGGCCAATCCTATGAAGTACGCTCCGGAAGGAATGCCATGGATTTCTCTGTATTATCTCTTTGGAGCAATCCTCATTGCAATGCTCGTAATTGTCCTGCTTTGCCGCTTTCCTAAGATCGAACTCAAATCAGATGAAAAATCCGGTGGCAAATCTTCCTATCTGGAGCTTTTCAAAGAAAGAAAGGTTTGGCTTTTTGCCCTCGGAATCTTCTTCTATGTTAGCACGGAACAGGGCCTTGCCAACAACATAAGCCTCTTCCTGGAACGCTACCATGGATTTGATTCCCATACGGTGGGCGCCTCTGCAGTGGGCTGGTTCTGGGGTTCTATGCTCATAGGATGCATCATCGGCCTTCTGCTTTTGAAACTGGTGGATTCCAAGAAACTCCTCAAGGTATGCTGCATTCTTGCCATTGCACTCCTGGCCGTAGGCCTTACAGCCCCTGGCAATATTGCCAAGATAGCCCTTCCGGGAGTGGGTTTTGCAATGAGCCTCATGTATCCGATAATCTTTTCTCTCGCCCTCAATTCAGTAACAAAGCACCATGGCTCTTTCGCCGGTCTGCTCTGCACAGCAATTGTTGGCGGTGCCATTGGCCCTCTCCTGGTTAGTATGCTCAGCGATGCCACATCTTCCCTTAAAACAGGTATGTGCTTGATATTCCTCTTCATAGCTTATATTCTGTTTGTCGCTTTCTGGGCAAAACCGCTTGTAAAGAACAAGTTGCTGACGGACAAGAGGCAAGAGGTATGAGATTAAAAATACTCTAGAATAATGAAGAGCAGATGGTGAAAACTATCTGCTCTTTTTTGTGTTGTTTCCTGAGTTGAAATTGATGCTTTTTTTGTTATGTTTTGAGAGGGTATTTACAGACAGATTTAATTTGTTTTTAATATAAGTATTTATTATCTTTGAATGTTTAAAGTTGCCTATTTGTTACAGTTTTGGAATAATATTGAAAATTAATATAGTAGAACCATGAAATTAACTGAACACTTGAAGAACTTCGGGCATGTTTTTTGGCGCAGGTCTTTTGTCTTTGCGCTATTATCCGGTGCCTTGTTATCCTGCGCTACTCCTGAGAAGATAGCATATTTCCAGGATACCGCAGAACAGGAAAAAACAATTAAAGTTCCCCAGGCTACCGTCAGACTTCAACCGGGAGACATGATTTCCATAATCGTGAACACCAAGGATCCAGAGAGTGCCAGTATCCTTAACCTTCCTTACGTGTCTCAACGTTTGGGGTCTTCTTCTAAAGAAGGCACTTACAACACCCAAATGTCTGGTTATACCCTTGATCCCCAAGGAAACATTGATTTCCCGATAGTCGGAAATATTAATCTTATGGGCCTTACACGCAGTGAGGCTTCTGCAAAGATTAAGCAAGTACTTTTGGATAAACATCTGGTAAGCGACGTATTCAACGCTGTTGTTACTGTTGAGTTTATGAACTTGGGTGTTTCTATTCTTGGCGAGGTTAACAGACCTGGACGTTTCGCCCTGCCTAAAGACAATCTTACGATTCTTGATGCCTTGGCTTTGGCAGGAGACCTTACTATTTACGGCAACAGAGAGAATGTAAGAGTTGTGAGGACTGAAGGAGATATCCAGCAGACTCATATTGTTGACCTTTGTTCGGCAGAGAGTGTCCTGAACTCCCCGGTTTATTTCCTCAAGCAGAACGATGTCATCTATGTAGAGCCAAATGAAGTGAAGATGAGGCAATCTACTGTTAACGGCAACAATGTCAGAAGTTCATCTTTCTGGATTTCAATTGCTTCTCTTCTCACAACTATAACATTGTTTTTCATAAGAAAGTAATATGGCACAGAATAACATAGAACAACAGGAAAGCAGCATTAATATCAAAGATCTGGTATTTGCTTGTATCAGAAAGTGGAAATGGTTTGTCCTTAGCATTGCAATCTGTCTTTTATTGGCATTGATTTATATTGCCAGGCAACAGCCTCAGTACTCAAGAACGGCAGAAGTTCTCATAAAGGATGACAGCCAGAGGCGTTCTATGGCTAACAGTGTTGAAGGAATGACAGACTTCAGCCTCTTCAATACCAAATCCAGCGTTTACGATGAGATTAAAGTTTTCAGCGCAAGGAGTACGATGATGGAGGTTGTCAAGAGGCTTCATCTTGACATAGATTATTCGACTCCTGGGCGTTTCCATGAGAAGGTTCTGTATGCCAATAACTTGCCTTTGACTGTAATGTTTCCGTCTTTGACTGACATGGAGTCGGTCTACCTTGAAATCAATTTAAAGGGAGACGGTAAAATTGAACTTTCTAATTTTGTTCATAACGGCGAAAAGCTGCCAGGCAAGGCAGAAGGAGTGTTGACCTCCCAAGACACGCTTTCATTGGAAACTCCTGTTGGTGAGATTCAGGTTCTTGGTTCTGCGGTCCAGAATAATGCCCTAAACAAGATTATTGTCAGGAGAAGTTCTCTTTACTGGTCAGTAACCAGATATCTCAGAGAGCTTTCAACGGCTATTGCTGACAAGCAGTCCAGAATTATCACTCTTACAATCAGAGACCGCTCCATAGCTAGAGCCGAGGACATACTAAACACATTGATAGGCGTTTATAATGAGCAGTGGGTTAAGGACAAGAATCAGATTGCCAAGAGTACATCTTTGTTCATAAAAGACCGTATTGCGGTAATAGAGGATGAGTTGTCCAGTGTAGACAGTGATGTTTCATCTTTCAAGAGCAAGAACCTAGTACCTGATGTTAACGCTGCTGGTACTATGTATATGGCCCAGAGCAACGAGATCCGCAACAAGGAGTCGGAACTCAGCAATCAGCTGTATATGGCCAAGTATGTACGAAACTATCTTAGCAACGATATTAGCAAAACCAACGTGCTTCCGGCTAGTTTTGGCGCAAACAGTTCAGGTCTAGAGACCCAGATTAAGGAGTATAACGAGAAACTGTTATACCGCAACAATCTTGCGAATTCAACAAGCAGCGAAAACCCGATAGTGAAGGAAATGGATGCATCATTGGATGGCATGAGGAATTCCATTGTTTCTTCAGTTGACAATCAGATTACATCTCTGAACTCGCAGATCAGTGCACTGCAAAGGGTCGGAGCACAGACATCTTCCAGAATCGCTGCGAATCCTAACCAGGCTAAGTATCTCCTTTCTGTGGAAAGGCAGCAGGCTGTAAAACAGTCTATCTACCTGTTCCTGCTCGAAAAAAGGGAGGAGAATGAACTAAGCCAGGCATTTACTGCATACAATACTCGAATAATTGATCCTCCTTCAGGAGTATATAGTCCAGTGTCGCCAAAGAAGAACATGATTCTTCTTGCAGCTCTGATGATTGGTTTTTTGATTCCTCTGCTGATAATCTATCTTATAGAGACCTTCTACAACAAGGTAAGGGGCAAGGATGACCTTAAAGCGGTTTCAGCACCGTTCCTCGGTGAAATCCCATATGCGTATGAACAGTTTGGCTGGACAAAGAAATTGTGGAATAAGATTACCGGAAAGAAAGAGGAAGAAAAAAGCCCTATGGTGGTTGAGCCAGGTAACCGTAATGTTATTAACGAGGCATTCCGAGTGTTACGCACAAACTTGGAATTCATGACTTCTGCTTCAGATCATAATGTAATTGCAATTACATCCTATAATCCAGGTTCCGGTAAGAGTTTCTGTTCAATCAACATGGCAGTTTCCCTAGCCATTAAGAACAAGAAGGTGCTGATCGTGGACGGTGACCTCCGCCACGCGTCTATGTCCTCTTTCTTCGGGAAACCTCACAAGGGTATCAGCAACTATTTGAGTAAGAGGACGGATGATCTCAAGTCGCTGATAATGACAAGTGACAAGTATCCGAATTTGCAGTATATACCTGTGGGTCCTATACCGCCTAACCCAGCAGAACTTGTTGCTGAAGAAAGATTCTCCTATGCCATTGAGTCGCTTAAGGATGAATATGATTATGTCCTGATAGACTGCCCTCCTGTTGATATAGTGGCAGATACCCAGATAATTGGAAGGAGTGTAGACAGAACCATCTTTATTGTAAGAGCCGGATTATTGGACAAGAGCATGCTCTCCGAGCTTGAAGATTCATACAAGACAGGAAAATTCAGGAATCTGGCTGTAATCCTTAACGGTACTGAGATGGCTTCCGGTGGCCGATACGGTTACCGTTATGGTTACAAGTACGGATACCATTATGGCTCATACGGTTATTATGGTTCCAATAAAGACATTAAAACCGAGTCCTAAAGAATAGGGATATTAGCATAGGAGGTTACAGACTAGCCCTTGGATAGGGGCGTCTGGACAGGATGAGAAATACCTGCAAACCTCAAGCGTAGAGCAAGCACTGAGCAAAAGAATACGCATTCCTTGCATCAGAATTAGATGGGGGGAGTTATAGATGTGTGCATTTAACAAGAAGTATTGGTGGCAATGAAAGAGATAATCAATTGGTACGCATTGAAGATCTTCTACAATAAAGCTCTTCATTTCAAAGAGCTTGTAGAGAAGGACGGAGTAGAAACATATCTTGCCATGACTTCAAAAGAAGTGAAGGAGAGTGGTAGAATCCAGCATCAGAAAAAACCACTTGTCTCATCGCTGATGTTTATCAGGAGTACTGAAGATTATCTTAAATCGTTGAGAGAACACCATTTTTCAGAGTTGACTTATTATAAAACAGCTCACTTTATATTGCAACCAGGTAATAATTCAGTGGAATATGTGCCTGCTATTATTCCGGAGGACCAGATGGAAGTCTTCAGGCAAGCGACAACAGAAGGAGGTAATATCCAATACCTTGGTACAATCAAGTCGTTGAATCTGAAGCCAGGTGACAGGGTTATGGTCACTGAAGGACCATTCAAAGGGCGTGAGGGCTATCTGAAACGTATTAAGAAGGACAGGAAATTTGTCATAACCATAGGGAATATTGCTGCTTTCACGATCGAAGGCATTACTTATAAGATGGTTAAAAGGATTGACAACAACAATAGTTTATCAAGAAACACTTAAAGGATGTTAAAATATTTTAATATAAGCCGTTTAAAGGAATCATTCGTAAGGGAGGAATTGATATTCATCCTAGACATGATTATTTCCGTAGGGGCTTCGATTATTTTGATTCTTGGAGGAGAACTTGTTATGCCACAGGTTTTCCAGTCGTTTAATGTGGTTCTCACATATCTGCTGGCATCTATTGTGGCATCATTCGCATTTTTTCTTTTGCTCAAAACATACAAAATCATTATCCGTCATTTGGGAGTCAAGGATATTATTCCATTTGCTTTGGCTTCCATTTTCAAGGGTATTCTTCTTTTGCTGGTCTTCATTGTTGGGTATGGCTATAACAACTGGTATCTTTTTGTTTCGGTAATAGATTTCCTTATAACCTTCTTCTTGCTTTTAGGCATCAGGATTGCTATGATATTGGTTTACAATACGCTGGTGCAGAAACGTTCAGAGGAATTCAAAAGGCAAAGAGTTCTTGTTTACGGAACGGCAGATAAAAGCGTTGCTGTAATCAAGCGTCTTCAGACATCTCCGCACTATCGTATTGTTGGTTTCATAGAGCGTTCAGACAGGCATGCCAAAATGCTTCTGGACCAGCATCCGGTGTTTAATTTTGATGATGACAAGACTTTGCGTCGTATCATTTCAGAGTATTCTATTGATTCTATATTGTTCTCCAAGGATACTGATGCACAGCATGAGTCTGACGGTTTGATAGAGTTCTGTATAAACAATAAGGTCAAGACACTGATTGTTCCTGAAGTCGATGAAGTTGTTGAAGGTCAGGCCCTGTTGCGCCCAAGAGCTATAAAAGTTGAAGATTTGCTTGGAAGGAAGGAGATACAGATTTCTTTGAACGAGATAAAAGCGTACTTCAGTGATAAGGTGGTAATGGTCACAGGTGCTGCAGGATCCATCGGTTCCGAGCTTGTTCGCCAATTGGCGACTTTCGGAGTTGCGAAAATAGTGCTTTATGACAATGCAGAAACTCCGATGCACAATTTACGTCTTGAACTGGAGGATAAATACAAGAATTTGAGTTTTGTCCCTATAATTGGAGATGTACGTCAGAAACCGAGGCTTGATTATGCATTCAGGACACATAGGCCGCAGGTAGTATTCCATGCCGCTGCGTATAAACACGTTCCCCTGATGGAGGAAAATCCGTGCGAAGCGGTTCTTGTTAATGTTTATGGAACCCGTAATGTTGCAGACAAATGCCTGGAATATTGTGTTGACCGTATGGTGATGATTTCTACAGACAAAGCTGTTAATCCGACCAATATTATGGGATGTACCAAACGCCTTGCAGAAATTTATGTTCAATCTTTAGGTTTGGCAATTGAAAACGGACAAATAGAAGGCAAGACAATATTTGTTACCACCCGTTTTGGCAATGTTCTGGGTTCCAATGGTTCTGTTATACCAAGATTCAGGGATCAAATTGCCAAGGGCGGTCCGGTAACAGTTACTCATAAAGACATCACCCGTTACTTCATGACTATTCCTGAAGCATGCCGCCTTGTGATGGAGGCTGCTACAATGAGTTCCGGAAACCAGATATTTGTGTTTGATATGGGTGAACCTATTAAGATTGACCAATTGGCAAGGCGTATGATATCCCTCGCCGGTTTTATTCCTGATAAAGACATCAAAATCAAATATTCCGGTCTCAGACCTGGAGAGAAACTATACGAAGAGGTCCTCGCCAACGATGAGAATACAATTCCTTCTTTCCATAACCGTATACGCATAGCAAAAGTTAGGGAATATAATTACGATTTCTCTCAGAAAGTGGTTTCCAGGTTGGAAGATCTTGCCCGTAAGGTAGAAATACCAGAGGTTATCAGTATCATGAAAGAAATTGTTCCTGAATACCATTCTGAAGTTTATTAATAGAAAGACAAAAGTACTATGCTGAATTTGATACAACTTCCATATGCTCAAGATGCGCTTGAGCCTGTGATTAGTACAAATACTTTGGATTTCCATCACGGCAAGCATTTGAAAGGATATGTAGATAATCTTAATAAGCTGATAGTAGGTACACCATTTGAAAAAATGTCATTGGTAGACATTGTCAGATTTTCAGACGGTCCAGTTTTCAACAATGCAGGCCAGGTTCTGAACCACAATCTTTATTTTAAACAGTTTCAGAATCAAGCCTCACATCAAACAGATGAGCGGATTTGCATTTCAGCTCCCAAACTTTCAAAACAGATAGAAAAACAATGGGGAACTATTGCCGCATTTAAGGCCGACTTTGAGTCTATGGGTACTTCTCTATTTGGGAGTGGCTGGGTCTGGCTTTCCGCCAGAGAAGACGGCTCACTCTTAATAACACAGGAATCAGGTGCTGGCAATCCAATCCGCTCCGGTTGGGACAAGTCTGGAGAAATCCTCAAACCAATTTTGACCTTTGATGTATGGGAACATGCTTACTATCTGGATTATCAGAATCGCAGAGCTGCTTACCTTCAGGCACTTTGGTCAATCATTAATTGGAGTGCGATTGAAGAACTATACTGATCTCCAATGGGCAGCAGATCCAGGATATTATTAGTCTGAATATTTTTATTTTTTTCTTTATGTCAATTTTTTGTGACAAAGTCCTGATGATTACAGGAGGCACTGGCAGTTTCGGCAACGCGGTTCTTAAGCGCTTTCTTAGGACAGATATTGGCGAAATCCGAATTTTTTCACGAGATGAAAAGAAGCAAGACGATATGCGTCATGAGTACCAGTCCAGGTATCCGGATGTGGCTCATAAGGTGAAGTTCTATATAGGGGATGTCCGTAACAAAAGCACTCTTAAGTATGCTATGCAAGGAGTGGATTATGTTTTTCACGCAGCTGCGCTTAAACAGGTGCCGAGTTGTGAATTTTTCCCGATGGAAGCTGTCAAAACCAATGTTATAGGTACTGATAACACTCTAGATGCAGCTATAGACGCCGGAGTAAAATGTGTAATCTGTCTTTCCACGGACAAGGCTGCATATCCAATCAATGCTATGGGTATAACCAAGGCTATTGAGGAGAAGATTGCTGTCGCCAAAAGCCGTTACAGTGGTAATACAAAGATTTGCTGCACTCGTTATGGAAACGTAATGTGCAGTCGTGGTTCTGTAATTCCGCTATGGATTGACCAGATCCGCAATGGCAACCCCATAACGCTAACGGAACCTACGATGACCCGTTTTATTATGTCTCTTGAGGAGGCTGTCGATCTGGTGCTCTATGCTTTTGAACATGGACAAAATGGTGATATCCTTGTACAGAAAGCTCCTGCATGCACGATTCAAACCCAAGCAGAGGCCGTTTGTGAGCTATTTGGGGGCAATAAGGAGGACATAAAAGTCATAGGTATCCGTCACGGCGAGAAGTTATTCGAGACCCTTCTTACTAACGAAGAATGCGCAAAGGCAATAGATGAAGGTAATTTTTATCGTGTTCCGGCAGATAACCGCGACTTGAACTATGATAAGTATTTTACAGACGGAAATGCTGAAAGAAATGTTCTTACTGAGTTCAATTCAAACAATACTGAGCGTTTAGATATAGGACAAGTCAAGGCTAAGCTTTTGTCGCTTGATTATATACAGAATGAATTAAACGGAGTAGAAAACATAGCTAAGTAAATATGAAGTTCTTTATTTGTGGTTGTAATGGGATGGCAGGGCATACCATCTCTCTCTATCTTAAGGAACAAGGCCATGAAGTTTTGGGTTTTGATCTTAGAAAGTCACAAATTATCCCTAGCTTTGTCTGTAATGCATTTGATACTAATACTTTAGAGAAAGTTATCAAGGATGGAAAATATGACAGTGTAATAAATTGCATTGGTATTCTCAACCAGTTTGCTGAACAGAACAAGGCGTTGGCTGCTTTTCTGAATTCCTTTTTTCCTCACTTTCTCGCCAAAACCACTGAAGGAACTGAAACACAAGTGATACATATGAGTACAGACTGTGTTTTTTCTGGTCGCCGTGGTGCATATAGTGAAGATGATTTTCAAGATGGAGAGACTTTCTATGACCGCAGTAAAGCTCTTGGCGAGTTGAATGATGAGAAAAATATAACCCTTCGCAATTCTATTGTCGGTCCGGATATCAACCCCAATGGCATAGGTCTTCTCAACTGGTTTCTTCAGCAGAAGGGACAGATTAATGGCTTTACTAAGGCAATGTGGACAGGTCAAACCACTCTACAGTTAGCCAAGACAATGGAACAGGCCGCTAAGGAGAAAGCGCATGGCCTTTATAATACGGTGCCTGACCATAGTATCAGCAAATACGAGCTCTGCAATTTATTTAATAAGTACT
Organism: Bacteroidales bacterium; assembly: GCA_017428325.1. GTDB lineage: Bacteria > Bacteroidota > Bacteroidia > Bacteroidales > UBA932 > Egerieousia. The sequence goes on from JAFRRA010000002.1 coordinate 447,919, forward strand.
TCCGTGATAATTCTTTGACAATTAATCCAGTAGACGGAGTCGTTGCAGACAAGTCCCTTAAGCGTACCCGATTTGAGTTCGCTTACCTCATTCCAGATTACGAGACTATGGTAAAAGAGCTTTCGGATTGGGTAAAAGCTCATAAGAACATGTATCCTCACTACAATTTATAGAGTATGAGAAAACTGAAGCTGATGACGATTGTCGGGACTCGCCCGGAGATTATCAAGATGTCTGCCATCATTAAGAAGGCAGACAAGTACTTTGAACAGATTCTAGTTCATACTGGGCAGAATTACGACTATACTCTGAACGAGATTTTCTTTAAGGACCTTGGTTTAAGAGAGCCAGATCATTATTTGAACGTTGTCGGTGGCAACCTGGGGCAAACCATGGGTAATGTGATATTTAAAAGCTATGAATTGATGGAAGAGGTTAAACCGGATGCTGTTATAGTTCTTGGTGACACTAACTCATGCCTCAGCGTTATCTCGGCAAAGCGTCTAAAAATCCCAGTGTTCCATATGGAAGCCGGAAACCGCTGTAAGGATGAGAACCTCCCGGAAGAAGTTATCCGTCGCATAGTTGACGTGACTAGTGACATCAATTTATGCTACAGCGAACATGCCCGCAGGTATATTTTAGACACAGGTGTGAAGCCTGAATACACTTTTGTTGTCGGATCTCCAATGGCCGAGGTGCTTAAAGAGGTTCTTCCTCATATTGAAGCAAGCACAGTATTAGATGATTTAGGACTGGAAGCGGGTAAATATATTCTGCTAAGCGCTCACCGTGAAGAGAATATTGACATTGAGACTAATTTCTTCTCGCTGATGAATGCCGTGAACAAGATGGCTGAATCATATGATATGCCAGTACTATACAGTTGCCATCCTCGTAGCCAGAAGATGATTGATAAACGTGGCTTCAAATTCCATGAAAAAGTGATTAAACACAAGCCTTTGGGGTTCTTTGACTACAATAAACTTCAGCAGAACGCATTTTGTGTGGTGAGCGATAGCGGGACATTACCTGAGGAAGGATCTTTCTTCGGTTTTCCGGCTGTTAGCATCCGTACAAGTACTGAGCGTCCTGAAGCTATGGACAAAGGTGTGTTCACTATCGGTTCTATCACATCAGAACATGTATTGCAGGCTGTCGGATTAGCGGTGGCAATGCATTCTAATGGTGATGATGCTTGCCCGGTGCCTTCATATACTGATGATAATGTCTCGACCAAGGTTATTAAGATAATTCAGAGCTATGTCGGTATCGTCAATAAGATGATTTGGAGAAAATTCTAGATAGTCTCTTTTAATAAACAGTTTATGTTCAATTTAGACAGGTTCATAGCGAATTGCGTTATAAGGAGGGATAAAAGTATGTTTGCTCTTGATATAGAGGCAAACAGGGATATCTTAACAAGGGAGATAAAAGGCAAGAAGCTATGTGTGATTGGTGGGGCAGGAAGCATTGGGTCCAGTTTCATTAAGGCGGTTCTTCGCTTTGAACCAAAGAGTGTAGTGGTTGTGGATCTGAACGAAAATGGGCTTGCAGAGTTGGTAAGGGATGTCCGGAGTTCTGACGGCTTGTATGTCCCTGATGAATTCCGATGTTATACGCTTAATTTTGCCGATCCCATATTCAGGAGGATTTTTTATGAGGAGAAGGGGTTTGACATTTTGGCTAATTTCTCTGCACATAAGCATGTCCGGAGTGAAAAGGACAGGTATTCCGTGCAGGCATTGATAGAGAATAATGATATCAAGGCAAAGAAGCTGATGGATATGCTGAAGGTATATCCTCCTAAACACTTCTTTTGTGTCAGTACAGACAAGGCGGCTAATCCTGTGAATATAATGGGGGCCAGTAAACGCATTATGGAGGACATGGTTATGGCTTATAACCAGTACTTTAAAGTTACAACAGCTCGCTTTGCCAATGTTGCCTTCAGTAATGGTTCTTTGCCTGATGGATGGCTGCACAGATTGCAGAAAAAGCAGCCATTGGTAGCACCAAGCGACGTAAAGCGTTTCTTTGTCAGTCCAGAAGAAAGCGGTCAGATATGTATGTTAGCATGTATCCTGGGAAATCCAGGAGAAGTGTTCTTCCCTAAGTTGGGCGAGGACCAGATGCTGACATTTGGCAGTATCTGTGACGTTTTTCTAAAGGCTGAAGGTTTCATAAAGAAACAATGTTCTTCGGAAGAGGAGGCTAAAGCATATGCTGCCGCTATGGGATATGATAGCGAGATTTACCCTGTCTTCTATTCTGGTTCTGATACTACGGGAGAAAAAGCATATGAAGAGTTTTACGTTAGTGGGGAGAAAATTAATCTGCAGAGATTCAATAGTCTAGGTGTTGTTGAACAGACGGCACGGCATAACATGGAAGAGGTGGACAGTTTCTTCAATGATTTGGAGTCTCTTTTCAAGAAAGAAAACTTCTCCAAGTCTGACATTGTTGAAGCCATCAAGACCTTCATTCCTAATTTCGAGCATGAAGAAAAAGGCAAGAACCTTGATCAGAAAATGTAAGTATTTATATAAATATTATGGCATACAAAATACCACTTTTTAATCTCAATTTTGATGATCGTGAGGCTCAGGCAGCATATGCTACTATAAAGTCCGGGTGGATTTCAACCGGTCCGAAGAATGCGGAGCTTGAACAGATGTTTATTGATATGTGGGGCGTTAAATACGCTGTGAGCATGTCTAACTGTACCGATGCTTTACATGTGTGCTGTATGGTGTGTGGTTTTGGGCCTGGAGACGAGGTAATTTGTCCTTCTTTGACTTTTGCGGCCAGTTGCAACTGTATTCGCTATGTGGGTGCTACTCCTGTTTTTGCTGATATTGTCGGGGCAGACCATATCAATATAGATCCCAAGGATATTGAACGCAAAATTACCTCCAAGACTAAGGGCATAGTGGTAGTCCATATGGCTGGATTTCCTTCACAGATGGACGAAATTATGGCTATAGCCCGAAAGTATAATCTTAAGGTTGTCGAGGATGCTTGTCATGGACCTCTCTCTGAGTATAAGGGTAAGAAATTAGGCACTATCGGCGACTGTGCGTCATTCAGTTTCTTCTCTAATAAGAATATCAGTACAGGAGAAGGTGGGATGTTTATAAGCAATAATGAGGAGATGGCAGCTAAAGCCCGGCTTATAAGAAGCCATGGCATGAGCACTATGAGTTATCAGCGAGCCACCGGTCACGCTACCGAGTATGACATTACCTGTTTGGGCTATAACTTCCGTATGGATGATATTCGTGCATCTATTGCCATAGAGCAGTTGAAGAAACTAAAGGGCGACCTGGAAACCCGAATGACAGTACGAAAGCTATACCTTGACAGACTGACAAAGATAGACGGTGTGGTTGTTCCGTTTGCTGACAACACTGAGTTTGTAAGCAATTACATCTTGCCTGTCGTGCTTTTGAACAGCACCAAGGAACGTCGCAATAAGATACGGGACTTCATCCATAAAGCAGGAATCCAGACTAGCGTCCATTATCCTGCAGTACATAAATTCTCGATTTATAAGGATTTGGGCGCTGTGCTTCCTAAGACTGATTATGTAACCGACAATGAAATCACGTTGCCGATGTATGCTGCTCTGACGAAGGAACAGATATCTTTCATTTGCGATACATTTGAAGCTGCCGTAAAAGAGATAAAGTAAATGTATCGTAGTAAGAAAGCTGTTCTTGTCTTTGGTGTAGGCCCTCTTCAGAGATCGATAGTTGAGAGGGCAAAGAATATGGGGCTTTATACCGTGGGGGTTGATCCGGCGGAAGATGCAGTCTGCCGTGAGGCTGTGGATGCCTTCGAGATTGTTGGGGGCCAGGACTATGAAGGGACTTGTGCTGTGATTGAGAAGTATGGCATTGACGCCATTGTGACAGCTGCTACCGACAAACCTTTGGTGATGATGGCGCATATAGCAGAGAGATATGGCTTTCCCTTCTTCTCTGCTGAAACAGCCATATGCAGTACGGATAAATTCAAGATGAAGCAGCGGTTTATGGATGGAAAAGTTCCATGTGCCAAAGGCCGTCTTGTGAAATCTGCGAATGAGGTTGAGGATTTTGAGTATCCTGTCATTGTTAAGCCTAGAGATAATTCAGGAAGCCGCGGCGTAAAACTTTGCCGCAGCAAAGATGAATTGGATTATTCTATCAGTGAAGCCCTTGATGTGTCACATTATGACAATGTTCTGGTCGAGGAGTTCATAGAAGGGTCTGAATTCAGCATAGAAGGGCTTCATTTTGATGGCAAGAGTGAGGTTATTCAATTTACCGAAAAGAGCACTACTGAATTCCCATATAACGTTGAGACTGGACATATTCAGCCAGCGAATATCTCTGAAGACAACAGAGAGAGAATTCGCCAGATTGTACGTTTGATCGGCGATGTGATGAAATTTGAGAATTGTCCTTCTCATACAGAGTTGAAGATTAACAATCGTGGAATCTTTGTAATAGAGACCAGTCCGCGTCTTGGGGGAGACTATATTACATCTACATTGACCCCATTATCTACTGGGGTCAACATGGAAGACCAGTTATTGCATATTGCTCTCGGCGATACTGTCAGCATACATCCTGCCTCGGTACAGTATTCAGGCATTCGTTTCTTTTCTTTTGAAGAGGGGAGAAAGGTACAGCATTTGCCTGATCCTTCAGTTGTCAAGAACTGGCCACATGTAGTTGATTATTCTTTATCTCTAAAAGTTGGGGATGAGGTAAACAGGATAACCTCGAGCCTTAACCGTTACGGACACATTATTCTTCAGACAAATAATAGGGACGAGATGGAGGATGAGTTTGACAAATACGTGAAAGAGATTAAAAAGACAATGTTTTTATAGATCATAGTCATGAAAAAGATAGCTTTTTTAGGATCTGGTGCTTTGGCTGTTGACTTAAGTGATACTGTCGTTAACTGGAAGCTATATGAAGTTGCAGGCTTTATAGATGGCAATTGCGTTAAGGGTACGCTGGTTAATGGTTATCCGGTATTGGGGAACGACGATGACGTTGTCACATTATATAATAATGGCTCTTTTGATTTTTTGTTCATTGCAATCGGCTACTTGAATTTTTCAATAAGGGAGAAATTGTATAATCGTTTCAAAGGAATAGTTCCTTTTGCTAATATCATATCTCCAACAGCATATATTCATCCAACTGCGACAATAGGTGAAGGAGTGATGGTTTCTGACGGTGTCTATATTAGCCGGCATGTAATCCTGGAAGACAATGTTATGATAACCTTACGCTCAATTGTCAACCATGACGGTCATGTGAAAAAGCATTCTTTTTTCTCCACACTTGTGACCACAGCCGGTAATGTGACGATTGGGGAGAGGTGTTTCGCTGGCGTGGGAGTGACAATCTCAGATGGAGTAACGTTATGTGATGATGTATGGCTTTCGCCAGGGACAGTTGTGGCTAATGATATTGATACGCCAGGACATTATATGTCGAAAACCATAAAGCTCTATAATTTAGGCTAACTGTAATAGATTTTTATATTAACAAGATGGAAATTAATGATTTTATTCAACATTTCGCAGAACAGTTTGATTTCACTGATTCCGGTGAATTCAAAGCTGATACTGTTTTTAAGCAATTAGACGAGTGGTCTTCAATAGTGGCATTGAGTGTCATCTCAATGGTTGATGAAGAGTATGGTGTGACTATCAAGGGTGATGATATCAAACTCTCTGACACTATAGAAGATTTATTTAATATAGTTCAATCCAAAGCATGATGGATTACAATCCCTTTTCCTTAGAAGGCAAAACAATTCTTATTACAGGAGGAGCTGGGGGCATTGGCAGTGAGGTTGCCCGTGTCTGTTCTAAACTGGGCGCCAGAATTATCTTAACGGATATTCGCGAGGAAGCGCTTACTATGGCACTGGACACTCTTTCAAAACATGAGGGGAAGGAGCATCTCGCCATTAAGGCTGATCTTACCGATGCGGATGAATTGAATGGCCTCGTGACCGCGATTCCGGAAATTGACGGTTTTGTCTGCAATGCCGGCGTTATGAAATTAGTTCTTACTCAGTTTATCACTGAAGAAGAACTCAAGCGGATTCAAAGTATCAATCTGAATGCTCCGATACTGCTGACTAGATCTTTGCTTAAAAAGAAAAAGATCAATAGAGGCGGATCTATAGTTTTTACTGCTTCCGCTGCAGGAGTTTACAGGGTGTCAATAGGAAATGCGATATATGCCACGACCAAATGCGGTATAGATGCCTTTATGAGAACAGTTGCCCTTGAATATGGTCATAAAGGTATTCGCTGTAATAGTGTTAATCCCGGCATGGTTGAAACTGCATTAATCAGTGGATTCACTGAGGAAGAAAAAGAAAAGGAGATGTTAAATTATCCATTGAGACGTTTCGCCAAGCCTGAAGACATTGCTTTTGGCATTGCATTTCTTCTTTCGGACGCGTCATCTTTTGTTACAGGCTCAGCTTTGAAAATCGATGGTGGAATGACGTTAAGTTAGTTATCCATGAAACTATTAGAGAATAAAGTAGTCCTTATTACGGGCGCAGGTCGTGGTATAGGCCGGGTTATTGCAGACCAGTTTATTTCTGACGGTGCAATAGTATATGCAAACGATCTTAATGAGTTTGAAATAGATGGAGCCCGAACCATCTGTTTTGATGTAACAGACAGTAATGCTTTGAAGGCAGGGCTGATGTCTATCTACAAAGCAGAAGGGAGGATTGACTGTGTGGTTAATAATGCTGCCGTCATCGCCAACCAGAAACTTGGTATGGTTACGAAACAATTATTGGAAAAGATGTATCAAGTGAATGTTTTTGCTGTAATAGACATGATACAGACAGTTTCGCGCCTGATGGCACGTAATGGAGGAGGGAACATCATAAATATGGCATCTGTCACAGGAGTGGTCGGTTCACCTGGACAGGTAGCTTATTCCGCTTCCAAAGGAGCTGTCATAGCACTCACTAAATCAGCAGCAAAAGAACTTGCCCCCCAGGGTATACGTGTAAATGCCATTGCACCTGGTATTATTAAGACAGAAAGATTTGAAGAATTGTATGAGGCCAGCGGTGACAAAATAGACCAGCGTATAGGACGGATAGCTTTGGGACGTTTAGGGACACCACAGGATGTTGCGTTTGCAGCAGCTTTTCTTGCTTCAGACCGAGCTTCATATATCAGTGGACATATCCTTGGCGTTGATGGCTGTGCGACTATTTAACAAATAAGAAGCAGTGTTTTTAGATTTAGACAAGAAGGAGCGAACCAGGATAGCCGCTATCGATGATAGCGGCCGGTCTGTTTCTTATGGTGATATTTGCGATATTGCAGAAGAGTTCGGGGGATATTTGCCAAAGCGTTCTTTGATTTTTATCCTCTCGGAGAATTGTATCGGTTCACTTTTAGGGTATACATCTGCACTTTATAACCAGATAGTGCCAATTATTTTAAGCTCTGCAACTGAAGAGTCTTTGTACGATAACCTATATGATACTTATAAACCAGAGTACTTATGGTTATCGTTAAGGAAAGCCAAGGAAAAGTGTTATGTTCCGTTATTCTCTGTATGGGACTATTGTCTTGTAAAAACAGGCAATGAACATACTCCGATGTTTGAAGAATTGTCCTTGCTGCTGCCAACATCTGGTTCTACTGGCAGTCCCAAAATGGTGCGTCATAGCTATAGGAATATTGAAGCCAATGCCGATAATGTCCGGAGATTATTTAAACTGGATGGAAGTGAGAGGGCAATGGCTATTCTGCCGATGCATTATACGATGGGATTGTCCGTGATAGCATCTCATCTTCTTGCAGGATCTACATTATTGCTCTCTGCACGTTCTTTACTTGACAAGGGCTTCTGGCAAATGTTGAAAGAGGCGACAAGTTTTACTGGGGTTCCATATAGCTATGAAATATTGGTGAAAATGCGCTTTACGCGCATGGAATGGCCTAAACTCAAGGTTATTACTCAGGGCGGTGGAAAATTGTCCGAAAAAATGTGGAGCACTTTGGCACAATATGCTGCAGACAACGGCAAGAGTTTCATTGCAACATACGGGCAGTCAGAATGCACGGCAAGAATGGCTTTTCTTCCTGCGGATCTAGCTTTAGTTAAGGTCTGTAGCATAGGATTTGCTGAACCTGGTGGCCAACTCTCTATCGTTGATGAAAATGGGATTGAATCTTTTGAAGGTGTGGCTCAGGGTGAGATGGTATACCGTGGTGAGAACGTTACCTTAGGCTATGCATACAGCCGGGAAGATTTGTTGAAGGGTGATGAGAATCACGGGGTGATGCACACTGGCGATCTTGCCAGGCGCGACGCTGACGGGTGTTATTTTATAATGGGGCGCCTAAAACGTTTTTTGAAGATATTCGGATTGAGGATAGGGTTAGACGAAACAGAGAGATTGATAAAGTCTGAATTCAATACGGATTGCTATTGCAAAGGGAATGATGAAAAACTCATAGTGATGCTGACCAACCCCCAGATACAGGAACTTATCCCACAATTCATTGAAGAAAAGACACATTTGTTCCATCAAAAAGTGGAGGTACAGTTGGTGAAAGAAATATTGCGAAATGAAGCAGGAAAAGTAATTAATCAATAATCAATTCTTTATGACTAATTTAGAAAAATTGAACAAGATATTCTGCGAGGTGTTTTCTGTCGAACCGACAGCCCTTGGCAGTGATTTTAACAAGAATACGGTTGCTGGATGGGATTCTGTTCATCAGCTCAGCCTGACAACTGCTGTTGAGGATGAATTCGATATTCTGCTTGATGTAGAAGATATTCTTGAATTCACCTCATACGACAACGCCAAGACTGTTTTGACAAAATATGATATTGTTTTCTAATGGCATTTTGGAGTATAAAGAATGTAGCGTTTAGGGGAGTTACGGGAACTGTACCTGATCATTCTGTAAAAACCGCAGACTTTAGTTTTTTTTCAAAAGAAGATGCGGATTTATTCGATAATACAGTTGGTATAAAGAATCGGTACATAGCCCCAACCGATGTGTGCGCCTCTGATTTGTGCTTTGATGCAGCGGAGCGTTTGATAGAAGGATTGGGATGGAGCAAAGAAAGCATAGATGTTCTTGTTTTCGCCTCAGTTACTGGTGACTATAAGACACCACCCACGTCGGGGATATTGCAAGACCGTTTAGGGTTGCCAACATCGGTCTTTGTGCTTGATATACCTATGGGGTGCTGTGGAACATTGTATGCGATTAATGTTGCCGGGAATTTGCTGTCTGGCGGGACAGCTAAACGTGCTTTGCTTCTTGTAGGAGATACTGCCTATCGGATGGGTTCACCGATTGACAAAAGCAGGGTGCCTCTTTTCGGTGATGCCGGGATGGCAATGGCGCTTGAGCATGATGAAACAGCTGAAGATATTTCAATAGACTTTAATACCTTAGGTTCTGGATATCAAGCTCTGATGACCCCACATGGCGGTTACAGGCATCCGGTTACAATAGAAGAATCATTTAAGTATGAAGATTTCGGGAATGGTATTGTCCGTGCTCCTAAAGACGCGCTTATAAATGGAATGGATGTTTTCTCCTTTGCAATTTCCAAACCTCCGTTGAGCATAAAAATGATGCTTGAAGAAAAAAGTCTTGACAAAGACAAAGACATTGATTTCTTCCTTATTCATCAGGCAAATAAGCTTATAGTTGACCGGATCGTAAAGAAATTGAAACTGCCGGTTGAAAAGGTTCCATATGACTTGCAGGAGTTTGGTAATCTTGGCGGAGCTTCCATACCGATGCTTATGACCTACAATTTGTCAGAAGAGTTGAGAAATCGCCCTCTGACACTGATGTGTTCAGCTTTCGGACTCGGTTTAACTTGGGGCACTATGCTACTCAAGACACGGCCATGCGTTGTATTAGACTTGAATTTTCTATAGAATACTTTCCCGAACATCTTTTTGAAAATAATTAATATGAAAGTAATTGGTGTCATTCCGGCAAGATTTGCCTCATCCCGCTTTCCTGGTAAGCCATTGGCAGACATATGTGGTAAACCTATGATTTGGTGGGTATACCATCAAGTGGTAAAAGTAAAAGGCTTCAGTGATATTTTCGTTGCAACAGACGATGAGCGTATTGCAGACACTTGTCGTAAATATGATATGAAGTTCATAATGACGAGGACAGATACGCCAAATCATATACATCGCATATGGGAAGTGTCAGAGATGGTAGAAGCTGATTACTACATAAGTATAAACGGGGATGAGCCTCTTATTTCCCCAGATAACATAAAAGAAACTTTCCCTGACAAGGTAATTGATGACTCTCCTTATTTTCAAAGTGTTTATCGTGAATTAAAGGATCCGGCAGAGTTGATGGATATTGCCAATGTCAAGATAGTGCTGAATAAAGAAGGGGCATGTATGTATCAGTCTCGTTATCCGATACCTTGTCCTAAAGGATCCTTACTGTTTAGGTACAAGAAGGCTATTGGTATAGAGTGTTTTAACAAAAAGGCCCTGGATTTCTTTTCACATGCTCCAATGGGAGAGTTGGAGAAGATAGAGGATATTGACCACTTGCGTTTTTTAGAGAACGGAATACCAATTTATTACAAGAAAATAGAGTCGGAATCATTGTCAGTTGACACAAGAAATGATTTGGAAAAAGTGAGGTTAATAATAGAAAACCAATTAAAAAAGTGAGTATGAAGAATATAAGAATACTAGACTGCACTTTGCGAGATGGTGGGCGAATCATAAACTGTTCGTTTTCTGATGCTGAAACGAAAGATATATCCTATCGTCTCTCATCTGCAAAAATTGATATAATAGAGGTTGGCTTTCTTAGGGACCCTGCAAAAGTGAATTATCAGGGTAACAGCACTTTTTTTACAAAGGTCGACCAAATACGCCCGTTTGTTAAAAAAGACTCCCATACCAAGTATGTGGCATTCATTGATTACGAGCTTTATGATTTTGATACTTTGACTCCATATGACGGGACTTCGATAGATGGAGTGAGGGTCGGTTTCACAAAGAAAAGTTTTGAGACTAATAAGGAGGATATTATCCGATGCTTAAACTCTGTCAAGGAAAAGGGGTACATGTTGTTTATCCAAGGTGTTAATTCTCTTGGCTATACAGACAAAGAATTCCTGGAACTCCTGGAATTGGTCAACACAATTCATCCTAATGGGTTTGGCATCGTTGATACTTACGGGGCAATGTATGTTGATGATGTTGACAGAATATATACGCTTGTTGACCATAATATGTCAGAAGACATTGCCATAGACTTTCATTCACATAATAATTTCCAGCTCTCTTTTGCTTTTGCACAAGAAATCATTCGCTTGAGTAATGGAAAACGCAAGGTTATACTTGATGGCACCTTGAATGGAATGGGGAAAGGCGCAGGTAATCTCAATACAGAGCTGATTGTAGACTTTATGGTGAGAAAACGCAATTATGATTATGACTTGGATGCCATTTTCGACATAATAGACGATTATATCCTCAATTATCATTCATTGCACCCATGGGGCTATTCCATTCCGGCTTTAATGGGAGGAATATACAAATCACATCCGAATAACATTATTTATCTGACGGAGAAGTTCCGCCTGGCAACAAAAGATATCAAGTATATTATCAGCATGATAGACCCTCAACTACGTATGAGGTATGACTATGATAACATAAAACGTCTCTATCAAGAGTATAATCATACCAAAGTTGATGATCATCAAGCCTTGAAGAGTATTAAGGACAGGCTTGAGGGGAGAAAGATTCTGCTGTTGTTACCTGGCAACTCAATATCTGTGTATAAGCAAGATATCCTTGACTGTGTGGAAAAGAATAATCTGCTGGTCATAATGGTAAACTTTATCGATAAGGATTTCCTTAAATCAGATAGCCTTGTATTTTGGGGCAGTACGAAGAGATATAATTATTTCAAACCGCAAAGGGAATTGGTACAGTCTATATTGACATCCAATGTCGAGTCGGATAACAGTAATGATATTGTGGTCAATTACGATTCTTACATTGACCGTACAAAAGACTACTCGGATAATACAATGCTAATGCTTCTTCGCGTTTTGAACCGGATAGATGTCACTTCTTATTACATAGCTGGTTTTGATGGGTTTACAAGCGAAAGTGAAAATTATTGCTATACAAATAAAAGCGAAGAACGCTTCTCTTTCAAATACAGAGAAATAAACAATGCTATTGAAACGCATTTAAAATCATTTGCGGAAACAGTTGGAGACAAGTTGAAAGTGAAATTCTTGACTCCAAGTATTTATAAAAACATATTTGAAAAATAAACATAATGAAGATAAGACTCTTGGCTATGGATGTTGACGGCACTCTGACCGACGGCAAGATATATATGTCGGCCAATGGGGAGGCATTCAAAGCATTTGACATAAAGGATGGTTATACCATATATACACTTGACAGAATAGGTATAATACCTGTGATCGTAACCGGACGAGAGTCGCTGATTGTGGCAAGGAGAGCAGAGGAACTGAAGATTAAAGAAGTCCACCAAGGCATTTCCGATAAACTGGCTAAACTGAAAGAGGTGGCTAAATGCTATGGAGCGACACTGGAAGAGGTGGCATATTTTGGGGATGATTATAACGATGTGGATTGCATGGTTAACTGTGGTTACAGCGGATGTCCCCACAATGCAGAGGAAGATGTCAAGAAACAGGTGGACTATGTCTGTGAAGCCAATTGTGGGGAGGGTGCATTGCGGGAATTTGTGAAAAGCATTGTTAAGGCATTCGCTTAACAAGAATGACTTGAAATATGATAAAGGTGATAATAATGGTTCCTTCTGCTCTAACTGAACGATGGCAGAGTATGTTCTGTTCAGATGAGCTGTCTAAATTTTTTGATTTAGAGTATTGGGACTGTTCTAAAATCTGCCGGCCATTCTTTGAGGCGTCATCTGTGCTGAAGAGATGCTATTCGCGGATTATTAATGATTTTCCGGATATGGAAAGTAATTTGAGCCGTTTGCCAAAGGATGTGGTCATCATATCCCATATTCATTTGGAAGGATTTAATTACAAGTTACATAAACTGATATCCAGTTATAATAGGAATCGCGTATATATTGACTTCTGGGCTAACAGGATATCACTATTTGTCGAATCTTCTAAAGATTATGCCGAAAACGTAAAGAAAGATTTAAAAAAGAAATCTGTTTGGGAAAAATTGCTCCGGACATTTCCCTCAATTGACTGCTTGGTGAAGTTCATGGAATATAAAGGCGGTCCGGAATTCAGGAAATATAGAGATGAGAAGAGGAAATTAAGGCGTTATTATAAAGCGGTTCCTCTGTATAACCGTTTTCTTATCTCTGTCAAACCGCACATGCGTTATTCGATCAATCATCCGGATTATGAAAAGTATCTCAGTGTCGTTAACGGGGGGAACAAGTCATTGGTAGACGGAAGATATACGGTTTTTTTAGATCAATGTTTTCCCTGCCACCCTACATTAAAATCGGAGAATCCGGATATTGATTTCGAAGCATTGGCTCAACCTTATTATTCATCGCTTAACAGTTTCTTTGACAAAATAGAAAAAGAATACAATTGCCGTGTTGTCATTGCCGGTCATCCTGTTGCCAACTATGGGCAAAACCCTTTTTGTGGCCGGCCGATATTTTATTTTAAGACGGCAGAGCTTGTGGCCTCATCGATAGCGGTATTGATGCATTGCAGTTTCAGCATTTCTTATCCGATACTGTTCGATAAACCTGTATGTCTTATAGCCAATAAGGCGTTATTGCAGGCAACAGAGATTCGGAGCAACATAAATAAATTTAGTATAGCCTTTAAAAAAGATATCATAGATACAGATTGCATTGCTGATGTTTCAGAATCGTTAACCCCAATTGACGAGATGATACGCAAACAGTATATTGATATGTTTTTTGACACAAGCATTAAAGAAAGGAATGACCAGTTGCTGGTACGCCATATAGAAAGTATTCATGAGACGATAGTTAATGGCCTTGCCTCATAGCTTTCGTTTTTATAATAATATCCAGTTTAGTTTTGATCCATGATTAGATTATTTCGTTTTTCTTTTCTTTTGTTCCCGTTTTTTTTATTTCCTGCCTCGTGTACGGATTTAGACCCTGAGGACGAGGTTATTATCGAAGTGGAAAAAGAGGAAAGTCCATTGGAAAAACAAGGAAGACAATGGCTAGAGACCCTTTGCAGTGAAAAAATGATGGGAAGGCGAATCGGAACTAAGGGGGGAGCCAATGCATATGAATTCCTGGTTGCAGAATTGGGAAAATTTGGGCTTACTCCGGTAACGCAAGAATTCAATGCCGGAAATGGTTTGCTGGCAAGAAATATAATTATCACAATACCTGGACAAATAGATAGTTCTATAGTAATTGGGGCCCATTATGATGGGGCCAATGAATCATATGATGATTATCATTATCCTGCGGCAAATGATAACGCGTCGGGGTGTGTCGCATTGTTGCATCTGATACAGCAATGTATCTTAAAGCCAGTGCCAACAAAGTATACCATAGTTTTCTGTTTTTGGGATGGAGAAGAGGTATATGAGGACTCTTCATATAAAGGTTCCAGATATTATTTGCAGAACAATGCAGATATTAGGAAAATCCTTTTTTACATTAATTTGGATTGTATTGGCCATAAGCATAAAGATCACCCTGAAGTTTACCTTTCCTTTAACGGCAACGAGCGATTAAAAAGGACTGCGTCAAAGATAACCCAAAGTAATTATCTGGACCTTGTCATATCTCTTACTCCGGGAAGGCTGAATTCAGATAATGTGCCATTCAATTCCAATGGGATACCTTATTTGTATTTTCATGACCACAATGGCTTTTCATGTCCTAATCCAAGCCATTCGTTAGCTGATTCTCCAATTGCCATTTCAATCAGCCGTCTGATCGGAATTGCGTCTTGCGTGAAAGAAGCTATTGCTGATTATTAATAATATTAGGATTCAATAATTGAATGTTGAGCAATATGGATTATAAAAAGATAGAAAGCCGTTCAATAAGCCGCACTACATCACTTCTTGAAGCCATGAAGCTGATGGACGCGAGCAAGGTGAAAACTCTATTTGTCCTCGATGACGGGCGCTTTGAGGGAATAGTGACAATTGGCGATATCCAACGTGCGATTATTAATAACATTGCTTTGAAGGAACCTGTTAGCAGTATCCTGAAAAAGAATAAGGTTTACGGTTACCAGTCTGAAGGAGAGGATAGCATTAAGGATAAGATGCGCAAGATGCGCGCAGAGGTGATGCCTATTCTGGATGATCAGGGAAATCTGGAGGATGTGTGGTTCTGGAGCGACCTGTTTAAGAAGACCGAATCATCTCAGCGTGAGAAGATAAATCTACCTGTGGTCATTATGGCTGGAGGAAAGGGTACACGGCTGAAACCTATCACTAATGTCATTCCCAAACCTTTGGTGCCTATTGGTGACAAGACCATCCTGGAAACAATTCTTGACCAATTTGAGGATATTGGCTGCACGAAATTCTATATGAGTGTGAATTACAAGGCAGATATTATGAAGTATTATCTCGGCCAGTTGGATCACAAGTATGATATCGAGTTCTTCCAGGAAGATAAGCCACTTGGCACTATTGGAAGCGTTGCGCTCCTGAAAGGAAAAATAACCACTCCTTTCTTCGTCTCTAATTGTGACAGTATTAATGAACAGGACTATCGCGATGTGTATGACTATCATATCGAGAACAGAAATGACCTCACAATTGTAACGATGGTTAAGAGTTTCAAGATACCATATGGTGTAATCGAGACAGGAGAGGACGGACTTATGACTGCACTGAGCGAAAAGCCCGAAATGACATTTCAGGTGAATACGGGAGTGTATATTCTGAATCCGTCCTGCATAGACGAGATTCCTGCTGGCGAATTCTTTCACATAACTCATCTGTTGGAGAAGATAAAGACCCGTGGTGGCAGAGTTGGTTGCTTCCCGGTAAGCGAACATGCATGGAAAGATATGGGTGAGTGGCCTGAGTATCTGAAAATGATAGATGTGCTGTAATTATGACAAATAGAGAGAAATATCATTTTGATGACTTTACGCTGGATAATTACAGGCGGCTGATCCGCATTGCCTTGGAACGTGGCTTCAGTTTTATTCCGTATACCAGTCAGAAGGATGTTTTACGGAAGGAAGTCCTTTGGAGGCATGACGTTGAGTTCGAACCCGATATTGCATTGAAAATGGCAGAGATCGAGTATGAAGAAGGAATAAGGGCTACTTATTTTTTCCAGCTTCATAGTGGTTATTATAATCTTTTTGACAGACACTATTCAGAGGTATTCCATAAGATAAAGGATCTTGGTCATTATTGGGGGCTTCACTTTGACTGTCGCTATTGGGGTATCGCCGATGAAAAACAACTGGATGAATTTATAACACTCGACCGCAGTTACATGGAACGGTGCCTTGGTGTGGGATTGGAGGTTTTCTCTTTCCACAACACAACTCCTTTTACACAGAGTTGCCTGAATTATAAGTATGGAGGGTTGATTAACGTGTATTCCTCATACTTCAAGAAGAACTACAATTACTGTGGTGACAGTTTAGGTTATTGGCGTTTTGACCGGTTAGAAGATGTGCTTTCGGATGAAAATGTTACCCATTTACAGGTGTTGACTCACGACGCGAACTGGAGTGAAGAAGTTTTATCTCCGAGAAAGAGGTTCAAGAAAGCTATTCATGACAATGCAGAACGTAAGATAAAGAGTCAGATTGACGGAATGCACCGGCTGGGGAATCTAGTCCCGGATGATTGCGAAGATTAAGACTGGATGGCTGTTGATAATAAGAAAATAGTTAAAAACACAATTTCCCTATATATAAGGATGCTGCTGATGATGGCAGTGTCATTATATACGTCTAGGGTAATTCTTGATGTGTTGGGGGTGGATGACTTCGGCATCTATAACCTCATCGGTGGGTTTATCACGCTGTTTTCTTTTATCAGTGCTTCTCTAGTAGGGGCGATGCAGCGTTTTTTCAATGTTGCATTGGGGAAAAAAGACGAGGCGCAGTATCAGAAGGTCTATTCGATGAGCGTCAATATTTTTGCAATTTTCTCCCTATTCCTGATTATTGTTGGCGAGACTGTTGGATTGTGGTTTGTTACAACGCAGCTAAATATTCCCGAAGGTCGTGAGACAGCAGCGTTCTGGGTATATCAAATTACATTGGCGACATTGATTGTCAACCTGTTCAGGACACCAGACAATGCATCTATAATAGCTCATGAAAGGATGTCTTTCTATGCCTATATAAGTATAGGTGAGGCCCTTCTGAAGCTTGCCATTGTATTTGTTCTACAATCCTTCGGTCAAGATAAGTTGATAGTTTATGTGCTTCTGTATCTGGCTTCAACGCTGCTTATCAATGTAGTATACAGGATTTATTGCCGGAAGCATATTCCATTGAGCCGGTTCTCGTGGATGTGGGACAAGCCTATATTCAGAAGTCTTGTATCATTCTCTGGCTGGAATCTGTTATCTGGCGGTTCACGTGTAGTAAAAAGCCAAGGAGACAATTTTTTGCTGAATCATTACTATTCCGTTGCTGTCAATGCAGCCTTTGGGGTGGCGGCACAGGTATATAATGCAGTGAATTTGTTCCTTACAAACTTCCAGACAGCCTTTCGTCCCCAGTTGGTCCAGACATATGCTGCAGGAGAGATGGATGAGCATTACAGTTTGTTGTACAGATCGTCGAAGTATTCGTTTTATCTGCTTCTGCTCATTGTAGTTCCTGTTGCGTTCAATCTTCAAGGGCTTTTAGGTCTTTGGCTTAAAGAGGTGCCGGAATATACTTTTCAGTTCTGCCTTATCCTGCTGATGGTTTATCTGGTAGATTCTGTAGGCGCCCCCCTGGCTATCTCTGTCACAGCACAGGGTAATATTAAAGGGATGCAGATATGGTCTTCTGTTTTGCTCTTGGCTGGACTTGCGGCAAGTTTTATATTCCTGTACCACGGGGCTGAACCATGGATTGTGGCAGTGATAACATTTGCAGTGCATTTAGGTTTCTTTTTGTCATATATGTATTATGCCAGGAAACTTTGTCAAGTGAATTTGCGCCTTTTTTTATATAAAGTCATTTTGCCAGTCAGCCGTGTTGCCATTGTGGCTGTGATTATACCAATTCTGATAAGCAGAATTGATCTGAAAGGATGGATGGTGCTGCTTTCTTGTTTAATTTGTCTTATATGGGTAGTTGTAGCCGTTTATCTCGTGGGTCTGACTGCAGATGAGCGCTGTTATGTTATGAATCGATTGTCCACAATAGTTAAACGCAAATAATAATACAAACACAAATATACAATGGGTGATAAGTTGAAAGTTGCAATGGTGTGCCACTTTTCAAGTGCGAAAGTCCGTCAGCATCTGCGGTTGGACAACAGGAAATTGTATAGGTTGGTCCGAAAACTGCTCTTTATGCCGACCAAAGATAGTGGTTATGGCGATTTAGCGGGATGGGATTCATATATCATCGAGGAACTCAGGAAACGCCCTGATATAGAACTTCATGTCATATCCGCTCACAATGGGCTTAAGAAATCAGTCTGTCCGTTTGAACTGGAAGGCGTTAATTATTATTTTGTGCGCTGCGATCGTGCTACCATGTTGAAACGCTTGATACCCAGTTCAAAATTGTGGCATAAGCTGAATCCGATGCGTCCTGTGGTCAGAAAGCTGGTAAAGAAGATACAGCCGGACGTCATTGCACTGATTGGGGCCGAGAACGCCTATTATTCCGGCACAGTGCTAGGCATTAAGGGAATACCTGTAATATTGAAGTGCCAAACAATCTACAATAATTCAGATCGCATAAAGAACGATATTTTTGATAAAAAGAACGCATATGTGGAGCGTCTCCTCTTCAAAGAATTGCAATATGTAGCCGTTGGAAAGGGGATACATACCAATTTGTTCCGGCAGTTCAACCAAACGGCATATAACTTCAAATGGAAACTCGGAAACCTGATGCCGGAGGTAAAACCATTGGAAAAGGAATATGATTTCGTAAACTTTGCCATGCTTATGTTGCCCAAGAAAGGGTTCCCTGATGCCATTGAGGCGCTTGCAATCGTGAAAAAAGAGTATCCTGAAGTTAAATTGAACCTGATCGGAGGAGTTTCTTCTGAGGATAATGAGTCTTTGCACAATATGGTAGAATCGTTAGAGCTGACTGACAATGTTGTTTTCAGCCCATTCTTCCCGAATCAGGAGGATTTGTTCCAGCATTTGCAGCGTTCACGCTTTGCGTTGCTGCCGTGTAAAATGGACACAGTGTCCAGCACTATACGTCAGGCTATGTATTACGAATTGCCTGTGATTTGTTATGAAACTGACGGAACACCTAAGCTGAATCAGGATAAAGAGTGTGTAATGATTGCCAGAAATGGCAGTGTAGAAGACCTTGCCGCCAAAATGTTAATCTTGCTCCGCAACAAAGAGAAAGGGGATGAATTAAGAATTAATGCAAAGGAATTCTCGAAACGGTGGAATGACGATGACAGGAATGCTCAACAGATGGTTGATAACTTTCGTGCCATAGTTGAGCATTACCGCCACGGGACTCCAATACCAGCTTCTTTGCTGGTTGAAAACGACTAGAACACTTATTAAAAACAAAAACTCTATGGTAAAGAATACTGTAAGAGTAGAAGATATAATTCTTTTTCTGGCAGAAGACGTGATAACGGTCTTAGGAGACTATAAAGGGAAATTTATCGACAATATTGTTGATGTTGAAAGAGTTAATGAACTGAGTCTAGACTGGATAAACCCTAACAAGAAAGAAAAGCAGAAGATAGCAGAGAATAGCAGCGCAAGGGTATTGTTGACTGATTCTAGCATTGCTTATAATGAAACCTTGGAAAATCAGAGTAAGGTTTTAATAGTTGTCAGTAATCCCAAGCGGTCTCTAATCAGTGTCATCAGAAAGTTTTTTACAGAAAGTTTCACTCCCGGGATTGATAAAAGCTCGTTTGTACATCCGGACGCGACAATAGGAGACAATGTATATATTGGACCGAATTGTTATATCGGAAAATGTAAGATCGGGAATAATAATGTTATCCATTCCAATGTATGTATATATGACCGAACCGTTATAGGGAATAATAATGTTATACATTCCGGAGCATTGATTTGTGTAGATGGGCTTGGCTGTATGAGGCAGGCAGACGGCAAACTGGAAGAGTTCCCGCAAATTGGAGGAGTTGTAATAGGTGATAATTGCTACATAGGTGGCAATACTCATATTGCAAGTGGCTCATTATCTGATACAATTATAGAAAATGGCTGTAAGATAAATGGCCTTTGTTTTATCGGATCCAACGATATCTTGCACGAAAATGTATGGATAACAGGGTCAACGATGTTGGCAGGAAGTGTAGAGGTGGGACGTGACACTAATATTTTTTCACGGGTTGTTGTAAGGGATTGGTGCAAGATCGGAAATGGCTGTACTATTGGAATGGGTGCTGTTGTGACTAAGAATGTTCCTTCTGGAGAGACTTGGGTGGGGAATCCAGCCCGGAAGTTGGATCAGAAATAAGAGAGAAGTATGAATATTAATTTATTCCTTATACCTTTTATCATCCTAGTCGGTTTAATCTTTTCCAGAAAGGAAAACGACCGAAGCCGTTCGCAGTACATCTGGATCTGCAGTGTTGTACTGATTTTAGTTGCCGCTTTGCGAAGTCCTGAGTGGCTGACTGAAACATATCACTTGGACACCCTTAATTATAAAGAGTATTTTGAGAACACCTTTTTGTTGGGATGGAGTGAGTTAAAGCGTGCTTTCATTATGCGTTATTATTTAGGAACCGGCGATTTCGATATAGGTTATATTCTTCTGTGCAAGTTGATTAGCTTTTTCACCCATGAGTTTTGGGTGTTTTCTCTATTGGCTGACCTTATCTTCTTTATACCTTTTGGCATTATCCTGTACCGTTACACGACAAATGTCAGACAGATTATTTTTGCCTTTTTGTTCTATGTAATGCTTATACAGGTCTTCTTTCTTGGAGGCGCCCGTCAGATGTTTGCAATCGGGTTTGACCTTATGGCCTTGTTAGCGATTATTGACAGGAAAAAGCTGAGGATGGTCCTTTTCTTCCTTTTAGGTATTTCCATTCACTTTTCATCACTTCTGTTCTTGATACCTTTAATGATGGTATGGATCAACATGAAGCCTCAAACTTTAAAATTTCTTCACTTTGCGAGCTTCCTTTTATTCTCACTGGTGCTGGTTTTCCCTAATGAGCTGATTCGATTCATGGGAAATGCCGCAGGTGTGGAGAAATATGCAGAATATGGTTCGGGAATGATAAAAGGAGGTTCCGAAATGTTTATCATATTGGTAGAAGCTTTATCACTATTCTGTCTGATAGCCATCAGAGCGGAGGATATTGCTGCTAAAACCTCAATCCGGATCTTTTATGTAATGGCTCCGATGCTTACATTGTTTACTCCTTTGATTATCAGTGATGGTTCATTGATCAGATTGTCTCTTTACTTCAATCTGTTCTTGGCCCTTCTAGTGCCATATTCTATAGACTGTTCGTTTGAAGGAAGAAAGAGGGTGGCTTCCTATGCCCTGGCAATAGCTGTAATGTCTGCAGCTGCACTCGTTATCAGTAATTTGAAATACTATTTCTTCTGGCAGAAATAAATTAGTAATGAATTGGCAATTATGCTACCTAAGGTGTTGATAGTATCAAGAGGAGTTTGGGATGATTCAAAAGGGGTCTCCAGCACATTGTCCAATCTTTTCCAGGATTACGACCCTGAAAAAATCGCTCATATTTATATAGAAACCATAATTCCCAACACCCGCTGCTGTTATCGCTTCTTTCAGATATCAGAGATATCACTTGTCCGCAAACTATATAAGTGGCATACAAAGACGGGGCACTCCATTGATACAAGGGAGGCAAATGCTGAAAAAGTGGAAGAACGAATTGCCAATCAAGAAGCTGCGGTAATGAGTTATGTCCGTGGACACCGCTCCTTTTTCTTTTCCATAATGCGCGAGGTTCTATGGGGATTAAATGGATGGAAAAGCAAAGAATTAGCGCAGTTTATCTTGGATTTTGCTCCCGATGTCGTGTGGATGGACGGGTCACCGCTGCCTTTGATGAACCGTCTATATGACCATGTGCTTAAGATTGCCAGGAAACCTGCAAGCATCTTCATGCAGGATGATGTCTACACCTACAAGAGTTGTGGGAAGAATCTTTTTCTTAAGATTATGAAGCACAGGCTCCGCCGACTGGTCCGGAGGGTTGTTGGACAATGCGACAATATGTTTGTGGCCAGCCCGAAGATGAAACATGAGTACGACAAGATCTTTGGCGTGGACAGTACGTTTATTGCAAAAAGTTTAGATTTTAATAATATAGTTATATCAAAAGATATAAGAGTTCATAATCCTGTCCGGCTGGTTTATTTGGGGCAAGTCATTTATGGGCGCATCCATTCGTTGATTGCCATAGCAGAGACATTGGCAAAAATCAATCAGGAGAGTGTAAAAGCCCAGCTATATGTCTATACCAATAATCAAATCAGCGATGAGCTTAAAAAACGTCTTCTGGTTAAGGATAGCGTGTTTCTTCTTCCCCCTGTCCCGTATACTGAAGTGCCCCAAGTAATGGTGGAGAATGATGTTGTTGTTTTCGTGGAATCGTTTGACCCCCGTTTCTGCAATGTTGCACGTTTGTCTTTCTCCACCAAAATTTGCGATTATCTGGGGAGTGGCAAGTGCATTCTTGCAATTGGACCTGCAGATGTTGCCCCAATAGAGTATTTCAGCGAAGAAAAGGCCGCTTTGGTGGCTACTTCCACGGATGATATTGAGGCTCAGATTGAACGGTTATTGCTTCCTGGAGTCATTGAAGATTGTATTGTTAACGCAAGGCGATGTGCAGAGAAGAATCATGACAGGAAGAAAATGAATGCCATCATTTATAGTAAACTTGAGGAGATTTCAGACAATGATAACAGATAGTAGAGATTACCTGATGAGTTCTTTTGCAGTTAAGCGAGTCCTTTGTGGTATTGCTTTCTTTTTGTGTTTGTTGTCGCCTATAAAAGCCCGCACTCATCGTGTTTTTAGGGTTTCCTCATATGGCATTGAAGGAAGGTCGATAGCAAAGCTGGTGTCCGATGTAAATAGAAATCATGGAGGCCGTATTGTCTTTCCAAAAGGCAAAACCATTGTTTTGACAATTGATGAAGATCCTAATGGCGGTCATAGACTGCTGCCGCAAGATTCTTCGATCCCATTCTCTTTCAAGGACTGCAGTTATTTGGATATAGACTTAAATGGTTCGACTATCGTTCTGGATAAGAATCACAGCAGCAAATATGCGCTTTTCTGTTTTTTTAATTGCAGGTCTTTTTCATTGAGAAATGGCTCAATTGTCGGAGATGCTATGAATCACGATTATTCTCCAGTGGTTTATATGGGCAATCGTGAGGACTCCTCGCATGAGTGGGGGCATGGAATAATGGTTATTGGCTCCAAGGGGAAAGTAACAGACTTATCCGTTTCCTACATGTGCGGTGATGGATTATATGTGGCCAGCTACCGTAAGTCCGGGACGGTTTTAGATGCAAGGATTGAGTTGAATAGCTGTGATATAGGTTTTTGCCGTCGGAACGGAGTTTCCTGCGCCTCAAACACAGGCTTCAAGTTAATTAATTCTACTATTCACAATATCGGTTCTTTGGGTAGCATAATAGGGGCGGATCCCCGCGCTGGGGTTGACTTTGAATATGAGGACGGTGTTCATTGTCTAGGGGAGGTTGTGATTACCGGATGTACAATAAGAGATTGTGAGAAAAAAACTGTAACATCATCTAATGTCTCTGTTCCTAAGGTGTTGTCTTTCCTGATAGAGAAGTCTAGTTTTTCCGTAAGCTCTTTTCAGATTGCAAATCTTGAATCAGTGGGAGGAAAGAGTGTCCGGAATTGCTGTTTTGATAAGGTACCCATCAATTGCGGGGATTCTTTTATAGACAGCTGCAAATTTATAATGGGCTCGAAACTTCATTATGTTCATGGGACTTCCTTTTCGAATTGTGAGTTTGTCGGATCGCTTGATGGCCTTTCTGGGCCTTATGGCTGCGCCATTGTGGGCAATTCGTTGGATACTGCCCGCTTCAACAAATGTATGTTCAGAGATGTCAGGGGACTTGATAATTCATCTCCTGCGTATCAAGGAATATCTGGTTTTAATTTTCCGCTGAATGCATACTTTAAAGGATGTACATTCATGAATACTTCCTTTGTTAAAGGGAATCCCAAGTATGAATCATCTTTCGTTTTTGAAGATTGCCTTTTATCCAATGGATGCATGATCTATAACGAAGGAGGAAGTGCTGTATTGTTCAGGAATTCAACTGTAAACAATGTGAATTCATATCATACCCAATCAGGAGTATTTATCTTTGAAAATTGTGAGGTTATTCAAGACGACGAGTCCATTGAGAACCCTCTCCTGTATTTTGGCACACATCTTTTCAAGAACAGCCGGATTATTAACAAATTGTCTGTAACACCTCAGATGAGAAAAAAAGGTGTTACCCGAATCAAGCTTCTAGAGGTTTCCGAATGAAAAAAATCATACGCTCTTCAACTGTTCCCAGTTCACTAGATAATTTCTGTAGAGGAGTCCTTAGAGACTTGTCTGTGGACTACGAAGTTGTTGCCCTTTCTTCTTCGGGACCTGAAATGGATATGATAAGGTCTCGCGAGGGCGTCAGAGCAATTGAGGTCCCAATGGAGAGGCATATATCACCTTTCAAGGACTTTGTTTCTCTTCTTAGGATTATAGCTGTTTTCCGAAGGGAAAGACCCGATATGGTGCATAGTATGACGCCAAAGGCGGGCCTTCTATGCATGATGGCGGCTTGGCTTACGCATGTTCCTGTCAGAGTGCATACATTTACAGGACTAGTTTTCCCGACTGCTACAGGTCTGAAGAAGAGGATTCTTATGCTGACAGACAGAATAACAGCCAAATGCGCGACGCATATCATTCCAGAAGGCGAAGGTGTAAAGAACGATTTGATATCATATGGAATAACCAAAAAGCCTATTTCTGTTTTAGGCCATGGCAATGTCAAGGGGGTAGACATGAATTACTATGACAGAACGGAAGTGGTTATGGCAGCGGCAAAAGCCTTAAGAAGCGACAGTTTCTTTTCTTTCCTGTTTGTCGGGCGAATAGTGCACGATAAGGGGATCGATGAGCTGGTTTTTGCTTTTAAGCGTTTAAGTAAAGAGTTTCCCAATATCCGTCTATTTCTTATAGGACCTAATGAAGATGATATGGATCCTATAAGTCCTGTTACTAGAGAAGACATAAAAGCATTGGACAGCGTATTTTCTGTTGGTGAAAAGACAGGAATTGAATTATTGTCATATTATGCTGCTTCCGACTGTTTTGTTTTACCAAGCTATCGTGAGGGTTTCCCAAATACAGTGCTTGAAGCAGGTGCCATGGGCCTGCCTAGTATAGTGACCGATATTAATGGTTCACGCGAGATTATCTCAAACGGTTATAATGGATTAATTGTTCCACCCCATGATGATTACGCTCTTTATCTGGCTATGAAGAAAATGCTTTCGGATAAAGAAATGCGAGATAAGATGGCTTCAGTTTGTCGCCATCATATAGAGTCATACTATGAACAGGGGTATGTCCGTCAGTGTTTGTATGATTTTTACAAAACCATTTTGTAAAATATAGATGTACGCAAATTTCTTTAAACGCATTCTTGATTTTATAATTGCCTTAATTGCGTTATTGCTGATAGGCTGGCTCCTGGTCATATTTGCAATTTGGCTTCATTTTGCCAATAAAGGTGCCGGTGTCTTCTTTTGCCAGGAACGTCCCGGTAAAAACGAGAAACTTTTTAAGGTCATTAAGTTCAAGACAATGACTGATGATAGAGATGCAGAAGGGAATTTTCTTCCAGATGAGAAGAGACTTACAAAAGCCGGAAAGTTTGTCCGGTCTACATCGATAGATGAGCTGCCGCAGTTGATAAATGTTCTAAAAGGTGATATGTCTCTGATTGGTCCGAGACCGTTGCTTCCTCGGTATTTATCATTATATTCGCATGAGCAACGACGCCGCCATGAAGTCAGGCCAGGTATATCAGGCTGGGCTCAGTGTCACGGAAGGAATGCAATTAGTTGGACGGAGAGGTTCAAGCTTGATGTTTGGTATGTTGACCATTGCTCATTGTGGACAGATATTCGCGTGATATGTTTAACAATCAAGAATGTTCTTTTGCGGAAAGATATTAATTCTTCAACATCAGCAACAATGGAAGAGTTTAATGGATATAACTAGAATAATATGAAAGATATTGTAATCTATGGCGCAGGAGGTTTCGGTAGAGAGATTGCGTGTCTGATAAACCGTGTTAACTCGATAAAGCCTGAATGGAACCTACTTGGTTTTCTTGATGACGGAGAACCTGTCGGAACTAAGAACGAATATGGGGAGGTGTTGGGAAACCTTGATTTTATAAATAGTTATCCCCATGAGATATCTGTTGTCCTTGCGATTGGTACGCCACATATTCTTCAGAAACTGGCAAATGCAATAACAAATCCTAAAGTGAATTATCCGAATATTGTTGATCCGGATGTTTTCTTCTTGGATAAGAATAACATCAGTATGGGGAGAGGCAATGTTATTTGTGCTCAGTGTGTAGTAAGTTGCAATGTAAAGATGGGAGACTTTAATTTGTTCAATATCGGTGCAGGTATCGGACATGATACACATTTGGATAACTATAATGTTATTATGCCGAATGTAAATATTTCCGGTGGCGTTGTGATAGGAAATTGTAACTTGCTTGGTGTAAAATCAACCGTATTACAATACTTGAAAATAGGCAATCGCATAACTATTGGCGCTAACAGTTTGTTGATAAGGAATGCGAAAGATGATGCGCTGTATATAGGAAACCCCGCAAAAAAAGTTGATTTTTAATTTACATACATATGGATATTAATTGTTTTATTGAAGCCTTTGCTGACTTGTTTGAGGAGACAGAGGCAGATGCTTTTTCTCCGGAAACGCATTTCCGTGATTTGGCTGAATGGTCATCTCTTATAGCACTTTCTGTCATGTCGATGATAGATGATGAATATGATGTTCAGCTTAATGCTTCAGAATTGCGCCAGGCCAACACAATCCAGGAATTATTTGAAATAGTTTCATCAAAAAAATCATGAGCAATCCATTCTCTCTAAAAGGCAAGAGCATCATGGTTACAGGTGCTTCTTCAGGTATTGGCCGCTCAATAGCAATTGAGTGTTCCCATATGGGTGCTGACATTATTATGGTTGCACGTAACCAAAGTCGATTGGAAGAAACTCTTTCAATGATGGGAGAGGGAAATCATGTGATGATTCTTACACATTTAGAGATAGAAGAAGAATTAGATAATTTAGTTGAAAACATTACATCCCTTGATGGAGTTGTTCATTGTGCCGGCATTGCACCACATCATCCTTTTAAATTCGTAAGCCGTTCAAAGTTTGAAGAGACTTTCGCTGTGAACTTTTTTGCACCAGCTCTTTTGTCCCAAAAATTGGTAAAGAAGAAAAAAATGTCCAAGCCGTCTTCTATTGTATTTATTTCCTCTATATCAGGTAATTGTATAGCAGCATCGGCTTCAACTGCATATTGTTCCAGCAAAGCGGCTATCGGAGGATTGGTAAAGTCTATGGCCGTGGATCTGGCATCGCAGGGTATTCGTGTAAACAGTATTTCTCCAGGCGCAATCAGAACGGCTATTTTTGATAGTGGCCAATTTTCTGAAGAGGACATCAAAGCGGAAGAGCAACGATATCTCTTGAAGCGTCTCGGAAAACCAGAAGATATTGCTTATGCGGCCATTTATCTTCTTTCTGATGCCAGTTCATGGACAACAGGCTCTAATATAGTTGTAGATGGCGGTTATACTGTCTTATAATTAAACTAGTTTATGGCTTTTTTATCAATACCCAATGTTCGAATAGCCGGACTTGCCGCTGCTGTTCCCAAAGAAAAGAAAGACATACTGAATTTGAAATGTTTCGCCCCTGGCGAAGCAGAGAAGGTTATGGCACTGACAGGCATTACTGAAAGTAGACTTGCGCCGGAAGGTATGGTATGTTCTGATTATTGCCAATTTGCTTCTGAAAGACTGATAGAGGAATTGGGATGGGAGAAGGATTCTATTGATGCTCTTGTTTATCTCTCGGTTTCGAGAGATTATATAGAGCCTAATACCTCTACAGTTATTCAAGGCAGAATGGGGCTGCCTTCATCTTGCTATACAATAGATGTTCCGATGGCTTGTTCTGGGTATTGTTATGGATTGTCAGTTGTTGCTTCTCTGCTCTCGCTTGGTTGCATGAAGCGAGCACTTATGCTAGTTGGAGATACCCCGTCTAAGATTATGTCTGATTTGGATAAGACCGTATGGCCCCTTCATGGAGACGCAGGTACTGCTACAGCCTTAGAATTCTGTCAAGGGGCATCACCTATGCTTATGAATCTTCTCAGCGATGGTTCACAGAAGGATGCGATTATTTCTCCCCACAGCGGTGTTCGGAACCCTATTACGGAAGTGTCCCTAAAGATGGAATATATTGATGAAGGCATCATCCGAAATAAGACACATGTAACAATGGATGGGATTAGTGTTTTTGCCTTTGCAACAATGCGGGTTCCTAAGGATATTCTGGCTCTAATCGATCATTTCGGGTTGAATAAGGACTCAATTGATTATTTACTCCTTCATCAGGCAAACAAGTATATTGATGACAAGATCCGTAAGAAGCTGAAGTTCACAGAAGAGAAAACACCGTATTGCCTGGATGAATTTGGCAATACCAGTAGCGGTACCATACCAATGACTATGGTTACAAGAATACGCGAGGATCTGGAGGGTAAGAAGAATAAACTCCTCTTGAGTGGTTTTGGTGCAGGATTATCTTGGGCTGCAGTTTATCTGGAAACCGATCCGTTCAGAGTTTTGCCTTTAATAGAAGTTTAAATAATTATGGGAAAATTTAGAGATAAAGTTGTCTGTATTACGGGTTCAGATGGAGGAATCGGTAGAGTCCTTTCAAAGAAATTTGCAGCAGAAGGCGCAACTTTGATATTGACAAGTATTGCGGATTCTCCTTCATTTGAAGATTTTGTGTCAGAACTGAAAAGCGAATACAAGGTTGAAGTTTATCCTTTCTTTTTTGACCTCACGGATGAAGAAGCCATCAAAGAAGGATTGAAAGCGATAAAAGCCTTAAAATTAAAGATACATGTGCTTATCAACAATGCCGGTATACCTCATCTGGCTATTCTGCCATTTACGAGGATGAGCGATGTGAGGAAAGTTTTCCAAGTTAATTATTTTGCCCAGCTCCAAATCACTCAGTCTCTTTTGTCTGTGATTGTAAAAGATGGCACTGGATGTATTCTTAATGCGGCTTCAATAGCTGGAATTGACGGAGATATCGGCAACTCTGTATATGGAGCCACAAAAGCATCTATGATATTGATGACAAAAGTGTTATCCAAAGAGCTTGCTTCATCGAAGATTCGAGTCAATGCTGTGGCTCCCGGTCTAACGTCTACTCCTTTTGCTGATGCGATGGGCGATAAGGCCAAGGCGTCTATGGAACAGATTTCTAGCATGGGGCGAATGGCAACCCCTGATGAAATAGCCAACACCTACTTTTTTTTGGCATCTGATGATGCTTCATTCATCAATGGACAGGTCATCAGAGTTGATGGAGGTGTGAAATAGAGAAAGTATTAATCAAGTTAGTATAGATAATGGATAAAGATCAAATTTTAGGAACAGTATCTAGTATTGTTGCAGAAATATGCGGTGTTGAAAAGGATGCGGTTAATGAAAACAGCACAGTGGGCGATTTCCCTGCATGGGATTCTGTCGGGCATCTCAGCATATTGTCAAAAGTTGAAGAAACCTATGATATCAGCTTCGAACCAGAAGAAATGATGGAAATAGAAGATGTTAAGGATATCGTTGAGGCTGTGTACAATATACTTCAGAAATGACAATCGAAGAGCAAATTGTTCTCAACTCAATCAACAGGCCTGACCATATTGCACTAATAGCAGGAGATGAAAAAGTCTCCTATTCCCAGTTATGGGAGCGCTGTCTGGTAGCGGCAACCAATGTCAAGAAGAAATATGGGCTTAAGCAAGGGGACAGAATAATTCTGTCTGCATCAGCCAATATTGATTTCATATATGCATATTTAGGCATTCATATTGCCGGTGGCATTTGTGTTCCAATAGATCCAGATACAAATGAATCCCGCTTTGAACTGATTAAGGCATCCACTGCCCCAGTTTGCACAATGGGTACGCTACTGAAGGTGGAGGGGACTTCAACCATTCCATTGAGTAATTTGCTTGAGTCTTGTGATGTTGTGGAACCATTTCGGCAGATAGAGATAGATACTATTGCCGACGTGTTGTTTACAACAGGCACAACTGGGGCACCTAAAGGTGTGTCACTAAGCCACAAGAATTTATCGGCTGCGGCACTTAACATTAATACATTCATTAAAAACACGGCTGATGATGTGGAACTGTTGGCATTACCTGTGAGCCATTCTTTTGGCTTGGGTCGTGTTCGGTGTGTACTATCTAAAGGAGGAACTCTTGTTTTGCTTGGCAGTTTTGCGAGTATGAAGAAATTCTTTGGGTGTATTGACAGGTATCATTGCACTGGCTTTGGAATGGTTCCTGCCGGATGGGGCTATATTAAAAAGATGAGTGGAAAGAAATTAGGCCAATATGCAGACCAGTTGCGTTATATAGAAATTGGCAGCTCCTTTATGCCTGTTGAGGATAAAGAGCTTCTTTGCGAATTGCTTCCCCAAACACGTATTTGTATGCATTATGGATTGACAGAGGCTTCTCGCTCTGCTTTTATGGAATTCCATTCAGAAGGCAAACACCTTAATACTGCCGGGAAGCCTTCGCCTAATGTAGATATCAAGATTTTCGATGCTGAGGGCCATCTCCTATTAAATGGTGAAGAAGGTGAGGTTTGTGTGAAAGGTAACCATGTGACCTGCAGTTATTGGAATGAGAGCAAGGACCGATTTGCTAAAGACTTTTTTAATGGTTATTTCCGGACTGGTGACAGTGGCTATCTAGATGAAGACGGTTATATTCATCTGAAGAGCAGAATCAAGGAAATTATTAATGTAGGTGGCAAGAAAGTTAGCCCCATGGAGGTTGAGGATATTCTGAACTCTATTCCGGGGATTGAAGACTGTGCATGTGTCGCGATGCCTGACCCGGAAGGGGTGATGGGTGAGTTGGTGAAAGCGTTCATAGTGACTCATGACGAGTCTCTGACTGATACAGCCATTCTTGCTGCTTTGAAACCGAAGTTAGAAGTGTATAAACTCCCTGCCGCAATCGAGCGTATTGACTCAATACCCAAGACTGCATCTGGTAAAGTTCAACGACTACAATTGAAATAACGATATGGAAGAGCAGATATCCAACATGGACAAATTGTTCAATTTACCGGCCTATTCCGATAGTGAGGAACAGAATTGTCTGTATATGAATGCTTTGCAGGAAGAGCTGGTTTTTCACTATGG
Source organism: Bacteroidales bacterium (assembly GCA_017428325.1). GTDB lineage: Bacteria > Bacteroidota > Bacteroidia > Bacteroidales > UBA932 > Egerieousia. Next base: position 479,721 of record JAFRRA010000002.1, read on the forward strand.
ACATAATGAAATGTACCGCCAGTTTTGTGACCGCAAGGGTTTTGACCCGCATAAGGGGATTTCTTCGATTGAGGCTATTCCGCCGGTTGCAGTCAGTGTGTTTAAAGACCTTGGTATGGGATTGGCGTCTGTTCCTAAAGAGGATATCAAGTTACGTTTGCAGTCTTCCGCCACTTCAGGTACACCAAGTACAATCGTAGTGGATAAAATAACCGGCAAGCGACAGGCCAAGGCGATGGTGAAGGTTATTCAAGAGGCTATTGGAAGAGAGCGTAAACCTTTCCTTGTAATGGATATTGATCCACGGTCGGAGTTCCGGTCCCTGTTAGGCGCCCGTTTTGCTGCAATTACCGGATATTTGAACTTTGCTAGCAAGGCAGGGTATTTTCTGAAAGCAAAAGACGGTGTTTCTAACTTTGATGTTGATGCTATTCAGGAGTATGTTGCTACCATACCGGCAGATCAACCGGTGGTCGTGTTTGGCTTTACATATATCCTATATAGCAATGTTCTAAAAGCTGTAAAGGAAAAGAGTCTCACAATTCAATTGCCTAAGGGTTCAAAGATTATTCATATCGGTGGATGGAAGAAACTGGAGAGCGAGAAGATCAGTAAAGAACTCTTTAATAAGCAACTGGCTGACTGCTTCGGTGTTGAACCGGTAGATGTAATTGATATATATGGTTTTACAGAGCAGATGGGTTTGAACTATCCTGACTGTCCGTGTGGTTGCAAGCACGAATCCAGTTATGTAAAGGTATTAGTTCGAGATATAGTAACCAATAAGGTATTGCCTGCGGGAGAAGAAGGTAAACTGGAGTTTATAACTCCAATTCCGCACAGTTATCCCGGTAATGTTGTCTTAACAGATGACTTGGGTATGGTGATTGATGAACCTTGTCCATACGGCCGTGCAGGTAAGCGCTTTAAAATCTTAGGTCGTTTGAAGAAAGCAGAGGTTCGTGGATGTGGCGATATTCTTTCCAACAAACTGACCTTCAAAAAGCATATTTCAGGTTCAGAAAATGACAATAAACTGGAAATTCAGTATTTTACTCACGAACTACCTGAATTAGAGACTTCCGAGATGGTCCTTCAGAGAATGATTGATTCTCTGCGTGGCGAACTTTCTTGGTTGAGAAAACAACCTGTAGAGGCATTGATAGGTTTGATTGATGCTGCTGCAAAGCGTTGGGGCACGGATTTGAAGTATATGTCCCTGAAGGATAAGGGTTTGAACTTCCTGGTTAACTGGTGTAGCGAAAGGCATTTGAAATATATAGCGGAGTTTGGACTTCGGGGGAACCTAGGATATGCTGACAGTTACTGTCCATTCCCAGATAGCGAAAAGCATCTTTTGAAAGCAAATTCTCGCGGTTTGGTTTGTCACTGGATGGCCGGAAACGTACAGATTTTGGGCCTTTTCGCTTTAGTTCAGTGTGTTATTACTAAAAATGTAAACTTGCTGAAAGTTTCATCACATGATGATGGCGTGTTTGCCTCTTTATTGAGTGCTTTTGAAGGTCTGACCTATTCTACAGAAGACGGTTATACGATATCAGGTGATGACCTGTTGAAAACCATCGGTGTCGTCTATTTCTCACGAAATGCTGTTAAGCTGGGGGAACAGATGTCCAAGAATGCTGAAGTGCGAATTGCCTGGGGGGGGCGTGAAGCTGTAGAAACTGTGGCCGGTTATCCTTCTAGGTATGACTGCGAGACTATAATCTTTGGACCAAAGTTGTCCTTTGCTGTAATAAGTAAAGAAAAGTTGACGGATGAGCAGACTGCCAAGAAACTGGCTCGACGTGTTTCTGTGGACGTGTCTGTTTTTGACCAATCTGGATGTGCTTCTGCTCATAATCTCTTTATTGAGAGGGGAGGGGCTGTAAGTCCTGAGAGATTCTGTGAGATTCTCAACGAATCGATGGGTAAGACTGAAATTCAGATTCCAAAGCCTACAATGTCTCCAGAGCAAGTAGCTGCAGTACACTCCATACGTGGGGTGTATGATTTCTGTGGATTGTCTATAGGTAGTGAAACAATGTCATATTCAATCCTTCTGGATAACTATGATGAGTTGCATAAGCCGGTTTATTCAAGAGTACTTTTTGTTCATGCGGTTGATAGCATCATGCAAGCTGTGAAACATATCACTGAAGATATTCAGACCGTTGGCATTGAGGCTACTCCTGAACAGTCTATCTCATTTGCTGAAGCTGCTACACCTAAGGGAGCAGTCCGTTTTCCGCAGATTGGCCGAATGCTAAATTTTGAAATGCCATGGGATGGTATTGTGTTAATAGACAGACTGGTCAAATGGAATACTCTAATGGGGCCGCTTGTGTAACGCATATATAATGGTTACAATTCACGACATTACTAACACGATATTCTCCTCAAAGACATATATCCTTTCTAAAGAGGGTTATGATAGGGCATGGATAATTGATGTAGGGGATATAGATCCATTGGTGAGGTACCTTGATTCCTGTCATTTGGGAATAGAGGGTATTCTAATCACTCATGCGCATTTCGACCATATTTATGGGCTTAATGATCTGGTTAAAAAGTATCCTGACTGCAAAGTATATGTTACAGAATATTCAAAAGAGGCATTGGCCTCGGATAAATTGAATTTGTCAAAGTATCACGGGCAGTCTATCCTATATGTGAATGATAATATAGTTGTGGTTCACGATGGAGAAAGGATAAAACTTTTTGAAGATGAGCCCACAATGGAGTTTTACGAAACCCCAGGTCACAATCCCGGATGCCTTTCAATGTCAATTGGTAATGTGTTTTTTACGGGAGATTCATACATTCCCAGAATCGGTGTTGACACAAGACTTCCACGATCCAATAAGCAACAGGCTCAGCAATCATTGGAACGAATCCTAACCCTGTCTGAAGGAAAAGTGATTTTATGTGGACATTGAATTAGCTGTTAATTGACTTCTTTATGGATTGTTTTGCCGTGAGAATAGTTCGATTAAAAATTATCCGGTACCCTATGCTTTTTATTCTTCGGGCCAGAATTTGGCAAAGAATGAAGATTAACCGGTATTTGAGGCAATCGGATGATCCTAAACTGCAGATCGGTTTTGGCAATAATCCTTTGAATGGCTGGTTAAATACAGGGGTATCTCTAAGTGAAATCTGGCATGGTGCTTACCTGGATGCAGGAAAACAGTTCCCTTTACCGGATTCTTCGTTAAACTATGTGTATTCTGAACACGTATTTGAGCATTTGTCATATCAGCAAGGGATTAATATGCTGAAGGAGAGCTACAGGGTATTAAAACCTGGAGGCCTGATAAGAATTGCTACCCCTAATCTTCAGTTTCTGCTAGATTTATATCAAGAACCAGAGAACCCCTTACATAGGGATTATATCGAATATTCGTCAAAGCATGGGGGAATTCCTCCGAAACCAGTATATGTTATCAGCCGTTTCCATACAGATTGGGGGCATAAGGTAATTTATGATAGGGAAACTTTGGCAAATTTATTGGAAGAAGTAGGTTTTACATGTATTTGCATATGTGAAGTGGGAAAGAGCAAGCATAGTGCCTTAATTGGGGTAGAGGGTCACGACAAAGTTCTTCCAGATTGTTTCAATCGTTTGGAAACCATGATTTTGGAAGCCGTTAAATGAAGGTTTCAATCATTATTCCAGTATATGAAGTGGCTCCATACATTGTAAAGTGTTTGAAGAGTGTGATGGGCCAGACATATACAGGTAGTATGGAGTGTCTGCTGATTGATGACTGCGGGGCGGATGACAGTATTGCAATAGCAAATAGAATGATAGCTGATTATGATGGGCCGATTCGTTTTAAGGTGGTTCGTCATGAATGTAATAGAGGACTATCTGCTGCTAGAAATACAGGTCTTATTTGCGCTAATGGTGACTACGTCTTCTTTTTGGATAGTGATGATGAAATAACAGATAATTGTATTGATTTGCTGATGGAAAAGGCAGAGGAGGACCCTGCTTTAGAGTTAGTTCAGGGGACGGTAAGAACTTACCCTGTCAAGAATCTGCACAAGTTGACACCTAAGGTGACACTGACTAAAGTCGCCAGTAATGAAGACGCCAGGAAATGCTACTACCATATGGGACAGCTGATAGTAGCAGCATGGAACAAGCTTATCAAGCGTTCTTTCCTGATAAAACACAGTATCTTTTTTATTGAGGGCGTGATTTACGAAGATACGCCGTGGATGTTCATAATGCTTAAGCATCTCAAAAGTATTTCTTTCGTGGGGACAGTCTCTTATTACTATAAGCTACGGAGCAAATCAATAGTTACTAGCAGCACTAGTGTTAAGAAGGCAGAGAGTTTTAGAAAGAATTATCATGAGATCATCACCAACCTTACTCCATACCATGAACATGAGGAGGTGATGTATTATGCCAGGAAGTTTTCATACTTTTACGCCAGATATTCTTTCCTTGATACCGGTTATAAGGAATTGATGAAAAAATGGATAGAGAAATCTAGGGAATATGGTAATTGGGGTATCCGTTTGCGATTAGGTTTAAGCCGAATATTTGGAAGAATAAGATACGGGTGGTTACTTCTGTCTCTATTATTCAGGATAGAAGAACCTTCATTAATTCCAATAGACATTAGAAGACTATTATATAGATTCAACTTAATAAGATCTTAATAATATGGCTAACAAGAGAATTTACCTTTGCTTAGCTCATATGAGCGAAACTGGACTGGAACAGAAGTATATTCAAGAAGCTTTCGATACAAACTGGGTAGTGCCTCTTGGACCGAATGTTAATGCTTTCGAAAAGGATCTGGAGGATTTCTGTGGACAAGATAAGCGAGTTGTGGCATTAAGTTCCGGTACCGCAGCAGTACACTTGGCTTTGATTGCTTGTGGGGTGAGGCCTGGAGATGAGGTTTGCGTTCAGAGTTTTACTTTCTGCGCATCTAGTCATCCTATTACATACCTTGGTGCAAGTCCAGTTTTTATAGACTCAGAGATAAATACTTGGAATATGGATCCGGAATTGCTGGAGGAGGCGATTAGGGACCGTATAGCAAAGACAGGCAAAAAGCCTAAGGCCATTGTGCCAGTTGCTTTGTACGGAATGCCGTATCAGATAGATAAGATAATGTCTGTCGCAGATAAATATGATATTCCAGTAATTGAAGATGCTGCGGAAGGTTTTGGCTCTAGGTTCAAAGGTCAGGTGTTGGGAACTTTCGGCAAGTATGGGGTGCTGTCATTCAACGGGAATAAGATGATTACGACATCAGGTGGCGGGGCTCTTATTACTCCCAATGAAGATACATGGAGAGAAGTTATGATGTATGCGACACAGTATCGGGAGAGTTACCCTTATTATCAACACGAAAAGATTGGCTACAACTATCGCTTGAGTAATATTTGTGCGGGGATTGGTAGGGGACAAATGACAGTTGTTGATGATCATATTGCTCACCATAAGCATGTGCAGTTTTTATATGAAGAGTTGCTGAGGGGTGTGAATGGTATTACTGTCCACTCCCAGCCGGATACTGGGGAGTACGATTCTAACTATTGGTTATGTACAGTTACGCTTGACCGTGATTTGAGGATTAAGGGACAGGAGAATGCCTATAAATCCATTGTTAAGGGTGCTGTCGGAGGAGCTGCCGGTGTAATTCATATGGCTGATTCTGCTACAACTGATTGCCAACCTAATGATAATGTTGAAGCATTGAGGGTCTTTATGGATGCTGCGGGTATTGAGGCACGTCCTGTTTGGAAACCGATGCACAAGCAGCCAGTTTATAAGAATGCACCTGCTTACGTGAATGGTAACTCAGAGGCAGTGTTTAATAAGGGAATGTGCCTTCCGGCTGGGCCGTGTGTGAGTGATGATGATGTAAAGTTTATTGTTGAGACTATAAAGTCTGCGATCCTGTTATAATAACATGTTGCCGGGATTTTTGTGTTGTCTGAAGTGCTATATTGGTGAAGAATAAGAATAGAAATATTGATGCGTTTTTTGCTTTACTGAGAGCCGGCCTCTGGGAACAGGGTGTCCGGCTTTCTGATTTTGCACCAGTTGACTACAAAGATGTTTACCGGTTGTCCTTGGAACAGTTAGTGGTTGGACTTGTGGCTGCTGGATTGGAGCAAGTTGAGGATATAAAGTTCAGCAATCAAGATAAATTGCCTTTTTTGAAAAATGTTCTTGGCCTGGAAACCAGAAACGCATCTATGAATAGATTTATCGCTGAGGTAATAGGTCAGATGAGTGCGGCTGGAATTTTTGTTTTGGTTGTTAAGGGACAGGGGATAGCTCAGTGCTATGAGAGACCTGCATGGAGAGCTTCTGGGGACATTGATTTCTTTTTGGATGCAGTGAATTATGAGAAGGCCAAGGCTTTTTTGATTCCGATGGCTTCTTCTGTTGAAATAGAAGACAAGTCTCGCCTTCATATGGGAATGACGGTTAAATCCTGGATGGTTGAGTTACACGGTACAATGAATACCGGAATATCAAGTAGAATAGATGACGGTATTGTATTAGTTCAGAGAGATATTTTTGAGAATGACGGGATACGTGTCTGGCATAATTCAGGAATTGATGTGTTTTTGCCGAGTCCTGATAATGACGCTATTATAGTTTTTACTCATTTCATTGAGCATTTCTTTGTAGGAGGAGTCGGATTGCGTCAGATCTCTGATTGGTGCAGGTTGTTGTGGACTTATAGGGATGTGATTGACCGGACGTTGCTTGGCCGTCGATTGGAGGAAATGCGTTTGATGTCCGAATGGAAAGCCTTTGCGTCTTTTGCTGTTTCCTGGTTGGGAATGCCAGATTCAGCAATGCCATTCTATGTGACTTCTTCCCGTTTCGAACGAAAGGCTCGCCGTATTTGCAGGATTATTATTGATGCCGGTAATTTCGGTCACAATAAGGATCAAAGTTACCGTTCCCGTTATCCTAAACTGATAGAGAAGAGTATAACTTTCTTCCGCCGTTTGGGAGAATTTCTGCGTTTATCATGTATTTTTCCGTCCAACACTCCAAGGTTTTTTGTTACGTATGTTTGCAGACGGATGAGATCTGGATGGTAGACTACAATTAGTGGTGTCTTTTTTCTTAACTTAGCGCTGTATAAAGATTGGGATTATGAAAAAGCAGGAAAAGATTGCAGTTGTGGGGCTGGGATATGTGGGGTTGCCACTGGCGCTGGCTTTTGCGCAGAATTTTGATGTTGTAGGTTTTGACATCAGTAAGGGAAAGGTGGAGAAGCTCCGTAAGGGAGTGGATCCTAGTAGGGAGATTGGAGCGGCTGAGTTCAAGGGGAAGAGGATAGCGTTTACTTATGACGTAGAGGGTATTAGGGATGCGTCTTTTTATGTGGTTGCGGTTCCGACACCTGTCACGGAGGCTAATGAGCCGGATCTGAGACCGTTGATTGGGGCTGCTGAGACAGTTGGAAAAGTGCTTGGACGCGGTGATTGTGTTGTGTTTGAGAGTACGGTTTATCCTGGATGTACGGAAGAGGAGTGCGTTCCTGTGTTGGAGAGGCTTTCTGGGCTGAAAATGGGGAAGGATTTCAAGGTCGGATATTCGCCTGAGAGGATTAATCCGGGGGATAAGGTTCATACTCTAAAAAATACAGTTAAGATTGTTTCCGGTTGCGACAAGCCTGCCCTTGATAGAGTTGCACGAGTTTATGGCTCTGTGGTTGAGGCTGGCGTTCATAAGGCTCCGAGTATTAAGGTAGCTGAGGCGGCTAAGATTATCGAGAATACCCAGAGGGACGTTAACATTGCTTTAATGAACGAGTTGAGTATCCTGTTTGGAAGGATGGGAATCAACACGTACGATGTTCTTGAGGCTGCCGGTACCAAGTGGAATTTCCTGAAGTTTTATCCAGGGCTTGTTGGTGGTCATTGCATTGGCGTGGATCCGTATTATCTTGTCCACAAGGCTCATCAGCTTAAATACCACACCAAAGTTATCAATGCCGGCCGTTTTGTTAACGATTCTATGGGCGGGTATATCGGCAAGAAGGTAGTCAAGGAGCTGATAAAGGGGGGCCGGGCCATAAAGGGTGCCAAAGTGCTGGTTCTGGGTATTACGTTCAAGGAGGATGTGGCGGACATACGCAATTCCAAGGTTGTGAACATTGTAGAGGAACTTGAGAGTTATGGAGTTAAGGCAAGCGTTTATGATCCCCATGCAGATCCAGAGGAGGTAAAGAAGGCATATGGAATAAATATGATGAAGTCTATGGGCAAGGGCTATGATGCAGTTGTTGTGGCTGTTGCACATAAACAGATGCGTAAGATGACTGAGAAGGATTTCTTGGCGTTGACATATCCTGGCGCTTTGCTCGTGGATATCAAGGGACTTTATCGCGGACGAATAAAGGAGATGAATTACTGGAGCCTGTAATCTTTGGGGAATCCCAAAGAAACGCAAATAATTACAAAAATGGGAACTGGCAGAACGGTTCCCATTTTTGTTTTAACGCTGGATAGTGTTAAATTTGTTTACTCATGAAACGATTGTTTACATATTTTGCCATAATAGTCTCGTGTGCCAGTTGCGGGATAACACGTCCTGTTACTGTATCGGTATCTCAAGATGATTCATGTGTAGCAACTGAAGTTCCGCAGGATACCATTTCATCTGCTAAGGTTGTATCACAGATTACTGATACTGAAAGGGACAGCTTATTCAAAAACAGCACTTTGCAACAAGGCTCAATGAGCAAAGACAGTTTGGCTGTCGCCGTACAGGAAGTGTCTGAACCTATTAGGTATGACTTCTCTCCTGTATATCAGACTGATGTGTATGTACCCACTCCTCAGGAGATGCCGGCTGGAGAGTATTCCGGAATAACCTACCTGGGAAGTCATAACTATGCCGTTGTACACGACAAACTTAACGGTGGGGGAATAGTTTTCATGCAGATTTATATTGACGATAGTGGCAAGATTAATTCCGTGGAGACAACCATTCCGGCATTTACCACGAGTTCCAAAGTTTTAGGCCGTGACAATGAGGGTATTGCTTTTGTGCCCGATGCAAAGAATACGCCTCATGTGACATCAGGGAGATTGTTCGTGAGTTCAGAGAGTACACAAAGCATCGTTGAATACACTCTTGATGGAAAGGAAACAGGTCGTTCTCTCAAGGTCCCGGCTGCCTTTGCCAAGGACAAGATTAATTCTAACAATGGCTTTGAGGCGTTGACTTACAATGATGTAACTAAAACGTTCTGGACCACGACAGAGACTCCGCTTAAGGCTGATGGGAAAGACAGCCGGTTGCTGAGGCTCCAGAGTTTTGACCCCAACCTGAAGGCCGGGAAACAGTACCTCTACAAGATGGATGCTCCGGTCAAATCTGCTGATGAGGGCTCAGCCGCAAAGGCCTACGTACATGGAGTTCCAGCCCTGGCTGCTTTGGACGACGGTTCTATTATAGTGCTTGAAAGAGAGGTGTATGTGCCAAACGGAGGATTATTTGCCAAAGCCCTGGGATCATTCACCCGAACTAAGCTGTACGTTGTTAATCCATCGGGTTCTTCTTCAAATACATCTTTCAAGAAATCATCCTCTGAGATTCTTGAAAAGAGACTTCTGCTCTCATTTAACACATCTGCTCTAAACTTGGCAAATTATGAAGGAATGTGTGTCGGACCTGTCATTTACGGTGAGAATCCCCAGGATGATTGGCACACATTGGTCCTTATCGCCGATTCACAGGGCGGTTCCAATGGTCTGACCGCGGAATACATCAAGGTCATCGTCTTCAAATAGAACCTCTTGTTTTGTATACGTATAGTTCAGATGGAAGTATCTTGAGTTACTTATAAATAATTCCCAATGGGCCAGATTCTTACTGATAAATTACATAGGATTGCGTATGCTACGGACGCTTCCGTCTATCGGGAGATGCCGTTAGGTGTGGCTTATCCCGAGACCGTTGAGGATATCCAGGCCCTAGTGGCTGAGGCTAGTCGGAGGGGAACTCATCTGATTCCGCGTGCCGGCGGAACATCCATTGCCGGTCAGGTAGTGGGTAGTGGCATCGTCTGCGATATATCTAAGCACTGGAACAAGATACTGGAAATCAATCCGTCTCAGCGATGGGCAAGGGTTCATCCAGGCGTTGTCCGCGATGAATTGAACCTTGCTCTGAAGCCTCACGGACTGTTCTTTAGTCCGGAAACCTCCACCAGTAACCGCTGCTGCATAGGCGGGATGCTGGGCAACAATTCCTGTGGCACTCATTCTCTGGTTTATGGCAGCACCCGCCATCACATCCTTGAGGCTGTTGGTGTTCTCAGCGATGGAAGCGTGGAGCATTTCCGTGATTACACAGTCGCAGAACTTGAAGAACGCTTCGGCCCTCGTTTCTGGGAGAAGGATCCAGAATCTTTGATAGAGAATATTTACGCACAGATTATCCGCTGGGGACTGGATGAAGAGACGGTCCGGCTTGTGATGGACAGTTTCCCTGATACCAGTCTCAGAAGACGGAGCTGCGGGTATGCAATTGACGAGACGATTGCTTCTCTTTGTGACTGCATCAAAGGTGATAATAAAGAAGGGATAGCTGCTTCTGGTGTTGGTGATGTGGTTCTGCCGCTGAAGGAACGTAAGGTGAATCTTTGTCCGCTCCTGTGCGGAAGCGAGGGAACACTGGCCTTCATTACGGAGATAAAAGTTTCCTTGGATCCTCTTCCGCCGGCCGAGAGAATGGTGGTTTGTGCTCATTGCAATAGTCTGGAAGACAGTCTGTATGCAAATCTTGCAGCGTTGCGTCACGGTCCGGTTGCTGTGGAACTGATGGATGGCCAGATCCTGGATCTCAGCGAGGGAAACCTGGAGCAGCAGCGTAACCGGTTCTTCATTGAGGGAAAGCCCGCCGCACTTATCATCGCCGAGTTTGAAGGTCCGGAAATGGAGGCAAAGGCTTCTGCTTTTGAGGCGGAGGTTCTTGGCAAGGCTGCTTCGGGCTATGATAATATTGATGGGAGTGATATTGCTGATGTTAATAATAGAGCATCGTTGGCATATTGCTGTACAAGGGTTTACGGCAAGGATATCAGCAGGGTTTGGGACTTGAGGAAGGCTGGACTGGGAGTCCTGAGCGGCATGAAGGGCGATGCCAAGCCGGTGGGGGTGATTGAGGACACGGCGGTTGCGCCTGAAAGGATGCCGGCATACATAGCGGACTTCAAGGAGATGCTCCAGAGGCTTGGGCTTTCTTGTGTCTATTATGGACATATAAGTACGGGAGAATTGCACCTGCGTCCGATTCTGAACCTGAAAGATCCGGCTGACAGAAAGAAGTTTAGGGAGGTTGCCCGTGAGACTGCGCTACTTGTCCGTAAACACCGTGGAAGCCTATCTGGAGAGCACGGAGATGGCCGTTTGCGTGGAGAGTTCATCCCGCTAATGTACGGAGATGCCGTCTACCAGATGATGCGCCAGGTGAAGGCCGTGTGGGATTCCTCAGGAGTTTTCAACATCGGCAAGATTACAGACACTCCTCCAATGGACGAGTATCTCCGCTATCTTTTGAATTCCGGGACTGGACGGGAGAGCGGGTATATACTTCCGGAAAAGACATATTTCAGGTGGAACGCCGGGTTTACTCACGGAGAGAGCAATCCTTACGCATTCCTCTGCAGCATAGAGCAGTGCAACGGTGCGGGGGCTTGCCGCAAGTCCAACGCGATGGGTGGGACTATGTGCCCAGCATTCAAGGTTTCCGGGGATGAACTTTGCGTTACCCGTGCCCGTGCTAATGTTATCCGTGAACTGCTCACATATGGTTTTTCGGGGGTTGGGAATTCTGGAGATGGGGGTAAAAAGAAAGGAGGCTCTTTCAGTGAAATTGTGAAGGGGCCGGAGATTGAGGAAGTTCTGTTCTCGTGCCTTGCTTGCAAGGGATGCCGGAGCGAGTGTCCGTCCAATGTGGATATGACAAGGCTGCGTGCGGAATTGCTCCAGCACAAGTGGGATGCTCAGGGAACTCCGCTCGGAGTCTGGATGGTAGCCCGTATGGCTGCGTTCGAGAGGCTTGGGCACCTTGTCCGGCCGCTTTATAACTTCTTTGCCGGATGGAAGGTGTCCGAACGCCTGATAAAGAGGCTGGTGCACTTTGCGGCTGAAAGGCATATCCCTAAGCTCAGCCACCATTCAATGAGGTATCTTGTTGGCCTGGAAAACAAGAAGATGCATAGTGTTAAATCTCAACATAAAGGAAAGGTCTACCTGTTTGCGGACGAGTTTACTGACAGGCAGGAGGCAGAACTGGGACTTACTTTTGCACGCCTGCTGCTGAAGTTGGGGTATGATGTGGAGATTCCGTACCACGTGGAAAGCGGCCGTGCTGCAATCTCCAAGGGCTGTCTGAGGCTTGCAAAGAAGTTTGCTAAGAGGAATGTGGAGTTGCTCGGCGATATTGTTTCTGCTGAAACGCCTCTTGTTGGCATTGAACCTAGCTGTATCCTGAGTTTCAGGGATGAGTATCCGGATCTGGTGCCTGAGGAGTTGTCAGAGAAAGCCAAGAGTCTGGGACGTAATGCGTTGCTATATGACGAGTTCCTTGTTCGGGAGATGGAGAGGGGGAATATTAAGGCTGATATGTTCAGCGATGAAGCTGCCGAGATATACCTGCATGGGCATTGCCACCAGAAAGCCCTTGTTGGAATTGAGAAGACGGAGAAGGCTCTTCGTGGACTTCTCTGCGGTGCAACAGTCCATACGATTCCGAGCGGATGCTGCGGTATGGCGGGAAGCTTCGGGTACGAGAAGACGCACTACAGGACCTCTATGGAAATCGGGGAGATGATCCTCTTCCCGGCTGTCCGTAAGGCCATATCATCTGATGAAAAGCCAGTTCTGGTTGCGGCTCCGGGAACGAGTTGCCGTCAGCAGATTCTGGATGGAACAGGTGTCAAAGCCTTCCATCCGATAGAAATTCTCTGGAATTATAGTATCTTTGATAGAGTTTGAGAAACAACTTATAGAGTATGTTGAATTTTGCGCTGATAGGGGCGGCTGGATATATTGCTCCGAGGCATATCAAGGCAATTGCCGATACCGGAAACAAACTGATTGTGGCTTACGACAAGTTTGACAGTGTGGGAAGGCTGGACAGCAGTTTCCCGGATTGCTCCTTTTATACTGAAAACGAGCAGTTTGACCGCTTCTGCTCCAAAAGGATGCGTACAGATGACCCGCTTCACTGGCTAAGTATATGTACGCCTAATTATACTCACGATGCCTTCATTCGCTACGGCCTCCGTCTTGGCGTGGATGTGATTTGCGAGAAACCTCTGGTGCTGAATCCTTATAACATAGACAATCTCGTTGAGCTGGAGAAGGAGACCGGACACAAGGCGTACACGATTCTGCAGCTGAGGTTACACGACAGCATCGTTGCGCTGAAGAAGAAGGTGGATGAGGGACCTAAGGATAAGATCTATGACGTTGACCTTACTTACATTACCTCTCGCGGAAAATGGTATTACACTTCCTGGAAGGGAGATGTGCACAAGAGCGGCGGAGTGGCTACCAATATCGGTGTTCATTTCTACGATATGCTCCAGTGGGTGTTTGGGCCGGTGAAGAAGAATATTGTTCACGTGATGAGCTTTGACCGCGTGGCCGGATATCTGGAGCTGGAGAAGGCCAGGGTACGCTATTTCCTGAGTATCAATGCGGAATGCCTGCCTGAAAATGCCGTTCAGGGAGAAAAGCGTACATATCGCACACTGAATATAGACGGAGAGGAGTTTGAGTTCAGCGCCGGGTTTACGGAGCTGCATACCAAGAGCTATCAGAAGATTCTTGCCGGAGAGGGATTCCGCATAAGCGAGGCCCGTCCGTGCATCGAGACAGTTAGCCAAATCCGCAATGCCAAGCCGGTAGGGCTGGTCGGGGACTATCATCCTCTTGCACGCCTTCCGCTTGCCAAGCACCCGTTCGGCTGGGACGACATGAAGTTTTGAGAATTAAATACATAGATATGAAAAAGATCCTTTTGATTGCATCGCTGATGATGTTTTGTCTTGCGGCTAAGGCCCAGAATAACAGAGATTCAGTAATTATTAACATTGAGGAATACACGATTAACAACGTCTTTTCCAAATGCTTTTCCAACTGCGACAAGAACCATGACGGCAAGCTTACCGTGGCCGAGGCTGCGGCTGCTGATACCCTTATTCTCGGTTACGGCGGCAGGAAGAACATCATCTCTGACCTATCCATCCTCAAGTTCTTCCCGAACCTTAAGTTCCTTGAGGCTGGCAACTACACAGGTGAAGTTCTGGATATCAGAAACATGAAGCATCTTGAAGAATTAAATCTCAGGCTTGCCGTGTTCATTAAGAAAGTTATTATCCCGACTGGATGTTTTCCTAAGATTATTTATCCTGCAGGAGAAGGAGAGATTGTCATCGACAGGGTCAGGATAATAGATCCGAATAATGCAATGTCCTGGTTTGACTGATAACCTTTTGTACAGATTTCCATGAGTGATAACGGCATACATTTCAGGCGCGACCGTTTTGAGCAGCGCAAAAAGAGGAGTGCAAGGAGTTCGATAATACTTGTAGTGCTTCTTCTGGCGCTTATCGGGGCGTGGATTTACCTTTCAAAGACCGCAAAGAGCGGCAATACTGCAAACACTGAAACAAGCATTAATACAGATATGAAGAAAGTCACCGATTTCTTCCTGACGGGCAAGAATGGCCAGCAGGTTAGCCTTTCCGAGTGGAAGGGCAAGGTCCTTTTGATAGTTAACACCGCCACAGGCTGTGGCTTCACGCCTCAGTACGATGAGCTTGAGGCTATGTACAAAAAGCTTAAGGACAAGGGATTCGAGATTCTCGATATCCCTTGTAACCAATTCGGTAACCAGACTCCGGGAACGGACGATGAGATTACCGAGTTCTGCCAGCTGAAGTTCGGCACGGACTTCCCGCAGTTCAAGAAGAGCGATGTGAACGGGGAGAACGAGCTCCCGCTTTACACCTGGCTCAAGAGCCAGAAAGGCTTTGAGGGCTTTGACGCGGACAACAAGCTCACTCCGATTCTGGAGAAAATGTTCGATGAGAAGAATCCAGGCTGGAGAGAAACCAGCGATATCAAATGGAATTTCACCAAATTCCTAGTTAACCGCGATGGGGAAGTTGTTGCCCGCTTCGAGCCGACACATCCGCTTTCCAAGGTTGAAGCCGCTGTTGAAGAGCTTCTCTAAGATCATGCTTGATGGATTCTATTGAAAGACATCCGCTGGAACCATTTGTGCCGGATGGAGCCAAGTTGCTGATATTAGGCAGCTTTCCTCCGCCGAGGAACAAGTGGAGCATGGTTTTCTTCTATCCGAACTTCATCAACGATTTCTGGAGAATCTGCGGTCTTGTTTTCTTCAACGATAAGGATCATTTCATCGCTGAGGAGAAGGGAAAGATACTTAAACGTTTTGATAAAGATAAGATTGTTGCTTTCTGCAGGGAGAAAGGGATAGCCTTGTATGATACAGCCTCTGCCATCAGGCGTCTGAAAGGCAACGCATCCGATAACTTCCTGGACGTGGCTACTCCAACAGACATCTCTGCCATCCTTTCCCGTATGCCGGATTGCCGTGCAATTGCCGTCACCGGCCAGAAAGCCCTGGAAACCTTCCTGGATGCCAACCATCCAATCGACGGGCATACTTCAGAACCGCTTAAGGCCTCTGATATCAAGATAGGGGAAGCGCTCCCTATACTTATCTGTTGCAAACAGGCTGGGAAAGCCCAGAAGTATCGCAGAGTATTGTTCTTCCGATTGCCGTCCACCTCCCGTGCCTATCCGCTGCCGCTTGAGAATAAATCGGAATTCTATAGCAAAATGTTTCACCAATGTTTAAGTAATTGGTGAAAGGCTTAAAATGCGGTTGCTGTAAAATACAAAGACACAAGCTTGTATAGCCTGTGTCTTTTGTTTTTCAGGTGATTCGGTTGGGATTCGAACCCAAGACCCACAGCTTAGAAGGCTGTTGCTCTATCCAGCTGAGCTACCGAACCATTCCATCCTTAACCCGCATTGGCGGTTGGGGATGCAAATGTAACAATTTTTCTGAATTATCACATAATTTACTCTTTGGCTTTGCTGTGGCTAGCCCAGGTCTCGAGAATCACAACTATCGCGATACCGACTATTGCCATTATTATGGCAGTGGCTATCTGAGGGTTGCAGCCGTTAAGGGCAGCGTACTTGGCCGGGAGGATCGGGTGGGTGATGGCTTTGTCGCCTTCGCCCTGGAGGATTTGCTGCCAAGGCCATATCTTGATGAGTGAGCCCACCATAAAGCCCGTCAGGAGGGCTATCGTCTGGTTGTACCAGTTCTTGAGGAGCCAGGCCAGGAAGTGGGAGAAGGCCAGAAGTCCGGCCACTGCACCAATGAGGTAGAGGGCCAGGCGAGGCAGGTTAAGGCTGCTGATGCTCTGCATAAGGTCTTCGTACTTGACCATCAGAACTAGAAGGAAACTTCCGGAGATGCCCGGGAGGATCATTCCGCAGATGCTGGCGGCACCTGCAATCAGGATGAACCACCAGGTGTCCGGAGTTTCGGCAGGAGAGGTCAGCGATACCCATACGGCTATAGCGGTGCCAAGGATGAGACTGAGGAATGTGCCAACGTTCCATTTCTTGACTTCCTTGAGCACGTACCAGCAGGATACTAGGACAAGGCCAAAGAAGAAACTCCACGTTGCAACCGGATGGTTGTGAAGCAGATACAGCATAAGCTTGGCTAGGGAGAAGGCACTGATGGCAATACCCAGGATGATGAACAGCAGGAATACGATGTCCGTTTCCTTTGCCCATTGCTTGAACTTGCCCTGGAACAGAAGCTTTGTGGTCCTGAGGTTGAAAGACTTCAGGGAGTTGATCAGACGCTCAAAAATGCCTGTTAGGAACGCTATTGTTCCGCCACTTACGCCAGGGATGACGTTTGCGGCTCCTATGCCTATTCCCTTGAGGGTCCACAGTATGTAATCTCGTGCTTTGCTCATCTTATTCTTTGCAATATTTATCCGTTATACGCCTTCCAAATCTTCAAGGTCCGGATAGTCTGCCTGATTCTTGTTTCTGGTGTCCTTGTGGCGTGGCTTTATCTTTTCCTGAAGCTTCTTTTCCGCCTGAACCTCAGCGAGTCCGGTCAAGGCAACCTTATGGTTCGGGTCAAAGATCAGGGCCTTGCGGTAGAGGATCTCTGCCTGGTTCAAATCGCCGAGGAAAAAGTATGAGAGAGCCTGACCGCAGATACCGTCAGGGTTGTTCTTTTCAATGCGGTTGAAGTCGTTGAAATGCTTCAGGGCCTCCTCCGGCATCTTGCACTCAATGCAGAGCTGGCCCATGTTGAAGAGGGCGTGGATGTTCTGCGGATTGAGGGCTATGGCATAGCCAAATGCGTCGTAAGAGTCTTTGTAACGGTTTTTCTTCTCGTAGATTATGCCGAGGTTGTGCCAGATAATGTCGTTGAACGGGTCTATGTCCAGGCACTTCTGGTACAGCTCGATGGACTTGTCCTCCTGCCCGAGTTTCTCGCAGCAGAAGGCGTAGTCAAACCAGAAGGAAGTCAGGTTCTCGTCTTTTTCTTTCTCGTTGTGCTTGGCGTTCCAGGTGGCGGTAAGTTCTGCAGTGCGGTCCAGGTAGTAGAGCGCTTCCTGATACTCCTCGATCTCCATGCAGTCCTGGGCCAGAGTGTGGACGGAATCGCACACGTCTTCCGGGAAAGATTCCACGGCAATCGCCATGTCAAAGTAGCGGCGGGCCTCCACGAGGTCTTTCTTTCCAATATATACCCGGCTGTATGACAGGTAGATATCTGCATTCGGCGGGAAGGAGTCCTTGTAATTGTCCAAAACCTGGAGGGCCTTGGAGAAATCCTTGAGTATTACAAGCGCATCCGTGTACCGTACCAGCAGTGCGGATGAGTAGGGGTGTTTCTTGAATCCTTCTTCAGACGCCTTGTTGGCCATATCTATATTGTAGAGGTCTACGTACTTGTCAATAATGTACTCGTACTCATCCTCTTCAAACCTGTTTTCCTCAGCGATGGAGCCACTGTCCATATGCAAAGAGGTACTCCCCTTGCGGTTATGCAAGGAGTCGTACCTCTCGAATGCCCGTCTCAGACGCTCGTCTTCCTGCCTTTCGAACTCTTGTTCCTCTCTGTCCTGATCCATATGCTAGAAATCACAGGCTGCAAAGATAACAAAATGTCCGCAGTTTCGGGCGGTGGCGGTTAACTGAAGGACAGGGCGCCGTCCAGATAATCTACCTTGATGGTGCTGCCTTTGGCAATCTTTCCTGAGATAAGTGCCTTGGCTATGGAGTTGATGACTTCCTTCTGGAGGAGTCTCTTGATTGGCCTGGCTCCGTAGGATATGTCGAAGCCCTTGTCTGCCAGATAGTCCAGAGCCTTTTCCGTGAAGTTAAGGGTTATGCCCTGGCCTTCCAGAAGCTTTTCTGCCTGGCTAATCTGCAAGCGAAGGATTCCGCGGATTTCTTCCTTGCCCAGAGGACGGAACATTATGATTTCGTCTATCCTGTTAAGGAATTCCGGACGGATGGTTCTCTTCATAAGGGCCAGAACTTTCTCCTTGCACTCGTCCATGAGCTGCTCGTTGTAGGCGTTGCTTATTGCCAGTTCGGCATACTCGGAGTTGTTCGCTGGATCTGGAATTCCGTCTCCGTCCTTGTCCTTGATGTTGATTTCCTTGAGGCCTTTCATCTTGGTCATGTAGTCCTGGATGATGTCGCTGCCGGCGTTGCTGGTCATGATCAGGATTGTGTTCTTGAAGTTGACCGTGCGGCCCTTGCCGTCCGTAAGCCGTCCGTCATCAAGTACTTGCAGCAGGATGTTGAACACGTCCGGATGCGCCTTCTCGATCTCGTCGAACAGGACTACGGAATAAGGTTTACGTCTTACGGCCTCCGTAAGCTGACCGCCTTCCTCATAGCCTACATATCCTGGAGGCGCGCCCACAAGCCTTGTGGCGGCGAATCTCTCCTGGTATTCGCTCATGTCGATACGGGTCATCATGTTCTCGTCGTCGAACAGGAACTCCGCGAGGGCCTTCGCCAGTTCGGTCTTTCCCACTCCGGTGGTTCCGAGGAACAGGAAGGACCCGATAGGGCGTTTTTCGCTTTGCAGGCCTGCCCTTGAACGCCTTACGGCATCGGCTACAGCCTTGATGGCCTCATCCTGCCCGATGACTCTCTTATGGAGTTCGGCTTCCAGGTTGATGAGCTTGTCCTTCTCGCTCTGCATCATCTTGGAGACAGGGATGCCTGTCCATTTTGCCACGACATCGGCGATGTCCTCAGGGCTTACCTGCTCGTCGATCAGACGGTGTTCGTTTGCGTTTATCTTGGTGTTAAGTTCATCGATTTCCTTCTGGAGTCCTGCTATCTTGCCGTAGCGGATTTCTGCAACCTTGGCGTAGTCTCCGTTGCGCTCGGCGTTGTCTGCCTGGAAGTTGAGGCTGTCAATCTCCTGGCGCTTGCGCTGTATGCCGTCGAAGAGGCTCTTTTCCTCCCGCCACTGGGCTTCGAGGACTTCCAGCTGTTTCTTCTGCTCTTCAAGCTGAGCGGTTATATCGCTGAGCTTAGGGGAGTTGCCTTCTCTCCGGATGGCTTCCTTCTCGATTTCCAGCTGCTTGATTTTCCTCTGGAGTTCATCGATTTCCTCCGGGACGGAGTTCATCTCCAGACGGAGCTTGGATGCGGCCTCGTCCACAAGGTCTATGGCCTTGTCCGGCAGGAAACGGTTTGTGATGTACCTGTGACTGAGTTCCACCGCTGCTATGATCGCATCGTCCTCGATCTTTACCTTGTGGTGATTCTCGTATTTGGTTTTCAGACCCCTGAGGATGGAGATGGTCTCCGCCGGGGAAGGCTCGTCCACCATTACCATCTGGAACCTTCGCTCCAGGGCCTTGTCCTTCTCAAAGTATTTTTGGTACTCGTCCAGAGTGGTGGAGCCCACGCAACGCAGTTCTCCTCGGCTCAGTGCCGGCTTGAGGATGTTTGCGGCATCCATAGCGCCGGTGGTCTGCCCTGCGCCCACGAGCGTGTGTATCTCATCTATATATAGTATGATCTCCCCGTCGCTTTCCACAACTTCCTTGACGACTCCCTTGAGCCTCTCCTCAAATTCTCCTTGATATTTGGCACCTGCTATCAGTGCTCCCATATCCAGGGAGTAGATGACCTTGCCTTTCAGGTTCTCGGCTACATCGCCGTGGACAATCCTCTGGGCCAGACCCTCTGCGATGGCGGTCTTTCCCACTCCCGGTTCTCCCACCAGGATAGGGTTGTTCTTTGTACGGCGGCTCAGAATCTGGAGTACCCTTCGGATCTCGTCATCTCGTCCGATGACCGGATCCAGCTTGCCGTCCTTAGCCCTCTGGTTAAGGTTGATGGCGTAGCGCTCCAGCATTTTACCTTCTGCCTGATTGTTCGCTATGTTCATATCTTTTCCTCCTATTTTTCTTTTTAAATGTCTATATCTTCATTGCAACATACCCGCCAGACGGTATTTTTGCTGAAAAAGACTCTGGACGTGCCACTTTGTCAGTGGAATTGAGGGAAATAGATTCTCACAGTGCCATTTGGTCAGAGTTTTTAAGGGAAATAGGATCTTGCAATGCCTTTGGTCAGATTCTGCTTTAAGAATATGGAAATGACAAATTGCAGATGCTTTCAAAAGACGGCGGAAATGTGTATATTTGTTCGTTATGGACAAGGAGAGGACATATCCGTCGCTGGAAGGAGGAAGGCTCCTGCCGCTAGTGGAGAGTTTCTACACGATTCAGGGAGAGGGCTTCCATACCGGCAAACCGGCGTATTTCATACGTCTGGGCGGATGTGACGTGGGTTGCCGCTGGTGTGACAGCAAGGAGAGCTGGAACCCAGACCGTTTCCCTCCTGTGGAGATTGAGGAGATTGTCCGCCAGGCAGCCGCAACGCCGGCCAAGGCCATAGTAATCACGGGCGGGGAGCCTATGAACTATCCGCTGGATATGCTCTGCAATCTACTGAAAGACTATGGGTTGGAAATCTTCCTGGAAACCAGCGGTAGCAGTCCTATGAGCGGGAAATTCGACTGGATTTGTCTCAGTCCGAAGCGCAACAAGCCGCCTCGGGACGAGTTCTTCCCGGTGGCTGACGAACTG
The DNA here is from genome assembly GCA_017428325.1 of Bacteroidales bacterium. Lineage (GTDB taxonomy): Bacteria > Bacteroidota > Bacteroidia > Bacteroidales > UBA932 > Egerieousia. The sequence goes on from JAFRRA010000002.1 coordinate 500,948, forward strand.
AAGGTTATCGTGGAAACACCTGAGGATTTCGAATGGGCGGAGGAAAACCGCCAGAAGGTCCTTGAGGCTCAGCGATGCGGACAGTGCCTGTTCTTCCTCCAGCCGGAGTGGAGCAGGATGAAGCAAATATCTACGGCAATAGTGGAGTATGTGAAGGAGCATCCGAACTGGAACATTTCCGTCCAGACCCATAAGTTCCTCCGAATCCCGTAGGCCCCCCAAAACGGCTGAAAATGCTCCCACTGACACACAGAATGGGACAGTAGGAGCAAAAATGGCTGAAAATGCTCCTACTGACACAAAGAATGGGACGATAGGAGCACTTAAAGAGAGATAGAAACAAAAACAAATATTAATTAACACGTTATGAGAACATTGAAGTATTTTGTCGCAGCGTTTGCACTGGTGTGCATGACTTCTGCTGCTTTTGCTCAGCCAAACGTTCCTGAGAAGACTCAGAGAAAGGGCTTTGAGTTCACTACCGTCAAGGCTAATCCTATCACCGGTATCCGTAATCAGGGTAGCAGCGGAACTTGCTGGGCTTTCTCCACTACATCTTTCTTCGAGAGTGAGGCCATCAAGAAGGGAACGGCAGACACATCGCTGAACCTTTCTGTAATGTACACAGTTACAAAGAATTACCTTGAGAAGATGCGTAAGTTCATCCGTGTGGACGGTTATCTGTGCTTTGCTGAGGGCGGATCATTTGAGGATGTTGCACATTCATTCGAGGACTATGGTGTTGTTCAGGAGAAGGATATGCCTAATCTGCTTCCGGGCGAGAAGAGGATTAACTTCCGTGAACTGACCTCTATCAGCACCGGCCTTTCAGAGGCTGCAAAGAAGGCTGGCGGAAAGGTATCGCCGAGATTTATGGAAACCTACCAGAACATCCTTGAGACTTACCTTGGCAAGTGCCCTGAGACTACTACCTACAGGGGTGTTACATATAGCCCTAAGGATTTTGTAACCAAGGGTCTGGGTCTGAATATGGCTGATTATGTCTCAGTTACCTCTTTCACCCATTATCCTTTCTACACCCAGTTTGCTATCGAGGTTCCGGATAACTGGCGTTGGGATCTTAGCTACAATGTTCCTATCGACGAGCTAATCGCGATGATGGACAACGCTATTGAGAACGGTTACACAATCGCTTGGGGGTCAGATGTCAGCGAGGTTGGTTTCAACCGCGACGGTATCGGCGTGGTTCCTGATATGGAAGACCTGGCAAAGAATGCCGTTGGTTCAGACCAGGCAAGGTGGGTTGGCGGCAATAACCCTCAGGCAAGGCCTCAGATCGTTGAGCCTGTCAAGGAACTGACTATCACCCAGGAGATGCGTCAGGAGGGTTATGACAACAAGAGCACTACTGACGACCACGGAATGCAGATCTTCGGTATCGCAAAGGACCAGAACGGCACCAAGTACTATATGGTCAAGAACTCTTGGGGCCCAACCGGCAAGTACAAGGGAATATGGTATGTATCTGAGGCTTTCGTAAGATACAAGACTATGAATATCCTCATTAACAAGAACGCCATCCCTAAGGCTATCCGCAAGAAGATGGGTTTGTAGCAGTTTATTAGAAACCAAACGATAAAACATCTAAACATATAAACTAAATATGAAAAAGTTATTCATTGCTGTAGCGGCACTGTTCCTTTCCTGCGGAATGTTTGCCCAGCAGACAAGTTTCCCGTTCTATGAGTTTACCATCATAAAGAACAATCCGGCTACAATTGTCAAGGATCAGGCCCGCACGGGTACCTGCTGGTGCTTTGCCACCGTGTCTTTCCTTGAGAGCGAGGCTATCCGCAAGGGAACTGCAGACACATCGCTGAACCTCTCGGAGATGTATATCGTAAGGCAGGAGTACCTCAGAAGGGGAGCTGACTTCTACTATCGCCGCGGAAAGGGCCGCAGGGGACCTGGAGGCATCAGCCATCAGGCCACTTTGGAGATGGATAAGTACGGCCTTATGACCGATGAGGCTTACAGCGGTCTCCTCAATGGCGCCAAGTCTCACAACCACACCCAGTTGCAGAAGGAGATCGACAATCTTCTGGACACTGCTGTTGCCAAGAAGAGCGGCGTTCCATATGACCAGATGAATGAGATCCTTGACAAGTATCTTGGCAAGGTTCCTGAGACGTTCACCTACAAGGGAAAGGATTACAATCCTTTCACCTTCAGGAATATGCTGAAGCTTAACGGTGAGGAGTACATTGAAATCACCAGCTTCCTGCACCATCCTTTCTACGAGGAATTCATCATCGAGATTCCGGACAACTGGGATATGGCAAAGTCCTACAACGTTCCGCTGGACGAGCTGGACGAGATCTGCACCAGGGCCCTTACTCATGGCTTTACAGTTGCTTGGGATGCTGACATGAGCGAGATCTACTTTGCCCAGAACAAGCACCTTGCACTGTTTACTCCTGATGTAAACCTTCGTGGAATGAAGGCCGTTGAAAAGAAGTATACGGAGAATCCTATTGATCCTGAGATCCGTCAGGCTATGTGGGTAGACTTCACCACTTCCGATGACCATCTTATGCATATCACCGGCGTTGCCAAGGATCAAGACGGCACCAAGTACTACATCGTAAAGAACTCCTGGGGACCGGACAACGGAGACGGCTACATCTACGTATCCGAGAACTACTTCAAGGCAAAGACCATCCAGATAATGATCCACAAGGATGCTCTTTCCAAGGACATGAAGAAGAAGCTCGGCATCAAGTAGCAGAAAGTTTGCTCTGATTGATTTGAGTCCTGCTGCGTTTTGTGGCAGGACTCTTTTTGTTATCTTTGTATTGATATGGGAATCAGAAAGCACATACCAAACGCTTTGACCTGCTGCAACCTGCTTTGCGGCTGTTTGGCTATTATCTGCTCATCCAACCCTCTTCCACCTCTTCTTTTCGTGCTGCTGGCTGCCTTTTTTGATTTCTTTGACGGCCTTGCTGCCAGATCGCTGAAATCTTACTCGGCGATTGGAAAAGACCTTGATTCCCTTGCTGACATGGTGAGCTTCGGCGTTGCTCCGGCCATTGTCGGATACAGATACATTCTTGGCCTTGGAGTAAAGGCATTTGGATACGATCAGCCGTTGTCGGTTTATTTCTTTAGGAATTGGTGGCCGGCGGAATATCTTGCCAATCAGCCGGCTATGAAGATTCAGGCAGATGGGGCTTTCCTTCCGCTTAGTGGCGGAAATATCACTCTCTTCCTGATAGCATTGATGTTGCCGCTTTTCATAGCGGTCTTCTCTGCCCTTAGACTGGCCAAGTTCAATAACGATACCCGCCAGAGAGATAACTTCATAGGACTTGCCACTCCGGCTTGCGCCATATTCTTCATTTCACTCATTTGGGCATTTTATCCTGAACTAACCTACAGGTATTACTCGTTTATGGCTGATCAAGGTGACCCTCAAGGTTATCCTAATCCGGCCCTTTGGGTTACCAGTTGGCTGCCGGCCATCCTCGTGCCGGTTCTTTGCTGGCTGCTGGTGAGCGAGATACCGATGTTCTCCATGAAATTCAGGAACCTGTCTTGGCAGGACAACAAGGTCAGGTTCATCTTCCTGCTGATTGCTCTGGTAGAAATCGTGATGACGATAATAGGGGGCTTTTCGTTTGCAGGCTGCCTCTGTGCAATCATCGCAACTTATATCCTCCTGAACATCCTGATGCTTGCTTTCCGCCGCAAGTAAAGTTGCGAAACCGCCATTTCCGAAATGGCCATTTCGGAACTCATCGGGTCTTTTCAATTCACTGGTTTTGAACTACCTTGATCTTTAGGTTTTCGTATTCTTTGTCCACGATGATGGCTAGGACAGGGCGGATGGTGTAGGAGATGTCTGTGCCTTGTTTTACGGTGTAGTGGAATACCAGTTGGCCGTCGTAGTGGTTGATCAGGTAGCTGGGGATTAGTTCCGTTTCTTTCTGGACAAGGCCGGTTTCAACGGCAATTACAAAGTCTTTATCAAAGTCGATTTCCGTTGGTTTGCCGTTTTCTCCCATGGTTGTGGCCATGCCGAAGATCTGGTTGAAGGTTTCCTGGTCTGTTATTTTGTGGGTTGCGGGTAATTCTGCGCCGTTTTTGATGAAATAGTTCTTAGCGATTGTGTAGTTTACCTCTGAGGGTTTTCCCAGCATTGGTGCTTCCGGATTGGCTTCTTCTTGTTGCTGTTGCTGGTTCTGCTTGCAGGAAGAAAGGAGAGTCATTGTTGCAATGGCTGCAATTATCGCAATGGAGAGTGCTATTTGTTTCATATTGAGAAGATTATTTTGTTTGATTTACTCGGATTCAAGGATTTTGCAGAAGGAACCGGGGAGGAGGATGTTGTCCACAAGCATTGCGGCTTTGAAGAGCGGGGCGATTTCCTCGTCAGTGAAGCCTGCGATGCCGCAGCCGATGCGGGTTACCAGGAAGGTGAGTTCCGGGTGCTGCATTGCAAAGGCGATGAACTGGTCCACAAATGGCCTGATGGTTTCCACGCCGCCCTGCATGGTTGGGATGGCGTATGTCTGGCCGTGGAGGCCGACGCCCTCTCCCCAAACTGCGCCGAACTTCTCGTAGGCGTATCTTGCAGCGCCTCCACCGTGTTTTCCGGCCAGGTTGCTGCCGAAGACGAAGATTTCCCCAGGCTTAAGCTCCGAGATGGAGTTAGGGGCACGGCGCTTCTTGCGGGGCTTTGCAGAGGCTGTCGAGTTATTGCCGGCAGACGGTTTGGTACTGGTTTCTTGGGCTGGGGCAGGGGTTCGGACCTTATGAGGCATCTGGAACGGGATTTCCATAGAGAGTTCCATAAAGCCCTTGTACTTGCCGTTTCTGTACCACGGAGTCTGGTATATGAGTTTCTTGATGCCGTTTTTCTCAATGGTGTAGGAGTTGGAACGGGGATGCTCCAGAAGGTCTTTCAGGAGGGTACGTGCGGGTTCAGGATGGCACTCCAGGACGTTTTTGCCGATGAGGTCTTCCATTCCGGGCTTTAGAAAGGTTCGTCTGGCCTTCTGGTTCATGTACAGGATAATTCCCTCTGTGTTGCAGACGGTTACCGCAAAGTCTGTTTCTTCTATGTAGTTGATTTCTTTCATGTCGCTGATGAGTGTTATTCCTATTCCAAATATAATGAAAAGAAAAAGAATATTTTTTTTGGAGAAATGAAAAAAGGCTGTATATTTGCAGTCCCAAAACGGAAGCAATTCCTCGGAAGCTGACTCGCTAGCTCAGCTGGTAGAGCACGACACTCTTAATGTTGGGGTCCAGGGTTCGATCCCCTGGCGGGTCACAGAAAAGGCTTGGAAGCAATTCCAAGCCTTTTTGTTTTTGTCTGGTTTATAGCCTTTTAGGCTTATTGTTTTGTCTTTTAGCCTTGGCTCGGGGTTATGGGGACATACTTTGGAGAAGGTCCCCATTTGTTAGGTTCCTTGCGTCCGTCTGTGCACATCCATATAAGGACAATGATTCCATATACCAGCATGAAGATTGCTCCAAGGAGCGGGATGAGGCCCAGGAGGAAGTAGAGCAGCATCGTGCCGCTTCTTCCGATATCGTGCAGACGCCTTACTGCCGCTGCCAGGCACGGGAGGAGGAATACCAGGCTTACTACAATGCTTAGCCACCAGCCAGGGTTATAAAGGAAGCTCTTTTTAAACATTTCCATAGACTCCTGTATGTCGTATGCGTTACTGTAGGCACTGAAGTCGAAATAATCCTTAAAATCAACAAAGCAGAATATCAGAACGCTTGCCAGGATGCTAATAACGTAATATACCAGGTAGAACCACCAGTATTCGGAACGGCGTGCCCTGCCGTGGAAATTTGCGTATTTCTTGAAGAAGCAGGTCTTGAAGGCCTCCGTGATGCTTGGCATCGGGAGCTGGCGGTACTGAACGTATTGCGGGTTATAATACTGCGTGTAGTTTGGCTGGGAGGTATATTGCTGTGGTCCTGGAGGTGGAACGGTGCTGTAAGGTCCTGCCTGGGTGTTTGATTCAAAGCCCTCAGGCGGTTCCAGGTTGCTGAGGTCTTCTCCGCAGAAAGGGCACTGCTTGGCGCCTATTATGATTTTCTTGCCGCAATAGGGGCATTTGTCAAGGTACATCATAATCGCGGAGGTTATTGCTGCTGAGTGGTTTGCTCAGCGATGAAGTATTTTGGAGACGGACCCCATTTGTTGGTTTCCCGCTTGCCGTTTGTGGCCATCCAGACAATCATTATCACCATTATGGCAAGGAATATCAGATAAACCACAGGAATGAAAAACCACAGGCTGTGGTTGTAGATTGCGAGTATAACCGAACCGGCAGTCAATATTGGAGCGCCAACCATCGGAATCAGCAGCCACCATCCGCTTCGGCCGATATCGTGTAGCCTCCTTACCGTGACAGCAAGGTTAGGGATGATGAGGGCAAGGGAAACAAGGGCCAAGAGCCAAATGCCTGGATTCTTCAGATAAAAGTCGATAGGACTAATGTCATCAATTGAGCCGGAGGTGGCCTTTATCATCACTATCGCGATTATTGAAATAAACATAACGATGCTAAGGATGGCGCTCAGAATGTATTGGGCGAGCATGAACCACCAGTATTCGCTTCTTCTTGCACGGCCGGAGAATGTGGCGTATTTCTTTGTAAGGCAGGTTTTTGTGGCTTCCCAGAAGGAAGGGATCGGCCTTTCTCCGTAAACAGGCTGGGTGTTGCTTTCGATTGTTTCCATATCTGTTTGTTTTTCTTTAGCTTTTGGTTAGCGGACACGGATTACTTTAATGCCATTGATATGCTTGCTGGAAATGGCATAGTCGGCGATGGTTTTCTCGTCTACCACTACCTTCATCTTGCCCATAGAGGCGTGGATGAAGCCGAGCTTTCCGTCCTTTCTCCAGTAGGCGATAGCCACGTGGGCGATGTCCAGGCCGTTGGTAGTGGACATATAGCCGATTATGTCTCCGCTCTTGATGGATTTCTCGTTGGCCTTGATCTTGTCCTGAGGAATGTAAGTGTATGGCTTGGAATTGAGCTCGTTTTCCACCTTGGCGATGGTGTTGTAGTCTTTGGTGGCCTGGTTCATGGTGCAGGTCTCCTGGTTGTCTTCAGGTGAACAGCATTCCTCTTCCACCTCCGCATCCTTGAGGTGCTTGTATTTCTTGTAGTTCTTGGTCATGAAGTAGATAGGGTGGTCGTACACCACTCCGCCGCACTTGAGGGTGATGTCGTCCAGGATGCCGCGCTTTTCTCCCTGGCGGATCCATTCCGTGGTGTAGTGGATACGGTCTGAGTAGCAGCGAACCATACCGTCGCGATATCGGCTCTGGCGGATCATCTGGCAGAGTTTCTCGAAGTCTGCGTCCTTGCCGTACTTCTTTACCGTAAGGGCCAGGTTCATGCAGGTCTCCACAAAGATGATGCAGTCTGTCTTGCTGAGGTAAACCCTAACGTCCTCGCTGTCTCCCTCCTCAAGGGTGCCGGCAACATATTCGTTGCCGAGAAGCTTCTTGGCAGCCATTATCATAAGGTCTCCGGTACTCTTGGTGTCTTTGTAAGGAAGCAGGTCTTTCATTATCTTCTCAGCGACCGGAATGTCCTTCTTAAGGGTGATTGCATAGAAGTCCGGGTCAGACGACAGCTTGATGGTGTCGTTCTGGGCAAATGAATTTATCGCTGAGAAAGAGATAAATAAGAACGCAAAAATGATTGCGCAGGTGGTTCTTTTTATTATTGAGTTATTCATCGCTGAGAATTATTTTTCAAAACAGATTATTATATTTGTAGTAAAGATAAGAATTTTCACAAAGAATCGGTTTCTGATAGTTTTATGTCTTTCAACATTTTTTGCAGAAGAGGCGGCGGTGAGGTTTTCTTCCCGCTTTTCAAGGAGCAGAGCGCTCTGATTTCCAAGGCGGCGGCCTTGCTTGTCGAAATTCTCAAGGAAGAGTCTTACGAGAAGAAGAAAGAGCTTTCCCGTCAGATGAAAGAGGTTGAGAGAGAGGGAGATATCGTTGACGCTAAGATTTCCGGAATCCTTTACAAGGCCCGCAGGGTGCCGTTCGACAGGGAGGATATCCAGACCCTTGGCTCAAGGATGGAGTCTTTCCTGGATATGATTCACGACAGTTCCAAGAAACTTGTGATCTACAGGCCTAATTTCACGGATTCTTCCTGGATTGAGATTGGGGAGCAGATTGTGGAGGATGCCCGTTTGCTGGTTGAAATTACAAATGATTTTGACCAGTGGAAGAAGAAAGGGGAGGAACTTAAGTCCCTGTGCGGCAAGATAAAGGAGATCGAGAGCGAGGTTGATGATATCTACGAGAACTATATGAGCCATCTGTTCGAGGCCGAGACCAACGGCATCGAGCTCACAAAGTGCAAGAACATAGTGCAGTCTCTGGAAGATGCGACTGATGTTGCAAAGGAAATCGGGGACTGTATCAAGCTGATGCTGGTGAAGGAAGGCTAAGGGCCGAGTCTAAAGGGTCCCGTGCTTTACAAAAAGGATCAGAAGGATCAGTATTATCAGCAAAGACACTACCAGAATTAGCATCGCTGTATTCAGAATCAGGATTAAAGCAGTTTTCCAGAGGCTTCTCCACCAGGAAATCTGGAACAGCTGCTTAAAGTCCCATACCATCAATGCCGGAAGAACAAAATTAGGCAAAGAGGCTCCGGGCTTCATAAACGGAAGAATCAGTATCGACAGAATCAGCATCTGGCAGCTTATATATATCTGGATGAAGAAATGCTCAGTATAGGAAAGATGCCCCAGAACCTTTTCCTTACGGAATACCCGCCAGCAGATGAAGGCCAGTGTTATGTTCAGGATAATGATATATATTCCCTTGTTTTCTTCCTTGAACTTTAGAGCCTTCTTTCCGTAAATGATGAAATCAGCGATTATGTCCTGTGTCTTTGCCAAGTCCACTTTACTGCCGTCTCCTGAAATCAGAACTAGGGAATCAAGGTATAATTTGTCTGCCTGGTTCAGGGAATCATTCAGAACACCCTTGAATTCATAGTCTTCGTCTTCATCATCATTGTCTGCCCAGGCCCACTCCAGGGAATCGGCAGAAATCCTGTTTTCAGGCTTTTCATATTCTGAATACTTTTCGTGTGCAACCGTATTATTTGTCTTGACCAAGCCGGTTCCGATTTCAATAGCCCAGATAACACAAAGGAGGAACAGAAGTTTTATAGGGGCGTAGTACGGGGCCCTGTGCCCGTTAAGATAATCGCGGATGAAATGGCCTGGCCTGTAGAAAAGTTCCAGAATGGTTCCGGGAACGCTTTTATTGTTGAAATCCCAGACTTCCAGTGTGTTGGAAAGGATGTTTCTGGGTGTCAGGCGTTTTATGTTAGCTTTCTGGCCGCATCTTGGGCAGAATTTTCCCTTGTATTCCAGACCGCAGTTCTTGCAGGTATGGCTTTGGTTCATACCCTTCATGTCGTACCGCTTGCTCTCCTTCGGGTGGGTTATTCCATGCCAAAGGAGTATGAAATATTCTCTCAGCTTATGAGCGGTGCGGCGGAAATAATTCATTTAACCTGCTTGTAGATCAGTTTGTCCACGTCTTCAGACTGGATTCTCTTGCCGTCATTGTCCAGAAGCCTGAAGGTATTTTTTTCTCCATCTTTGGAAATGCAGATCAGCATTCCGTTTTCTATGGTGTAAGTTCCGACTGTCTTTAAATCATTACTTAACTCAGCCAAGGTCTGTCTGGCATATTCCAACTCTCCGGTGTCCATTCCAATGGCTTGGGCTATCTTTTCGTTGATCTTGAAAATCACTGTAGTGCTAAAGCGGTTTTTGCTCTTGAATACTATTGCACTGTTAACCTCAGCGATTGCAAAAAAGGCCATTATCTTCTGCTTTTCCACAGCAGGCATATCCTTGAATTCCTTTTCAGAAGAAATCAAACCGACTATAAAATCGTGGCATTTCCCGGGATCTTCGCTTATGTATCGCCTTCCGTTCCAGTCCTGGGCGGATGCTATGCTGGTTATAAACATTGAGGCAAGGGCTACCAGAAGAAGCTTGCAGGAGGTTTTTAAGAAGAATGATTTCATTGTCTTGTGTTTAGGGCGCAAAGATAATTATTTTTATCGCTGAGGCTTCATTCCGGCGATGAGGAAGCTCCTTATCTGGTGGATAGGAATGCCGAAGTTGAAGCTCTGGGTGCCGCTTACTGCCGCAAAATTCACTGCCACGAGGTCTCCGTAGGAGTTAACGACAGGGCTGCCGCTGGAACCCTGGAGAATAGGGATTGTATAGAGAAGGCGGTACTGGTCCGGCTTCTGCGATATCTTTCCGCTGGTGAGCTGAGCCTTGATTCCCTCTGTGGTTGAGGCAAGTGCGATACCCTGGTTGTAGCCGATAAGGTAGAGTTGCTGGTCCAGGGTGAGGTTGTCTGCGGTGTTCTCCTTGATTGTGCCGTTGCTCTGGACTCCTGTGTCGAACACAGCTGCTTTTTCAGGAGTGGTTCCGTCCGCCAGGCGTATGAGGGCGAGGTCCACGTTCTCGTCGTCAGACTCGCGGACGATGGTGCAAGGCTTGAAGTCTGCCGGACCGCTTACGTAGGAGTCGTTGTAGGCTATGCCCAGTTTGCTGTGGCACCTTACGGCTATCTGGGAGGCGTCCATCCTCCTGAGCTGTGATATGTAGGCCTGGGCCTGGTCATATTCCCGCTTGAGTTCGTAGAGCCGCTGCTTGAGAGCGGCGTTATAGGAACTGTTGTCATCATACATATATGTCTGGTTCAGGGCCTGGTAAATCTTACCGGCCTCATACGATGCCTGTTCCTGGCGTTCACGTGCATAGGATGCAAGGGCACTAAGAAGCTGTTTCACGTAGTTCATCACGTCGCTCTTCTTGATATAGTGGTTAACCACGTGGCGGTTGGTGAGTATCCCTCCGTATTTGTCTATGAAAAAGCCTGTTCCAAACGAGTATGCTGTCTCCACCTGGCTCGGCGAAAAGGCCACGTTTTTCAGTTTCCCGTCTTCTATGCCGCTGAAATAAAATGTTTCTCCGGTAGGGAGGGTAACGCTGTAATAATGTTCGTTGAGTATCATTACCACGCCGCTGGCATTCTGGTCATAGATTTCTTCTGCGCTCTTTTCTCTTGAACAACTTGCACTTATGGCTATGAGGGCAGCTGCAAGCGCAAGCGAGAGCAGTCCTGCCGTTTTCTTTGCTGTTATCATATTGCAATTCATAAAATCCGTTTAAATGGCCTGGAGGCCTCTTTTTTCTTGCAAACATATTGCCAAGCAGGTTGTTTAATTGGAGATTTTTTCATTAATTTTGTAAGTAACACTTTAACACTATTACCATGGATTACAAGATTATCGACATCGAAGGCGTAGGTGACGTTTATGCAAAGAAACTAACCGAGGCCGGCATCAACAAGGTAAGCGAGCTTCTGGAAAGATGCGCAGCTCCTAAGGGCCGTAAGGACCTTGCTAAGGCAACCGACATTCCGGAGAAACTGATCCTCCGTTGGACAAACCACGCAGACCTGTTCAGAATCAAGGGTGTAGGCCCTCAGTTCTCAGAACTTCTGGAGGCAGCAGGAGTTGATACCGTAAAGGAACTCCGCAACCGCAAGGCAGAGAATCTGCATAAGGCTCTTGAGGAAACCAATGCAAAGAAGAAACTCACTCGCGTTGTTCCTCCTCTGAAGTCTGTAGAGAAGATGATTGCCGCAGCAAAGGCTCTCGAGCCAAAGATGACTTATTAGATTCTTGGGAATGTAAAGTGAAAGGGATGACCTGATGGCCATCCCTTTTTTATTAATCCATGAAGAAAGGTGTCAGTTCTTTTGCTCTTCTTCTTCAGGGTGGATTTGCTTGTAGACTTCGTTGAGATAATTCAGGATTTTGTTCAGGGCTTCGTGGTGGTTAGGGCCAGCCATATAGCCGCCTGTTGATATGTGCTCTTTTCCGAAGCCCATCCTCAGGGACCAGCCGGTTCCGTCCATTATATCCATAAACGGATGGTAATAACTTGCTTCATCGTAGAGTTTGCCTTCCTCTATCATGTTGTAGACCTTTACAAACACGGAGTCGTCTACGTTTGCAATTCTTGGCTTTGGCTCCGGATCATCTTCCTTACGGAATCTCATTTGCTTGTTTTCGTATTTGAGTACACCGCCAACTCTGTCCTCGTTGTGGTTGAGCTCTACACTGAAACTCCATCCGGCATAGCCGTTTCCGGCTGAGTAGTGGAAGCTGGTAAGCATATTCTTAGGCATAGTATTGTATACACGGCCCTTGTAGGAATTCACTGCACCAAGGGTTGCCTGGGCCCTGGCTTTCATCTCTTCAGTCTGAAGGAAGGTTTCCATTGCCTTTTGCGGATCGTTGAAATACTTGCTGAGCTTCTTATCTATTTTGGACTGCTTCTTTTCCTTGCCGATGATCTTGTCTCTGACTTCCAGGATTTTATCAAGCTCGGCGATTTCCTCTTCCGCCATCTTTGACACGATTTCAAGGTCTGACTGGGTTAAATTGCCGACCCTTCCAAGATACTCTGCTATCATTTCGTTGGACTTGATCCAGTACATTTGCTTTGGCTCAACTGCCTTTAAGCCCTTTTGGTTGATTCTGTCTATAATACCTTTATCCTGGGCTAGAAGGTTGCATCCTATTAATGTAGCGAGAGCCATAATCATTAACTTTTTCATATCGTTTATGTTTTTGTTTGTTTCCTCAGCGATTAACACAAATTTAATAAAGATTCTTTTTACTAATGATTTGTTATTCGTTTTATCCAAATACTGTTCCCGGTTTTCAAGCCCTTCCTCAAAAAAATCTCAATTTTTCACTAAAAATATTTGCAAGTGTCAAAAAGACGCAATATATTTGCGTCAGAAAAACACAAACGCTTTAGTCTAATTTTAAATCGGTGAATTATGGAAAAGAATGAAAACAAAATGCAGAATGTTTATAATCTAGTGATTATGGACAAGAGCGGCTCTATGGATGAGATTAGGAATGCCGCTATTGAAGGTTTCAACGATGTGCTGTCCGGTGTCAGAAAACTTGCAAAAGACTATGCAGATACCAAAAATCAGAAAATTTCCCTGGTGCTGTTTGACACTTCAAGCATGGATGTGGTTGCCTGGAATGAGGATCCGGAGAAGGTAGAGTTCCTTAACCACAGAACTTATCGCCCGTGTGCATGCACTCCTTTATATGATGCTATGGGGCGATATCTGACAAAGTTGGAAAAGGAAATCGGTGACGAAGACGCTTCCGTGATGGTAACAGTGATTACAGACGGTTATGAGAATTCCTCTACGGATTTCAGCCTTAAGGATATCAAGAAACTGGTCAATCGCCTGAAAGATAAGGGATGGTCATTCGCCTATATGGGCACAGACCACGATGTCGATTCCGTTGCCATAGACCTTTCTATCACGAATGTCATCAAGTTCGAGAAGAACATGGAGGACACAAAGAGGGCATTCGAGCGCGAAAGGAGGGCTAAGGAGCAGTGGCTCAAAAATGAGCGCGACTTTGACTCGGCGAATCCTTGCTGTTCTTATGAGGACAAGATTGCATTCAGGAAGAGGTCTTCCATGCACTATTACGATGAAGGCTGGTCTGAAAAGACAGACAATACCGAAAATAAAGACTAGAAGCCTCTGCCGTAGGCCATCCAGAAGTCTGTTTCCATTTGGTTCCAGGCCTTTATGGCGGCATCGTAGACTTCTGCGGTAACGGCGTTAAGGTCTTCAGGTTTTGTATTTGAAGTTAGTTTTGCCACGGAGTCGAAGGAGAGTTTCTCTATTTTGGAGATTTCTTCTTCGACTCTTTTTCTTGATTTCTGCCAGGCTACGGTTGCAAGGCGGTTAGGCCTTCTGAACTGCCAGAGTATGCAGTCTGCCTTGTACTGTTTCTGGCCACAGAAACTGAAGCCTTCCGGAAGGGCGGTTCCGCCGGCAAACAGAGGAATCCTAGGGCTCTCGGCAGGATTGTCCACAGCATACCAGCATATGCCTCCGACTGCATCGGGGAGCCAGCTTCTCAGCTGGATAACAGTGGAGTAGGAGCACCAGCAAACAGCGAGGGTGCGGCTGAATTCCACTGTGCCAGGAGCGATGGTGTTAAGGGTGTTGCGGGTATCGGCCGTTAGCCAAGGATTGGCTACTGGACTTGTCTTTATGGTCTTGGTGCCGTCCTTTGCGGTTACTTCCATTTTCCAGTTCTGGGTCATGTCAAAGCGGGTGCCCTCAAAGGTGTTGCGGAAAAGCTCCATAACCTTGCGCACATCCACTTTCTCGTCTGGCTTTACAGAGAACGGGAGTTCATCCATTTCATAGGTAAAGTTCTGCGATGGAGCTAGTTGGGAGAACACGTAGAAGTCTCTTTCCCTGAAGTTCTTGCCGTCTCCGTAGTTGCCGTGGTATGCCTTGTAGAACTTGAACTCTCCCTGTCCGTCCCAAAGGCCGTGCTCGATGGCCACTTTCTCCACGTTGTCAGAGCAGAGGAAGTTCTTCTTGTCCTTCTTGTTGATGACTCCGATCCTCGGTATGTTGCAGGAAATGGAAATATGGTCGTCCGGAACTCTCTGGGCTGCCCATACGGCTCCCTTGTTGTGCTTTCCGTTACCCAGGATCTCAAAGCACCAGACCTCGTTCTTGTCAGCCACAGTGAGGCATTCGCCACCGTCTCCGTAGCCGTATTCCTCTGCCAGTCTGCCCATTAGCTTGACGGCATCGCGTGCGTTGTCGCATCTTTGGAGGGCTATGCGGGCAAGCTCCTCGATCATGAACATCCCGTCCGGATTCTTCAGTGTATCGGGACCGGAGAACGTGGTTTCTCCAATGGCTACCTGCTTTTCGTTAAGGCAAGGATAGCCTGTGTTAAGGTATGCGTAAGTGTGCTTTGCCTGAGGAATCTCTCCCTTGTATCTCACGCCGGTAGTGTCTCCCTTGAACTTTGTCCAGCGGGTTCCGTAGTAGACTTTCTGGATCTCTCCCTTCTTATGGTCTGCAGCCGGCTCGTAGCTTACCCAGGTGTGGGACACTCCGTCACAGGTGTGGGAAGTAATAACCGATCCGTCTGTGGAGGCCAGTCGTCCGACCATTATGCTGGTGCATTCTTCAGTTGTCTGCCAGTCCTGGACGTTCTGTGCGTAGAGTCTGCATACAGTTGATACAGAAAGTATTGCTGTCGCGATTAAAAGGGAAATTCTTTTCATGATAGGGGTGATGTTTCTGTTAATACACTATTCGTAACGGATAGCCTCGATAGGGTCGAGGTTGGCGGCTTTCTTGGCCGGATACCAGCCGAAGAAGATACCTGTGATGGAGCAGACCGCAAAGCTGAGAACTACGCTCATAGGCTGGATTGCAATCGGCCAGCCGGCAAACATCTTGACTCCGTAGGCGGCTCCAACGCCGAACAGCACTCCGATAATGCCGCCCGTGATGCTTATCATCACGGCTTCTATGAGGAATTGCGTCAGTATATCCACTCCCCTGGCCCCAACGCTCATCCTGAGGCCGATTTCCTTGGTTCTCTCGGTCACGCTCACGTACATTATGTTCATAATGCCGATACCGCCCACGATAAGGGAAATACCGGCCACGCAGGCAAGCAGGATGGTCATCGATGTGGTGGTGGAAGTCATCATCGAACTGAGTTCCTCCTGGCTTCTGACGTTGAAGTTGTCCGCCTTGCCGTCCTGGATCTTGTGGTTGGTGCGGATAATCTCGCTGATCTCGTCAATGGCTAGGTCTGTTTCCCCTTCGTTTATCGCCGAGGCGTAAATCATGGAAAGGTAGTTGACGGACAGGATTCTCTTCATTACCGTGGTGTATGGAGCCAGCACTACATCGTCCTGATCCTGTCCCATTGTGTTGTAACCCTTTGACTTGAGCACTCCTATGACCGTAAAAGGCATATTCTTGAAGCGGATTATCTGGCCGACAGGGTTCTCTCCGTTTGTGAAGAGGTTGTCTGAGATGGTCTTTCCGATTACGCAGACTTTGGCGCTGGTGGCAATGTCCGTATCGTCAAACATGTCTCCGTCTTCAACTTCCAGCTGGCGGATTGTCAGATAGTCCTGGCTTACGCCGCTGATGGAGGAAGAGTAGTTGTTGCCTCCGAAGATGAATTGTCCGCCGGAGGAAACGCTTGGGCTGATGGCAGCAAGGTAGGTGCATTCCTGCTTGAGGGTGTTGTAATCGCTGATCTTAAGCGTCTGCATATCAGATGCTCCCATTCTTACACCGCCTCGTCTCTCGGCTCCAGGCATTATCATTATCATATTGCTTCCCATCTTGGAAATCTGGCTCTGTATACTCTGCTTGGAGCCCTGTCCGATGGCGAGCATCGTGATTACGGATGCCACTCCGATGATGATTCCCAACATAGTGAGGAAGGTGCGCAACTTGTTGTTGGCTATGGCCTTGAAGGCTATCTTGAAAAGATTTGACCAGTTCATCTTACTCCTCCTCGTTCTTAGGCAGAGCGGCCAGGGCCTCTTCTGCGGAAAGTATGTTGGTGTTTATCGTGTCGTCCTTGACCTTTCCGTCCGCAAGGAAAATGTTTCGGGAACTGTACTGGGCGATTTCCGGGTTGTGGGTCACGAAGATTATGGTCTTGCCTTCCTTCCAGAGTTTCTGGAAAAGGACCAGGATCTCGAAGGAAGTCCTCGAGTCCAGGTTACCCGTAGCCTCGTCGGCGAGGATGACTGCGGGATTGTTCACAAGAGCCCTGGCGATGGCAACTCTCTGCATCTGGCCTCCGGACATCTGGTTGGACTTGTGCTCCAGCCTGTCTCCGAGGCCAACCATCTGAAGTGCCTGTATTGCGGCGTCTCTTCTCTGCTTGGAATTGTACTTGGTGTTGTACATCAGAGGCAGCTCCACATTCTCGATGGCCGTGGTCTTGGCCAGCAGGTTGTAGCTCTGGAAGACGAATCCGATCTTGCGGTTGCGGAGTATTGCCCTCTCGTTCTTGCTCATCTTGCGCACGGAAACCCCGTCCAGATAATATTCTCCGCTGGTAGGGGTGTCCAGGCAGCCCAGGGTGTTCAGCAGGGTGGACTTGCCGCTACCGGACTTTCCCATAATGGTTACGAACTCTCCCTCGTAGATTTTGAAGCTCACGCCTCTGAGAGCGTGGACTGTTTCATCTCCCACGATGAAGTTCCTTCTTATGTTGTTGAGGTCTATAACAACCTTTTTTTCCTGTTCGCTCATTTCCCTTTATCTTCTTCCGCCGCTGCCAGGACGCTTAGGCATAAACGGTGAGTTTCCTCCCATATCGCCAGGCATCTGAGGCATTTCGCCGGCATTTGAACTCATTTCAAGGACAACAATGTCTCCTTCCTTGACGTTTCCGCTTACCTCGGTAGCGATCTTGCTGCCCATCCCGACGGTTACCTGTTTAGCCTTGAAAACCTTGCCTTCGAGGGTCCAGAGTATGCCCTGGCCTTTCGGACTTCTTCCTTCTGCAAGTTTCTCGGACGCGAGATCTATGGAATATCCCTGAACTCCGTTATACTGGCTAGGGTTAAATTTCAGGGCCTTTGGCTGGACAGTGAGCACGTCTCCGCTTTCCTTTGTAAATATGGTAATGTTGGCTGTCAGGCCCGGCTTAAGTTTCAGATCCGGGTTAGGGGCATCGACTACAACCTCGTAAGTTACTACGTTGTTGGTAGTTGTAGCGTTCTGTCTGACCTGGGTAACTGTTCCGTTGAAGGTTTCTCCGACATATGCGTCAACGGTGAATTCCACTCTCTGTCCGTCTGCAACGCTTCCTATGTCGGCCTCGTCAACGCTGGCAATAACCCTCATCTGTGTAAGGTTGTTTGCAATGTAGAACAAGGTAGGGGTGGAGAAACTGGCCGCAACAGTCTGGCCTTCCTCAACGCTCTTGCTCAGTACCACTCCGTCAATCGGGGAGGTAATGGTGGCGTAGGAAAGGTTGGTCTGGGCTTTCTGGAGATTCTGTCTTGCCACGGAAAGCGAGCTCTGGGATGCCTGGTAGCTCTGGACTGCGCCTTCGAATTCGTTATCTGCGATAAGGCCCTTGTCGTGGAGCGTCTTCATTCTCTCGTAGTTGGATTTCTGGTAGTTGTAGTCGCTCTGGGCCTTTGCCAGATTGCTCTGCTGGCTCTGGTATTCGCTCTGGAGGTTGGTCTTGTCCAGCTCGGCGATTACCTGACCTTTCT
Organism: Bacteroidales bacterium; assembly: GCA_017428325.1. GTDB lineage: Bacteria > Bacteroidota > Bacteroidia > Bacteroidales > UBA932 > Egerieousia. The sequence goes on from JAFRRA010000002.1 coordinate 519,143, forward strand.
TTACCACGCTGTTGTAGTCCACATAGAGTTTCTTCACGATACCGGAAACCTGGGTACCTACCTCCACCTTAACCACAGGCTCGATTGTGCCTGTTGCAGTTACGTAATTGGAGATTCTGCCGGTTTCCACCTTGGTCATCTTGAAGCCGATCTTGGTGCTTTCTTTCCTGGATCCGAGGTATTGCCAGAGGGCTATCAGGGCAACTACCACGGCCAATGCTATCCAGATGTATTTTTTCTTCATATTGCTGATGTTTTTATTTTCCAGTTATTAATCGGTGACTTTAAATGTTTATGTCAATTCCAGTGTAGAACTTGAGCACCTGGAGGTTGTACAGTGCCATATACTTGGACTGGGCAAGGGAAAGTTCTGCTGCAAGATAGGTGCTCCTTTCCTGCTCCATCTCCGCGATGTTCTTCATGCCCAGCTTGAACTGCTCCACTGCCAGCTCGTAGCTCAGCTTGGCACTTTCGTAAGCTTTCTTGGCACTTATATACTGCTGCTGGGAGTTGCGGGCGTTAAGGTAAACGTTCTCTATTGTTGTGTAGAGGTTGTCTTCCGCTTCCTCCGCTTCCAGCTTGGACTGTTCCAGGTAGTTGCGGGCCTTTTCCACGGCGCTCTTGTTCTGCCTCTGGCTGTAGATCGGAATGGAAAGGTTCAGGCCCAGGGAGTTGGACCAGTTGTTCTTGATCTGGCGCCCGAAGTTTCCTCCGCTGCTGTTGTTGGTTCCGGAAGATGCACTTAGTGAGAGCCTTGGAGCATATCCCATTTTTGCTCCCTGAAGGTCAAGTTCGCTGTTCTGGATGCCGATGTTTCCGATTTCAATTTCAGGGCGGATATCCATAGCACGGTTAAAGACCTCATCCCTGGAAGGGAGGATCTCAAGGATCCTGTCTTCGGAGATTTCAGGAGTTATTATGTCCAGAGCGTCCCTTTGCATCCTCATTGCAGTTTTCAGAGACAGGAGATCGTTATCATACTGGCTCCTGGCGTTGGTTATCTGATAGAGGTCTGATGCGTTCTGGCTTTCCAGCTTTGCCACGTCCGCCTTGGACATGCTGCCGGCCTTCAGGAATTCTATGCCTCTGTCCCATAATGCCTTGGATGCGGCTGCCGCTTCCTCTTTCATCCTTATGGTCTCCTTGTCGTAGAGTACCTGGATGTAGAGCTGCGCTATTCTGAGCTTGAGGTCCAGAATGTTTTTCTCCATACTGAGATTCTGGATCTTCAGGCTGTTTTCGCTCTTTTCTATGTTTCTCCTTATGCTTCCGCCGTTGTAGAGAGTCATTCCTGCCGATACGCCGTAGTTTCCGCCATACCGGTTCTTTGAGGAAGCGCTGCTGAACCAGTTGTTGCTGACGCTCTGGCCCATAGAGGCGGAAACGTCAGGATACCTGGCGGCCTTGGCAGTCAGGACATCAATCTTGGCGTTCTCCACGTTAAGCTGATAGGCTTCAAGTTCGTGATTGTGCTCTACAGCATAGTCTGTGCATTCCCTGAGTGTCCAGAGCTTCCCTGTCTGGGAAAAAACTGATGGAAAACTGAAAAACAGCAAGGCTGCAATCAGGAATGGCTTTTTGAAATCGATTTTATATGGTGTCATATTCCTGGTTTTGTCTGTAAAATGCATTAAACAAAGTTAAGAAATTCTTCTTAATTAAATTAAGGGTGCCAGAATCGGAAGTTTACGTCTGCTGTTGGACTAATCGGGAGGATTTTTGTAAATTTGGGAAATTTATATCGCGATGAAATTAGAATCTCCCCTAAAGGAAAAATACGGAAAAGACCGCCTCTCAATACTTGAAGCCCAAAGGGCCGCGCAGGAAATTGCATTTGCCCCGATAGCCTTCCAGGCTTCCAGAATGATGCTGAAACTGGGTGTTTTCCAGGCTCTCAAGGATAACCCTGACGGTCTGACAATGGATGAAATCGCCGAGAAGACAAAAATCTCGGAATATGCAGCCAAGGTTCTTATAGAGGCTTCTTTGTCAATAGGTACGGTGATAGTTAAAGACGACAGGTTCTTCCTGACCAAGACCGGCTGGTATCTCCTTACTGATGAGATGACCAGGGTTAATATGGATTTTGTAAACGATGTCAACTATCTGGGATTCTTTAACCTGGAAGAGAGCCTGAAGGAAGGCCGTCCAGCCGGCCTGAAGGCTTTGGGAGACTGGCCAACAGTCTATGAGGGCCTGAAATATCTCGGCGAGCCTGCCAAAGGCAGCTGGTTTGCATTTGACCATTTCTACTCTGACAATTCTTTCCAGGAGGCACTGAAGATTGTTTTCTCACAACCGGTTTCAAGGCTTCTGGATGTTGGAGGAAACACCGGAAGATTCTCCCTTAAGTGCGTGGAATATAATGACAGCGTGAATGTTACCGTTATGGACCTTCCGGGCCAGCTGGATATGCTGAGGGATAATATCCAGGGGAAGAAGGGGGCGGACAGGATTTCTACATTCCAGAGAAACGTCCTTAAGGATGACGATTACCCTCAGGGATTTGACGTAGTGTGGATGAGCCAGTTCCTGGACTGCTTCTCGGAAGAGCAGATTTTCAGGATTGTCTCCAACGCAAAGAAGTCTCTTAACAAAGGCGGCAGGCTGATCATCATGGAGAACCTGTGGGACAAGCAGAAATATGAGACAGCCACTTACTGCCTGACTATGACCAGCCTGTATTTTACGGTAATTGCCAACGGCAACTCCAAGATGTATCACAGCGAGGACCTTATTAAAATCCTGGAGAAGGCCGGATACAGGATTTCCGCAATCCATACAGACATAGGCGGCTACGGCCACACCATACTCGAATGTACAATAGAATAAAATAGCATTGATATGAAAAGGGTTTTTATCGCAATCATTATCCTGATGCTGCCTTGCGCTGCATTCAGCCAGCTTTCTGACGAGGGCAACCGCATTGTCAAAAAGCACCTGGACGAACTCCTGGACGACAGTGACGATGACAGGAAGGTTGACCTGTATGCCTTCAGCGATGTTGACGGAGACGGTGTAAACGAGCTTGTACTTGCAAGCTACGACCTTAAGAGAACTACAGTCTATTCCGTGGAGAAAGACAAGGCCCACCTGGAACCTATGCCTCTTACCAATGAAATGGTCTCTGTTCTCAAGGACCAGAACAAGACAAATTTTGTCCAGATATTCTATTTGCTTTCCTCTTTAGGACTGGATGACAATGACCACCTGAAGATCCTTGCTCCGATGTTTATCTATGATGCAGACCTTGTAAAGAACCGCTTTACGTTTGACATCGGTAAAGATGATCCTATCGGCACCAGGGATGATATTCTTCCACTATATAACAAGATGGTTTTCAAGCCTCATGTAGGAGATGTGAGGTATGTTGGAGTCCTTGACTGCCCTAAGGATTACTACGATTATTCCCTGTTATGGAAAATGAAGGATCCGGAGTTTATCAAGAAGGAATTCAGGGGTTACAAAGGCGAGGAAGTGTCTCCAATCCTTTTCAAGGAGGGATTCGACAAGACCATCTCTCTCCTGAACTTCTCCCGCTGGAAGAAAGGCGAGCCTGTCAAGGCCGTGAGCAAAGACGTAAAGGACATCATTCTCAGATATTACCGCACGGAAAAGATTGCCGGCATCCGCTATGTGGCAGATTGTCCGACCAATGAAAGGAGCTGGTACAGGGTGATGTTTGCAAGAAAGGGGGATACGGGCCATTATGCACTGGTCTGCATCGCTGAGGGAGATGTTGCTTCCGTATGGGACGAGTGGGATAATCTGAAGGAATTCGGTGCAGGCCCTAACGATCTCTGGTATGGCGGAGACTTAGCGGAATTCTGGGGCTGGAAGCAGACGGAATTCATGGCAATGTGGGGTTCTCCGAAGGGCCTGGAGATTGTTGTCAGATGGCCTTCCCTTGAAGGATATCATTACAGCATTATCCGTGAATACGGCACCAAGATGGTTGTCGCCTACGAGGATTACCAGTATTTTGGTGCCTACTAGTGCTTTTTTATTACTGCAACGTAAATCAGCAGCACAACGTTCATCAGGAGGGCGTAGATTATTGCCGGTATAGCCAGGGCCGAGTTGTTGAAAATGAACGGACTGGAAGCTATGGCAATAGCCTGTGCCGCATTCTGCATACCAACTTCTATAATGATGGTCTTGCGCTCCCTGGCCTGAAGCCTTATTGCCCTGGAAAGCAGGGAGGACAGTCCAATTGAAAGGATCAGCATTGCCAGAATCACCGCACCCAGAAGCAGAATGTTCTCAGCGATGGTCTTGTGGTGCTGAATGAAGAATATGGCGGCAAGGAGCATCAGGGCGGGGAAGGCAATCTTGGAAATCACCTTGTCAGTCTTTTTTGCGGCATTCGGCCAAAGGCGCATCATCAGAAAGCCCAGAAGGATAGGCACGAACATCAGCACTATGTTCTGAACCAGAAGGTTGCCTACGGGAAGATTGATTCCTCCAAATGCCTCGAATCCGCTGCAGCGGCTAAGCGCCAGTTGAAGCACGACCGGGATGGTGAACATCGTGATTATGCTGCTCAGGGCCGTAAGTGTGATGGAAAGCGCCACGTTTCCACCTGCAATCTTGGAGAATACGTTGGATGAACTTCCTCCCGGGCAGCAGGCAATCAGTATTACTCCAATGTAGAACAGAGCCGGAAGGTCAAAGGTTTCCGCTATGGCAAAGGCTATAGCGGGCAGAAGCAAAAGCTGGCCGGCAAGCCCCAGAATCAGGGCCGCCGGCTTCTTCGCAATTGTCTTGAAATCGCTGAGATTCAGGCTCAGGCCAAGCCCGAACATCAGGACTACCAGTATGGGAATTACAATGAATATTGAATTCATCAGTTATTCCATTTCATTCGGGTCAGCATCTTCTGGTGACATGAAGCCAAAGAACATGGCCAAAGGATACTCTTCCAGTTCAATATCCTTGAAATGAGTCCAGGACTTTCCGCTGGTTCTTAGCTTGAAGACCTTGTCCTTGAAGGGCTTGGTCTTTTCTACTGGATATGGAACATTGTCATCGTTTAAGTAATAGAAATTGATGATAAGCTCATCCGTGACGAAGTCTTTCTGGCCTTTCCCCATAAAATCCGGTCCGATGACTCTGCTGTTCTCTATATCAAAGTATTTTGTATAGGCTGCGCCGGAAGGAAACATTCCCGACATTTCCACTATGTTTCCCAAATAACTGATATGGAAGTTCTCGTCTTCCGTAGTTATCATCTGCAGAGAGTCTCCTCCGCAGCAAAGAAGCCATCCATAAGGGGAATTGTCCTGGCTTATGTACAGTTCTTCAATTCCGTCAGAATCCAGATCTATGAACGTATAATGGGTATAAAAGAATTCAGCATTCGGTTCCCACTCATCGCAGAGCTGCGATATCTTGTCTGCATTGTCCTTGTAGAACTGCCTTGCGTCAGTCTTTTTTTCCGGTTGTGGCGTCTGTTGAACCGCAGGCTGGTTCCTGCATCCGGCCGCAAAGAGTGCTAGGAAAAGTGCTATTACTGCTATCTTTTTCATATTCAATCTATTGCTCGTCTTCTGGAACTCTGCCTGTCAATTCGTATAAAGGCTTGAATTCCTTGCCTTCGCTCAGGATATTCCACTCTGAAGTTTTCTCGAACTCCTTTACCTTGGCAAAGAACGGACGGGTTTTCTCTTCTGGATAGTCTCCGTCGAAGTCTGTTACAGGGTGATAAACCGTGCGGGTGGAATCTTCAGATCCCCATACGAATTCATTGAGCTCAAAGAAATCAGGGCCGGTGCACACGCTGTTCTCTATTTCATAGTATGCGGAATAGAAAGTTCCGGTTCCCGCTGAGCCCGAGAGCATTATTATGTTGCCAAGCTGGGAGAAGTGGAGCTTGTAGTTCTCCGATGTCACAAACTGAAGGGAATCTGCGCCGCAGCAGAACAGCCATCCGCAGTCTGCCAGGCTGTCTCTTATGTACAGTTCGTCTATTCCATCAGAGTCAATGTCATAAAATACGTATGAAGCCATATCCAGGTCATAGTCATCCTGGGCTGCCTCTTCTTTGCAGAGCTGTTCGACTTTGGCGATGTTTTCCTTGAAGAACTGCTTTGAGTCAATCTTCTTGGCAGGCGTTTCGGTTGTGTTGTTCTTGCAGGCGGTAAGGGCAAATACTATTGCCATCGCGAAGACAAAATACTTTTTCATAGTGAATCGGGATTATTTCAATCTGCAAGATACTCATTTATTCCGGTATTTACTCCATTCTTTAGTATATTTGTAGAGATGATAGAGCGTTTGCTGGACATATATTCGGAAGAGGTTCCGGCGTTTCTGTATGAGATAGCGGACTCACCCCAGATGCAGAGGCTGAGGGGGATAGGGATGAACTGCGGGTGCGAGTATACTTCTTTTCCGCTGTTTAAGGGGCTGGAGCCTTATTCCAGGTTTACCCACAGCGTGGGAGTGGGGGCAATCGTATGGAACTTCACCATGGATCCGAAGCAGGCTATTGCCGGATTGCTTCACGATGTGGCTTCTCCCGCGTTTGCGCATGTCATAGACTTTATGAAGGGAGATTACCTGGTGCAGGAATCAACCGAAGAGAGGACTGCGGCAATTATTGCTTCTTCTTCCCAGATTTGCGAAGTGCTTGCCCTTCTGGGGCTGTCAATCGGGCAAGTGGCTGACTATCATCTTTATCCTGTGGCGGATAACGACACGCCGCACCTTTCTGCAGACCGTCTGGAATACACGATGGGAAATATCCTCAACTACAGATTCGGCACTTTGGATGATGTGGCGCGCATCTATGGCAACCTGGTGGTGGGTGAAAACGCAGAGGGGGAAGTGGAGCTTTGCTTTACAGACAGGGAAATCGCTGAGGAATTCGCCTTCAAGGCCCTGGAATGCGGCAGAATCTATGTCTGCGATGCGGACCGTTATTCAATGCAGCTGCTCAGCGAGATTGTGCGGAATGCAATCCTTAGGGGGACTGTTTCCGAGAACTTGCTCTATACAACGGAAAACCAGGTGATAGCAGCCCTGTCTTCTGATGCTGAGGGGAAGGCTGACTGGGAAAAGTTCCGGATTCTGGGCGCAATCCTGAAAACTGAGGATCCGTCGGGTGATTATCCGGTACGCCAGATTTCTGCAAAGAAGCGCTACATAGACCCTTATGTTGAAGGACTGGGCAGGGTGACGGAATTCAGCCCTGGGTTCAAGACTGCCGTGCGGGAGTTTCTGGAGGAGGATTTCCGCTACGGGATTAAGGGTGCGGCAGTAGATATTTTGTAAATTTGAAAGGGATTTAATAGCTGATAATATGAAAAAGATTATTCTTTCCTTGGCTTGCATAATGCTTGCCGCTGTCTGTATGGCACAGACTTCCAAGAGGATGCCTTTGCCTAAACTCAAGTTCAGCGATAAGGCTCAGCAGGAGCTTTTCGACAGAATAGCGTCTCAATACAATGCCAATGAAGACTTGGGCTTTGAAGGGGAATTTCTCAACGGACAATGGGAAGGGCATCAGCGCGAAAGACTGTGCCTGGCATTCCTTCAGTATCTGGTCTGGAACAAGGACTCGTTTGGAGACGTATTGCCAAGCAAGGATGCTGTTTCTGTAGGCAAGACTCTTATAGACTGGTATATGGAACAGACCGGCAAGAAGGTTCCGGTTGCATATCCGTTCAACTATAAGGCATACAAGGCCTGTGTTGAGGGTTTCCTGAATCCGGTCAGGGATGAAATGTGCGGCGGGAGCCAGATGGATATGAACCAGTTTGCATATGTAGACGGAGACATGAGCCAGTTCCTAGGAATGCTTAAGCAATATCTGGTTTCCGCAAGGTTCAGGAGTTCAAACCTGAAGACTGCCCTAGATGCAGAAAACGAAGCCTGGCTGCAGTTAAGAAACAGTGTAAGCAATACCTTCTACCAGCATAAGGTCGATATCAACGATGGTATGGCTTATTCCATGCTTCCTCTTGAGGTTGCCGGGATGCTTGACTATACGGACAGGGTGAGGGATTCATCACTGAGTGTCCTTTATGCTATTTCTGCAGATGAACCGGGCACCGTTTATTTCCTGAGCGAAGAGGATTTGTCTGAAACCCCGGCATATTTCACCGGCAGTATGAAGGAAGTCGGAACGGATACATCGTCTTTCGTGAAAGCCCTTGACAACTTCATGGAAAAGAGAAAGGCTGTTGGGGAACTTCTGCCTGAATACCTTAAGGAGATATACCGGAAAGATACGATGAGGTATTACAGGATACTTCTAAGGATGATGGCAAGTGAGGACGATTGCCAAGAGATGTAAACGAAGAAAGATATGATGACTTCCGGCTGGATAACTCCGCTGCTTGTGTTTGTGGCGGTGATTGCTTTGATGATTTTTTCCATATCAAAGCTGAAGATTCATCCTTTCCTCTCAATTCTGGGCTGCGCACTTCTGCTGGCCCTTCTTATGGGAATACCGCTCAGGAGCATTGCGGATGTCATTGGAAAGGGCTTTTCAACGATTTTCGCGAACATAGGTCTGGTAATCATCCTGGGAACACTCATAGGCCTGGTGCTGGAAAGAAGCGGGGCTGCGCTCACCCTGGCTGAAAGCGTGTTGCGGGTGCTTGGCAAAAGTCATCCGCAACTTGCCATCATGCTGATAGGCTGGATAGTTTCAATACCTGTATTCTGCGACAGCGGATTCGTGATTGTGAACCCGATTCGCAAGTGGATGAGCCGCAAGAGCGGCGTTTCGTCCGTTACGATGACCGTAGCACTTGCCGCCGGCCTGTATGTAGCTCACGTATTCATTCCGCCGACACCGGGACCTGTTGCGGCTGCCGGACTGGTCGGTCTGGGAGACAACCTTATGCTGGTAATACTTGTCGGTGCTGCCCTGAGCATTTTCCCTCTGGCTGCAGCCTACGTATTTGCCAATAAGGTGGGCCGGAAAGTGCATTCAACAGATGAGGTGGAAGATGTGGATCTTAGTGAAGTGGTCGGGGACAGCAATAAGCGCCCTTCAACTCTCCTTTCCGTCCTTCCTATCATACTTCCGATAGTGTTTATGGGTATTGGTTCGCTTGTTTCCGTACTTAAGCTGCAAGGAACGGTAGCGGACACATTTTTCTTCCTGGGAAAACCTGTGATTGCACTTGCAGTGGGAGTGATTTTTTCCCTTCCGTTGCTTAAATATATCACTGAGGGAAAAAATGATAAATCTTCCAGCAATCTCTACAAGATTACAGAAAACGCTCTGAGGACTTCAGGTACGATTGTTTTCATTACTGCTGCGGGAGCGGTTTTGGGGCAGGTTATCTATGATGCAGGATTCGTGGAACTTATTAAGGCCAATGCAAAAGTGTTCTCCACCCTTGGCATACTCTTCCCGTTCATCATTGCCGCCATATTGAAGACCGCGCAGGGGTCATCGACTGTTGCAATGACGACTACCGCTGGAATGATGGGAATGTTCTCGTCTTCCGATTCCCTGATGGCCGCCCTGGGGATGACAAGCCCCCTGAGTGCGGCTTTGGTTGTTATGGCTATCGGTGCCGGGGCAATGACTGTTTCCCACGCCAACGACAGTTATTTCTGGGTTGTTACAAGGCTCGGAGGCCTGAGCGTGAAGGACGGTTACAAGACGCAGACCAGGGCGACTCTCATAATGGGAATCACCTCCGCGATAGTTCTTTTCGCGGCTTCTATGATTCTGGTTTAGAGTGTTGCCTCAGTATTTGATTCAGGGGCGGATTCTTTGGTTTCCGCCTCTTCTTTTTTAGGCTTTGGCGGATAGAAGGTGGCGTGATCCTGGGTCAGGAACTTGGTGTAACGCCGTGTGATGCTGTTTGAATAGGCTGAGAATATGTTGTTTGCAAACAGGATGTCCGTGATCTTGTTGTCCTTGACATACTGCACCATGTTGAAGGTGAAGTAACGGTAGTCTATGACATGGATTTCCTCGAATGAGAAGAAGAGATAACCCGGAAGGGCGTTGCCGAAACTATCTTTAATTATAATCAGCCTTCTCTTGTTCTTGGTTGATGTTACAACCTTGGTGAGCTTTGTGTCACCGCCCATGAATGTGCAGTAAGCGCTGCCGCTGCCGTCTTTGTAATGGTAGAAGTATTTTCCAGGGAACGGGCCGCTTTCTCCAGTCACCTTGTAGTTTTCGTCTATGGTGTAGTTGATGTAGGTTGTGCTATAGGTTACCGTGGAGTCAGGTTCCCAGAAGACGAAGTCCTCCGGAGCCTTCTTGACGCTTATATCCTTGGAATAGCCGTACATGCTTCCTACATAGCGCTTTACGACTTTCCTGATGTAGGATGTGGTGTCTTTGAAAGGAACATCGGCAACCTGTGCGAACTTCTTGGCGGCGTAATAGGCTCCCAGAGGTGACCAGTGGTGGTCTGTCCTGAGGTAGATATCCTCGTTGGCGTGCCTTCCCAATGTGGTGTAGACATCCACGGCCTTGACGGAATCCGACAGGTGGGCGAATATGTTGTTGATCGTAGCCCTCTGGCTCTTTGTCCTGCTCTTTGCGGCATCCGGACAGTAGAACTCTATGGATGTCGGGATTACCATCAGATAGATGTTGACCTTCTTTCCGAGTTTCCTCTTGTACATGTTGGCGGCTTCGGCGTAACGTACTCCACCGGTGGAATCTCCCGCATAGGCCATCAGTGCCCTGGTCTTGTCTCCGCTTCCTATGATGATGATACCTGCGTGGGCTATCTTGGCGTTTTCCTCGGCTGTCAGCTTGTTGCGGTATTCCTCGATCTTGCGGTTCTCAACCGTGTCCTTCGGGTTTGCAGGAATAGTGTCGTTTGTCGGGATATCCGTTGAATTGATGTCCGGGGCTTCAATGTCTATAGGGGCGGCATCAGGAGCGTGGAAGGTGATGGCGTTCTCCTTGGAGAAATTCATCCTCATCCAGTCCTTGATATTCATGCTCAGGTTGATGAAATGGTCGCGGTAAGGTTCGCTGTCGCTGAACCAGGTAGAAAGCTCCTTGGTGAAAGTGCCTTCCTTAAGTGACTGGAAACTGAATTCAGGGAACTTGGCAAGCTCGCGCTTCTCCACCTCACTCACCGTGCTGCGGGGGAACGTGTTGAAGACGATGGCAAATGCCCCGAAGAGCACAATCACTGCCACTATGTAAAGCTTCTTGCCCATCAGTCCCTAAAATCCTTTATTGTGTCAGGAAACGGTTGTAAGACTTGCTGGTCACCGCAAGCACGCCTCTCATTATGTTGTTGGCGAACAGTATGTCCGTTATCTTGTTATCCTTCACGTATTTCTTGATGTTGCGCTTGAAGAACCGGCAGTCTATGACGTGGACTTCCTCAAATGAGAAGAACAGGTAGCCCGGGATGGCGTTGCCATAGCTGTCTTTGAAGATGATCAGCCTGCGGCCGTTTTTGGTGGAAGTCCTGACCTGCGTAATCTTTGCGTCTCCGCCCATGAAAACCACGTAGCAACCTGCTCCGCTCACGCCCTTCTGGAAGAAATCTCCTTTTTGCGGAGCTCTCTCGGCGACGGCGGCTCCGTTCCTGGTGGAGTAGTTGATGTAAGTGGTCTCATACTTGACCGTTGAGTCCGGTGTATAGTAGATGAAGTCCTCGGGGGAATTCTTGATTTCCTGGCTCTTTGTGAACATATACATTGTTCCTACATAGTTGTGGACAACGTGTTTCTTGTAATGGGACAGGTCCTTGAACGGAACGCCTGCCACAGCCGCAAACTTCTTGGCTGCATAGTAGGCTCCGAGAGGAGCCCAGTGATGGTCCGTGCGGGAATAGATCGGCTCTGCGGCGTGTCTTCCGAGTATGGAGTATATATCCACGGCCTTCACATTATCGTCCAGGTGAGAGAATATGCGGTTGATAGTAGTGCCCTGGTTCTTTCCGGCCGAGCCCTTATTCGGAGTATAGAAGGCTCCGGCGTTCGGGATTACCATACAGTAAACGTTTACGCTGTCGCCGAAGACACTCTTGTACTTGTTGGCGGCGTTGGCATATTCAACTTCACCCGCACTTCTTCCGCCGTAAGGCTCGGCTGCCCTTACCTTGCCAGGTTCTCCGATGAGCATTATGCCGGATTTCAGTGTCTTGCAAGGAGCGTTAGGATTCACCCGGTTGACATATTTTGCAACGGTCCTGTTCGGATAGATGTCGTTGGCATCCGATGTAGGTACCGGATAGGACGGTTTCTTGACAACCACTGAATCTGTTGTCTGTGCAGCGGTAGTGTCCGTTGTCTGCGAGTAAGCAAACGGGCTTGCCAGAAGGATGATTGCGGATATTATAAGTGTCTTTTTCATAATCAGAACCTGAAATATAGGAAAGGATTGTTTGTGGCTCCCACCAGAAGGGCCACGCTTACAATAAGTATTACGACCGCCACGGCTGTCCTGACAAGCCAGAGCCCCTTGAAGTTCCTGAACAGGTGTCTTACCGGCATCGAGAACACTATGGCCGCAATCCAGAGCCAGAAATTGTTGGATAGGGCTGTGATGGCGGTAAAGTCGCTCTGAGCCGGTGCGCTGCCGAACAGGCTGCCTGCAAGCACTTTGAACTTGTCAAGATCGTCGAAGTAGAATATTCCCCATCCCAGTACGAAAAGGAAGACCGTATACAGGTGGAGGAATATCTTCGGTATCTTGTCGTATATCTTCAGTATGGTGTATTTTTCAAATGTCACTATGATCCCGAAGTAGAGGCCCCAGATAATGAAATTCCAGCTGGCACCGTGCCACATACCCGTCAAGAACCAAACGACAAGGATGTTGAGAGCCTGGTGGCGGCGGTTTCCGCCAAGAGGGATGTAGAGATAGTCCCTGAAGAATGATCCCAGGGATATGTGCCATCTCCTCCAGAATTCAGTGATGGTTGTGCTGATGTAAGGATGGTTGAAGTTCTCGTTGAAGTGGAATCCCAGGCAGCGGCCCATTCCGATAGCCATATCCGAGTATCCCGAGAAGTCGAAGTAAATCTGGAAGGTGAAGGCCAGAAGGCCGATCCAGCTTCCTGCGGTCGAGAAAGTCTCTGGGTTGGCTGCAAGGAAATAATCGGCGACAGAAGATATCTGGTTAGCTATGATTACCTTTTTGCCCAGTCCTATGAGGAAGCGGTAGCTTCCCTCCGCAAAATCGTCCCAGGTCACTTTCCTGTCGTTGATCTCAGATGCAATCGTGCCATATCTTACGATAGGGCCGGCAATCAGCTGAGGGAACATTGATATGTAGAACAGCAGGTCCAGGAACCGCTTCTGAGGCGGGGATTCCTTCCTGTAAACGTCTATCAGATAGCTCATTGACTGGAAGGTGTAGAAGCTGATTCCGATTGGCAGGGCAATCTTAGGCACAGATATGTTAAGCCCCAGGCTGTTCAGCCCCTCTGCAAAGAATCCCAGATACTTGAATGATGCAAGAACCGCAAGGTTGAAGGCGATTCCTAAGACAAGGGCGGATTTACGGCTTTTCTGGGACGTGTCTATGGCAATTCCGCACAGATAGTTGACGAACACGCAGAACAGCATCAGGAACACATATACCGGCTCTCCCCAGGCGTAGAATATCAGCGAGAAGATTACTGTGATAAGGTTCCTGCCCCGGAAAGAACGATGAATGCCGTCCTTACCCTCCTTGAGATTGCCGTTACGGTCTATCAGCCCCGCTATAAGATAGCAGAGAGCGAATCCAGCAAGGAATTCAAACAGAAACAGAAGGTCTGAAAATACCATATCCGGTCAAATCAAGTTCAGGCTTTGGCCTAGTCTCAAAAACGGTTTCAAATGTATGAAAAAAAACGATTTGTACAACATAAAATACATATAGCGTATCAAATGGAAACCGGGTGTATGAATAGCATAATAGGTATATTTGAAAAATAATAGGTATATTTGAAAAATATAACAAGCCCCACACAACATTAAAATCAAGATTATGAAGCGTTTATACTTCTGTTTGGTTATGCTGCTTGGAGCAGTTTCACTTCTTTTTCCCCGGAGAGCAAACGCTCAGGACAGCATTAAGGTTCCGCAGACTCTGGAGGAGCGTTATGAGGCATTTGTAAAATATCTGTCACCTGAGAAGGTCTACCTGCATACAGACAAGGATGTTTATGCGATAGGGGATACCATCTGGTTCAAATGCTATGTGGCAAACAGATCCGTCCTTTCTGAATATCCGGAGAGCAAGTTCGTGTATGTTGAGCTAGTGGGAACCACTGTCGGAAAGGATGTATCCACTAACCGTCCTAAGGAAATCTCCTATGTCATCCAGAGGGTTAAGGTCAAGATGTGGAACGGTGTGCTGGAAGGTTATATTCCTGTTCCGGATGATGTAAATACCGGCTATGCAACGCTGCGTGCCTTTACATACTGGATGCTGAACAAGGATGCCGAATATGTGTTCCGCAAGGAGCTGTCTCTTATCAATCCTCTGAAAGACAGTTTTGTGGAAGAACTCAAGAAAAAGAAGATGAGGGATGACACCCATTATGAAGATATAGGGGTCGAGAACCCTTTTCATCCTATAAAGAAGGTTGGAACTATGGATTGCGCCTTCCTTCCGGAGAGCGGCCGCCTGCTCAAAGGTGTCAACTGCCGCATCGGAGTGAAGATTATAAACGAGCAGGGCCTCGGTCAGCAGGCGGAAGGGAAAGTATATGACCATAACAATGTCCAGGTGGCGTCTTTCTCCACAGACGAGTACGGATTGGGGAGCTTCTACCTGAGCCCGATCGCTGAGAAAGAGAAATATTATGCCAAGATAGAGGATATACGCGGGGTAAGTGCCAAGGTAAATCTTCCGGCTGTTGAGGAAGTAGGGGGAGTGATTGCAATCAGCCCGGGAAAGGAAATGATACGGGCTTCTGTCAGCATCAGCGGGATAAATGCAGATAACCTTAAGTTTGTGCTTTGCAGCGGGGATGAGATTTATTACCAGACTCCAGTAAAGGGGCACATTTCCATAAACCTTCCTGTAGAGGGCATGTCTCCGGGGATAAACAATGCCATCCTTTGCACCTCGGACGGGATGGTTCTCGCCAAACGTCCGTTCTTTGTTTTTTCAAAGAAAAGCGTGGAAGCCGGAATGGCGCCATTGAAGAAAGATTTCGGCAAAAGGGAGAGAGTGGAAGTTTGCCTGGATTTGGACAAAAAGGCTGGCGGTGATTTCTCCATTTCTGTGTCAGATGATGTGCTTGCTCCAGGCAATAGCTTGAATAACAATATTATATCTTATATGCTCCTGTCTTCTGAAATCAGGGGCAATGTGGAGAATCCCCAGCGATTTTTCTCTGACACCATCGCTTTGGACAAGAGAATTGCCGACCTTGACCATATGCTTATGACGCAGGGATGGGAGTATTATGACCTTCCAGCCGTTCTTGCCGGTCAGTTCCCTATGCCTAAGTTCGGAAGGGAATACATGCAGTCTATTTCAGGGCAGGTGAACAAAGGGCTGCTCAAAAAGAAGAAATCATCCTATGTTGCGTTCGTGGCTCCAAGGATAAACTTTGCGGCTTTGGGTAAGGTGGACCCCGAGGGTTATTTCGAACTCAAGGACTTAGACTTCCCGGACAGTACCACTTTCATCGTAAACGCATCCAAAAGATCTAACGGCAAAGGGCATCTGAAGCCTCTAGTTTATGAGGATTCTTTTGCTCCTTTCACCAAGTTTGTCCACAACAGGGAAAAAGTTCTCTACACACCTAAAGTCGCCGAGATAGTAACCAATAACTATTACAACACTGGAGGGGACAAGACTTACCAGTTGAATTCAATTACTGTTTATGGCCGTAAAAAGAGCCTTACCGGCATTTCTCCACTCCCTAACTGGGAATTCCGGGAAGACCAGATACGTGAGGGCAGAAAGCTTCAGGCATACCATAATTTTGATATGTTAAGCTATATAGTCATGACTTGTCCTGGCACGAGGGAGAGGTATTTTGGCACAAATAGGCTTGTCGTCAGTCGTGTTACCGCATCTGCCGGAGGAATGACTGTCGGAGACTCTTGGGCTCCAGTAGTTTTCTTCATTGACGGCCTTAGAGTCACAGGAGACGAATTATGGTATGTGGAGAGCCTTATGGTTGAAGATGTTGAAACCGTTGTTTATCTGAGAGGTATGGATGGCGCTCCTTTTATAGCCTCCGGCGGCCACGGTTACGGAAACAACACATTTCCGAGCGTTGTCCTTATAAAGACTAAACCAATCCACCGTACCCTCTGGCACGTCAGTTACGGCCGTCCTTTGGGATGGCAGTTGCCTAGGCATTTCTATGCTCCAAAATATGAGGTTGAGGGCAAGGATATCGTTCCAAAGGGGCAGGACAGGCGTTCAACCCTTTACTGGAATCCGGCAGTCAAGGCAGACGAGAACGGTAAAATCAAATTCAGTTTTAACACGTCAGACCTTCTGAGCGGCTACACAGTAACTTTTGAAGGAATTGCGGAGGATGGGGAATATGTCTCGAAGCGTTTCAGCATCAAGTAGTTATTCCCTTTCTGCAAGTATATGCTGCAGGAATAGGTTACGGATAGCGGGAATCTGTCCAAGGCTCTCCAGTTTGAGTTCAACCTGGAATCCGTTGCTTTCAAGCTCGTTTTTCCAGTCAACGGATATGTCGTTTGCGGCGTGATCTCCGGCAACGAACATAAACGGTACAAGCGTTACTTTCTTTGCTCCTGCCTCTTTCAACTTTGCAATTGCATCATCCAGGGTTGGGATGCCCTCGATTGTCGCGACATGGGAGTTGGCGTTGAACAATGAGTCTGCCCTTACATAAACCTCTGTTGCCGCATCTTCCGTTCCGTGCCCTACATATAGAATATGGTGAGACGGGTCTGAAGAAGGATTCCTCTTTTCCAGGATCTCAACAACGGCATTCAAGTCTTCATCGCTGAAAAGCAGCGGCTTGCCCACTTTAATCTCCTTGAACTCCTTTTTTATTGAATCCGCCTCAGCGACGAGCATCTTGTATTCCTTGCCAGGAATGATGTGGGTAGGCTGGATGGTTACGGATGTGTATCCTGCCTTCTTAAGCGAATCCAGAATCTGGACGGGTGTGCGCTTTACTATACCTCTTTCCTTCAGCCTCTTGATAACGATTCTGGAAGTATATGCCTCGAAAACGTCTGACTCCCGGAAAGCGTTCTCCATCTGGGAGTTGATTGCATCAATGGTAAGCGCCCTTGTTGTATCGTGAGTGGTTCCGAAATGGACCATAAGTATTGCTTTTTTGCCGTTTTCTTCCTGGTTGGAGCATGAGGCCGCGGCAAAACAAATCGCGAGTATAATCAGTATATTTTTCATAATTCAATTATTTGGATTCCGCCGTAAGGAACAAGGTGGCGGAAAGCTTCTTCTTCCTTGAAAAGTCCTGTGTAAAGCCCTGCACAAACAATCGGGCCGCCGTGGGCAAAAATGGCTACCCTCTTGAATGGTTTGCATTTAAGTTCACCCAAGAATTCCACAACCCTTGCATAGAGGATAGGAAAGCTTTCTCCGCCTGTTGCAGGAAGATGCATATAATCTTTGTACCAGGCCTGTAAGGCAGGGTCTTTGATCTTGTCGTAGGGCTGCATTTCCCAGTCTCCCATATTCATTTCCTTGAGCCGGGCATCCTGCTCAGCATCAGGGAATCCGCAGAATTCCGCCAGTTTCCTGGCTCTTTTGAGAGGGGAGGTAAACGCCTTGTCAATCGGAAAGTGCTTTGTCAGTTGGATTAGGGTATCGCTTGCCTCGGCCATGAAAGATGGGGCAACATCCATATCGCTCCAGCCATAGCAGGTGCCTCTGGGAACATCGGGAGTGGTATGTCTTACGAGAATGACTTTCATGCCAGAAACACGAGAGTTATGTATATGGAGAGTTCCGTCAAAAGGAAAATGGCACCGTTGCAGTCTCCGGTGTATCCTTTTATTTTTCTGTATATGAACAAGTTCAGTAGAGTGCAAAGAATTGCCGGCACTGCAATCAGTATCAATATGTCAGCCGGTGACGGGGAAAAGAGCCAGATGAAAAGGCCCAGCGGAACAAGTCCTTCCACAATAAGCAGGATGAATTGAGGGAATTTTGCTCTGCGATATATATTTATGGCCTTTGATTCTTCCTCTTTTCGGGCATATGGCATTGCCATAACTGTCTGTGCAGCTAGCATTTTGGCAAACGGGTCCGCCATAACTATAGAAAATGCAGCGAATTTCGGATTCAGCGAGGCAAGGGTGAAAAGGCTAACAGCCAGAAACATAATGTAGATGATTAGTCCAAGCACCCCGTAGGTTCCTATGTGGGAGTCTTTCATTATAGCAAGGATCTTTTCCCTGCTGTGGCCTCCACCGAAGCCGTCGAAGAAGTCTGCCAGACCGTCCTCGTGAAGGGCACCGGTTACGAGAATCCTTATCGCAATGGCTGCCACAACTGCAATGAGAAGATTGTAAGGAGCTATGAAATAGAGCACTGCGGCCATTATCACAGATGTGAGCCAGCCAACAAGCGGCCAGTGCTCTGTGACACTCTCGTAGGCTTCCTTTGGCGGCTGGTAAAGCCTCCAGAAAGGAAGTCTGGTCAGGAATATGAAGGCTGCCCAGATACGGCTAAAAATATTTGGTGATTTTTGCATTTAGGAAGTTGTTCATTTCGTTTATCATCCTTACAGAAGATTCTATGATAGGGTAGGCGCAGAGGGCTCCTGTTCCTTCCCCGAGCCTAAGCCCCAGGCTTAGAAGCGGTTTTGCGCCCATAAGTTCAAGCATCCTGCGGTGTCCGGCTTCGTCCCCGCAGTGGCAGAATATCATATAGTCCCGGCTTTCCGGATAAAGCCTGGTGGCGGCAAGGGCACAAGCGCTCATAATGTAGCCGTCGATGAGTATCACAGCTTTTCTTGCAGCTGCCTGGAGCATAGCTCCTATAGCCGTAACCATTTCGAATCCGCCGAAATACGTTATAATATCTTCATCGGTTGGTTCAGGATAATCCGCAAGGAACTTTTCCACGGCCTTTCCCAGAACCTGTTTCTTGTATTCTATTTCCTTGGAATCCAGTCCGCTTCCTGCACCGATGCACTCATCCAAAGGAATGTTTCCCATAAGGCTCATCCAGATGCTGCTCGGAGATGTGTTGGCTATGCCCATCTCACCAATCGAGAGTATGTTGCAGCCTTCGTCTATACATTCGTCTGCCAGAGCCCTTCCGTTTTCGAGGGCTTCCAGATACTGGACCTCGGTCATTGCAGGCCCGTACAAGAAGTCTGCGGTTCCGGAGCCAATCTTGCAATTCCTTATCGCAGAGTAGGATGAGAGGTCATAGTCCACGCCGCAGTCAACCAGTTTAAGGGTGAAATTGTGCTGGCGGCAGAACATGTTCACGCCACCGCCGCCCTTTGTGAAGTTTATCATCTGCTGCCAGGTGACCTCTCTTGGCGATTTGCTCACACCTTCTTTCTCAATGCCGTGGTCGCCGCCCAGAAGAAGGTGGCAGGGATGCTTCAGTTTTGGAGACAGGGTCTGCTGGACCAGGCACAGCTGGAGGGCGATTTCCTCCAGAGCCCCGAGCGAGCCTTTTGGCTTGTTGAGGTTGTCTATCTTGTCCTGAGCCGCCTTCCGTAGTTTTCCGTCCGGCTTTTGAATGTCAAACTCTGCGATCATAATCATTTGATTTTAACCGGAATGCCGGAAACCATAAGATATACTTCATCCGCTTTCTCAGCGATATACTGGTTCATCCATCCCTGAAGATCCGTGAACCTTCTCTGCAAAGAGTTTGGACTAACTCCGCCGCTTCCTATCTCGTTGGTTACGAATATGAATGTGGCATCCTGGGAGGTGAACTCGTCGAACTGCCTCTTGGCCTGGTCCAGCACAGCCTTCACGTCAAAGTTTCCGCTTTTTGAAAGATGCGGTTGGATTAGGTTTGTGAGCCATAGGGTAATGCAGTCTATTACTGCGCATCTCCCGTCAATTAGGCATCCTGCCAGATTGAGTTCTTCCTCAATACTGGTCCACTGAGGACCTCTCCTTTCCTTGTGCAGCTGCACCCTGTGACGGAATTCCTCGTCCCAGATATGGGCTGTCGCTATGTAAACCGGATTGGGGCTCGTCTCAAGCGCAAGGCTTTCCGCATAGCTGCTTTTTCCGGATCTCTCTCCTCCTGTTATGAGTATAATCTTTTTCATATCAGTATGTTTTGCGTAGCCAGAAGATATCTTGCCGCAGCTCCGAAGGCGATTGTCATTACTATCATCATAGCCTCAGAGAGTCTGTTGACAAGTGATGCCGTGGCCATATCTCCGGTTGTTACTTCTCTCGGATTGTCTCCTATATATGGTTTTTCTATTACTTCTCCGTGATAGGTGTGCGCTCCGCCGAACCTTACGTCCAGGATGCCGGCAAGGGCGGATTCCGGATATCCGCTATTAGGGCTGGCATGCTGCCTGGCGTATTTTCTGACGAATTTGAAAGTCTTGAGTTTTCCGCTGGCGATTACCATCAGGAAAGCTGTCAGGCGGGCCGGGATCCAATTGGCGAGATCGTCCGTTTTTGCGGCGAATCGTCCAAAGTCCCTATATCGCTCCGTCTTGTAGCCAATCATGGAATCCAGGGTGTTTATCATCTTGTATGCGGCCATTCCCGGGATGCCTCCAACCAGAAGCCAGAAAAGGGGAGCAATCACTCCGTCGCTCAGGTTCTCCGCCACCGTCTCAAGGGCGGCGATGCGGATTTCCTGGGCGGTGAGGCCGGAAGTTTCCCTTCCCACTATCCGGGCAACCTGCTTTCTTCCCTCTTCAACCGAGCGGTCAACAGCCTTGAAAACTGCCCAGGCTTCCCTGATTAGAGTGGTGCCGGCAAGGAAGAAGAACACGAATATGCTGCGTATTGTTATTGCGTAGACAAGCGGAAGTTTATCAGTAAAATGTATTAGCAGAAAGAAGACGGCGATTGTCGCTGAGATAAGGAAAACGGAGGTTAGGGCACCTTTAAGGACCCTGTGTTTTCCATTGTTCAGATTCTTCTCGAAGAACGCAATGACCTTGCCCATCGCAACCACCGGATGAGGGAGCCAGGCGGGATCACCAAGCATCAGATCAAGGCCCCAGCCTATGATTATCGGCAGTGTGTAGAGCAGTAGGAAATTCATCGTGCAAGGAATTCTTTTATGCCCTCAACCAGAAAGGCGTTGTCTTCATCGTTGGAGGATGCCACCCTGAAATGTCCTTCGTACAGTCCCCTGAAATTGGAAGCGTCCCGGATTAGTATTCCCTTATCCCTGGCCAGGAATTCCTTCAGGTCCGCGGCTTTGCCATTCTTAAGCCTGCAGAGCACGAAATTGGTTTTTGTCGGCCTTGTCTCCAGGCCCTCCAGCTGTGCCAGTGCGAACCTGAGCCTCTGGGTGCTTCTAAGATATGCCCCCATATCGGGGACAGCACTGAAGTTGCTTTCCAGCAGATATTTGGCGGCTTCAAGGGCGAGCGAGTTGATTGCCCACGGACGGATGCTTTTCTTCAGCAGGCGTGTTACCGCAACGTTAGCCGTTATGTATCCTATCCTAAGGCCCGGAACCGCATATTTCTTGGTCATCGAATGGAGCTGGATGAGGTTTGGAATGCGGATGGCTTCCGCAGGGCTCATCACCTTCTCCTGGCAATAGTCTTCATAGGACTGGTCCACAATCACATAGCGGTGCTTCTGCAGCAGGTCTTCTATGTAACTCCTAGGAAAAACCTCTCCGGTAGGGTTGCACGGATTGCATATCCACATAAGGTTTCCGAAGGTGTCTTCCCTGTACATATAAAGGCGGCAGGCGTCCTCATATTCACTGAATGCAGGATACTTTACACTGAATGTCTGCCAGGAACGCAATGTCTGTGCAATCAGATAGATAGCCTCAGTAGCACCTGCTGTGACAAGCACATTTTCCTCCGCGATGCCCAGTTTTGCGGCTATGGCTTTTTCAAGTGATGCGGCATTTGGCTCCGGATAGCTGCGGATAACTCCCAGCCGCTCTTTCAGGTACTCCAGGACGGGAGTAATATCCGCCCTTGGATAGATGTTGGAAGAGAAGTTGAGTTTTATATTCCCGTATTTATATATGTCATCTCCGTGTCCGTCAATCATTTTTCAGAATACTGTATAGGATGTTCATTTCTATGTGCTTGCGGACGTGGTCGGCAAGCAGGTCATACTGCCTTTGCTTGAAGGCGGTATAGTCTTCTGCCTGATTTTTTGTTTCCGTCTTTTCCTTGAAAGGCTCGAGCAGGAAATCTATGAATGAAGGGTTGTCCAGTATGCCGTGGAGGTAGCAGCCCATAGTCTTGCTGTCAACGATGCAGCCTTCCTCCTTTCCGCTGTCCAGAATTGCAAGAGGCTGGATTTCATAACCTTCGGCAGGATAGGTTTCTCCCATATGGATTTCGTAACCTTTCATTTCTGTTGTGCAGGCAGTCAGATGGAAGGTTGTCTGGCGGGTGGTCTTCTCTGAGGTCATTGTGGTTACCACAGGAAGAAGGCCCAGGCCAGGGAGCATAGGAGTATCTCCTTCAATGTGCTGAGGATCAAGAATCTGTGTTCCCATCATCTGGTAGCCTCCGCAGATACCCAGGACGGTGGCTCCGTTTCTATGGGCTGAGATTATTGCCTGGGCGCAGCCGTTGCGCCTGAGCTCGTAGAGGTCGTCTATTGTGGACTTTGTTCCAGGAATGATAATAATGTCGCTCTTTTTAATGTCTTCTGTGTTGGAAGTATAGTAGAGATGCACCCTTGGATCCCTTTCCAGGGAGTTGAAATCCGTGAAGTTGGAGATGTGCCTGAGCAGTACCACGGCAACGTTGATCTTGCCTTTTTCCATAGAGAAGGACTTGCGTGCAAGGTCCACGCTGTCCTCTTCTTCTATGTAAATATCCTTGTAGTAGGGGACGACTCCCAGAACCGGAACCTTGCAGATATTTTCAAGGATCTTCCTGCCCTCTTCGAAAAGCCTGAGGTCTCCCCTGAACTTGTTTATTATAATGCCCTTTATGAGGCTTTTATACTCCGGCTTCTGGAGTGCGATACTGCCGTAGACGGAGGCGAAGACACCGCCGCGGTCTATGTCTGCAACAAGTATGACATCCGCATTGGCATAGCGAGCCATCGGCAGGTTCACGATGTCCGTTTCTGCAAGATTAAGCTCGGATACGCTGCCCGCTCCCTCCATGACGATAGGGTCGTATCTTGCTGAAAGACGGTCGAATGCCTCACATACAGCCTGGCGGAGTTCCTCCTTGCCTTCCTTGCGGAAATAGTCGTATGCAGATGAGCTTCCAACAGGTTTTCCGTTGAGGACAACCTGGGAAGTGTGGTCGCTCTGAGGCTTTAGCAGGAGGGGATTCATATCCGTATGGCATTCCACTCCTGCGGCTTCTGCCTGGACAGCCTGGGCCCGTCCTATCTCCAGTCCGTCCTTGGTGGCGAATGAATTCAGGGCCATGTTCTGTGCCTTGAACGGTGCCGGAGAGTATCCGTCCTGAAGGAATATCCTGCATAAGGCAGTGGCTATTATGCTCTTGCCTACATCGCTGCCTGTTCCGGCAAGCATCAGATTATGCAGTCTCCTTTTCATCTGGAATACTTTTCTGCCAACACAAAAAGATAATCACTGAGGCGGTTGAAGAAGACCATTATCTCATCGCTGAGCCTATGCTCTCTACACAATGTCCACAGCCTCCTTTCCACGGTCCTGGCGGTGCTCCTGGCTATGTGTATTTCAGAGGAAAGCAGATTCTCTCCGGGTATGATGAAACCTCCGGGACGCGGAGCTATCTCTATGAAGTCTTCCATCTTTTTTATCAGTGAGTTGCAGTGGAGCTCCTTTGGGTTGCCTACACCTTCCGGGGTTGCTATGTGGCTCATTATTATCATAAGCTCCTTCTGGATGGAAAGGATGAAATCTTTCTCTTCTTTTTCAGCGATAGCTGCCCTTGAAAGTCCAAGATGGCAGTTCAACAGGTCTATTATCCCGTTGGCCTCTATCCTGACGTCATCCTTTGGAACCCTGAAGCCTCCTTTCAGTGAAGTCGTCCCCTTGTCGCCCGTCTTTGTGCAGATTTCTTTCATAGAGCTCATTAGAAGATATTGAATATATCCTGTTCACCCCAGTAAAGGTGGGTGTAGCTTGCAATTGTATTGTTAACCCTTATGACTTGTGTCGGAATCTTGTTGCCCTTGGCGTCAAATACCTGGGTAACAGTCTCCGGTTCAGCGTCTTTGAAATGGGTATAATGGAACTCATGGCCCCTCAGTTTCATGCCGTTGAGAGTCAGGGACCTGTATCCGAGGGACAGTTTGCAGTCAGCCTTCTTTGAAGACACTGAATATGGCAACACTCCGCACATCTCGTATTCGGCCCTGTCGTTGATAATGCTGCGGCACAGATATGCCATTCCGCCGCACTCGGCAAGGATCTTTCCCCCGGCATCAGCATATCTCTTGATGGATTCCCTCCTTTTTTTGCAGGAGGAGAGTATCTGAAGGTACTTTTCAGGATAACCGCCAGGCAGGTAAAGAAGGTCGATGTCAGAGTCAATCTCCTCGTCAATGTCAGGAGTGAAGAAAGACGCGTTCGGCCATTTTGCAAGATGCTCATTGTAAATGAATGAGAAGGCCTCGCGGTTAGCCGCTATCAGCACCTTCCGGTTGTCTGGTTTTATCGTGAATGAAGTGTCCTCCAACGGAGAACTTGCCAGAAGCAGTAATTTGTCAATATCAACGTTCCTTGCAACCAGCTTTGCAATGTCTTCCTTTTGCGTCATCTTGGAAAAATCCAGGCCCAGATATCTGGATTCGTTCTTTATCTTACGGTCTGCGGGGATGAATCCCAATGCATTGATTCCCAGGTCGTCGCATACCTCTTCCAGCATCGCCTTATGGCGTAGGGATCCAACCTTGTTGAAGATCACTCCCATAATCCTGACCTTGTCAGAGAAGGTCATAAAACCCTTCAGGAGGGGAGCCATGGAATAGGATGTGCTCTTGGCATCAGCGATGAGCAATACGGGAATGTCAAGAAGAGAGGCGATATATGCGCTTGAACCCTCCCAGCGGCTGAATCCGTCATACATTCCCATCATACCCTCAACTACGCATATGTCGGCTTCTTTTCCATAGAACCTGTAGAGGTCTATCACGTGATTGTCAGATGCAAGGAATGTGTCCAGATTTACGGACGGCCTTCCGCAGGCGTTCCTGTGGAACATGGTATCTATATAGTCTGGACCGCATTTGAAAGGCTGGACTTTGTAGCCTTTCTGGGTCAGAAGTTCCATAATGCCCACGCTGATGGTAGTCTTTCCGCTGCCGGAGGTGGGCGCCGCTATCATAAACTGGGGGATCCGTTTCATGCGTACAAAGTTATGCAGAATGTTTTTAATATTTCCAAATGGTTTTTCAGTCGGGATTTGCCGTAAAAGAAACAGAGGTGTTACAAAATAATGAACAAAATCAGGAATAAGTTTATATATTTGCTGATGATTCAGGTAACCGGAGTGATATTCATTCCGGTGAAAGGGAATCCGGTGAAAGGCCGGAACTGTACCTGCAGCTGTATTTCCCGTCTTGTGTCTGTTACTTTTATGCCACTGGATAGTTCTGGGAAGGTGTAACAGATGGGAAGAGTCAGAAGACCTGCCTGCCTCGATTCGAGTGGCCGCCTCTCAGGAAGAAGAGCATCGGCGATCAAGGAAAATATTGCACAATGAAACATTTACTGATGTCAGGCCTTTTGGCTCTGGCCGTTTGTGTTTGCCAGGGCGCGTTGGCTCAGGATACACTGAAGAAGTATGACCTTCAGGAACTTGTAGTCACGGGTACGGGTACGCTCCATCTTCTGAAGGACGCTCCCGTCCAGACCGAGGTCATAACCAGAAGCCAGCTGAAGAACTTCAGCGGAAGCAGTCTGCAGGACATTCTTGCCGGCCTTGCCACATCTTTTGATTTCAACGAGGACGATATGGGAAGCCATATCACCATGAACGGCCTGGGAAATTCCTACATCCTTATCCTTGTTGACGGAAAGCGTCTTAACGGAGACATTGGAGGGGACAATGACCTGCATCTGATAGATCCCCAGATCATCGAGAAGATTGAGATTGTAAAGGGCGCTTCATCCGCGCTGTACGGCAGCGACGCCATTGCGGGCGTGATTAACATCATAACCAAGAAGCACGACGACGGCCTGTTCCTGGAGAATTCCACCAGGGTTGGAAGCTACGGAGACATTCGCCAGCATAACGGGATCGGCATCCGAAGCGGCAGATGGAACAGCTATACCAATTTCCAGCTCCAGCATACGGACGGCTGGCAGAATACCTCCGTAGAATATACCCTTCCTATCGAGGAGCCAATCCTGGATTCCAGGAACAAGACCCGTAACCGCTTCACCAACTGGCAGGTAGCCCAAAGACTCACATATGACGCCGGCCGAAACAGCGAGTATTATGCTGAAGGAAGCATTTACGGAAAGAGGATATTCCGTCCTAAAGGGAAATACGCGCATTACGACGTTAACACATACGACCTTGCATACCAGAACGCTTCCGCTTCCCTAGGTGGAAAGTGGACTCTGGGCGGCAAGGACTACATAACTTTTGACGCGGACTGGAACCGCCACGCCTATTACTATCATTTTACGGATGTTACCCTTGTGGAGGATTATGAGAAGAGCGCAGGGACAAAATACTATCCGTACTATCCATATCTAGCGGGACAAGAGGCTCTCCAGAGCGACCAGCAACGTACCCTGATCTCTGCCAAAAGGGTATTTTCTCTGCCTTACAACAACCGGGTAAGCGGGGGAGCCGAGTTCCGTTATGATTACCTCAACGCTCCGAACAGGGTTGAGGGAAAAACAGTGGATGATTGGACTGCAGCCGTTTATGTACAGGACGAGTTCAATCCTGTAAAGAGTTTCAACATTACCGCAGGCCTGAGGCTTACGGATAACCATCAGTTCGGCTTCAAGGCTACGCCAAAGCTGTCCATTATGTGGTCTGTGACGGATGACCTGAGGTTCAGGGCATCCTGGAGCCAGTGCTTTGTGCAGTACGGTAACAAGATAGGGGATAGCATAAGCATCGCATATGAGCTGGGCTTCAGGCAAATTACCCTCGGAATAATGCTCGGCAAGGCCGTAAAGCTGGCAGCCGGCAACCTGGATACCCACTCAAGCAATGTCACAAAGGACCGTGATTATATCGCCGAGATGCTTCAATCCATCAACTGTCCGAAAGAAATATCAGACAGGGCTTACAGCATCACACTTGCCAGGGAACTTTGGGAGATCATTCCTGATAATCTTCTGCAATCCTTTGTAAATGAGATAAAATCGCGATGCAAAAATGCCTGTGTTCGCCTATGCCCAGACGCAGATCTTACCATTCTTCTTATAGATGATGCCGGAAACATCAAATAAGTTTTAAATTTGCACCATTATGAAGAATCAGGAATCAAAACAGTTTTTGCTCTCTCTGTTGGCAACAACTATATCCATTATTCTCACTTTCGGCGTTGCTGCAATCATTGACAACTATAAAAATAATAAAGCAAAGAAGGGGTTGGTTCTGACCGTTATCTACGATATGGACCAAACCCTAGAGAAGGCCAGGCAGGCAGATTCTGCATTGAGGATTGCCAGCAAGGCTCAACTGGAAATTGTAAAGAATCCGGAATTGTATGACAGTCTCAAGTCAAATCTTGTACCGGCTTTGCTTCTTTCAGGTTTTGACTTTTCCTTTATAACAGAGAATATTTTCTCATCTAATATAGAGACATTCAGCACTATAGGCAATGTCAACTTTGTCAACTATGTTTCTTCATTCTATCAGAACCGCAATTATTTCAAGGCTCAGGTGATAGATGTTCTGAAAGAACAAGTTGAAGAGAATAAGATTCTCATTTCTTATGAGGGATTGTTGAACTTTAATTTTTCCTCATTGTATTTTGACAATTCCATTTGGCTCTACGCTTTATCTGAGGATCGCAAAAATTGCGTTAAAATGATGAAGTTAAGTGAAAAAGAGATTCA
Organism: Bacteroidales bacterium; assembly: GCA_017428325.1. Taxonomy (GTDB): domain Bacteria; phylum Bacteroidota; class Bacteroidia; order Bacteroidales; family UBA932; genus Egerieousia. The sequence goes on from JAFRRA010000002.1 coordinate 547,185, forward strand.
GGAATTCAGCCAACAGAGAATAGTTGCCGACAGCAATGAAAACTCACATATTGGATACGAGGACTTGCTCCAGGAAATGTATCAGGCTGAAGACTTGCTAAAAGAGGCCCGGGCCAAATACAAAAAATCAAAATAAATAGCACTATCTGCTGATTTTCACCCTCATCTGCAATTTGTCAAAGGAGATGCCTTCACGTTCTATGAAGGTGGAGATGGCTTCGCTCTGTGCTACTTCCTGAGGTGTGCCGATTGTTATGCCGTCCTTTTGCATCAGCCAGATGCGGTCTGCAATCTGGAGGGTGAGTTCCAGATCGTGGGTTGACAGGAAGATGGTCTTGCAGTTTTCTTTGCAGAGCTTCTGTAGAAGCTGCATCGTTTCTATCTTGGACGGGAAGTCCAGGAATGCGGTAGGCTCGTCCAGGCAGATGATAGGGGTTTGCTGGGCGATTGCCTTGGCAATCATCACTTTCTGGCGTTCTCCGTCGCTGAGGGCCTGAATCACCCTGATAAACAAAGTGCTGCAGCTGCCAATGCAATAAGGATATTCTTGATTCTCATGAGTTGCGGATTTAATTTTCAAATTTAATAAATCCGCATCGCAAATCATAGAAATAATTACGAATTCAGCAGGTCGCAAATGACTTTTTTCCAGAGACCCGGGATGATTATGTGATGGTTGCCGATAGGGTTTTGGAGGAAGTACTTTGCGGCTTCCTTGTCGTTGAAACTAATGAGCTGCTGAGTACGGCAGAGGTTAGGGCGGCTGCCGTTTTCTATGAGCTCTCCTTCCTCGGCGAAAAATCTCTGAGCATCGCCTGAAATCTTGAAGACGGTTACAGGCCCTTCCTTCATGAATCCTCTGATACCCACTCCAATACCGGACTCAAAGTGTGTGTCGAACTCATAACGCTCAACCATGTTCAGCGGAATGGTGCAGTGGGCGAAGAGGACCTCTCCTTTTTCGGTATTCACTTTTGCGGGATTGGCCTGGAAGCCTGTCTTGCCAGTCAGGCACTGGCTTATTATCATCGATATCATTGCGGGAGCATCGCCTTCGCATCCTGCAACGATTCCTTCAAAGTTGAGTTTTGCAAGTGCGAGGCAGCCTGTGTTCTTCAGGCTTGAAAGAAGATCAAAGCATCTGATTGTAAATGCATTAAGCTGGTGCTCCTTAACTACAGACTTGATTGCCTCGTAGATTTTCTCTGCACCATCCTTTCCCGGCCCCACATTGCTGCAGCGTTTTTCAACTTCCTCAATCGGAATGTAACCGATTTCAAAGCCCAGTTTTGATCTTATGGCTTCATTTTCGGCATCGCTGGCAATCAGCCAGTCGGAAGGCCTTCCGATTATCGCGGCCCTAGTCTTGGCGATAGCTTTTCTGGCGGATTCCAGCTGGATGAGGCTGTTGATCCTGGATGAAATATACTGGTGAGAGCCGTGTAGAATCTCCCCGTTGATACCCCTCTGGCGCAGCCAGGAAAGGATTTCCATAGAAGCGGCCAGGGAGTTGTTGCTGTAGGAAGCTAGCAGGTAAACGCTCTTCTTTACATCGAGTACATCCAGATACCTCTGTTTGAACAGATTCTCCGTTCCGCCGGTCCTTACAAAAATTATATTCAGGTCAGCCTGTCCCCAGGTCGAGAAATCTTCTCCCTTGTAGTCGAACTCGAAATCCAGATGCGAGAAAAACTCTTTGGTATAATTCTCTATGCTCTCCCTGTCGTGAAGGGGAGAAGTAAGCGTAAAAACTGCAATTCCCATATTATCTTCTCTTTGCGCTCAGGATCTTGCCGATATACATGTGGTGTATCTTGGTCTGAGGGCGCTTTTCGTAGAATTCCTTTCCAGGGCCAATCATGTTCTCTTTGTCGAAAGGAGCCTTGTAGATGAGCTCGCATTCATAGACCTCGTATGCTTCCTGATAGTATGGAGCTCCGTGCTCTGTGAACTGAACGTGAAGTCCAAGAGCCTTTGCCTTGTCCTCGTCCTTGCCGCTGTGGCTGCCCATATATTCCAGAATGTCTTTCCTGCTTTCGTCGAAAGTCATCACAGTGAAGTACTTGCAGTTTTCCATCATTGGCTGGGTGTATCTGGATTCTGATACATAAACTGTCAGGGTGTTGACATCGTGGCCCCAGAGATTTCCGAGGGCTCCCCATCCGATGGTCATGGCGTTGCTCTTGTCCTTGTCTCCGACAGCAAGCAGGAGGCCGTCTCCCTTGAACCAGAGGAACGGGTTGCCTGTAAAGTCGTCTGTATAGTCGAAATCGGAGAATACCGTATTTTCTGTCATCTTTTCCATATCAATAGTTTTTCCGTCTGCGCTGCCATATCTGTTGTAGGAAACGTTTGCAGGTTTCCATTTGTCCTTAGGAGTTGGATTCTGGGCAGGATAGCCGATTACAACAACATTTAAAGGAATAATGTGGTAAGGGAGTGCCAGTACCTCAGCGATGCTCTTGCATCTGTCAAGATCCGGATAGACGCCTGTCCATACTGCACCCAGTCCCAATGCGTTGGCTGCGAGAAGAAGGTTCTCTGTCGCTGCTGAAGCATCCTGGATCCAGAAGTCACGCCCGCCGCCTTCCAGCGCCTTGAGCATATCTCCGCAGACTGCAATTGCAAGCGGAGCCTTGGCCACCATTCCGGAATAAGGGCTGGTCTCGGACAGTGCCTTGAGCTGGTCCTTGTCAGTGACAACAACGAAATGCCAAGGCTGCTTGTTCATTGCGGTAGGGGCGGCCATAGCGGCCTTGAGAAGTTTATCTATTTTCTCCTGTTCTACGGGCGCCTCTGTGTAGGCCCTTATGGATGTCCTGGTTGCAATGTTCTCAAGGACAATGTTTTCCTTGTCCGTCTCCGATACTTTTGCCTTACGGCTGGTAATGTAGAGCAGCACTGCAAGAGCCAGTATGCAGAGCGCCAGAAGAATCTTGGTGGTTTTCATAAATGCGGTTTTATTGGTGCAGAATCTTCATTATGTTGGTGGCGAAAAGCTTGACGCTCATTGCCAGAAGTATGATGCCGAAGAACTTCCTCAGCACGTAGACGGTTCCCTTGCCCAGCACCTTCTCAATCCAGGTGACATTCCTCAAAACAAAGAACACAATTACCATATTCAGTGCAATCGCGATTATGATGTTGAGGACAGAATACTCTGCCCTCAGGGAAAGCATTGTGGTGAGGGCGCCGGCACCGGCAATCAGAGGGAAAATCAGAGGAACTATGGTTGGGCTGCCTCCCGGGGAATCATTGTACTTGAATATCTCTATTCCAAGAATCATTTCCAGGGCCAGGGCAAAGATTACAAGGGCACCGGCTGTTGCAAATTCGTGTATTTCAACGCCGAACAGAGCCAGCATCCAGTTTCCGGCAAAAAGGAAGAACATAAACAGGATAAAGGCTCCTATGGCTGCCTTGCCGGCTTCTATCTTCTTGCCTTTAGCCTGGAGGTCCAGCACTATAGGGGTGCTTCCGGTGATGTCTATGATTGCGAACATCACCATAAAGGCACTGGCAATTTCTCTTATGCTGAGGTATAGCTGCATATCAATTGACTAGAGCGGGAATGTTTCACTGATAGGGAAGAGCCCGAAGAGTCCACCGGTGTGGATGAACAGGATGTTGTCGTCCGGATTGATCCTGGTTTCCTGGTCCGCGTCTTTCTGGAGCTCGTTCCAGAGTCCGTACATAGCCTTGCCGGTGTAGACAGGGTCTAGGATGAGGCTTTCCAGACGGGCAATCTTGCGGATGAATTCCAGTTCCTCAGGCCTTGACAGGGCATAGCCTATGCCAACATACTTGTCGTTAATCTCAATATTGCTACGCAAAACGGCTGTGTCGCTATAGTCTTTAGTGTCAAGGAACTCTTTAAGCAGATGTTTGGCCTCGTTGGAGATTCTGTCTGCAATGTCGGTGAAATATTCCACATTGTCGCAGACGGCCATTCCTATGCAGCGCTTGCCCAGATGGCCCAGCTCGTTTGCCAGATGGAGGCCGGCTATCGTTCCGCCGCTTCCGGTAGCCACAACTATAGTGTTGAACTCGATTCCCATCTGCTTTTCCTGCTGGAGGATTTCCTGCATGCAGGTGTAGTAACCTAGGGTACCGATGGCGTTGGATGCTCCTTCAGGAATAATGTAAGGGTTGAATCCCAGTTTGCGGTAGGATTCGGCCATGTCTTCCATAATTTCCTGACGGTGGTTGCGGTATTCCTCCTGGTTGCAGAACCTTACGTCTGCACCCAGAAGCCTGTCCAGGAAGTAGTTGCCCTTTACCGGAGGTTCGTCGCTGATCCTCAGCAGCACAGCGGATTTCATTCCCAGCTGGGTGGCTGCCGCCACTGTTGCACGGCAGTGGTTGGACTGTATTCCTCCGCAGGTTATCAGGAGGTCGCAGCCTTTTTCCATAGCGTCTGCGGTCTCGAATTCCAGTTTGCGTACCTTGTTGCCGGAAAGCTCTGTTCCGGTCTGGTCGTCTCTCTTTATCCAGATGTTTGCTCCAAGTTCTTTGGAGAGCCTTTCAAGGCGATAGATTTTTGTCGGCAGATTTGCCAGTCTCGTTCTTTTCATGAAAGCAAATTTAATTAAATTTGTGAATGCTTAAATAAAGAATAAAAAGATTTCACGATATGCGTTCTACAAAGTTCTTTTCCAGGGCAGCCGCTGTGATTGCTGCCGCATTGATACTGATTCCGGCCACATTGTTTTCACAGGAGAACAGCTATCCGGATGTGCTTCTGAAGAATAAGCCAAGTGTCAAGGTCACCGACCTGAAGCAATTCGATCCTGCCTGCCAGAAGGTGAGGACATATCTCCGCACCCTTTCCAACGGAGTGAAGGTTCCGATCAAGGTTGACAACGCCTACACATTCAAGAACAACGATTCACTTTATCTGAATTTCAACCGCAATATCGCCGATTATCCTGTCCGTCAGGATGGTGTGAAAAAGATATATGAAATCGTAAAGTCAAATCTCCCAGCATCGCTGAAGAACAAGAAGGTTGCCATCTTCTCCAACGGTTCTCGCCTTGAGGATCTGGTGACTCCGTTCTACAATTCAAGCGGTTCCTGGGCCAAGATACAGAAAGAGGGCACAAAGGAGGACAAGCCGAAGGGCATACGCCTGAAGGAGCAGGAAGGCAAGCCTTACGCCATCACAAAGGGTCTGCAGAACAGGCATATCGCGATGCAGAACAGTCACGGATGGTTTTACGAGCCTACGCTCGACAGATGGGAGTTCCAGAGAGCCAGGCTGTTCGGAGTGGTTGAGGATACATATACAATGAGTTATGTGGAGCCGTTCCTGGTTCCTATGCTGGAGAACGCCGGTGCGGTTGTCCTCATTCCTAAGGAGAGAGACTGGACCAGGGAGGAAGTCATCGTGGATAACGATACCCAGTCAAACGGATTCAGCTCCTCAGACGGTTCCTACAACTGGACAAAGGGAGACGGCGAGGGTTTTGCCCATCCGAAGAAATCCTACACTTTTGGGGAGAATCCTTTCAAGATGGGTTCATACATGCAGGTTGAAGGTCTGCTTGCCAAAGGCCAGAGCGAGCCTTCAGAAAGCCTCAACGAGAGCACGATAACCTGGACTCCTTCTTTCGAGGAGGAAGGGGATTATGCCGTTTACATTTCCTACAAGACTCTTCCAAGCAGCGCTGACAAGGTTACATATACTGTTAAGTACAATGGCGGCCAGGCTGAGTTCTCCGTGAACCAGAAGATGGGCGGAAGCATGTGGATTTACCTTGGAACATTCCACTTCAAGGCCGGAAGCCAAGACCAGGGCGTATTCCTCACCAACAGAAACAGTTACGGTACCGTTACCGCTGATGCCTGCAAGTTCGGAGGCGGAATGGGAAACATCGCCAGGGGAGAAGGCGAGGGCTTTGTAAGCGGAATGCCAAGGTTCCTCGAGGGCGCCAGATATTATCTGCAGTGGAGCGGTTTCGCTGATACGGTTTACTCCGTTTCCCACAACACCAATGACTACACGGACGACTATGTCTCCAGGGGCAAGTTTGTAAATGCAATAGCAGGACAGAGCAGGGCGATTCCTAAATGGGGTGCCGAGAGCCGACATATTCCGGTTGACCTCTCGTTCGCGTTCCATACTGATGCTGGCAACTCGCTGGGAGACACTATTATAGGGACACTTTCAATCTACACCAGGATTTGCAAGGACTTCGGCGGAGAGGACAAATATCCTAACGGGGACGACAGAATCCTGGGCCGTTACCTTGCGGATATCGTTCAGACTCAGCTCGTGGATGACATTTCAGACAAGTACGGCTTTGACTGGAGCCGCCGCCAGCTCTGGGACCGCTCTTATTCCGAGAGCCGTTCACCTCAGGTTCCCGGAATGCTGCTTGAATTCCTTTCTCACCACAATTTTGCGGATATGAAATTCGGCCTTGACCCGGACTTCCGCTTCACTGCTTCCAGGGCCATTTACAAGGGAATACTGAAGTTCCTGGCATGGAAGAACAAGGTTCCATACACTGTCCAGCCTCTTCCTGTAAACAATATGGAGGTTGTCCTTGAGAACCCTTCCAAGAGGGAAGTTGAGTTTGAGACAGTTGTAACTAAACCTCAGAAGAAGACAAAGAAGGGCAAGAAGACTAACACAACAACCGTTACCAAGAAAGTTGCCTCATTTGATTCCGTGAGCGAGGGAGAAATCCACGCCATTGTAACCTGGAGCGATGTCGAGGACAAGCTGGAGCCTACTGCCGCTCCAACCGGTTATGTCGTTTACTCCGCGATCGATAACAACGGATTCGACCAGGGCACTTATGTCGCTGAGCCTAAATACCGCGTCAAGATAGAGAAAGACCACATCTACCGCTTCAAGGTTGCAGCGGTCAATGCAGGCGGAGAGAGCTTCCCTTCAGAGGTTGTGGCTGTCGGTGTTCCGAGCCAGAGAAAATCAGATGACATTGTGCTCGTTGTCAACGCTTTCGATCGCGTAGGCGCTCCTAAATGGATCCAGAGCAAGGATTCTACAATTGCCGGTTTCCTGGCGGATTATGACCACGGCGTCCCTTATATAAAGGACGCTTCCTATCTTGGCAAGATGTACGAGTACCGCAGGGAGGTTCCTTGGACTGATGACGATGCTCCAGGCTTCGGTGCTTGCTACAATGACGAGGCCGGAAACATCATTGCCGGCAACACCTTTGACTATGCCTATGACCACGGCCTTGGCTTTATGCATAACGGCTATGCTTTCATTTCTTCAACCAGAAGCGCGGTTGAAAGCGGAAAGACCGATATGAGGAATTATTCCATCTGCGATATTATTATGGGCAAGCAGTGCCAGAGCAATGACGGAAGCCTCACCAAGCTTGTTAAGTACCACGTCTATACTCCGGAAATGAAGAAGGCCATTACTGACTATTGCTGTGCCGGAAGGAATCTCATCCTTTCCGGAGCCTATGTCTCAACTGACCTTGTTGATGCCTATGAAGTAGACAAGACCGAAGGCCCTAAGTTTGCCGCAGATGTCCTGAAGATCAAGTGGATGACCCACAGCGCTGCAAAGGACGGAAGGGTTTCTTCCGTAATGAATAGCTTCGGATTCAACGGAACATTCGAGTTCTACAGCACTCTCAACAGCAAGAAATATGTCTGCGAGGCTCCGGATGCATTCACTCCTGCCGGTAAGGATTCGTACACTGTGATGCGTTATCCTCAGACAAGCATAAGCGCCGCCGTGGTTTATCCCGGAAAGGAATATAAGACAGCAGTCTTCGGTTTCCCGATCGAGACTCTCAAGTCCCAGGACCAGATAGACAAATTGATAGGCCAGACAATCGACTTCTTCAACCAGAAAGAATAAAGAGCAGTCTGTAAATATCCTAAAGCCCTCGCTTCGCTCGTCCCGACCTGCCAGATGGCAGGCCACCCATTCATGTGGCCATGGGCGGCCACAGGCTCACGGATACTTCAGACTGCTCTATAAAAATAATGATGGGCTGACGATTGTCAGCCCATCTGTTTTAAGGTACGGGTTAAGCCGGATTCTGTCCCCTTGCGGGTCTTTATCATTTATCTGGCGCAGCTTACCCCTCGGCAAAGGACGAGCAGCCCTTGAATGCCGATATACATAGCCTTGCAGGATGCGGCGGAGTACCCGGATAATGTCGCCATTATCTGTCGTGAGCTCTTGCCTCGCGTTTTCACCCTTACCTCAAGACTCTCGTCTAGGGGCGGTTGTTTTCTGTTACCCCGAACATAAGCTTACGCCCATCTGTGCTTTCCACAGCGCATTGCTCTGCCCTGTCCGGACTTTCCTCCGATTACTCGGCGATAAAGTTCCCGTACCGAGGGACAAAGATAGTGTTTTTACATTATCTTTGCGACGCAATTTTATTTAACACAAACGGTCTATGTTTACACGGTATATTGGTTTTGAGAAAGTTGACAAATTCCTGAAGAAATATTACGAGAAATGGACTCATCCGGATAAGGCGATGAAGAAGGTTTATCAGGCCATTGTGGTGCTGATACTTACGTTATTCGTGTGGAATATGCCTTCTTCCTGGTTTGGACTGGAAGGGATAACTGTGGTCCAGCAGAGGCTTATCGCCGTGTTCGTTTTCGCGATGCTGATGTGGATTATGGAAGTGGTTCCGGCCTGGGCTACTTCCGTGGCTGTGATAGGACTGCTTCTTCTGTTCACGTCGGATTCGGGAATAGGGCCGATGTGCGATGCCGAGAAAGTGGGAAAGCTTTTAAGCTACAAGGGAGTGATGGCAACGTTCGCCGATCCTGTGATCATGCTGTTCATCGGAGGTTTTATCCTGGCAATTGCAGCCACAAAGACAGGTCTTGATGCTCGTCTGGCAAAGATTCTCCTAACTCCTTTCGGAAAGAAGAGCGAGAACGTGCTGCTGGGATTCCTTCTTATAACCGGACTGTTCTCGATGTTCATCAGCAACACTGCAACTGCCGCTATGATGCTTACCTTCCTTACTCCTGTGTTCAGGCAGCTTCCTGCCAGCGGAAAGGGAAGGATAGCCATGGCACTTGCAATTCCGGTTGCGGCAAACCTGGGAGGAATGGGAACTCCGATCGGAACTCCTCCAAACACAATCGCGATAAAATATCTCAACGATCCTGAAGGGCTGAACCTCGGTATCGGATTCGGCCAGTGGATGATGTTCATGTTCCCTCTGGTTATCGTGCTGCTGTTTGTGGCCTGGTACATAATAAAGAAGATGTTCCCGTTCACTCAGAAGACCGTGGAACTCCAGATAGAAGAGAACCTTCACAAGGGATGGCACACTCCTGTAGTTGTCGTTACATTTTTCGTTACTGTCATTCTCTGGCTTCTCGATTCCGTTACCGGAATTAATTCTTACACTGTGGCTCTGATTCCGTTTGTGGTGTTTGCGCTGACTGGAGTCATTAACCGCCGAGACCTGGAACAGATCAACTGGTCTGTCATCTGGATGGTTGCCGGCGGTTTTGCACTGGGTTACGGACTCAACGCTTCCGGACTTGCGGATCTGGCAGTCAAGAGCATACCGTTCGGAAACTTCTCTCCTCTGTTCATCCTGATTCTTTCCGGACTTATCTGTTATGCGCTGTCAAACTTCATATCCAACTCAGCGACAGCCGCTCTGCTTATGCCAATCCTTGCCGTTGTCTGCACCGCTATGGGAGACAGTCTGGGAGTAATTGGAGGCACCTCGACTGTTCTGATTGGCGTGGCAATAGCAGCGTCAAGCGCAATGATTCTACCGATCTCCACTCCGCCAAACGCTCTGGCCTTCGCAACCAATCTGGTAAGCCAGAAGGATATGAGCAGGATAGGTGTGATAATGGGAGTCATCAGCATGGTCTTCGGATATGGCCTGCTGTATCTGATCGGTTCCCTGCACCTGCTTTAGTAGGTAATCCTGTAGAGTCTCGGCCAGTATTTGCCGGTTACGTATATGCTTTTGTCTGACGGATCGTAGGCGATGCCGTTCAGGACGTCAGTTGCCTTTGTGGTAAGTTTTGACGGGAGAATCCCCTTGCAGTCTATCACGTCGGTAACATATCCGGTTTCCGGATCGATGATTACAATATCATCTGTAAGATAGACGTTTGCCCAGATTTTGCCGTTTATCCATTCCAGCTCGTTGAGGTTAGGGAGCGGCTTCCCGTCCAGGGTAACCTTAAGGGTGGAATTGCAGTAGAAGGAGGCCGGATCGCGGAAATAGAGCACTGACGACCCGTCACTCATTATCAGACGTTTGCCGTCTGTAGTAAGTCCCCATCCCTCGGTAGGGTAGGATGCCCGTCCGATTTCCTTGAGCTTGTTCTGAGGGTTCTTGAGGCTGAAGACAAAGCACGTATGTTCCTCCCAGGTCAGGATGAAGAACCTGTCGTTGACCACGCAGCTTCCCTCAATGAAATATTTGTCCACAAATTTCCATTTCCTCTTCCATTTGCCGGTTTTGTAGTCCAGCATGTTAAGGCAGCTTTCACCTTTCTGGCCGGTGGTTTCCCAAAGATAGCCGTCATAGAAGAACAGGCCTTGGGTGTAGGATTTGGTGTCGTGAGGATATTCGGCGAGGACTTTTACCTTGTGCCGGCGTGCCTTTGGCGGATCCTGAGCCAGAGCCAGGACCGGAAGCAGGATTGCCGCCGCAAGGGTTATGAATCTCAAGTTCCTCATTATTCTATTTTCCTCCGCGGCGCTTCATTGCAGCCTTCACAAAGTTCACGAATATAGGATGCGGCCTCATTACTGTGCTCCTGAGTTCAGGATGGAACTGTACTCCGATAAAGAAAGGATGCTGTTTTGCAGGAAGTTCCACGATTTCCACAAGGCCGGTCTCAGGGTTTCTTCCGCTGAGGATAAGGCCTGCCTTTTCCATTGCCTCCTCGTATTTCCCGTTGAACTCGTAGCGGTGGCGGTGCCTTTCCTTAATCTGCTTTTCTCCGTAGATCTTGGCGGCCAGTGTACCGTCCTTGATCTTGCACTCGTATGCGCCGAGCCTCATTGTTCCGCCCTTGGTGGTCAGAGTCTTCTGCTCTTCCATGAGGTCAATGACAGGATTCTTGGTCTGAGGCCTTACTTCAGTGGAACATGCGTCCTTGAGTTTCAGTATGTTGCGTGCAAACTCTATAACAGCCATCTGCATTCCCAGGCAGATTCCGAAGAACGGTATCTTGTTCTCCCTGGCGTACTTGACAGCCAGTATCTTGCCCTCTATTCCCCTTCCCCCGAATCCGGGAGCCACAAGTATTCCGTCCATTCCGGAGAGTTTCTCCTTTATGTTTGAGGCATCCAGGTATTCGCTGTGGACGGTGTGCACGTGAACTTTGCAGTTGTTCGCCGCACCGGCGTGAACAAAGGATTCCTGGATGGATTTGTATGCGTCCTGGAGTTCCACGTATTTCCCTACAAGGGCAATGTCGCACTCGGTCTTAGGGTTGTAGAGTTTCTTGAGGAAGTTCTCCCATTCCGTAAGGTCCGGCTGAGGCACATTCTTGAATTTCAGTTTCTTGAGCACCACGTCGTCCAGTCCCTGCCTGTGCAGCAGAACCGGTACTTCATATATGCTCTTGGCATCCTGGTTCTCAAATACGGAGTCAGCCTTAACGTTGCAGAACAGGGCGATCTTCTTCTTCATGCCCTCCGGCAGGGAGACTTCCGTACGGCAAACAATGATGTCCGGCTTGATTCCTTCCTGCTGCAGCATCTTCACGGAGTGCTGGGTAGGCTTGGTCTTGAGCTCCTGGGCGGCATGAAGGAACGGTACCAGTGTCAGATGAAGCACCAGGCAGTCTCCTTCCGGCATTTCCCACTGTAACTGACGTACTGCCTCCAGGAACGGGGTGGATTCCATGTCACCCACGGTTCCTCCGATCTCCGTAATCACAACATCGTAGTTTCCGCTTTTTCCCAGAAGCGTCATCCTGCGCTTGATCTCATCGGTGATATGAGGGATAATCTGCACGGTCTTGCCAAGGTACAGGCCTTCTCTCTCGTTGTCTATCACCGTCTTGTATATCCTTCCGGTGGTGACGTTGTTTGCCTGTGAGGTAGGCACGTTCAGGAACCTCTCGTAATGGCCCAGGTCCAGGTCTGTCTCAGCCCCGTCGTCGGTGACATAGCATTCCCCGTGCTCATACGGGTTCAGAGTACCCGGATCCACGTTGATGTAAGGGTCAAACTTCTGGATTGTGACTCTCAATCCTCTTGACTGCAAGAGCTTTGCAAGTGATGCGGCAACTATACCTTTTCCAAGGGAAGAAACAACCCCGCCCGTTATGAATATATACTTGGTGTTCATCTGATATGAATGGAATAAGTCTTAACGGGATACAAACTTAATCAAAAAAATGAGATTTGGAAAGATTATCCTATATTTGCAGGCGCTTAGGGGTGCCGGAAGGCTGAGATCATACCCTTTAACCTGATGCGGACAATGCCGCCGTAGGGAAAGTTGAAGGCTTCGTCATTCCTGGGCTTTGGTAAAAGTTTGGTTATGAAGAAGTTTTTTTTATTTGCCCTTTTCTTCGGAGCTCTGTTTGGCTCGGCGACGGATATTTGCAGTCAGGATACACTTTCACAGCGGAGGCTGGACAGTATTATAGTTTCTGTATCGAGAGCCGGAATAAACACTCCTATGGCAAATAGCACTCTGGGGAAGAAGATTCTGTCTGATGCGCCTTCCACTTATTCTCTTCCTATGACACTGAATATGCTTCCTAGTGTGGTTGCAACCACAGAGGGAGGACTGTCGCTTGGATACAGCAACCTCAGGGTCCGGGGAAGCGATGCTTCAAGGACAAATGTCACCCTTAACGGCATAGCCATCAACGACGGGGAGAGTCAGGAAGTTATCTGGGCAAACATTCCGTCTCTGCCTAATTTCCTGCAAAGCGTTCAGCTCCAAAGAGGTGCCGGTACATCAGTGAACGGTCCGGGAGCCTTCGGGGCATCGCTGAACATGCAGACAAAGACCGCTTCTTCCTATCCTTACGCCTCTGCTGATTTCTCGGCTGGAAGCTACAATACCTTTATGCAGAGCATTGCTGCGGGAACGGGAGCAATAGACGGAGACGATGGGAACTGGTTCAATGTAGATGTGGCATACAATCATGCTCTTACTAGAGGCTATATCCGAAATGCAAAGGCTAATCTGAACTCTCTGCTACTGTCCGCTTCCTGGAGAAACTCCCGCAGCAGCCTGAAATTCATCTATATGATGGGCTCGCAGCATACGGGAATCACCTGGGAGGGATGCCCGATAGATATCTATTACACAAACCGCAAGTACAATGTTGCCGGAGAGTATTATGATGATGAGGGGAATGTCCATTACTATGACAACGAGACCGACAATTACCGCCAGCATCATTTCCAGTTGCACTATATACATCAATTTTCTCCATCGCTGAGCATAAATTCAACCCTGCATTTCACAAAGGGAGACGGCTACTACGAGAACTATAAATACAATGTAAAGTTCTCTAAGTACGGTATAGATCCTCAGGTTATTGACGGAACAACATACAAGAAGACGGATGTGATAATCAGGCAGAATATGGACAATGCATATCTTGCCGGTACCCTGAACCTGAAGTACAATTCAGGTGCTGTGGATTTTGTGTCTGGAGTAAACTATTCCTTCTATGACGGAGACCACTTCGGAAGAGTATTGTGGAGTAAGTACAACCAGAACATTGACTATAACAGGCGCTGGTACACCAATAACGGAAAGAAGACAGATGCCAGCGTATTTGCAAAGGCGGAGATTTCTGTTGCCAAGGGACTGACCGCATTCGTGGACGCCCAGTACCGCTTCATAGACTTTAAACTCAGCGGAATGGACAAGGACTTTGTGGGGCTTGACAACAAGAGCGACTATAATTTCTTCAATCCGAAGGCCGGGCTGGATTACCGAATCGGCCGTTGCCAGAGAGTGTTCTTCTCTGTTTCCTTTGCCAACAGGGAGCCGAGCCGCAGCGATATCAAGGAATCTATCAAGGCAGGCAAGCAGGATCTTCTCAAGAGCGAGAGAATGATAGACTATGAATTTGGCTATCAGTTGCATAATGACAGGATAGAACTGGGTGTAAACCTTTATGCTATGGAATACCGCAACCAGCTGGTTTCCACCGGAAGACTCACTGAGACCGGTTATGTAATCCAGGAGAACATTCCGGACAGCTATCGCAGAGGAATAGAATTCTCTGCCAGGTATATGCCTGTGAGGGGACTTATGCTTTTCGGTACAACCACTTTCTCACGTAACCGACTGAAAAACTACACTCTGTATGTGGATGCGTACGATAATGCGGAAGACTGGAATCCGGTTGCCCAGCATCAGGTTTTCCTCAAGAGCAGCAAACTTACGCTTTCTCCTGAGATAATCGCTTCCGGAGGTCTTTTGGTAAATCCGGTTAAATCAACCCAGTTTGCCATTACAACCAAATATGTAGGCAAGCAGTATATGGACAACTCCAGTCTGGAGGGTGCAAAAGTGCCTTCATACTTCACAATGAGCCTGGATGCTTCCAAGTCATTCAAGATAGGTGAGAAGGGTGCTCTACGCATTTCTTTTTGCGTAGATAATCTTCTCAACAGCAAGTATTACTCTTACGGATGGATTTACCGTGCCGTATTTGAAGACGGTTCTCCGGATTATGTGGAAAAGGGTGTATACGCCCAGGCAAGGATCCATTTCATCGGCAAGGTAAGCTTCTCCTTCTAAAGCGTTATCTTTGCGTTTATGGAGCAGGTGATACAGTTTGCGCAACAGAATTGGGACGAGATATTCGCCCTGGTTACGGGTATACTTTTCCTGATATTCGAGATCAGGCAGAAGAACTGGATGTGGATCATCTGCATCTTCTCCTCTTCCGTTGCCGCATACGTTTTCTTTACAGAGAGGCTGTATGCCCAGATGGCGCTTAATCTGTATTACCTGCTTACGGCTTTCTGGGGTATCTGGTCCTGGGCAAAAGATGCGCGAAAACTGAAAGCATCCGTATCATCATCTGATAAATCTGCTCTGACAGTACATCTGACAAGGCTTACCGGAAAGGCTATTGTGATAAGCGTTGTTTGTTTTATGATAATCGCTCCTGTTGTCTGGTTTATTCTTGTTCGACTACAGGACGCTAATCCGATATTGGATGCTATCGTATTTACACTCAGTATAATAGCGACTATATGGCTGGTGAAGTCTTATCTCCAGCAATGGATTGCATGGATAGTTGCGGATGTTGTCCTGACGGCAATGTGCATCGTCCAGGGAATGCCTTTAATGGCTGCCCTGTACATTTTCTACATCCTCGGCGCAATCTACGGCTACTTCCACTGGAAGAAGAACGGCGTGTATGTTTAGTTATTCCTACGGAATAATTCGTATATTTGCACGTTTTTAGGACGGCAAATAATAATTTTAAACATTATAAGATGATATTAGTAGCAGACAGCGGCTCAACCAAGGTGGATTGGGTTGCAATCAAGGAAGACGGAAGTACCGTGTCCGTAAAGACCGCCGGAATCAATCCGGTTTTCATATCAAGGGAAAAAATCGTTGAAATACTCAGGACAAGCCTGGAATCCATACTTGGAGACAATGTTACCGAGGTTTATTTCTACGGTGCCGGAGTAGTGTCCGATTCAGTCGGAAGCGATCTGGAAAGCGCATTCCAGGAAGTTTTCCCGGGAGTGAAGTGCTTTGCCGCATCTGATATGCTGGCAGCCGCCAGGGCTCTTTGCGGAGACGGAAAGGGTATCGCCTGCATTATCGGAACAGGAGCCAATTCCTGCTTCTTTGACGGTGAGAAGATGGCTGAGCACGTGAATGCCGGAGGCTTCATCCTCGGCGATGAGGCAAGCGGCGGATACTTTGGCAAGAGACTGATCTCCGACTTCATCAAGGGTCTGTTCCCTAAGGATATAGAGAAGGCTTTCATCGAGAAGTACGACCTGGACTACCTGAAGATCGTGGACAGGGTATACAAGCAGCCTTCTCCTAACAGGTTCCTGGCACAGTTCTCATATTTTATTGAGCAGTACAGGGATACGGACTATATGCAGGGCCTTCTGAAGAGCGGGTTCAAGGAATTCATCACAAGGAACGTCTATGGATACAATTATCACGAATATCCAATGAACGTGGTCGGTTCCATTGCATATATCTTCCGCAGGGAACTTGAGGAAGTTGCAGCAGAATGCGGCGTGAAGGTTGGAAAGGTTCTCCGTTCTCCGATCGAGGGACTGATTGAGTATCACAAGGCAAAATATCTTGGAAAAGAGAATTAAAATTGTTGAAAATGAGTGTAAAGAAGATAACGGAGCAGGCTTCCAACTACTCTAATCTGGACAAGATGAGTACGGGGGATCTGCTCAGGGGAATGAACGCGGAAGACAAGACAGTACCATACGCAGTGGAGAAATGCCTGCCGCAGGTTGAGAAATTCGTGGATCTTCTGGTCGAGAGAATGAAGAAGGGCGGAAGGCTTTTCTATCTCGGAGCCGGAACCAGCGGAAGGCTGGGCATTCTGGACGCCAGCGAGATACCTCCAACATACGGTGCTCCTTTTGACCTGGTTATCGGACTGATAGCCGGTGGAGACGGTGCTATCCGCAAGGCTGTGGAGAATGCCGAGGACGATTATGATATGGGATGGGCAGACCTCCAGAAATTCAATATCGGAGGCTGGGATTCCGTAGTCGGAATCGCTGCCAGCGGAAGTACCCCATATGTTGTGGGAGCCTGCGCAAAGGCGCGTGAGATGGGACTTCTTACCGGATGCATCACCTGCAACCCTGGAGCTAAGGTTGCCGAGGTTGTGGACATCCCGATGGTTGCAGTGGTAGGCCCGGAGTTTGTGACCGGATCCACAAGGATGAAGAGCGGTACAGCCCAGAAACTCATACTGAACATGATATCTACCTCGGCGATGATAAAGCTCGGCCACGTGAAGGGCAACAAGATGGTGGATATGCAGCTGTCCAACGCCAAGCTGGTGGACAGGGGCACACGCATGATAATGGACGAGACCGGAATAAAGGATTACGAAACAGCCAAGGAGTATCTTCTCAAGTACGGTTCCGTACGTAACGGAGTCGATGCCTTCAAGGCCGGCAAATAGTTTCAGACATGGCATTCTCCTCAGAGCTGCTGCAGAAGGCTGTGGACCAGTTTTCCACGCTGCCCGGAATAGGGAAGAAGAGCGCCTTGCGGATGGCGCTCTACATACTCAGGCAGCCAAAGGAGAATGTGGAACTGTTCGCTTCCTCGCTTGTGAACCTTTCCAGAAACGTGCAGCACTGCTCGGTGTGCAATATGATTTCCGACAGCCCTGTCTGTCCGATCTGCTCCGACAGGCGCCGCAACCACGGTATAATCTGCGTGGTTGAAAGCATAAGAGATGTGCTTAGCATTGAGAATACGCAGATATACAACGGATTGTATCACGTCCTTGGCGGAATAATCAGTCCGATGGACGGAGTTGGTCCGAGCGACCTTTCCATCGATGAGCTGGAAAAAAGGATACAGGACGGTGGAGTCAATGAGGTGGTGCTGGCACTTTCCACCAGTATGGAAGGGGAGACGACATCCTATTTCCTTTACAACCGCCTTAAGAAATATGACATTACGATAACGGCTATAGCCAGGGGAGTGGCCTTCGGGGACGACCTAGAGTACACGGACGAGCTTACTCTGGCAAAGTCAATAGAAAACAGACAATTATTTAAAATCTAAACAAGATGAACCATACAATACTACTTGTAACGTTCCTGGTATACACGGCTATCCTTTTCTTCATAGCCTATATTACAAGCAGGAAAGCAGACAACAGCTCGTACTTCACGGGTAACCGCAAATCCAACTGGTTTGTGGTGGCTTACGGAATGATCGGGGCATCACTGAGCGGCGTGAGCTTCATGAGCGTTCCGGGCAACGTGTATAACGAGAGATTCTGGTATCTTCCTATGCTGATTGGCTTCATAGGCGGATATCTGATAATCGCGCTTGTCCTCCTGCCGCTGTATTACAGGATGAACCTGACTTCCATTTATTCCTATCTGGAGAAGAGGTTCGGAGTGTGCAGCTACAAGACCGGAGCTTCCTTCTTCATTATTTCTAGGTTCCTGGGAGCAACCGTCAGGACGTTTCTGGTAGTGTTCGTGCTTTATAACTTTGTGCTGATCCGTCCGGACGGAAGCCATATAATGCCTTTCTGGGTTGCGGCCGCCATCTTTGTGCTGATAGCAATCCTCTATACTCTGAAAGGCGGTGTCAAGACCATTATCTGGACAGACACCTTCCAGACCACGTTCATGATTGTGGCAGTTGTGCTTTCCCTGGTATTCATCTGCAAGGAACTGGGATGGGGCTTCGGCGATATGCTTTCCAACGTGCATTCAGACGCTCACTCAGACATATTTGACACAGACTGGAGCCACGGAACCCACTGGCTGAAGAGATTCATAAGCGGACTGGTTGTTCCGGTTGCAATGACTGGTCTGGACCAGAGCATGATCCAGAAGAGCCTGAGTTGCAAGAATCTGAAGGAGAGCCAGAAGAATATGATGACATCCGTTGCGATGATGATTCCTGTGAACCTTCTGTTCCTCATCATCGGAGCTGTCCTGGCAATTTTCATGGTTAACCATCCTGAACTTCTTTCCTCTGTAACCAAGGCAGCAGGCGGAGTCGAGGCAGACAAGATCTTCCCGACCGTAGCCCTGAGCCTCAGACCGATAGTCGGAGTGATTTTCTTCATTGGACTGATTTCCGCAGCCTATCCTTCCTGCGCAAACGCGATTACATCGCTGACCACTTCCGCCAGCATCGACCTTATCGGAATGGACAAGAAGGACTGGAGCGAGGACAGAAAGAAGAACGTCCGCCAGAGAGTGAATATCCTGATGGCGATTCTGTTCGTGGCTATGATGGTGGCATTCAACTACCTTAAGAGCGACAGCGTGATAAATATGGTATATGCCATCGCTTCATACACTTACGGTCCGCTTCTGGGTATTTTCATGTATGGTATCCTGACCAAGCTCAAGACCTGCGATAAGGCTGTTCCGTTCATTGCCATACTGGTTCCGGTTATTTGCTACTGCATCCAGAACAAGGTGTTCGGCTGGGGCTATGACTTCGGATTTGCCCTGATCCTCGTGATCGCAGGCCTTACATTCCTGGGAATGTTGCTGTTTGCAAAGAAAAAATAGTTAAATTTGCATGAATCCAGAAAATCTGTTATGTCTAACTCTATAATCATAAAGAAGGAGGCCGGAGTATGATTCAGGTGTTCTACAAATCTAAGGGGCAGATTCTGACTACCTCGGATGTTAAGGAATTGACAGAAAACTTAGGTTTTGATGATGTCCTGTGGATAGATTTGTATGAACCTGACAGAGTTGAGACTCAAGCGGTTGAGGAGTTCCTGGAGACAACTCTCCAGAGTAGGGCCCAGGCTGAGGAGATCGAGAGTTCATCCCGCTATTCGGAAACAGACAACGCAATTTTCGCAAATACCGACTTCATTTCCCCGGGGCCTGACAGCTATACCGAGGAAAGTGTTTCTTTCGTGATCAACGAGGGAGTTCTGGTAACTACACGCCAGGCTCCGCTTCGCACGATTACCGAGTTCCAGAAGAGGATGGGGTATTCCTACAAGCTCTATCCTACCGGATACCATATCTTCGTGGCCATTATGGAAAACAGGGTGGACCTCGATGCGGACATGATAGAGGTTATGGCCAAGGAGATCGAGAAGTTCGGCCGGAACGTAAATGTCGGGGCAAAGGTTAACGAGGATTTCCTGCTGGATATCAACCAGATGCAGGAAAACACGATGATGGTCCGCGAGAACATTGTGGACAAGCAGAGAATCGTTACCGCACTGACCCGCAGCGACAAGTTCCCAAGTGATATCCGGCCTCGTCTGGACGTTCTGGTGAACGATATCGCATCCCTTCTGAACCACACTAATTTCAATTTCGAGAGGCTTGAATATCTGCAGAATACCGTTCTGGGTCTGATCAACCTGGAGCAGAACAAGATAATGAGGATCCTGACATTCGTCTCCCTGCTGTTCATGCCGCCGACCCTGATTTCCGGTATCTTCGGAATGAACGTCCGGCTTCCGATTTTCGGAGAGGAATTCGGCCTTAGGGACTTCAGCTGGATAATGCTGGTAATGCTGGTATCCGTGTTTGTCGCTTCCCTTCTGTTCAGAAAAAGAAAAACCATAAAGTAATGGCACTTTTAGGTATAGATCTGGGAGCCACCAAGATATCTGCCGCCATATTCAACGATGAAGGGGATATCCTCCAGAGGAGCTACAGCCTTCTGGAAGGGCGCTCAGGAGAAGACGCGGGCACTTTTGTGTGCCAGACAATCAAATCACTTGCAGAAGAATATGACATTTCGGGGGCGGGAATATGCGTCCCCGGAATTGTTTATTCCAAGAGGGGAACCGTCTGGTGCCCCAATATCCCCGGATGGGATGACTTTCCGCTGGGACTTAGGCTTAAGGAATATCTCGGCGATGTGAAAATCGGGATAGAAAGCGACCGCACCTGCTATATACTCGGCGAGAAATGGAGGGGAGCCGCAAAGGACTGTGACAACGCCATTTATCTTGCCGTAGGAAGCGGTATCGGAGCGGGTATCCTCCTGGACGGCAGGGTGATACACGGAGCGGACGATGTAGTGGGGGCAACCGGATGGATGGCCCTGGAAAGCGATTATGACAATGACTGGGACCAGTGCGGATGCTTTGAGACCTTTGCATCCGGAAACGGAATCGGCTATCAGGCATCCAGGCTTTACGGCAGGGATGTTTCCTCCCACGAAGTGTTCAAAAACTTTGAGGAAGGGGATGAGATTGCCGTCAAGGTTATCCGCAAGGCCGTCCAGATGTGGGGAAAGGGTGCTGCAAACCTTGTGAGCCTCTTTAATCCCGAGATTATAGTCTTTGGCGGCGGAGTGTTCAGCGGAAAAGCCAGAGAACTCATTCCGGATATATATCGCGAGGCTCTGAAATGGGCCCAGCCGATTTCAATAAGAAAGACCCGCTTCTGCGCTTCAGAAGTGGGAAGCGATGCCGCCCTCCTTGGTGCCGGCTATCTTGCAGGAAATTTATAAAAGTCTCAATATGAAAAGAATATTTATTATCGCGATGGTAATGTCAGCAGCTATAATTGCAGGCTGTTCAGAGAAAAATGAGGAGCCGCAGGTATTCATCGGAAGGCAGGAGGTAAATCTTGCTTCAGACCTTATGACTCCGGAAGCCCTATGGGCAATGGGAAGGATCGGCGGTGTACAGCCGTCACCGGACGGAAGCAAGATTCTCTACAACGTTTCCTACTACAGCGTAGCGGAAAACAAGAGCCATACCGTAATCTGCCTTATGAATGCGGACGGCTCTGACGTAAAGACTCTTACAAAAAGTGCTAAGAGCCAGGGCGGAGCAGTTTGGCTGGATGACAATACAATTGCTTATCTGACGAGCGAAGACGGAACCAGTTCCGTTTGGGTAATGAATGCAGACGGAACCTCTCCTCGTAAAATCACGGGATTCGACAAGGACGTCGAGGGATTCCTCTTCTCTCCAGACGGCAAGAAAGCGGTTCTGATAGCCCAGATACCTTGGACAGGCGCCACGATTCTTGGCAAAGAAAAATACGGGGATCTTCCGAAGACGACAGGAAGGATTGTCACCGATGTAATGCACAAGCACTGGGACGAGTGGGTAGACGCAATTCCTCATCCGTTCCTGGTGGATTTCGACGGCAATGCCTTCTCAAACACAAAGGACATTCTGGAAGGGGAGATGTTCGAGTGTCCTTCCAAGCCTTTCGGAGGCGAGGAGCAGCTTGCCTGGAGTCCTGATTCGAAGAAGATTGCCTATTCCTGCAAGAAAATGACCGGCCTGGATTATGCAGTAAGCACAGATTCAGATATTTATGAATATGATATCGAGAGCGGAAAGACCGTTAACCTCTGCAAGCCGGAAGGCTATGTAAGGCCAGAAGTCAAGTATGACGAGAGTCTCGAGAACCAGTCGGTGAACAAGAACAGGGAAGACCTGAATATGGGTTACGACACCAATCCTTGCTACAGCCCTAACGGAAAGAACATCTCCTGGCTGAGTATGGAAAGGGACGGTTACGAGAGCGACCGCACCCGCCTCTGCGTGAAGAATCTGGAGAGCGGAGAGAAGAAATATGTCACCGAGAAGTTCGAGAGCGGAGTTGACGACTATATCTGGGCAGATGACAATACCCTGTATTTCATTGGAGTATGGCAGGGCACAACCCAGATCTACCGCACGGACCTTAACGGGGATGTATGCAAGGTGACAGAAGGACAGCACGACTTCGGCAGCCTTGCCCTGAGTGACGGAAAACTCATTGCCAAGAGGCATTCAATGATGCTCCCGGACGATATTTATTCCGTTGATGTAAATTCAGGCGAGGCAACCCAGATAAGCTTTGAGAATAAGCATATCCTTGACAAGCTGGCTCTTGGAGAGGTTAAGGAACGCTGGGTTAAGACCACTGACGGCAAGCAGATGCTCTCCTGGGTTGTTTATCCTCCTCATTTCGACTCGACAAAGACTTATCCTACACTTCTGTTCTGCGAGGGTGGTCCTCAGTCTCCTGTTTCCCAGTTCTGGAGCTACAGGTGGAATTTCCAGATAATGGCAGCCAACGGCTACATCATAATAGCTCCTAACCGCAGGGGTTTGCCTGGCTTCGGAATGGAGTGGCTGGAGCAGATCAGCGGAGACTATGCCGGACAGTGCATGAAGGACTATCTTTCTGCTATAGATGACATTGCAAAGGAACCATACGTGGACAAGGAGCACCTGGGATGCGTTGGAGCAAGCTTTGGCGGATTCTCCGTCTACTGGCTTGCAGGCAACCACGGCAAGCGTTTCAAGGCCTTCATTGCCCACGACGGAATATTCAACGAGATGCAGCAGTATGTGGAGACAGAGGAGATGTGGTTTGCAAACTGGGATCTCGGCGGAGCGTTCTGGAGAAAGGACCTCAAGACCGCCCAGAATACATTCGCCCATTCCCCGCATATGTATGTGGACAAATGGGACACCCCAATCCTCTGCATCCACGGAGAGAAGGACTACAGGATACTCGCATCACAGGGAGAGAGCGCTTTCAACGCAGCCAGGATGAGAGGAATAGAGGCTGAGCTCCTGCTCTATCCGGACGAGAACCACTGGGTTTTGAAACCTCAGAACGGCATCCTCTGGCAGAGGACATTCTTCGAGTGGCTTGACAAATACCTTAAGACAGACAAATAATGACTAAAGCAAAAGAAAAGGGATATTCGAGGCCTTTGGTAGCTGCGGCCGCCTGCCTGGGATGCGCGTTCTTCGGCGTTACCATGTTTTTCTGGGCAGATATGCTTCCTATTTTGGGAAAGAATATCGAGGGCGTACAGAACCTTCCGTGGATCCTTACTCTGGGAATCATTGCCGGAACAATTATCTGCGGAGCGGTGATGGACCGCTATGGCTACAAATTTCTGCTTGTATCTGGTAGTCTAACTCTTGCGTTAGGACTATGTGGATTCATCTTTTTCACCGATTTATGGCTATTGATAGTTTCTACATTCCTGATCGGAGCTGGTGGAGGTATTCTCAATAGCGAAACAATAGCCATCATATCTGACATCTATGGAGATGATTTGCGAGGCACGATGCTCTCTATTCTTGGTGCTTCGTATTGTATAGGTTGTCTGCTTTGGACAACAATGTGCAGACTATTCGCTTACTCTCCGGGAGTTGTCATAAAATGGACAGCTGTTATAATAGCAGTTTTGTCACTGCTTTTCATACTTATTCCTTTCCCTAAGGCAAAACTTACAAAGGAAGACAAGTTCTCCCTATGGGATTCAATAAAACTATTCAAGTATCACATCTTGGCAATAGCAGGAGTGCTTTTCTTTTTCCAGGGTATTCTTGAGGCGATAAGTGCTACTTATTCAACATCTTTTTATGCTAACATAGAAAAAGGGATTGGCGATCAGCTTGCTCTCACATCGCTGATATTCATGACAGTAGGTATGGGGGCCGGAAGATTCACGCTTCCTTTGTGTCTCAAAACTGGAGGTAAGAGTTTTGCGATGTACCTGTTTATGGCGATAGCTCTTGCGGGTTCTCTACTTCAGATATTTTTACCGGCATCTTTTTACGGAGCATTTGTCTCAATGACACTTTTAGGTTTTGGAATTGGGGTAACAGCTCCTGTGGTATTTGATTGTCTAGGAAGGATTTTCAAACGGCATAGTGGTGCTGCTATTTCTATTTCAATTGTTGTGGCTCAGGTGGGTATGACAATTGGCAATTTGTTAGTAGGAAGATTGTTTATTCCTTCTTCAGTTGAAAGTGGTCTTTTCCGTATCTTCCCTTGGATTATGTGCGCAATGATCATTGCGGTAAGCCTTCTGTTCCCGTTCGTGCTGCGCTCGTCCAACAGCGGCAAATACAAGGAAATGAATCTTTAATACTATGGCAAAAGGATATTCTACTGAAAAGGTAAATCTGGCGGCCTGCCTGGGCATAGCGTTCTTCGGAGTGGCGATGCTTAGCCTCGGAGCCATTATGCCTCCGCTGGTTAAGGCTGTCCCTCAGGCGATTGGACTTCCTATGTATATGAGCATAGGAATCATACTCGGAACCGTGATCTTCGGTCCGATTATGGACCGCTACGGCTATAAGTGGCTTCTTGTAGTCAGCAGCCTGATAATGCTGGCCGGACTTCTGATCCTGGCATATTCTACTGATATGCCTCTTTTAATCGCCGGAATCTTCTGTGTCGGACTGGGAGGCGGTGTGCTCAACGGAGAGACCAACGCAATAGTCTCCGATATCTATGACGAAGACCGCAGAGGAAGGAAGATGAGCATCCTTGGGGCCTGCTACTGCATCGGCGCAATGGTCTGGACCCTTGCCTGTTATCTGATTCCGGACTATAAGGTTCCGCTCATTGCCTGTGCAGTTGTAATGCTGTTAAGCGTCGTCTTTTTCATCGCGATAAAATTCCCGAAGGCAAAGATTTCCTCGGCGACCAAGCCTTCTTCATCTGAATACAGGAGCATGCTCACTTCGGGAGCACTGCTTCTCGTGGCATTCACCCTCTTCTTCCAGAGTGCCTTTGAGGGAACAAGCGGAAGCTACACAACTTCCTATCTGACTCAGATAGGGGGACTTGCAGAAGACGGGGCAGTACTCAGCCTTACTTTCTTTACTATAGGAATGATGATAGGCAGGTTTGCCCTTGGCGCAATGATGAAGAAGGGAAAGGATCTGATGGTACTGTTCATATATATGATAATCGCGCTCATAGGAGTCGCTCTGATGGGTATATTCCGCACAAACGTCCTTATGTGCTGGATCGCGATGGCTCTGATAGGATTCGGCGTGGGTGCAACCTATCCTGTGATGCTGGCCCGTCTGGGCGGCGTTTTCCGCAGGATGAGCGGCTCTGCCTTCTCGGCAGCCATTTTCATAGCCCTTTGCGGACAGTTCCTGGGCAACTTCCTGATGGGCAAGCTGTTCAGCAATGGTTCAGGCAATATCTTCATCCATCTATTTATGGGAATGATTATCGCGATACTGATTATCGCCCCTTTCGCCTGCCTGGCCTGCTCAAGGAGAAATGCCGCGGAAAAGAAGCACAGTGCAGATATAAGACCATAAAAATATTAACGATATAATACTCAAAACAATGTTAGCCAATCAGTGGAAAAAGAACGCTATCAGCGTAATGGACCAGATCGAGGCAACTCAGATGGACCAGATCAGAAAAGTTGCGGAAGTTATGGCGGACTGCCTTCAGGCCGGCCATCTTATTCATACCTTCGGATGCGGACACGCAAATCTGCCAATCGAGGAAATGTATCCTAGGATCGGTGGTTTCGTGGGATTCCATCCTCTTTGCGAACTCCCTCTCACATTCTTCACCCATATCAACGGGGAGATGGGTATCAACCAGTTCCTCTGGCTGGAGAGGGCTGAGGGTTACGGCAAGGCGATTATGAGCAGCTGGAACTTCCATAAGGACGACCTCGTATGGCTTTTCTCCCATACCGGAATCAACGCAGTGAACATAGACGTTGCACTCGAGGCCCAGAGGATGGGTATGAAGGTTATCGCCTACGGTTCAGCGGGCCAGACTGGTGCAAAGGTTCCTCGCCACAGCTGCGGCAAGAACCTGTTCCAGATTGCAGACTATGTTGTGGACAGCTGCTGCCCGCTCCAGGATGCCAGCGTAGACCTTAAGAACCATTTCGACAAGATTGGCCCTCTTTCCACAATGGCCTTCGTGACAACCGTATGGATGACAATCTGCACAGTTGCTGAAATCCTTGCAGACCGCGGAGTGAAGCTCTACATCCATCCATCCCACAACGTTCCTGGCGACACTACCGCCCACGAGAGGCTGGATGCCGCCCTTGCCGAGTACCGCAAGAGAGTTGCCGGAGTTTAATACCCCTAAATAACGGATGAACCGTAAACTTCCATATATATTCTCAGCGATTGCCGCTGCTCTCATTTTCCTGTCATCTAATTCTGCGCTTTCGCAGGACAAAGACTCTGTCCGGCACAAGGCACAGGTAGAGGAGGCGCTTTCCAAAATGTCTGTCAGGCAGAAGGTTGCGCAGCTATTCATCGTTGAGCTCAGCCGCGACCCAAGCCCGGAAACCAGAGCATTTCAGGATTCTCTGGTAGGATATTACGGCCTGGGAAACGTAATCCTTATGGAAGGTTCCATCAAACATTTCCTGAAACGACTGGATGAACTTAATGCCTTAGCCCAGGTTCCAATTATGGTGGCCGTGGATGGTGAATGGGGGGCGGCAATGAGATTTCCGGAGTATCTGCCATATCCAAGGCAGGCCCAGTTGTCGCGAATAGAAAAAGGTGGTGAAAAACTGCTCTATAGGATGGGCCGTAATGTTGGCCGTGAACTTAAGGATGTAAACGTTTTGGTCAATTACGCACCGGTGGCGGACGTGAGCAAGCATTATACCAAGTATCCATCCCTGAGGACTTTGAGCGACAATCCCCGCCAGGTTTCCGAATGGATGACCGCTTATATGAAGGGTATGCAGGATGAGGGAATCTATGCCTGCGGCAAGCATTATCCCGGGCACGGAGGCACCACAGCCGACTCCCACTTTGAATTGCCTGTGATATTGAACTCCAAGGCATATATGGATACTGTTGATCTCTATCCGTTCAAGAATCTGATAGACAACGGTGTAGAAATGATTATGCTGGCCCATATTTCCGTTCCTGCCATAGATCCGAGCGGTGTTCCTATGTCCATCTCAAGCACACTTATAAATGATATCCTTAAAGGTGAACAGGGATTCAAGGGGGTGGTGATCACAGATGCCATTGTCATGGCAGGCCTTACCAACGATAACCGTACTCCTGTTGAAGCCGCTATGGCCGTTTACAAGGCCGGATCTGATATGCTTCTGATGCCGGACGAGCCTGTAAAGTGCATTGAGGCCATTACCCAGGCGGTTGAATCTGGGGAACTGCCGATGGAAGAACTTGACAGTAAGGTCAGAAAAGTCCTGATGCTCAAGGCCAGGGCCGGATATCTCGAAGAAGGCTACAATCCGCACGTCAATAACCTTGACCGCAAGATTGCCGCTGCAAGAAGAAGAGACTTCCGCCTAATCAAGAAGATGCGTCGCCTTATGCAGAAATCCACCAAGCCATACCCTGATCTCAAGCCTAGGGGATACGATGTTACCCTAATCTTCGACAAGGCCGGCAAATAACATTAGAACATCAAAAAATAACGATATGTATTCCAAGTACGATATAACGACTGCAAGATATGGAGATGTGAAGGACAAGCATTACCACCTTGCGATTTTGCCTTGGGGCAGTACGGAGCCTCATAACCTGCATCTGCCTTATTGCACGGATTTGCTTCACGCCCAGGCCGTTGCTTTTGAAGCAGCCGAGAAGGCATCAAAGAACGGAGTCAACACAATGGTTCTCCCGGGCATTCCTCTGGGCAGCCAGAATCCGGGCCAGATTGAGCTTCCTTTTTGCATACACGCATCGCAGAGGACTCAGATTGCAGTTCTGGAAGACATTGTAGAGTCTCTTAAAAAGCAGGGCATCAACAAGCTCCTTATCATGAACGGACATGGCGGCAACAACTTCAAGGGCATGATCAGGGATATTATGATAAAGAACCCGGGTTTTCTGATCACGGTCGTTGCCTGGTTCTCCATCCTTCCACTTAAGGATTTCTTCGAGGAAAAGATCGATGACCACGCTGGAGAGCAGGAAACCTGCGTAATGCTTCATTATTATCCTGAACTTGTGAACCTGAACAAAGCCGGAGACGGCCATCACAACGACTTCAAGATAGAAGGCCTCAACGATAAGACCGCCTGGGCTCCGAGAGACTGGGCTCACACCACAAAAGATACCGGAGTAGGCAATCCAAAGAAAGCCACTGCTGAGAAGGGAAGGAAATACATCGAGGCCGTAATGGGGAGAATAGTGAAATTCATCACCGATTTCGCCCTCAGTGATTCGTTGTATTGATTTATAAGAGATTTTTACTATCTTCGCACGCTGAATTCAGCCGGTGGGCTGATCTACAAATAATGTTAAACGACTAATTAGTATTAATTTATTATGAACGAAGAAATCAAAAACATTGAGAACGAGGAGGTTGACATCCCCGTTGCAAAAACTGAGGAGACCGTTGAGTCCTTCAGGGAAGAGGCAGCACCTGTTGCTCCGGTAGCAAAGAAAAGAAGAAGCAACGCTTCTATCGATCCTGCAAAGTTTGACTGGGACGCATTCGAGAACAATGCTCCGGCATCTGAAAGCAAGGACGAACTTGAGAAGAAGTACAGCGAATCACTCTCAAAGATCGCTGAGAATGAAGTAATCGAAGGAACCGTTACCGGTCTGACTTCAAAGGAAGTTATCGTTAACGTAGGTTACAAGAGCGAGGGTGTTATCCAGAGAAATGAATTCAGATACAATCCTGACCTTAAAGTCGGCGACAAGGTTGACGTGCTTGTCGAGAATCCTGAGGACAAGAAAGGTCAGTTGATTCTTTCACATAAGAAGGCTTGCTCACTCAAGTCTTGGGACAGGGTGAACGAGGCATTCGAGAAGAACGAGATCGTAAAGGGCTTCATCAAGGCTCGCACAAAGGGCGGTATGATCGTGGACGTATTCGGAATCGAGGCATTCCTCCCGGGTTCGCAGATCGATGTGAAGCCAATCAGAGATTACGACGTATACGTAGAGAAGACCATGGAGTTCAAGGTTGTAAAGATCAACCAGGACTTCCGCAACGTGGTTCTTTCTCACAAGGCTCTTATCGAGGCAGAACTCGAGGCACAGAAGAGCGAGATCATCTCCAAGCTGGAGAAGGGTCAGGTTCTCGAAGGAACCGTCAAGAACATCACTTCTTACGGTGTATTCGTTGACCTGGGCGGTGTTGACGGACTCATCCACATCACAGACCTCAGCTGGGGCCGCATCGGCAACCCGGAGGAAGTTGTCAAGCTGGACGAGAAGATCAACGTCGTTATCCTTGACTTCGACGAGGAGAAGAAGAGAATCGCTCTCGGTCTGAAGCAGCTTATGCCGCATCCTTGGGATGCACTTGACGCAGACATCAAGGTCGGCGACAAGGTAAAGGGCAAGGTTGTCGTTCTTACAGACTACGGTGCATTCGTAGAGATCCAGCCTGGTATCGAGGGACTTATCCACGTATCAGAGATGAGCTGGTCCTCACACCTTAGAAGCGCACAGGATTTCCTGAAGCTCGGACAGGAGGTAGAGGCTCAGGTTCTGACTCTGGACCGCGAGGAGCACAAGATGTCTCTTGGTATGAAGCAGCTTAAGGCAGACCCTTGGGCTACAATCAAGGAGAAGTATCCGGTAGGAAGCCGCCACACTGCTATCGTTCGTAATTTCACCAACTTCGGCGTATTTGTAGAGCTTGAGGAAGGCGTTGACGGACTGGTACACGTATCAGACCTGAGCTGGACTAAGAAGATCAAACATCCTTCTGAGTTCACAGCTCTCGGAGAGAAGTTCGAGGTTGTCGTTCTGGATATCGACGAGGAAAACCGCAGGCTTTCTCTCGGCCACAAGCAGCTCGAGGACAATCCTTGGGATACCTTCGAGACCGTATTCACCCAGGGTTCCATCCATGAGGGTACAATCGTTTCCTTCAATGACAAGGGCGCTACCGTAGCACTCCAGTATGGCATCGAGGGATTCGCTCCTATGAAGGGCCTTGTAAAGGAAGACGGAACTACTGCAAAGGCAGAGGAAAAACTTGATTTCAAGGTTGTCGAATTCAACAAGTCAAGCAAGAAGATCATCCTGAGCCACACCAGGATAGCTGAGGACAAGAAGAGGGCTGAGGCCGGCGAGATTCTCAAGGAGAAGGAAGCTGAGGCTGAAAGCACCAAGAAGGCTATCAAGAAGGTAAAGGCTAGCGTTGAGAAGACCACTCTCGGAGACATCGACGCTCTTGCAGACCTGAAGAAGGAGATGGAAAAAGGGGAGAATAACTAAGTGGAATTCTCTCTGACGACATTGGGAAGTGCATCTGCACGCCCCACCTCTGACAGATTCCCAAGCGCTCACTCACTTGTCGTGGGTGGGCGCTTGTTCTTGATAGACTGCGGAGAAGGCTGCCAGATGCAGATGGCGCGCTACAAGGTTCCTTTCTCGAGACTGGACAACATTTTCATTTCTCATCTTCACGGAGACCACGTCTTCGGCCTTTTCGGCCTTATTTCCACTCTGGATATGATTGGGAGGCTCTCTCCGCTTCACATCTATGGTCCGGAAGGTCTGGGAGAGATTCTGGGAAATATTTCCAAGAGTTTCGGGGAGGTCAAGTTCGAGGTGGTCCTTCATACCGTAAAGTGCAAGGAGCCGACTCTTGTCTGCGAGTTCAAGAACCTGGAAATCTACGCATTCCCATTGCGTCACAGAATCGAGACTTACGGCTATCTCTTCAGAGAGAAAGAGCCGCAGCTAAATATAATAAAGAGTGCCATCGCCGAGCATAAGCTTTCTCTGGAGGAGATTGCAACTCTCAAAAGGGGAGAGGATGTCCTCCGCGATGGAGTGACTCTGCCTTGCAAAGAGCTTACCTACAAGCCATTTGAGCCGAGGTCGTTTGCCTATTGCAGCGATACAGGCCCGTTCCCGAAACTCCAGGAATGGGTGAAAGGAACAGACCTGATCTATCACGAGGCTACGTATGCTTCTGACCTCAAGGCTCTTTCCAAATCCACAGCCCACTCCACAAGCGAGGATGCCGCTAAGGTAGCTCTTGCCGCCGGATCAAAGACACTTGTCTTGGGCCATTTCTCTTCCCGTTACCGCAGCCTGGATCTTCTTCTTCAGGAAGCCAGGAACATTTTCCCGGAGTCTTATCTTGCCCAGGAGGGTATGAAATTTGAAGTGCCTCTGCATGAGAATCCGTTAAAGAACCAGCAATGAAAAACCGCATATTTCTGCTTTCCGCATTTATCTTGGCTGCCGTGTCGAGTGCTCAGGCACAGAGCTATATGGCTCAGCCAAGGGTTAACCAGAGCGTCAGCTTCAACAACAGCCGCCTTAACAATGAGGCCACCAAATACAAGCAGATCCTTTTCCTGCTTGCAAACGCTTATGTGGATACTCTGAATGTCGAGAGGCTCAGCGAAGAGGCAATGGCCACCATGATGCAGCAGCTAGATCCGCACTCAGTCTATATTTCCGCCAAGGATGTCAAGGATATGGAAGAGCCTCTGCTGGGAAAGTTCGAGGGAATAGGTATCGAGTATGCGCTGATCAGGGATACCCTCACTGTCCAGAGCGTTATCCCGGGAGGCCCGAGCGAAAAGGTCGGGCTCAGGGCTGGCGACAAGATTAATTCCGTTGACGGAGAGGTTATTAGCGGCACTAAACTTACGCAGACCAGGGTGCTCAAGTATCTTAGGGGAGACAAGGGGACCAAGGTCAGGGTAGGAGTGATACGTCGCGGAGAAAAGGAAAGGGAGCTTGTGATTACGAGAGACAAGATTCCTTTGAATACCGTCCAGTGCGCCTATGAGATTGCCCCGGGAATTATGTATGAGAGGATTAGCAGTTTCGGTGCTCAGACTTATGACGAATTCATGACACCGCTTCAGGGCAAGGACCTGAAAGGCCTGATAATAGACCTCAGGAGCAATGGCGGAGGATATCTGCATACGGCGTTGAGGCTTGTAAACGAGTTCCTTGAAAAGGATCAGCTGATTCTCTTTTCAGAGGGAAGGGCCGTGCCCCGTACGGATGATTATGCAGACGGGAACGGCAAGCTTCAGGATGTTGAGGTCGCTGTTCTCATAGACGAGAATTCCGCATCGGCGAGCGAGATCCTTTCCGGTGCTTTTCAGGATTGGGACCGCGGCATCATAATTGGCCGCCGTTCATTTGGCAAGGGTTTGGTACAGCAGGAGTTCCCGCTTCAGGACGGGTCTCGTGTCAGGGTGACCGTTGCCCGTTATCATACTCCAAGCGGCAGGGTTATCCAGTCTCCGTACAAGATGGGGAATGCTGAGGAATACTACCGCAAGATCTATGAAAGATACACTTCCGGAGAGAGTTTCAACCAGGATAGTATCAAGATCAATGACTCCTTGGTTTTCAAGACACTGAAACTAGGTCGTACGGTCTATGGCGGCGGCGGAATCATTCCGGACGTTTATGTCCCTGTTGACACTTCCTTTTATTCCAAGCCTTACATTGCTGCTTTAAACAAGGGTGTCCTCAGCGATTTCGTAGGTATCTATGCAGACTCTCATCGCAAAGAATTAGGGAAGAAATACGGCTCTTATGACTGCTTCGTTGAAAACTTCAATGTCAGCGACAGTTATTTCAACGAGTTTCTCTCATATTCAAAGGAAAACGGAATAGAGTTCAGTGAGGAAGATCTGCAGAAATCGGGAGACCAGCTCAAGAAGTATCTCAAAGGCCTGATTGTCCGCAATCTCTACGGGCTGGACTATTATATCCGCTATGATAACCTTACTGATGAGGAAGTCCAGATTGCCCTCGGCAGTCTGGAATCTCCTGATAACCTGGAGTAATCAGAGACTTTTAATCCAGCTGCTGATATCGCTGAGCACCTGCCCGGCGATATCTTCTTTTATAGAGGCATATTCTGTAGGGAATCCTGTAGAACAGTTCTGGAACAGATGGTTAAGCCCTTCGTAGCTCTTTATCAGATTTTTCGGTGATTCAGGCAGTCTTTTTCTGATGTTGCCAAGATTCTCGTTGCAGTCGACCTGGAAGTCCTTGGCTCCGTTAATTGCCATCACTGGACAAATAATCTTGCTTATGGCTTCTGACGGGTCCAGAGCCAGGAAATACTTGAACCATTTTCCGTTTGAGTCACCTCCAAGCTGGAGGGCTAGGGTCTGGGCTATCTGAGGATTCTCGCTTTCTGATGCAATCCTTTGCAAAGAAGCTGAAACTGGCTCGTCTTCAGGGCTTGCTATAAGTTTGTCGAACACTTCTTCTACAGCATCGACTATTTCTCCAATCTGATCTGACGGAATGCCCTGGGCTTTTAGGGCACTATAATTCTGATTCAAGACAGTTTCTTTGCCTTTAACGGCATTTCCTGCCATACTTATGATAAAATCGCACTTTCCTTCAGAAGCGATCAGGAATGCAATAGTTCCGCCTTCGCTGTGACCGAGCACGCCGACCTTTGAAAATCTAGAACCGGACTTAAGGTACGTGATACCGGCAAGGGCATCCTGCATGAACGTTTCTGTGGTTGCACCGTCTATGCTTCCGGTTGATTTGCCGAAACTTCTGTCATCATATCTTAAAGAGGCGATCCCATTTTCAGCAAGATACTCGGCGACAGTCTTGAAAGGCTTGTGTCCCATAATCTCTTCGTCCCTGTTCTGAAGACCGCTTCCCGTAACCATCAGGATTACAGGCGGATTGTCAACATTTTTAGGAATAAGTAAAGTGCCGGACAACACCGCACCGTCCAAAGGGTTTGTAAAGGACACCTCCTCTGAGGTATAAGATTCGCCGGTAGGGTCCTGTGCAAGGGCTGTTTCAACATTAAACATCAACAGTGCCACAGTGAATATGGCCGTCATCTTTTTAAAATTCAGCATATTGTTCATATTAATGCAACTCTATTCTTTTATTGGGCCGCTGCCCAGCATTTCCCCGTCTTCCGAATACCAAACGGCAAACTGTCCTGGGGTTACGCCTCTTTGCGGAGAGTCAAAGAGGAAGTACATACCATCTTCCTTCATCATCAGTGTGCACTTCTGCAGTGGTTGGCGGTATCTTATCCGTACAAGATACTTTCTTTCCTCACCGATCTGCATCTTGAGGTCAGGACGGATCCAGTGAACTTCTGATGTGTTAACCATCAGGCCTTTGCGATAGAGGCCAGGATGGTCTTTGCCTTCACCGACATAGATCGTATTCGTAGCAATGTCTGTCGCGATTATGAATATACTTCCCTGATGCCCTCCGATATTGAGGCCGTGCCTCTGGCCAATAGTGTAGTACTGTACGCCTATATGCTTACCAATGACCTTACCGTCAGTTGGCAAATATCTGATAGGGGTGAAGTCATCCCTAAACTCCCGGCTCAGTATCTTGGCGTAATCATCCTTGAATATCTCCACCACGTTGCCTTCCTTCTGTTTTAGATACTGCTGAAGGAATACCGGAAGGTCCACCTTGCCCACAAAGCATATTCCCTGGGAATCTTTCTTCTCGGCCGACGGAAGGCCTGCCTGGCGGGCAATCTCCCTGACCTGAGGCTTAGTAAGATGGCCGATAGGGAACATGGCCTTGGAAAGCTGTTCCTGGCTAAGTTGACAGAGGAAGTAGCTCTGGTCCTTGTTCGGATCGTCTCCTGCAAGAATCCTGTAAACCGGCTTCCCGTTCACCTCGATGGTTTCCTTCTTGCAGTAATGCCCTGTCGCCACAAAGTCTCCGCCAAGTTCTTCCACTTTCTTGAGGAACGAGGCGAACTTTATCTTGCTGTTGCACAGCACATCCGGGTTAGGTGTCCTTCCTGCCGCATACTCAGAGAACATATAGTCCACAACCTGCTTTCTATAGTCATCGCTGAGATCCACAAAGTGGAAGGGAATGCCGATTTTCTTTGCAACCATCTCGGCAACAAGCTTTTCCTCCTCCCATTCGCACTCTCCGTGAAGGGTTCCTGTAATGTCGTGCCAGTTCTGCATGAACATCGCCTCAACGTCATACCCTTGCTCCTTGAGCAGGTATGCCGCAACGCTGGAATCCACGCCTCCGCTAAGCCCGACAATAATCTTCATATCCTGTAACTGATAATACTCCACGAAAAAGGGGCAAGCTCCATATATCGCACCGCTACAACCTCATACCCTTGCTACCTTCCGATCCTGGGGGAGTTTTGAGGGAGCTGGTCGTATATGACTTACCCCACCGCAAATATAAGTATTTTTTTGAAATCAACATATTTGCATTTGCGTAGTGGCAGTTGCCTCATTAAGCCTGTGGCCGCCCATGGCCACATGAATGGGTGGACTGCCTCAAGGCAGGACGGGATGAGCGAAGCGAAGGCGATATGAGGCAAGCTGATGCTACGTTTACTTAACAGCGGCTTCTGCTGCGGCTTTGGCAGCCTTGGCGCGGTTCAGGGAATCGAGGCCCTGGCGATAAGCCCTTGCGTTTGCGAAATGCTCCCTCTCATTCCTTGCAAAGCGGTGTGTGCCGTTGAACTTAGGGCTGGCGCAGAAGAACATATAGTCTGTCTTTTCCTCGTTCAGCACACCGTCCAGGCAATCCTTGGTAGGGGCCATGATTGGGCCTGGAGGAAGGCCGTATACCTTATAGGTGTTGTATGGGGAATCTGTCTCCAGATGCTTTTTAAGAACACGGGTTATTGTAAAATCTCCGGTAGCGTAGATAACTGTCGGGTCTGCGCCGAGTTTCCAGCCTTTCTTCAGGCGATTATGATAGACGCTTGCAATCTTAGGATACTCCGGAACGTGGTTGCTTTCTCCGTATACTATGGATGCCAGGATGGAAACGTCTTTCTGGCTGAGACCCAGCTTCTTGGCTTTCTGCTTGCGTTCGTCCGTCCAGAACTTGTCATACTCTTTCTTCATTCTCTCAAGGAAATCCTTAGGCGTTACTGTCCAGTAGAACTCGTAGCTGTCCGGGATTATGAGAGACAGGACATTGGCAGTATCCACTCCGAGTGTCTGCAGATAATCGTTATCGGTGAACACCTCCATAAACTGGCTGGAGTCAGCCATAAGTCTCTTGCCAAGCCTTGCCGCCAGGTTCTTAGCGTGGCGGATCCTTCCAGAGATAGGAACCATCAGAGGAGACTGGTATCCGTATTTTATGTTTCTTACAACCTGTATGTTTGAGGCAAGGGAATCAAGGACATACCGTCCAGGATGGATGTGGGAAGGAAGCTGCTCCCTGTTTGCAACTTTAACAAATGACTTAATATCAATAAGATGCTTTTCCAGAGAATCCATCAGGGTGTTGAAATCTGTTCCCTCCCTGACGTAAAGCACAGTCTTGTGGGCTATGTTTTTCCGGTTCTGCTGGAGGAACCTGTAAAGTCCGATGCATGCGGGAACCGCAAGAATGACCAGAAGCAGGAGAAGCCATTTCTTCCATTGGGATTTCTTTGCCATAGTATTTGCAATATGTTTTTCCAGTTTCACAAATTTATTAAATTTGCAGTAAATGAGTTCTATATGAAGAAGAAAATAGTTATAGAATATCAGGAATACAAGAGCATAGCCAATCTCGGCGATGAGGATGCTCTTCTTCTGAAAGAGGCTGTATCCGCAACGGACCTTTCATACTCTCCATTTTCAAAGTTCAGGGTAGGGGCTGCCGTAAGGATGGCTAATGGTCAGATTCTCAAGGCTTCCAATCAGGAAAGCGAAGCATTCCCTTCCGGCCTGTGCGCAGAAAGGTCCGTCCTTTTCTACGCTTTTTCAAAGTATCCGGGAGTTGCTGTTGAAGCACTCGCTATTGCGGCCAGGAAAGGCAGAAAACTTACAGCCACACCTACAAGACCGTGCGGAGCCTGCATACAGGTAATGCTGGATGCACAGAAAAGGGGTGGAAAACCTATTAAAGTGATTTTGGGAGCGGCAGAAAAGATTGAGGTCATCTCTTCAATCAATGACCTCATCCCGTTCTCGTTCGACAATCTCTAGAAACTGAGTTTCAGGCCGTCATAGGCTATGAATATACCTGAAGGCATCTCTGCGGACAGATCCGCATGGGTGCCTTTGATGTTTTTGTCGTCCTCGGCCATCTGATGGGAAAGGTGCGTTATGAACGTCTTCTTCGCCCCGATTCTTTGGGCCATCTGTACCGCTTCCTCCAGAGAGAAATGGGATATATGCTTTCCTCTCCTTACTGCGCTCAAGACCATAATATCCAGACCTTTAAGCTTTTCCAGTTCTTTTTCTGCGATGTGGTTTGCGTCTGTAAGATAACATAGGCCTCCAAACCTGAAACCGAGAATAGGAAGCTTGTAGTGCATTGCCCTTATCGGAATTATTGAACGGCTGTCTATGGAGAAAGGAGTGTTATCAATCAGATGAATGTCAAACTTCGGAATTCCGGGATACGGGTGAGATGAGAATGCGTAGGAATACTCCTTCTTCAGCCCGTTCAGGACCCTTTCCTCGCAGTATATGATGGTGGGTTTCTTGAGTATGTAATTGAGTGCCCTGACATCATCCAAGCCTCCCGTATGGTCCTTGTGCTGATGGGTGAGGAGGATTGCATCCAGGTCTTCTATTCCGTATGCAAGTGCCTGGGTCCTGAAGTCCGGCCCGCAATCTATCAGCAGCTTAAGTCCCTCGTATTCAACAAAGGCGGAAGTCCTGAGACGCTTGTCCCTCGGATCTTTGCTGCTGCAGACAGAGCAGTGGCATCCAATCATCGGAACCCCTGTGGATGTTCCAGTTCCCAGAAAAGTAATCGAGTTATGCATACCTCAAAAATACGAAATAATGCACTATATTTGTGCTTATGAGTGTAGGAAAATTGTATCTGATTCCTTCTCCGCTTGGAGAGGGGGCTG
The DNA here is from genome assembly GCA_017428325.1 of Bacteroidales bacterium. GTDB lineage: Bacteria > Bacteroidota > Bacteroidia > Bacteroidales > UBA932 > Egerieousia. Next base: position 585,352 of record JAFRRA010000002.1, read on the forward strand.
TGGCGGATTCTGTGCCACCCAGGAACATATATATAATGGAATCCCTGAAGCATTTTGTTGTGGAGGAGGTTACTACAGCCCGCCGTTTCTTATCCAGATGCGGAATGAAGGGGAAGATAGAGGGACTTAATTTCTATGAGCTGAATGAGCATACGGATACTTCCGTCGGGGCGGGATATGTGTCACTGCTGCTTGAAGGAAATGATGTCGGCCTGATTTCAGAGGCTGGGCTTCCGGCAGTGGCAGATCCGGGAAACGTACTTGTTGCTGCAGCACACAAGGCTGGAGTGCAGGTTGTTCCGCTGGTTGGCCCTTCATCGCTGATGATGGCTCTTATGGCAAGCGGATTGCAGGGGCAGAACTTTGCTTTCAACGGATACCTGCCGGTAAAGGAGGATGCCAGGAGGAGCAAGCTGCGCTTCTATGAAGCCCATTCCAGGAAGATGAACCAGAGCCAGATATTCATAGAAACTCCTTACAGGAACGACGCCTTGCTTGCTTCCATTATGGATGCCTGCTCTTCATCAACGATGCTTACAGTCGCTGCTGACATCTCCCTTCCTGCGGAATTCATAAGGACAATGAGTGTGGGGCAGTGGAAAAAGACCGGAATCAAGATAGGCAAGAGACCTTGCGTGTTTATAATACTTGGCTGAATATGAACAGGATAGAACTCAAGGATATGGAATTTTTCTCAAAGCACGGATGCTTTGAAGAGGAAAGGATTATCGGCAACCGCTTTGTGGTGAATCTGAGCGTGGAGGGGAATTTCTCAGTTGCTGCCTCATCAGACAATCTGGAGGATGCGGTAAATTACCAGGCACTTTACGACATAGTAAAGGAGCAGATGGACATTGCTTCCAATCTGCTTGAGAACGTGGCTTCAAGAATCTGCAATTGTGTAAAGGAGGCATTTCCGTCTCTGGTCAGGATCAGGGTTACCATAGACAAGATCAATCCTCCGCTGGGAGGAAAACTCTATGCATCAAGCGTAACGTTTGAACTTTAAAATGAAAAGAAAGGTAGCGGTATCCACACTCGGCTGCAAACTCAATTTTGCAGAAAGCTCCGCGATTGCGCAGCAATTTGTGCGCAACGGATTTACGGAGGTTTCTCCATATTCTTCCGGAGTGGATGTCTATGTGGTGAACACTTGTACCGTTACCGAACATTCAGACAAGAAATGCAGGAATATTATCAGGCGTCTGCATAAGATCAACCCCGATGCTGTAATTGCCGTAACTGGTTGTTATGCAACACTTAAGAAAGCGGAGATTGAAGCAATTGAGGGGGTCTCATTTGTGCTTGAGCAGGACAGGAAGGGCAGCGTGTATGCCCGTTGCATGGAAGTGCTGGAAGGCTCTCCTTGCGGAATTTCGTCTGCAGAGCATATCTTCCCTGCCATCTCTTACGGAGAGAGGACCAGGTCTTTCCTGAAGGTGCAGGACGGGTGCGACTATTTCTGCACCTATTGCGCAATCCCTTATGCCAGAGGACGCAGCAGGAGCGTTCCGGTTGACACTCTGGTAAGTCAGGCTACTGAAATCGCCGGCAGGGGAGTCAAGGAAATCGTTTTGACGGGAGTAAACATCGGAGACTATGACGGAGGATTGCTGCCTGTTCTTCAGACTCTTGAGAAGGTTGATGGAATAGAGAGATACAGGATTTCCTCCATTGAGCCTAATCTTCTTACAGATGAGATGATAGACTGGATAGCATCGGGGACAAAATTCCAGCCGCACTTCCATATCCCGCTTCAGAGCGGAAGCGACTCTGTCCTGAAGAGGATGCACAGGAAGTATGAGACTGCCCTTTTTGCATCCAAGATCGGTTATATCCGCAAGAAAATGGGGGATGTTTTCTTCGGGATAGACGTGATTGCAGGATTTCCTGGCGAGACCGATGGGGAATTTGACTCAGAGATTGCTTTTCTTAAGGAAATACGTCCGGCGTTCCTTCATATCTTCCCATATTCCAGGCGTAAAGGCACTCTTGCAGACAAGATGGAAGGCCATCTTCCGGAAAGCGTAAAGACAGAAAGGGTTAAGCGTCTGGAGTCCCTTTCAGATGCATTGCATGAGGAATACCGTCTCAGGTTTGTCGGAACAAGGCAGGAAGTCCTGTTCGAGGGCAGGGTAAAAGGCGGTCTGATGGGCGGATATACCGGAAATTATCTCAGAGTTGAAAGACCTTACATAGCTGAGCAGATTGGGCAGATTGTGCCGGTCATCTATTAGCCTTTTCAGCCTTTCTGGCCTGGCGCTTTTCCTCTCTGGCCGCTTTCCTTTCTTCCCTTTCCTTTATCTTCAGCAGACGCTCGTATTCCTTCTGAGCCGCGCTCTTCTTGCGGAACAGGTCCCTGAAACGGTTGAACTCGTGCTGATAGGCAATACCTATACCTGTCCTCTGGCTCATATCCAGGTAGTTGGAATAGTTGTCAGTTGCGTGTGAGAAGAATGTGGCTCGTATCTTGCCCTGGCGGTCCATTTTTACCTCTATGTCTATGTTGCCCTTGACATCCCTTCCTGTTGAAGCCGAGTAAGGGTCGTTACCCATGCTTCCGTTAATTATGACACGGTTGTTGAACAGCTGTGTAGACACGGCCACCTCGAACGCGTCTGTGGCGCTCCGGTCTCCCTGCTGGTAGTTGAATCCAAGGTCCAGAGGAATGCCCAATTGAACGAACAGGTTGTTCAACTGGCCCACAAGGACACTGGTAGCGTTGGAGTAGATTGCGTTGCCGCTGGAGGAAATTCCGGATTCAACCTCAGGAGTGAAGTTGCCGAAAGCAAGCAGGGAAGCGAACTGTTTCTGGAGCTTGTCCTCCGAGTTGAGGGCGCTTTCCACCTTGACCTTGGTGTTAGGATCCAGGTCTGGGATGTCTATGCCGAATTTGATCTGCGGATTATCCAGAATGCCTGTTATCCTGAGACTTGCGTTAACCTGTCTGGATGTGTTCACCGATGTGGTGTCTGAAATCAGACGGTTTATGGCAGCCTTTGTGGAGTAAAGGGCAGTTATGTCCAGGGCTGTGTTACCCATCTTGCCGCTGAAGGCGACGTTGCTGCCAGGACTGACTGTGAAGTCCCTTGACGCAAGGCCCATGAGGACGAAATGATAACTGCCTTCCTCAATGGTGTAGTTTCCGGTCAGGCGGAACAGGTCCTTGGACGGATTAACCTTTACTCCTATCCTTCCGTTTCCTGTAGCCTTCATTATGTCTCCCGTGGACTTGTCTATCTCAAGCCATACGTTTGCATCAGGAGTGGCCGTTACATTGAGATTCACGGCTATTTCCATAGGGTCGGACAATGTCTGGCTCTTAGAGAAATAGAGGGTGTCGTATGGGTCAATTTCCACAGGAATCTCTTCCTGGCGGAATGTCAGGATGTTGGACGTGCTCGCACTGGAAGCGCCGCTCATCGGAATATGGAAGAAGGTCTTGCGTTCAGTCCGTGCCGTTATATCCAGGTCCAGTTTGTTCAGGTTGCCCTTAATGCCTACGTTTCCTGTGGCGAAAACGGTTCCGTAGAAGTCATCGTTGTCTTTTTCCGTGGTGTTCAGGCCCTGCATGTTATTCATGCTAATGCGGACATCTATTCCTATGTCCTTGAACCTGTTCCATTTGACGCCACCGTTTACGCGTCCGGTTCCGCCGTTATAGTCAGTCAGCAGGTCGTTGTTCAGCACAACTCCCTTGTCGTTGACCTCGAATGTTCCGTCCAGGACATATGGAACCTGCAGATAATCCACTGTGAAGCCGTATTTGTTGAAGCGGCAGCCGTTGCTGTATATGGAGATATCATCAATAGGACCAGTCATTTTCACGTTTCCGGAAAGCGTGCCGGATGTATGGCTTACCACATCGCTGAGCAAAGGCTCGAAATAGGCCAGTGAGAGGTTGTCCAGATTGGATGTCAAGTCAACATAAGAGTCGCTGGTTCTGTAGAATCCGTTTATGTCCAGTTTTTTCTGGCCGTCCTGTACCGTGCTGACACTTATGTCGTAGTGCTTCTTCTGGTTGTTCCAGCCGCCGTCCACATAGAGTGTTCCCACTGGCGAACGGTTGACATACATCGAATCTCCCCTCAGTGTGCAGAACAGCTTGCCGTCCCTGTTCAGGGACAGAACGGCACGTCCTGTCAGAAGGCCTTCAAGGTTCATCTTCTTCTCCAGGAACTGGTCTACGATGGCAATGTCAAACTTGTCCATAAACACACCAAGGGAATCCGGATAATGTTCTGACAGTGTACCATTTGCGGATATCAGCTGATTGCGGTTGTAAATCTTCATCCCGTCTATGATGATAAGGGAGTCGGAGTAAACCATCTGGGACGGGTTGATGTTCCATCTGTGCCCTTTCAAAGTAATGTCAGAAGACTTGACATCCACACAGATAGGGGAGAAGAGCTTCCTGAGGTCTCCGCCAGAATAGAGCGTTGTGTCCTTAAGGAAGGAAACCATGGCGTTCAGGTTGGTGTTGTTAAGGCCTGTGCTGTCGTTCCGGAACCTTAGGGAAGCGTTGATTCTGTTATCTGCGGCATTGGCAATCAGACGGGTGCTGTCCACCGTGAATCCTGCAACGGCAATATCCCTGGAGAAGAGGGAGGCCGCAATGCTGGAATCGCGGTCGAGTATGGTTAGCCGGACATTCTTCAGATAATTGTTCTCGTAAGCCAGACGTCCGCTGTTAAGAAGGACCCTGTAGTGGTCGTCATCAGTTACGCGGACTCTCAGCGATGTTCCCTGCTGGATATAGAGTCCCGGACTTATGAACGCGCATATTCCCTGAGTGTTAAGTGTCTGGAGAGTCAGGCTGTAATTCTGGTTGTACTCCTGAAGTATGGCATCCTGTTCTGAAGTAGGGACGAGATTGCTGAAGTGGCGTCTGAGCACCTGGCTGTTGAACTGGTCCAGGAAACTGCTGATGAACTGTGTCCCTTCAAATCTTGCCTTTGCAAAGTCAGACACAAGATTGATGACATATTTCCCGTCTTCATAGAGTGACGTTGCGTCAAGGTCACCGATTCTCCATTTGCCGTGGGAATTGGTGTAAACGATGTCATCCATCTTCAGGTATCCGAAGACATCGTTGAACTCGTCAGTCTGAAGGTCTGCGCTTATGAAAGTGGAGATAATGGCCGTGGTGTCTCTCTTGTCCAGATTAAGGGCGTAAAGGTCTGCATACGGGATGTTTGCGTAGAAGTTGTAGATATTGCCCACTGAAGACGACGTTCCCAGTGCACCCTGGAACATGAGATCCAGGGCCGGGTCGTGGCAGATTATCTTTCCGTCGAACACATCGTCCTGATACCTTCCCTTGCCGACTATTCCGGTCAGATTGTAACCATTTATTCCGAGTTTCCGGACATTCAGGCTGTCTATGATGACAGCCATTCCTTCCACGTCATTGCCGCTAATCACCTTTACGCTTCCCTTACCACTGAAAAGGCCTAGCATCTTGTTTCCTGTCAGGGAGTAAAGGTTAAGGTCCGTAGCGTTTACCCTGGTGGAAACCAGCGGTGCCGTCTTGTCCCTGGCGGCATTGACCGCAGTGTTGACGGCGATGCTTGTCCCGCCGGAAGACAGGACTCCGTCAGCATTTATATGGCCTATTGTCCCGCTTATGTTGCCTGTGTATTTCCAAACCTGCACCGGCGGCATCTGTTCCAGGATGTCAACCCTGGTTCCGCCACTGAGGCCCGCGATTATGTGTGAAAGGTCTTTGCCTGTGGTTGTCAGGTTGTTGACCTTGCCTTCTATCTTGGTGTGGAATGTGTCTGTCAGTCCTTTAAGCCTTACGTCTGACATTGATACGGAAGTCTGGCCACCTTTGGAAACCGCACTTATGTTCTTGGAGTACAGGTTGCTGACAGTTCCCTGGACATCTCCGTCTATGAGGAATTCCAGGTCCGAATCCATAAAGTCCGGAGCAAAGCGTCCGATTGTCTTCATGGCCAGGGTGCTGCCCTTCAGGCGCGAGGAAATGCGGACTTTCCGGATGAAATCCTTGAAGTCCTTGGGGCTGTCAAACCCGAAAGCCAGATAATCCCCCTTGAAATGGGTTCCGTCTGCAACTACATCCGGATTGCGCAGCATAGCTCCCTCATCCGTCAGGGCGAAATCGCCTTTCAGGTTCTCCAGGACAAATCCGCAACTCTCTTTAGCGTTTAAGGATTCAATCCTGGCAACCACAGTCTCCGGTCCGTATTCCAGGTCTGTGGCCTCCAGATTTATATTGCTTACCCTCAGATTGTTGAAATCCATCTGTCCTTTGGCGATATCCTGATGGATGAACGGATTGATCAGGTTGAAGCGGAAATTGCTTACGGAGAGTCTGGACAGGGCGATATCCAGGGTGCTTTCCTTCTTTTCCTTAGGCTTGTCGGAAGCCGGGAAGATCCGGTCTATATTTAAAGTGGATTCAGTTTCGTATATGAGGTTGAACACCCCGTCCTTGACGCTGAGGGAATTGATGGTGTGTCTTTTGTCCAGCAGGCCCCTGAGGGAGACCTGGGCCTCAAGTTCCCCGGCACTTACCAGCGTGTCTTTGGAGACGATTGAGAAGTCTTTGATTACAACTTTGTTGAAGAAACGGATGTTGACATCTCCGATGTTCACGTCAGCATCTATATCCTTTGTCAGGGATTTGACTACGGACTGGGCAATCTTGGTCTGGACATACGGAATCTGAAGCGTGAGATACGCCAGCATCAACAGGCACAGGATTACCAGAAGCACCCAGCCGAGATATTTGAGTATCCTAATCATCAGATTCCTGCCGAATATTAGTCTTAACCTACAAATTTAAGCAAAAACTCATTAGATTTGCACATTGCAATTATGAACGGAAAGAAAGCGGACATAATACTTGGCATTGAATCTTCCTGTGACGACACTTCAGCGGCCGTCCTCAGGGATGAATACCTGCTTTCCAGCGTGATCGCTTCCCAGAAGGTTCACGAAAGGTGGGGAGGAGTGGTTCCGGAGCTTGCTTCCAGGGCACATCTTATGAATATAGTCCCCGTCGTGGATCAGGCTCTGGCCGATGCCGGATTGAGTATGGATGATGTGGACGCCATAGCTTTTACAAGAGGCCCTGGCCTTCTCGGTTCCCTTCTGGTGGGCACCAGCTACGCAAAGGGCCTGTCGATCTCATCAGGAAAGCCGTTGGTGGAAGTGAATCATCTTCAGGGACATATACTTTCCTGCCTAGTTAAGCAGGTGGGGAGGGAGAACGTTCAGCCGTCTTTCCCGTTCCTTACCCTTCTTGTTTCCGGCGGACATACACAGATTGTCAAGGTTTGCGGCCATTTCGAGTTCGAGATACTTGGGCAGACGATTGATGACGCCGTCGGTGAAGCCTTCGACAAGTGCTCCAAGATGATGGGTCTGGGATATCCGGGAGGACCGATAGTGGACCGTCTGGCAAAGGAAGGGGACGAGAACCGCTTCAAGTTCAACCTGCCACATATCCAGGGCCTGGACTACAGCTTCAGTGGAATAAAGACATCCCTGCTTTATTTTCTCCGTGACCGACTTAAGGAGAATCCTTCTTTCATAGAAGAGAACAAGGCCGATATCTGCGCCAGTTTCCAGAAAGCCCTGATAGACATCCTGATGAAAAAGCTCATACTGGCAGTTAAGGAGACTGGCATCCGTCAGGTTGCCATCGGAGGAGGAGTCAGCGCGAATTCCGGCCTGAGGAATAGAATCGCCGAGGAGGGGAAGAAGAGGGGATGGCAGACTTTCATTCCAGAGTTCAAGTTCACTACGGACAATGCTGCAATGATTGCAATCAGCGGCCTTTACAAGTATCGCAGAGGAGAGTTCTGCACACTAGACAAGCCTTCGGTTCCGCGGGCATCGCAAATGCTTTGATATGAAAGAGACAGATATTTCCTTTTCGGTTTCTGAAAAACGGGACAACGCTTCCCTGGCAGAGAAATGCGCCAGGGCCTGTGGCGTTACAAGAGACAGGATTGTCCATATCCAGCCTCTCAGACGCAGCATAGATGCCAGAGGAGGAAAGATCTCCATCAAATACCGAGTGCAGATATTCCTCAAGGGAGACAGGCCATATCAGCCATTCAGGGTAGAACCGTATCTTGACTGTTCCAAGGGAGAGAAGGTTATCATTGTCGGTGCCGGTCCGGCCGGACTGTTCGCCGCGTTGACACTTCTCCAGAGAGGAAAGTGCCCGGTTATACTGGAAAGGGGAAAGGATGTCCATGCCCGAAAGAGGGACACGGCCCGTCTTATGCTGGAGCAGATTGTGGATCCGGATTCCAATTACTGCTTCGGAGAAGGCGGTGCAGGATGTTTCTCGGACGGCAAGCTGTTCACCCGCTCTACCAAGAAAGGAGACATAAGAGAAGTTCTGTATCAGCTGGTTGCGTTTGGGGCGGATCCTTCAATCCTGATAGACGCGCATCCCCATATAGGAAGCAACCGCCTTCCCCAGATAATCGAGAAGATTAGGGAATGCATAATCTCCCACGGTGGTCAGGTGCACTTCAACACCCGCGTCACAGACCTTGTCCCTCCGGAAAGCGGCAAGGATATGTGGAAGGTAAGATGCGCGGTAAGGAAAGATGATGGAATAGAGGAGAAGGAGTTTGTCTCACGCTGCGTAATCCTGGCTACAGGTCATTCCGCCAAAGATATCTATAACCTGTTCTACGAAAAAGGATGGGACCTTCAGGCAAAGGGCTTTGCACTGGGAGTCAGGGCAGAGCATCCGCAATCCCTGATCAATGACATACAGTATCACGGAAAATATCAGAAGAGCCTTCCTGCTGCCGAGTATTCCCTTGTGGGTCAGGTGGAAGGAAGGGGAGTCTTCTCATTCTGCATGTGTCCTGGAGGCATACTTCTGCCGTCTTCAACATCTCCGGGAGAAGTGCTCCTTAACGGAATGAGCAACTCGGAGAGAAATTCCCCGTGGGCAAATGCCGGAATAGTCACGAGCATAGAGCCTGAAGACGTTACAGAATTCGGCGAGTGGGGGCCATTAAAGGTGCTTAAATTCCAGGAAAGCGTGGAGCAGGGAATCTTTGCGCATAACGGCGGCTGCCTCAAGGCTCCGGCGCAGAGAATGGATGATTTCTGCAGGGACAAACTCTCCGCAGACCTTCCTGCAACATCTTATAAGATAGGGGCTTATTCAGCCCTTCTCAGCGAAGTGCTTCCGCAGGACGTATATAAGAGACTCCGCAGGGCCTTCCCGCTGTTTGACAAAAAGATGAGAGGCTATTACACCTCTCAGTCTCTTCTTCTTGCCACGGAGAGCAGGACTTCTTCACCGGTCCGGATTCCTAGGGACAGCGAAACTCTCCAGCACGTGACACTCAGGAATCTCTACCCTTGCGGAGAAGGTGCCGGCTATTCAGGCGGTATAGTCTCTTCCGCACTGGACGGAATCAACGTTGCCCGCAAGGTTTAGTGGCCGTGATGGCAGCCGCCGCTGCAGCAGGAACAGTCCTCGTCTGAGCAGTTGTGCTGCACCTTTTCTCCGTACAGGCCTTCGTCAAGTTCTTTCTGGGTGGCTTCCCTTACATTTTCCACCTTGCCGGCAAAGTGCAGTTTCTCTCCGGCCAGAGGATGGTTGAAGTCCATAGTGACCTTATTTTCAATAGCCTTGACTTCCTTTACGATACCGTTCATGCGGTGGCCCTGCCTGTCCTGCATCGGAAGGATATTGCCGGCCTTGATTACCTCGAAGTCTATCTTTCCGTCTATCTTGAACATGTCCAGAGGAAGATCCACAATCATCTGTGGATTTACCTGGCCGTATGCATCTTCTGCCTCCAGGGAGAATTCGAACGGGTCTCCAGCCACCTTGTCAAGGATATTCTCCTCGAACTTGGGCAGAAGCATTCCGCTTCCGAAAATGAAGGTCAGAGGCTCCTCTGCCACAACCTTTTCTATTTCGTGTCCGTTGACGGTGAGCGTATAGCTCAGGCTCACCACTTTGTTTTGTTCAGCTTTCATATTTGCAGTGTGTTGTTGTTATCTTATTCTCTTTCCCCATCTGACTATCTTGTATCCGATGGCAGCTACAAAGATAGAAAACAGCGGGGAAATATAATTGAACAGGCAATAAGGGGCATAGACTAGGGTCGGCACCCCAAGCACTCCTGCCTGCATCGCTCCGCATGTATTCCACGGAATTAGAACGGAAGTGACTGTGGCTGAGTCTTCTATTGAGCGGCTCAGCAGCCTGCCTTCATATCCTTTGTCTGCATACAGTTTCCTGAGCATGTTTCCCGGGACTATGATTGCCATATACTGCTCGCTTAATGCAACATTGCAGAACACGCAGGTGGCCATTGTCGTGGCAACAAGGGAAACCGTGTTGCGCATAAGCTTTTCCAGTTTCTCAGTAATGGTCTGTATGAAACCGCCGGCCTCCAGCATTCCTCCGAAAATCGTTACGCTGATAATCAGCCATATGGTATTCAGCATACCGGCGATTCCGTTTGTGGAAGCCAGGGATGTAAGCATATCGTTAGGAGTGCTTATGTCAACGTGTGAACTCATAAGTTTGATAGGGGCGTGCAGGAATGTCTGCCAGCTGTATGGTTCGTATGGACTTATCTGGCTGATGATCTGCGGCTGCGCGATGCAGGCGATGACAGAGGCGAACAGCGCGCTCAGAAGAAGAGTCAGTATCGGCGACAGCTTCTTTACCATCAGGAAGATAGTGAAAGCAGGAATGAGCAGTAGCCAAGGAGATACATTGTATGTGGAGGAAATGTCCGCCATCTGGGACTCGACATTCAGGGCAACTCCTTTTGCAGCGGAAGCCCCGACGATGGCAAAGATGATTCCAGTGACTATTACAGCCGGAACATTTGTGACCAGCATATACTTTACGTGGTCATAGAGCTTTACCCCTGAAATGCTTGCCGCCAGGTTCGTAGTGTCTGAAAGCGGAGATATCTTGTCTCCGAAATAAGATCCGGATATGATAGCGCCTGCCAGCCATCCCGGATGGAGTCCAAGAATGCTTCCGGCACTCATCATCGCCACTCCGATTGTTCCGATCGTTGTCCAGGAGCTGCCTATCAGCAAGGAAATCAGCGCTGTAAACACAAAGATAACTATCAGGAATATAGACGGATGCACAAGTTGCAGACCATAATACACAAGCGACGGGACTACTCCGCTCTGCACCCAGGACGCCGTAAGTGCGCCAATCATCAGAAGTATAAAAATGGCGGCGCCGGCGTTCTTGAGGTTTGTCACCATCGCCTCTTCTATCTTCTCCCACGGAACTTTGAGGGCGAACATAGCTATCAGCGAGCCAATGGCTGCCGCAAAGACAAGGGCTGTCTGGGCCGGACCCGAAGTCAGGTCTCCGCCAAACAGGTTTGCGCTTATTATGATAATTCCAACCAGCAGCGCAACCGGAAGCAGTGACAGTGCAAGTCCTGGTTTTTTCATTATTCTGTTTCCTGATTATTGCCATCCAGTTTGACCAGGAGCAGGGACGAGGCTTTGTCTCCTTCCTTAAGCTCAAGGGTCAGGCTGAATGTCCCTTCGCTGGACTGGGTATGGGTGTAAATCTTCTCCCAGCAGTTTTCCCCAGGTGCGTTCACCTTTAATTTATCTCCTGTTTTCCAGCGATATACATCATAATCACCAGCCTGTAGCCTCTTGTGCTTGAAAGAAACGGTAGCTCCGTCCTTTTCGGCGATATAGTATTTCTCTCCAAGATATACGTGGTCAAGGTCATCCATCTTCACGCATTTTGACGCTTTGTTCGGCTCGGCGATTACTACCCTTCCGGCCGTCGCTATTCCGAGGTAATCGGATATGGCCCAGAGAGTCTTCTTTCCCATCCACTTGAGGTTTTCAAGAGTTACCCGCTCTCCCTTTTCATTGCGGTTATAGTAACTGTAAGGTGTTTCGTGCGTTATGGCAAGCGTGTTCTCTGCTGCATTGTTCCAGAAATAACCTTCAATATATCGCGGAGCCATAGCCGAGAAGCTCAGCATATTCGGAAGGAACAGAGGGTTGTCATCAATGGTCAGCGATGTAAATGTCTGCTCTTTCTTGAAATAGAGAGGGGACGTGCTTTCTTCGGTATGTACCCAGTAAGTCATGTGAGGGGCAATCTGGGAGTGGAAGTTAATGAACAGGTCGAGGTAATTCCCGCCGTATGTGGTTGTGTTGATGAAGTTCTTGATGTTCTTTACCTCAGGCCTTGTGAGGGAATCCGGACGGTCGTAGTTGATTTCCATATTCACGCCGATGGCATCGCATCTTGAATGTCCAAGGGCCACTCCGTCAGGATTGTTGAACGGCAGGATGTAGAATACGGCATTGTCCCTGAGGCTTCTGGCAAACGGGGTAGACGACAGAAGCTCCTCGATTAGTCCTTCCAGGCACCAGGAGCAAGGAGTTTCGCTCGGATGCACGCGGGCATGGATATAGATTCTTTTCTTGCCCTTGTCCGGAATGTTGTGGTTGGTTATCATCAGCATGTTCATATCCCGTCCCTGGTAACTCTTTCCTATTGAATATATCCTTACGCCGTCCCTATATTGCCACTCGTCCATCATCTCGTCCAGATGAGTGTTGGTATAAGGCACATAATATGCCACCCACACGGAATCCCTTTCATATTTCTTCTTTGCGGTGAACTTTGCAACCATCTCCTTTTCAGGGTCATACCTTAGCCACTCCTTGTTGTCATAACTGTACATAGGGGCCCATGGGTCAGTGTCTATGAACTTGAGGGTGATTGTCCTGCCTTTGACTCCTGTCATCAGGAAGTAGAACCATCTGGAGCTTGGCTCAAGCAGGGTGTCCACAGGATTGTCAGGGTCCTTGGCACTGGTAATCAGATATTCCAGATTCGGCCTGAAGATGTTTGAACTGTCGGCAAGTTCAGCGTTTCCAAGCCGGCCGCATTCAAAGTTAGAGAAGAATTTTACCTGGGCATTAGCTCCTGCGTAAAACAAAAGAAGGCTCAATGCAAGGATGATGGCAGTTCTTTTCATATCGTTAATGTTTTATTTCTTTTTCCTGTTTTTCATCTGCTCCGCTACCGGGTAGGCGAAGAGGGCAAAATCGCCGAGGCAAGGATCCTCAGGGAAGCACTCCTTCAGGAATGCGGTGATTTCCAGTGCAGTCCTGATATCCGTTGACTTCCTTTCCGTTATTCCAAGAGCCAGCGCAGTCTGGTGCACGTGCACATCCAATGGAATTATCAGATCCTTTGGACTTATAGTTTTCCAGAGGCCCAGATCCACGATTCCATCCCTTCTAACCATCCACCGCCTGAGCATATGTATCTTTTTGTTAGCGCAGTTGCGGTCTTCCTTCTGCCCGTAAATCTCCACTCTCATCCTCTCGGGGGAGAGTGTCTCAAGACTTTCATTGCAGTTATAGAATATCTTGAGATTGGTGCAGATCATCGCAAATTCGCTCCATCGTACAGTCCTGTGCAGGCTTTCCGTTCCGTTTCGGTATTTCCCTTCCATCACATACCTGTAAGGCCTCCATCCCATCTCATCCATAGCCCTTCCAATGTCCCGCACAATCATATTCCTTCTTCCCCAGGCCAGATGAGCCGCTATAACCGCCGCAATCTCAACATCCTTGAGAGTTACCTTATAGCCTTGGGCAATAGGGTAGGAATCATTGGAACTATTGCCTTCTATCAGGTTAAGGAAATGCCGTGGAAAAGCAATGGGATCCTCCACAAACAGCGAAGGATCATTGCACTCACTTGCAATTTTCCTGATATTCCCTATTATCTCACGCCGGTTTTCCATATTAGATGTAAAGTTAACAAAAAATATGTGTGGTGGGTAATAAGGCACTTTAGTGCCCGGCACGAAGTGCCGCATACCCCTTGAGGGGTGCTCACTGAGTGAGCGGGGTGAAAATTGTTACAAAAAGAAGTAATTAAAATAAAAAAAAATGGAGATAGTCGTCTCGACTATCTCCATTTTCAACCTTTTACAGATGTTACTTCTTTTTGTAACGGCTGTAGAACTTGTCAACGCGGCCGGCTGTATCAACGAGCTTCATCTTACCGGTATAGAACGGGTGGGATGAGCTGGAGATTTCTACCTTTACCAAAGGGTAGGTCTGGCCGTCTATTTCAATTGTCTCCTTGGTAGCCTCACAGCTGCGTGTGATGAATACCTCTTCGTTAGACATATCCTTGAAAGCTACAAGTCGGTAGGTTTCGGGATGTATAGACTTTTTCATTTGCAAATGATTTTTAATTCGGGGTGCAAATATACGGATTTTGCCGTTATATCAAAATATTGTGACGAATTTCTTCAGTTTCTGCTTGAAAATCTGGCCAGAAGCCTCAGAATCTCAAGGTAAAGCCACACCAGAGTGACAATCAGGCCGAATGCGGCATACCATTCCATATACTTTGGAGCGCCCATCTGGCTGCCCTTGACTATGAGGTCAAAATCCATCATCAGGGAGAATGCGGCAACTGCCACGATTACTATGTTAATCACTATGGCAAGGATGCTGTTTCCGAAGAACAGGCTGTAGAACTTGCCCTCGGTTCCGCCGAATAGCATAACCACGATACCTATAAGGTAGAATACCATAATGGATACCAGGGCGACTTTCATAATCCTGTAGAAACGGTTGTCTACCTTGACTGCTCCGCTACGGTAGAGCAGGAGCATTACGAAGGCGGTTATAACCGTAAGCAGGATGGCTCCGGAGATAATGTTGCTTATGGCCTGGGTGTTGGCTGCCGCCTCTGCGGTGGCCGTATTGGCGCTCTGGTTGTAGATTGCTGAAATGCAGCCAAGCATAAGTCCCTCTGCCGCAGCATATAACGGAGAGAGATAAGGAGCCGTCTTCGGGGAGAAGGATATAATCATGGCAAGTATAAAGCCACCGATGCATCCGCCGATCATATACCACATGGGTGATGACGGGTTGATAGACTCATAAGTGACTTTCCAGGTGAAGGCGGCGGCTACCAGCATAAGGACCAGTAGCAGGCAGGTCTTCACAATCGATCCCCTGACGGTCATTGTCTGTCCGTCTTCTATTATTATTGTCTGGCCCTCGGCCGGAGCGAATTTCTTTTCTTGAAGTACAGGATTCATTTCTTTTTTCTATTTTATCCTGAAAAGAGGCTCGTCTTCATAGAGGAGGTCTTTCCTGGTCTTTTTAATCCATTTCTGCTCTTCGAGCTTTATGTGTTCCCTGGTTTCTTCCCAGTCTGCCTTTCCTTCTATGAAGTCCAGCAGTTCCTTGTCTCCAACAAGAATCTGGATGCGGCTCAAATCCTTGCCTGGTTCCTTTTCAAGGAATCGGAAAGCAGGGGAGAAATCCTTGGCGCAGCGGATAAGACGCAAGGAGTGTGCCAGAGAGTTATACTGGCTTTCAGGAGTCAGGAGGAGCTGGTATCCGAAACATCTTTCCCTGTTGTACCTTCCGCCCATAGGGGTGAACGATGCCCAGCGGGCAAAGACTCCATCGTCCATGAACAGAGGGTGGTCGTCGAGTCTTGTGCCTTCCATGAAAGGAGCACCGAAGAGTTCATAAGGACGTACAGTGCCTTCTCCCGGAGTTATGTTGGTTCCTTTCCACAGGTATTGCCCGCTATAGAAAGCGTGAGTGAAGAAATTTCCGAAATCCTCGGAAAGCGGCACGGTCCAGCTCATAACAAGTTTCCCGACAGGGGAAGCCTTGCAGGAGATTATGTGGAGCGGGAACCTGGCGCTAAGCCTTCCGTATAGATAGTAGGAAAGTTCTCCGATTGTCATTCCATATCTGTGTGGAATGCCCTCGATGCCCTTGTGAGACCTGTATCCGGCCCTCAGAGCTGTGCCTTCAACCTGCCTTCCTCCCGGATTGGGCCTGTCGACTATATAGACAGGTAAATCCGCATCCCTGTCGCAGAGGAAGGAGAAAAGTGCATAAATCAGGTTTGGAGTGTCGAAATAGCGGCAGCCGGCATCCTGAAGTTCAACCACCAGCGCATCTGTGGAAGCGAAGTCATCCTCGCTGAAGCGCATATAGCCTTCGCTGTCTTTGCTGATTGCGTTGAAAGGAACGGAAGCGGACAGAGGATGGTCTGCCAGTCCGTCTGAAGGCGGTACCATTACGCAGGACAGGTTGCCTCTGGAGAAGAAGCCCTCAAAGACATATTGCCGGGTATCCGGATTCCAGGCGGACTGGTTGCATATAACCATAATACGCCCCTTGTGGAGGACGATATCTTCCTGCCTGAAAATGTCTGAGGTCCTGAAAGAGAACATTTTGCTATCCGTTTATAATGGAGTTTGCAAGATCTTTGATCCTGGATGCGAGGTCTTCAGCCTGATGCTGGGTAGGAGCCTCGCAGTACAGGCGGATGATAGGTTCGGTGTTGGACTTTCTCATCTGGGCCCAACTTCTGTCAGCCTCAAAGTCTATCTTTACTCCGTCAATGGTAAGAGGGTTGAAATCCGCAAATGCCTCTGTCACTTTAGCCAGAATCTTGTCAACGAGTTCAGGATTGGATACTTCAATCCTGTTCTTCGAGATGAAATACTGAGGATAGGAATCGCGGAGCTGCGTCATTTTCAGCCTCTTGTGAGCCAGGTTGGAAAGGAAGAGGGCTACACCCATATAGGCGTCCCTTCCGTGATGGAGAGCTGGATAGATAACTCCGCCGTTTCCTTCTCCGCCAATCACAGCCCCAACCTCGTGCATCTTGGTGGTAACGTTTACTTCACCGACTGCGGCTGGGTAATACTGCTGGCCGGCAGCCTCAGTAACGTCTCTGAGTGCCCTTGTGGAAGAAAGGTTGGAAACGGTAGGGCCCGGATTCTTTTCCAGGACATAGGAAGCCACACTGACAAGCGTGTATTCCTCGCCGAAAGGAGTTCCGTCCTCGCAGAAGAATGCCAGTCGGTCCACATCCGGATCCACCGAGATTCCCATATCCGCCTTGTTTTCAATTACCGCATCTGACAGACCTGTAAGGTTTGCAGGAAGCGGTTCCGGATTATGGGCAAAGTCTCCGGTTGGCTCGCAGTTGAGTTTAATGCACTCCACGCCAAGTTTTTCCAGAAGGATAGGCATGGTGATTCCTCCGACAGAGTTTATGGCGTCCAGAACGGCCTTGAATCCGGCGTTTCTGATGGCTTCCCTGTCTACAAGAGGATCTGCAAGTACGGCTTCAATGTGAGCAAGGGTGAAATCTTTTTCCACGATTTTTCCGAGGTCATCCACATCGGCGAAAGAGAAATCCTCTTTCTCAGCGAACTCCAGAAGCTTTGCGCCGTCCTCGGCGGTAAGGAATTCTCCCTTGCTGTTGAGGAGTTTGAGGGCGTTCCACTGTCTCGGGTTATGGGAAGCGGTGAGGATGATTCCTCCGTCTGCCTTTTCCAGGATAACAGCCATCTCTGTGGTAGGGGTGGAAGCCAGGCCGGCATCCACAACGTCCACACCGCAGGAAATCAGCGTTCCGCAAACCACGTTGCGCAGCATAGTGCCGCTAAGGCGGGCATCCCTTCCGACAACAACCTTGCACCTTTTTCCCGGATAGAGATTTCTCAGACGGGTGCAGTAGGCGGCTGTAAACTTGACTGCATCTATCGGAGTAAGGGCATCACCGATATTGCCTCCGATGGTGCCCCTAATTCCTGAAATTGACTTGATGAGTGTCATAATTAGTTGAGCATAAGCGCGCCCACGAGTCCGAGGATTGCGTAGAATTCAGGAAGTGCGGCGTAGATGAGCGTGTTGGTGAAAACGTCGTGTCCCTGAGAAACGCCTACGATACCGTTAGCGCAGACCTTGCCCTGGCGGATTGCGGAAAGAAGACAAACGATTCCGACACTGATTCCTACTCCGAAGAGTTTTGCTCCGTCAACAGCGAAATCCTTTGAAAGCCAAACCAGGAATGCCACGAATCCGTAGATACCCTGAGTTGCTGGCAGTGCGGAGAGCACCATATAGTTTCCTGACTTCTCAGGATTTACTTTCAATGCGCCTTCTGCGGCATTGCCGGCTATTGTCGTGCCGATACTGCTTCCTACTCCGGCCAGACCCAACATAAGGCCGAGGCCCAGATAACCGAGAATTACGTTAATCATAATTGTTATTTTAAATTGTTATTATTTATTTGTTGTCAATGGTTTATAAGTCTTTCCGCTTCCCTCGTAGCCGCTGTTCTTGAAGAATTCCAGGAAGTTGAGCCTGAGTGGATGCACAAACGCTCCAAGGCAGCACATAGCAAGGTTCAGCACGTGTCCGAAGACCACGATGATTATGAAGAATATCCACATAATGCTGAATCCTCCACCTTCCGGCAGCACCATTCCACCAAGCTGGTTGAAAGCGGCTCCGAGCATTCCGCCGGCAAGTCCCAGTGCATAAAGCCTTATGTAGCTGAGTACGTCGCCGAGCAGTCCTGTTACGGTATTATAAGTCTCCCACAGTCCGCTTCCAATGTTCTTGAGCGGGTTGCGGTGAAGGTCGTTGAGAAGGAATATGCCTATCGCCGATACTATTCCAAGTACTATAACTATTATCTTGACCAGAGATTTGTCAAGGTTTGCCCCAAGCGCTATCGCTCCTACAATGACTCCTCCGACTATCAGCAGTGTCCATCCGATTGTTCCGAGAGAGTTCATGAATCCTTTTTTCCTGACAGCATAAACGGCCTTGACAGTCATCGCAACGCAGATATGCAGAACTCCAATCACAAGGGCAAGGACCATCTGGGCATCGTAGCCTGCGATCTTTCCCGTTATCATGAATTTCTTTGCTCCTTCAGGTATCCAGCTGACCTGCGAGATATCAATTCCGAAGAACGTATGCAGCAGGAATCCCACTACCAGGGTGGCGATTCCGAGAGTCAGGACCAGAGGCGCGAACTTGGCAGCACCTTTAGACTTGCGAAGAAGCAAGGCAATGATAATCAGGAGAATTCCATATCCTGCATCTCCCATACACATTGCAAAGAACAAAAGGAAGAACACGGATATGTATGGGGTAGGGTCGAATTCGTTGTAGGCAGGCCTTCCGTACATGTCGGTAAGGACGGAGAACATCCTGGTGAACCAGTTGTTCTTCAGGGCGATTGGAGGATTGTCCTCAACCTTTGCAGGTTCAGCGGTCCAGTATACTCCGTCTGAAGTGCTGTCAAGGGCGGCGGCTATATCAGCATCGCTTTCCTTTGGAGCAAAGCCCGTGAAAACGTCGATCGTGTTCTCCGCTGCCTTGATTCCGCTTTCACCCGCAAGCAGGACTTCAGCGTCTGCCTTTAAGGCCTCAATCTTGCTTTCAACAGTCTCAATGCAAGGAACAAGTGTCTCAAGTTCAGTCTTTTTCTCTTCAAGGAGCGCCTCTTTCTCGGCGATGCGCCTCTGCAGGGAATCAGCCGATTCCTTAGGCGGATCCACTGTCTTGAACTTGCCCTTGAGCCTTTCTCCACCAGAAAGCAGGATTACCATATTCACCTTGTCCGGGGTCTGCGATATGATTTCAAGGGCGTATTTTTCTTTCAGGGATTCGTCGAACTTCTTTGCAGGAAGGCTTACAAAGCAAGGAGTAAGACCCAGGGACCTGAGCCTTGCGATTGTATCGCTGCCGAATGCGCCCCAAGGAAGGGCGGCGCGGTATTCGTCGCCGAGCTGTACAAGTTCAGACTTTATGATCTTGCACTCGTCTGTCAGAGTGTGGCAGCGGTTTACAACCTCTTCCGCATCGCTGAGTCCGCATTCGGGAAGATTATTGATTCTTGATCCGGCTTCCTTTTTCGCATTCTTGAGTTCCTTGAGGGCGGCGGAATAGCGGTGGATTTGGTCAAACAGCTTCCTTGAATTGTCGGTGGCAGGCTTTGACGAACGGGTTATGTCCATCAGCCCCAGCTGCTTCAGAGTGTCGAGGAAAGCCGGCGTGTCTTCGTGGAATATCACGAAGCTGTATTTTGTCATCTGCTTAATCATTCTCTTCCTCCTCTATCGCGTGACGCTGTTTAACAATCTTCTGGGAAGCCTTTGAAAGGTTTTCCTCATCCTCCATATACCTCTTGATCTTGCGGATTGCCTCCATATATCCAGGAATCTGCACCTTCTCGTAGAGGTTCACCTTCTGGGTGGTCTTTTTCCTGGAATAGTCCAGTATCCTCATCTTCTCCCTGTATACCTCGGATTCTATCCCCAGGGTGGCCATCTGCTTGAGGATAGCCACGCCATCTGAATACCACATAGGCCTGTTGAAGAGGTCGAACTCCTTTATGTCGAACACTATGTCTTCAACCGCAGGAGTCTTGATGCCGGCCACCTTCACGCTCTTCAGCATTACGTCCCTTACGGAAATCAGCCCTCTGTCGAACTCGTTCCACATCGGAGCCACATAATCGTAGGAGCGTATAGCCTTTTCAAGCTCGCTGTCCAGCTGTTCGCTCCTGGCCTTGGCGTATTTCACCTCCATACGGAGGGCGCTCTCCTTGTTTTTCAGGGTAGGGAGCGCGTTCCGCCTGACCTTCAGCTGCTTGTTGAGGTTGTTCAGGGATGTCTTGTTATATTGAAACTTTATTGCCATAAAGTTATCTGTTCCAGTACTTGTCTACCAAAGACTGCTTGATGCCGAGTTCTTCCGGCTTGAAATATTTCTTGAACAGCATCCAGCCCGTATCCAGCATCTCGTCTATCTTGATGTTGACATCTATCGAGAGCAGACGGGTCGAATATTCCTTGGCGTATTCGAGGCAGCGGACATCGTAGTCGCTGAGATCGAATCCGTTCTCCAGCTTGGTCTTTGCATTTGCCGCATCTGCGAAAAGACGGACTCCAGTGTTCATTACCTGGCTATGGTCTTCTCTGGTTTTCTTGTTGATAACCAGCTGTTTCAGACGGGAAAGGCTTCTGAACGGATCTACAATGATCTTTCCGGTATCTGTGTCTTTCCTAAGATAGAGCTGGCCCTCGGTGATGTATCCGGTGTTGTCCGGAATAGCGTGAGTGATGTCTCCGTCGTTCAGCGTGGTTACGGCGATGATGGTGATGGAACCGCCGGTTGGGAGCTGCACTGCCTTCTCGTAAATCTTGGCAAGGTCTGAATACAGGGAACCTGGCATTGAGTCCTTGGATGGAATCTGGTCCATACGGTTGCTCACGATGCTGAGTGCATCAGCGTAAAGCGTCATATCTGTCAGAAGCACAAGCACTTTCTCGTTCTTGTCCACGGCAAAGTACTCGGCTGCGGTAAGGGCCATATCCGGAATCAGCAGACGCTCTACAGGAGGCTGCTCGGTAGTGTTGATAAAGCAGATAATCTTGTCCAGTGCTCCGGCATCCTCGAATTTCTGGCGGAAATAGAGGTAGTCGTCGTTTGAAAGACCCATACCGCCGAGGATGATCTTGTCCACGTCAGCTCTAAGGGCCACGTCTGCCATCACCTGGTTATATGGCTGGTCAGGGTCTGCGAAGAACGGAATCTTCTGGCCTGAAACCAGCGTGTTGTTCAGGTCGATTCCGGCGATTCCCGTAGGAATCAGCTCGCTAGGCTGCTGCCTCTTGTATGGGTTGACACTTGGGCCTCCGATATATCTTCTTTCACCCTCGATCTTAGGGCCGCCGTCGATTGGCTCTCCGTAGGCGTTGAGGAATCGTCCGCTGAGCTGTTCGCCCACATTCAGTGCAGGCGGTTCCCCGAAGAATTCAACCTGGGCATTGGTAGGAATGCCCTCCGTTCCTGCGAACACCTGAAGCGTCACAAGGTCCTTCTTGATCTTCACGACCTGGGCAAGCCTTCCGGCCACCATTGCAAGTTCGTCGTTGGATACACCTGTAGCCCTGAGGGTTACGGTTGCCTTTGTAATGGCTTCCAACTTGGTGTATATTCTTTGAAAAACGTTAGCGGACATTATCTACTGTGTTAAGAAGTTGCTGTTTGTATTTGTTGAACTGCTCGCTGTGGAACTCGGAGAAGTTCATCTGTCTCATGATGTTGATGAGATTCTTGAAGAAGGATACGCATTTCTCGAATCTCTCGAACTTGTAGTCCCTGTCGCAGATATCCAGGACAAGGTCAAGCATATACTGCTGCCTGTCCAGCGGGGTCTGGCAGTCAATGTTGTCAAATGCGTCCTGCTGCAGGAGGATGAAGTCCACCAGTTCGCTCTTCCAGTAGCGGAGATGGTATTCCATAGGAACGCCGTCGTCGCCGAGGATGTTGATCTGGTCGTAGGCCTCCTTGCCCCTGAGGGTTATGTTCTTGGCCTTGAGCACTTTTTCCACCCATCCTTTCTCCATCTTCTGGTCGAAGAACTCTTCCATCTCAGGATATTCCAGATACTTGGAATATGAATCGATAGGGTCGATGGCCGGATAGCGTTTGCTGTCCGCGCGGTTCTGGCTAAGAGCGTAGAAGCATCTTGCGCACTTCTTAGTGGACTCTGTCACAGGCTCCTTTAGGTTTCCGCCGGCAGGGGAAACTGTTCCGAGGAAGGTTACAGATCCGGTCTGGCCGTTGTTAAGCACCACGATGCCGGCTCTAGAATAGAAGTTGGAGATGATGGAAGAAAGGTCTACAGGGAAGGCGTCCGCTCCAGGAAGTTCCTCCATACGGTTACTCATTTCACGCAGTGCCTGAGCCCAGCGGGAAGTAGAGTCTGCAAGCAGCAGAACCTTCAGTCCCATAGCCCTGTAATACTCGCCGATAGTCATTGCAGTATAAACTGAAGCCTCACGGGCGGCAACTGGCATATTGGATGTGTTGCAGATGATGGTGGTTCTCTCGATGAGCTTTCTTCCTGTACGGGAATCGATGAGCTCAGGGAATTCCTTGAAGATTTCAACAACCTCGTTGGCACGCTCTCCGCAGGCAGCCATAATGATCACGTCTGCTTCAGCCTGCTTTGCTATTGCGTGCTGGATAACGGTCTTGCCGCATCCGAACGGCCCCGGAATGAAACCGGTACCTCCCTCAGCAATCGGGTTGAAGGTGTCGATAGCACGAACACCGGTTTCCATAATCCTGTAAGGGCGAGGCTTTTCCCTGAATCCCCCGATAGCAACCTTTACCGGCCATTTCTGCTGCATTGTGACTTTGACATCGTTGCCCTTGAAATCGGTGAGAACGGCAATTGTGTCTTCAACCGTGTAGTTTCCTGCAGGAACAATCTCCTTGACAGTGTAGTTACCTTCAAAGGCGAACGGTACCATTATCTTGTGAGGCAGCCAGCTTTCCTTGACTTCTCCCAACCAGTCTGCGGCAACTACCTTGTCACCCGGCTTTGCGATAGGGGTGAACTCCCATTTCTTGGCGGAATCCAGCGCCGGAGTGTATTCTCCTCTCTTGAGGAATACCTCCTGCATTGTTGCAAGATTGTCCTGAAGACCGTCGTAATTGCTTGACAGAAGGCCAGGTCCGAGAGTTACCTCCAGCATCTTGCCTTCAAATTCCACATTGCATCCGACCTTCAGTCCGCGGGTGCTCTCATATACCTGCACAGACGCGTTATTCCCGTTTACCTTGATGACTTCCGCCATGAGGCGTACTCCGTCCAGGTCTATATAGCACAGTTCGTTCTGTGCCACAGGCCCGTCAACCTCCACGGTAACGAGGTTGGAAACAATACCGGTTACTTTACCCGTTGTTTTCATCTATGGTGTATTTCAATTTGTTTTTGTCAAAAGTTCCCCTGACTTCGGCTACAAGCTTGCGGAAGAGGTGTTTGCCTTCTCCGGCATCAAGTTTCAGCCATCGCGATACAAGATGTCCCTTTGCCAGGAACGCGAGTATGCAGTCTATGTTGAAGAAGTCCAGGGTAGTGAATGAGTTGATCTTGTCCCACTTGAATTCGTCAAGCCTCTTTTCCTTTGAGACAATGTTCTCTTCTGAGAATATGGATGTCAGAGCCTGTCGGTCTGTGGCCAGAAGATCAGCTTCCGTATCAGAAGGCTCAATGTAGTCTCCGTAAGGGTCGGGAGAAATCTCAATCTGATATTTCTGTGTCAATTCCTCCGCCTGCTCGGGAGAATAGAGAACTTTGGCCGCCGAAGCAACAGTCATATTCCTTATCTGGCGGTCAAGTTTGCTGTAGAGCCTTGTAAGACGGCTCTGGCTGCCTTGGGCTTTCAGATAGAAATCCTTGTCCAGATTCCCGCCTTCAAAAATGCGGCAGAAGAAGTCAATTGCCTGGCAGTCCTTTTCCGAACACTGGGCAAGAATCTCCTCCCTGATCTTCGCAAGGTTGAAAGAGCGGTCTTCCCCGCCCTTCGTCAGCACTGGAAGTGAGGCTATTATGTAGTGATAATTATTCACCGAATATCAGTTTTCTGGTTTTTGGCCTTATGTACTCGGCAATGATTTTCTCGAATGAATCATCGGTGAAATCGATGAAATATCCGCTGCCCTTCTGGCTGATCCTGAAGCCAGCGCCCAGGTCTTTGGAGAAATTCACGTCCAGTCCCTTGCCAAAGGAGGATGCAAGTTCTCCCTTAAGGAAACCGGAAAGCTTCTCTTTCATTGACTCAGGGAGCACAAGATCCAGGGACGTGGCATCCTTGCCTGCTCCAAATGCGGAAACTACGGTCTTGATCAGACCCTGCATGAAATCTGAAGAAGAAAGCGCTTCCTTAACCGGAGCGGATACGGCTTCCATCTTGACAGCGCCCTCGATGTCCTGCTTGATCTGGGAAAGGGCCTGTCGGGAAGCGGTCTTGATATCTCCCTCTGCCTTAAGGCGGAGATCGGAGCATTCCTTTTCAGTCCTCTCCTTCAGAAGGCGGCACTCTTCCCTGGCATCGGAGAGTATCTTCTCTGATTCTTCCTTTGCGCTCTTGAGCAAAGACTCGGCCTCCTGCTTTCCCTTTGCAAGTCCCTCATTATAGAGCTTTTCTGTCAGTTGTTGCAATTTATCCTGCATATAGAAAAAGTATTTGCTGTTAAAGCAACAAATTTATGAAATTATCGCGATAAAAAGAAGGTAAATAAAACAAAAACGGAAGCATTGAGCTCCCGTTTTCGAATAAGTCAATAAATCGGCCCGTTAACTGAGGAATCCAAGGAGGATACCTGCGGCAACGGCACTTCCGATAACACCGGCTACGTTAGGTCCCATGGCGTGCATCAGCAGGAAGTTGGTAGGGTCGTATTTCAGACCCTGCACATAGGAGACTCTCGCTGAGTCTGGAACAGCGGAAACACCAGAGTTGCCGATAAGAGGATTGATCTTCTTGCCTTCCTTGAGGAAGAGGTTCAGGATCTTGCAGAAGAGTACGCCGGCAAATGTCGCAACTATGAATGATGCGGCACCGAGGCCGAAGATCATAATGGACTTGCCCTGAAGGAACTTGTCTGCCTGGGTTGAGCATCCTACGGTAATACCGATGAGGATAACCACGATATCGTTCAGAGGACCTCTTGCAGTCTCGGCGAGTCTTCTGGTTACGCCGCTCTCCTTGAGCAGGTTACCGAAGAACAGCATACCGAGCAGAGGAATGCCTGAAGGAACGATGAAAGCGGTGATCAGGAAGCCCACGATAGGGAAGATGATCTTCTCCTTCTGGGAAACTGGTCTTGGGGCTGCCATTCTGATAAGCCTCTCCTTCTTGGTTGTAAGCAGTCTCATTACAGGCGGCTGGATCACAGGAACCAAAGCCATGTATGAGTAGGCTGATACTGAGATAGCACCGATCAGGTCCGGAGCAAGTTTACCGGAAAGGAAGATGGCGGTAGGGCCGTCTGCACCTCCGATGATACCGATTGCACCGGCCTCGGCTGGAGTGAAACCAAGAGCAAGAGCTCCAGCGTAAGCTGCAAAGATACCGAACTGTGCGGCAGCGCCTACAAGCAGGAGCTTAGGGTTGGATATCAGGGCGCTAAAGTCCGTCATTGCACCGATACCGAGGAAGATTAGAGGTGGATAGAAACCTCTTCTTACACCCTGGTACAGGATGTTGAGAACGGACCCGTCCTCGTAGATTCCCACCTGCATACCCGGGAAGAGAGGGATGTTGCCGATAATCATGCCGAATCCGATAGGAATAAGCAGAAGCGGCTCCCAGTCTTTCTTGATAGCCAGGTAGATGAAAACCAGACCTATCAGTATCATCACGATATGGCCGAATGTCGCGTTGGCGAATCCGGTATACTGGACGAACTGCTTGAGGTTGGCTACAAGATTGGATTCCAGAATCATAATCCTACAATTAACCGATTACAACAAGTACGTCTCCCTCGAGAACGGAGTCAGTCTTCTTAACCTTGATTTCCTTGATAACTCCGTCTGCAGTTGCCTCGATGACGTTCTCCATCTTCATTGCTTCAAGAACGATAACCTTGTCGCCCTTCTTTACTGCGTCGCCTTCCTTAACAGCTACGTCGAGGATAACTCCTGGAAGTGGGGAAGTGACTTTAACTCCGCCTGCAGATGCAGGGGCTGAAGGTGCGGATGCAGGCTTAGGACCTGGAGCCGGAGCGGCTGCCTGTGCAGGAGCTGCGCTGACGTTGGTGATGGTTCCGCCTACTTCTTCGATTTCAACTTTGTACTCGTTTCCGTTGACTTTGATCTTGTATTCTTTCATGGTTGTATGATTTATCTTGTTGTTTGTTTCTTAGATTCTGGGATCCTGTTTTAGTGTGAGGGTTCTGGCGCCCCAAGGTGAGTTGCGCAGAAGATCCTTGTTGAAGGTGAGAACGTTGCTCTCAACATCGTGGACACCGCTGTCCACACCATTCTGGTAAAGATGGCATGCAATTGCTATAGCAGCGATAATCTCCTCGTTGACAGTTCCGTCTGAAGGTATTGCCGCGGCTTTTGCTGCAGGTGCAGGGGCATTCTTTGCGGCCTTCTCTTCTTCCTGCTTGCGGATGGCACGCTTGCCAATGCTGCGGAAGATCAGATAAAGGATTATAAGGCAAAGGAATACTACACCCATTGCTGTTACTGCAAGTATGCCTCCCCAAGGGTCCATCTTGGCCATCTTCTCGCTCTTTGTCTCAACCTGTGTAGTGATGTTTGTGCTGCCAGGAGTAGGGTGGTTGAGGATAGAGAAACCTCCGTCCTCGGCGATCTTGCTGTCCACAGCGTTCTTGCGAGCGGACTGCTTGCTCCAGTTCACAGGCTCGTGCTTTCCGGCACCGTCGATGTATCTTCCGAAAGACTGGTCAGGGCCAAGTTCAGGAATTTCAATCTCATCAATAAGAGTCTCTCCATCAGTTGAATACAGATAGAGATTCTTTACTCCGTCAAGAGTGAAATTCATATGGAAGACACCTTTCTTCGGATTGCCGTCTGCATATAGTATAAAGTATTTCCTCAGAGGAACCTGGGTTGCAGTGTTCCCCTTCGGGATCATATACTTGGTAGGATTGGCCTTGTCATCGGTGAGATAGAAGCCGGCAACGTCCACCATTCCATAGGCGGTGTTGAACAGTTCCACCCAGCCGCATCTGTCTCCATTCTCGTCCTCGGCGCCGGTCAGGTTGGATACCTGGACTTCGTTGATCCTGATATCCACCGGGCTTTGGGCCAGTGCCCTTGAAGAAAGGAGCAGCAGACATGCCAACGTGAATATTGATAATATCTTCTTCATCACTTTCTTCTTTAGAGTGGAAGGTTATCGTGTTTCTTTGCAGGATTGCTAAGTCTCTTGTTTTCCAGCTGATGCAGTGCACGGATAACCCTGAACCTTGTGTTGCGAGGCTCGATTACGTCGTCGATATAACCGTACTTTGCAGCATTGTAAGGGTTTGCGAAAGCATCCCTGTATTCCTTCTCCTTCTCTGCCTTGAATGCGTTGACATCCTGAGCCTCCTTCATTTCCTTTCCGTAGAGGATCTCGATGGCACCGCTAGGACCCATAACGGCGATCTCGGCGTTAGGCCATGCGTAGTTGATGTCTCCTCTCAGATGCTTGGAGCTCATAACGCAGTAAGCACCGCCATATGCCTTTCTCAGAACAACAGTGATCTTTGGAACTGTAGCCTCTCCGAATGCGTAGAGCAGTTTTGCTCCGTGGAGAATGATACCGTTGTATTCCTGCTGGGTTCCAGGGAGGAAGCCAGGCACGTCCTCGAGAGTGAGGATAGGGATGTTGAATGCGTCGCAGAAGCGAACGAACCTTGCACCCTTGCGGCTGGAGTTGGAGTCGAGCACACCTGCCAGGACTGAAGGCTGGTTGGCTACGATTCCGACTGCGATGCCGTCGAATCTTGCGAAACCTACGATGAGGCTCTTTGCGTAATCCTTGTGGACTTCCAGGAACTTGCCGTCGTCAACAATGTGGTGGATAACGTCATACATGTTGTACGGCTTGTTAGGATTGTCCGGAATTATATCGTTCAGTTCATCATCCATACGGTTGATAGGATCGTTGGTCGGAACGAGAGGGGTCTTTTCCAGATTGTTCTGCGGAAGATATGAAAGCAGATCCTTTATAGTCTGGATACCGATTTCCTCGTTGTCCACCGCGAAGTGAGCCACTCCGGACTTGCTTGCGTGAACGCTTGCTCCACCGAGGGTTTCCTGTGTTACGTCCTCACCGAGAACGCTCTTTACAACCTTAGGTCCGGTAAGGAACATATAGCTTCCCTTGGACATGACGTTGAAGTCAGTAAGTGCAGGTGAATAAACCGCACCACCGGCGCATGGACCGAAAATGGCAGAAATCTGAGGGATTACGCCACTGGCAAGAATATTTCTCTGGAATATTTCAGTATATCCTGCAAGTGCGTTTACGCCTTCCTGGATACGTGCTCCACCGGAGTCGTTGATTCCGATAACAGGAGCGCCGACCTTCATCGCGATATCCATTACCTTGCAGATCTTCTGTGCGAAAGTTTCGCTGAGGGAACCTCCCAATACGGTGAAATCCTGGGCGAAAACATACACGAGCCTTCCTCCTATTGTACCGTAGCCGGTTACAACGCCATCGCCGAGGACGTGGTTCTTCTCCATTCCGAAGTTTGTGCAACGGTGGGTCACGAACATGTCGAATTCCTCGAAGCTACCCGGATCCAGCAACATTGTGATCCTTTCTCTGGCTGTATATTTTCCTTTTTCGTGCTGGGAGTCGATTCTCTTCTGACCGCCGCCCAGACGCGCTTTTTCCCTTAGGGATATCAACGCTTTAACTTGTTCGAGCTGCTGACTCATAACTGTCTATTGATTTGTTTGATTATTTCTTGTTAGGATCCTCGCAGATCTCGGTGAGAACGCCGTGGGTTGATTTTGGATGAAGGAATGCTATGTTGAGTCCCTCGGCGCCCTTCCTAGGAGCCTTGTCAATCAGCCTTACGCCCTTAGCCTCAAGCTCGTCCAGGCAGGTCTGCACTGAAGGGGTGGAGAAAGCCATATGGTGGATACCCTCGCCTCTCTTCTCGATGAACTTTGCGATTGTTCCCTCTGGATCTGTGCTTTCCAGAAGCTCGAGCTTTGTCTGGCCGATCTTGAAGAAAGCGGTCTTGACCTTCTGGTCCTTTACCTCCTCGATTGAGTAGCACTTCAGACCGAGCATTTCTTCGTAATAGGGGATAGCCTCTTCCAAGGATTTAACGGCAATCCCAAGATGTTCTATATGAGTTAATTCCATAATTAGTAATTTTTATAGTTTAATATTTACAAAGTCTTGCAATAAACTGAAAAAGCCCGCTTGGGGCTTTTTCGGGGGCTATCATCCCTTATTGTGAGTCTGAGAGGTCTAGAGTGTGGTAGACATTCTGGACATCCTCGTCATTCTCTATCTTTTCAATCAGTTTCTCGTTTTCTATCCTTTGTTCTTCCGGGAGTTTCTTCAGGTCCACGGTAGGGATTCTCTCGAATCCTCCGCTGACTATCGTATATCCCTTCTCCTCTATATATTTCTGGATTTCTCCAAAGGATTTGTACGCTCCGTAGATGACTACAGTCTTGTTTCCTTCGTCGTCCTCTTCTTCAAAGACCTCGTCTGCTCCGTAGTCGATGAGCTCAAGTTCAAGTTCCTCAAGATCTATAGGTTCCTTCTCGCTCTTGATCTTGAAGACGCATTTGTGCTCGAACATAAACTCCACGCTGCCGCTGGTTCCGAGGGTTCCGTTGTACTTGTTGAAGTAGCTGCGGATGTTGGCAACGGTACGGGTGTGGTTATCTGTTGCAGTCTCAATCAGATATGCGATTCCGCCAGGGCCGTAGCCCTCATATACTATTTCCTGGAAATCGCTCTGGTCCTTTTCAACAGCACGCTTGATAGCCCTGTCGATATTCTCCTTAGGCATGTTTTCACTCTTTGCCGTCTGGATAATAGTCCTCAGGGTAGGGTTGTAGTCAGGATCCGGACCTCCGTTCTTTGCTGCAATCGTGATTTCCTTTCCAAGCCTGGTGAAGACGCGGGCCATGTTGCCCCATCTCTTGAACTTGCGCTCTTTTCTGAAT
Source organism: Bacteroidales bacterium (assembly GCA_017428325.1). GTDB lineage: Bacteria > Bacteroidota > Bacteroidia > Bacteroidales > UBA932 > Egerieousia. The sequence continues at coordinate 615,710 of JAFRRA010000002.1, forward strand.
TCAAACGCTCTTCCCATAATATGACTTATTTGGCACCGAGAGCCTCGACTCTTGAAATGTACTTGTCTATTTCCTGTCCTTCAGGGGACTGTGCGTAAACGTCCTTGACCTTGTTATATGCCGCAAGAGCCTTTCCGTATTCTCCAAGCTCCTCGTAGCAGATGCCGGCTTTAAGCAGATAACCGGCGCTGAAGATGTTGTCGCTGAGCTCGGCTGCTTCCTCGAACCAGGAAACTGCACCCTTTATGTCATCCTTGTTTACCAGTGCGTCACCGATGCAGCATTTTGCCTTGGCGGCCATTATCCTGTCCTTGCTGGAGAACTTCTTGAGGTAGCTGATAGCCTCGTCATTCTCGCCGAGACGGAGGCAGCATACGCCTGCGTCATAGTAAGCGGCCATTCCGGCATTCTTTCCGTATTTGTCTATGATCTGTCTAAGACCGAGGGAGTTTCCGTCACCATTGAGAGCCAGGTTGAAGGAATCTGCCTTGAAATAGCGCTCAGCTACAAACAGCTGGTTAACGGCTTCCTTCTGCTTAGGGATCACTATGAAGTTACGGTAAACGAAAATGAGGGCTGCCAGGACTACCAATCCTCCCACCACATATCCGATAGTCTTCTTGTTCTTCTCGAAGAACATTTCTGTCTTTGACAGGGCCTCGGCAACATTGGCCTTAGGCTCAGAGCTTTCTTTGTTGATTTTAGCCATTTTTATTAAGATTTTTTGCGAAGTGCAAATTTACGGATAAATATTCTAATTTTGCAATAGTTTTAAACGATATGTTTTTAAGCAGGATACTCATAACTGATTTCAAGAACATCGCTGAGGCAGACCTTAATTTCTCGCCCAGTCTGAACTGCATTTCCGGGGCAAACGGCAGCGGCAAGACAAACATTCTGGACGCGGTGTATTTCCTGTCGATGTCCAAGAGTTTCTTCAATTTCCAGGACTCGTTCTCCATCAGGCACGGGGCTGATTCAGCCGCCCTGGCGGGATATTACCCTATGGATGACGGCACAATTTCCAAGATCGGCCTGGCGGTTTACGGCGGAAGCAGGGAGGGGAAGACGCTCAAATGCAATGATAAGGCCTATAAAAGGCTTTCCGACCATATCGGCCTTCTGCCAATTGTTATGGTATCCCCTTCAGACTCGAACCTGATAAACCTGTCTGCAGAGGAAAGGAGAAGGTTCCTGAATTCCCTTCTTAGCCAGATGGACCGCCTTTATCTGGAAAAGGCTCAGCGATATAACAAGACTCTTGCCCAGAGAAACCGTCTGCTAAAGGATGAGAACCCTTCCGGAGAGCTTCTGGGCGTGCTTGATGCCCAGCTGTGCGAGAATGCAGTCTATATATTCGAGGCCAGGCAGAAGTTGTGTTCCCTTCTTCAGGATAGGGTTCAGGAGCATTACTGCTGCCTGAGCGGCGGTAAGGAGAAAGTCCGCCTGGTTTATCAGTCTGAACTCCAGAAACACCCTCTTGAGGAGATACTGGAAAAGAATCTTGAGAGGGACAGGATAATGGGATTCACTACCGGAGGCGTCCACAGGGATGACATTGCATTCGAGATGGAGACCGGCGGCGAGGGCTTCCATCTTCTGAAACGCTGCGCCAGCCAGGGCCAGCAGAAGTGTTTCCAGATTGCCCTGAAAGTGGCCCAATACGGCATAATGAAGGAAGGGTGCAAGGGCACAAAGCCAATCCTGCTTTTGGACGACGTGTTTGACAAACTGGATATGGCCAGGGTTGAAAACCTGCTTCAGATGGTGTCAGGAGAGGACTTCGGGCAGATATTCATTACAGACAGCAACAAGGTGCGCATGGACGCCCTTGTGGAGAAGGTAGGAGGCAGCTGCCGCAATTTCGAGGTTTCACAGGGAAAGATTTCAGAGTTATGAAAAGACAGGGAAGCCAGCTGCTCGGAGATATACTTAAAGAGTATATGAATGACCTTGGCAGAAGCCAGGGCATCCTTGGTGCCAGGGTTGTACGCTGCTGGGACGAGAAAATGGACAAGAACATCGTAAGCGCCACTTCTTCCCGTTTCTTCAGGGACGGCACCCTGTATGTCAACCTGAGTTCATCAATCGTAAGGTCAATGCTTTCAAGACGCAAGAACCAGATCATATACATACTGAACAACAGTCTTGGCGGAGCTTTTGTCAAAAACCTTGTCCTGAGATGATAGCCATTGTTGATAATGCCATTCCTTATATTAAAGGCGTCCTTGAGCCATACGCTGAGGTTATCTATGCCCCGGGTGAGGATTTCTCCTCCGCGATGAAAAAAGCCGGAAGACAGGAAAAATTCCTGTTCATCAGAACGAGGACAAAGTGCAATAAGGCTCTTCTGGAAGGACACAATGTCAAATTTATAGCCTCTGCGACAATAGGCAAAGACCATATAGATGAGGAATTTTGTCGCGCAAATTCAATTTGCGTAGCAAATGCTCCTGGATGCAACAGTTCCGCGGTTATGCAGTATTTTCTTACTGCTCTTGCCCAGACTGGAATCCTTCCGGAAAGCAGGAAAGAAAGAGAGAAACTCACGGTTGGAATAATTGGAGCAGGAAACGTCGGTGAGAAAGTTGCCCGCTTATGCCTTGCATTGGGATTCAAAGTAATGAGGAACGACCCTCCGAAGCAGGCCCAGGGAATTACCCTGGATTATTACTCATTAGAGGATGTTCTGGAGAATTCAGACATTATCACTCTTCACACTCCGCTTGACAGCACCACAAAAGGCCTTGCAGGAAACAAGTTCTTCTCCCTGATAAAACAAGGCGCTCATCTTGTAAACGCTTCCAGAGGAGGAGTCATTAACGATGATGCCTTACTGCAATCCAAGAAACTCGGACTTTTCCTCTGCGATGTCTGGAACAATGAACCAAAGATTTCAAGACAAATGCTGGAAAGAGCCGCTTTGGCAACTCCGCATATTGCCGGTTACTCCGTTGAAGGCAAGCAAAACGCCACGGATGCAGTTGTAAGAGCCTTTGCAGACTATGCCCACATCAATTCCCTTAAAGACTATACCTGCAAAGCAAAGGACGAGAGGCATCATCTAGACATAAACAAAAACCTCAACTCCCAGCTTCAACAGTTCTTCCCAATCGCAGAGATGGACAAGGCCCTCAGGGCACATCCTGAAGATTTCGAGATACTTAGAAAAGAATATATCTATCGCCATGAGTTTGATTATTGAAAAAGCCGCAAGCGTTCAAGACGGGACAATCATAAGACTCTCTCCAGAACAGGAATCCGAATATCTGAAGATCGCCGATTCCTTTGAGGGTACTTTATGCAAGTTCACTCCGGCCAGCGGTGCGGCTACAAGGATGTTCAAGCCTTTGTATGAAAAAGGGGAGGAGGCAGACCGCCTAAGGGAAGAACTCAAGGCAAAGACTCCGATAGATTTTACCATTGACCGTGACATTTTGGCTTCCACTCCCAAGGGACTTCTTCCTTTCCATAAATACGGGATGTTCACCCGGACTCCACTGGAGGAACACCTTGTGGAAGGGGCTATGTATGCAAAGGACAAACAAGGTAATGTGAGACTGCATTTCACTGTCTCCGAGGAACATCTGGAAGACTTCAAGAACCTCTTCAATAAATTCTGGGCAGGTTACGAAAACAGATACAATTGCCATTACGATGCTGTTTTCACAACCCAGGACCATGCAACGGACGTTACCGCATACGATGAGAATGGCAACCCTTTCCGAAAGGAAGACGGCACAGTCCTGACCCGCCCTGCCGGACACGGCGCTCTCCTTAAGAACCTTAATCTCTGCGATGAGGATTTCATCTTTATTAAGAACATAGACAATGTTGTAAAGGAACCGTTCCTAGATGATACTGTCAAATGGAAGAAGATTCTTCTGGGAATGTCTATCCAGATAAAAAACACCATTGGAGATAAACTCGACCGCCCTATAAGAGTTTGCGGTATGGTTAAGAACGAGGGTGAACCTGGCGGCGGACCTTTCATTTGCAGAGAAAAAGATGGCTCAACTTCTCTCCAGATTCTGGAAAGCGTCCAGATAGAAGACAAGTCCCTGATGAAGAACTCAACCCATTTCAACCCAGTAGACATTGTTTGCTGCATCAAAGACAGCAAAGGCGATAAATTTGACCTTCAGCAGTTTACAGATCCGGCCACAGGCCTGAGCGTAGAGAAGACTTTTGCAGGCCGCAAGGCAAAATATACGGAACTCCCGGGATTGTGGAATGGCAGCATGAGCCGCTGGAAAACAATTTTTGTGGAAGTTCCGATATCAACTTTCAATCCCGTGAAAACGGTTGCAGACCTTCTACGGCCTGTACATCAATAGTAAATATGGTAGACTTCTCGAAACCTTGTGTATCGTGTCCGTTTAATTAAGCCATTGTATTAAGAATTGGGGAGGCGACAACCGTTACGATATTATCGGCATGGTCCTAATTACTGATATTTTTTCCATTCATATATCGTATTATTAAAAGCATTATCCCCAAATACTCTCTTGATTCTTATAAGATATAGTGGCAAATTCTTGTTCTTATTCCACCATACTTTATATAGTCTTTGTATCTCATCAATATCATTATTTTCAAGAGAGAAGAACTGCCCGTTTTTGGTGATCACATTCTTTGGACTAAATTTATTATTTAAGCAATATTCAATTTGCCAAGCATATATTTCTCCTTCATAAAACCATGGTAAACTGGACTCTGTCTCACGAACAAAAGTAAAAGAAACTTTTCTGTAATTGTTGATTCTAATGATTAATTGATCAATATCTTTAGGTATATTCTCGCCATAAGGAGATACTTGCATTGCCGTCTTACATGAAGAAAGAATACAGGTGGACATAAAAGAAATAATCAGTATAAAATTAAATTTATTTTTCATTTTCTTTCTTTTGCTCTTTTGGCCGACGAAAATATGCTCTACTGGTTTCTATTCCTGTATCTGTATCTGTATCTGTATCTGTA
>JAFRRA010000003.1 GCA_017428325.1 Bacteroidales bacterium
CCGATGCAGAAGTGGGAGAAGATGTGGGAGAGAACATCCTGGGAGGAGATTTCTCCGATTATGCTGCCAAGGTCGTCGGTAGCTTCCCTGAGATCCTGGGCTAACAGGTCTGTAGGAAGTTTGGAGCTAATACCTTGGATTACTCTTTCTATCGATGACTGAGCGTCCTTGAGGGCCTGATAATGGCGGAGATTGGTGACGTAGGTCTTGCCCTGGAGGTTGGAAAGGAAGCCCTTTCCGAGTTTCTTTAGAGTGTCACCGATTATTGTTTTTGATACTTCCCTGTCTTTCTTGAGAGAAAGGGCGTGGATAGTTACATCGCTGATCTTTAGCTTCTTGCAGATAGATTTGATAGCGGATTCAATCTCTTCTTTTGTAGCCTTTACCTTATCCAGTTTGTTGGCAAGGATAATGAGTTTCTGGCGTTTTCTGTCTGTTTTCCCGGCGATAGTTTTTATGGAAGGGGAAAAGGAATCTTCCCTTGTGCAGTCCAGCATGAGGATGACCACAGAACTTTCCATGAGTTTTTGCCAGGTGCGCTCAATTCCCATTATCTCAATAGTCTGGGTGGTGTTCCTTATGCCGGCGGTGTCTATGAAACGGAAGAGAGTGCCGCCGATGTTGACGGTGTCTTCTATGGTGTCACGGGTTGTGCCCTGGATAGGGGAAACGATGGCCCTTTCTTCGCCGATAATGAGGTTAAGCAGTGTGCTCTTGCCCGTGTTGACGGCTCCCACAATGGCAACCGGAATGCCGTTCTTGATGGCGTTGCCAAGTGAGAATGAATCCGCCAATGCCTTGATTTTCGTGTGAGTTGCAGTGAGCAGGGATTTTAACTTGCTTCGGTCTGCAAACTCCACATCTTCCTCGCTGAAATCAAGTTCAAGCTCCATAAGGGAGCAAAGGTTGAGAAGGGATTCCCGGAGGTCTCTGAGTTCCTGGGAGAAGCCGCCTCTCATCTGGTTCATGGCGATGGAGTGGGATGCCTCGGTCTCAGATGCAATGAGATCTGCAACAGCCTCTGCCTGTGCAAGATCCATCTTGCCGTTTAGGAAAGCGCGCTTGGTGAATTCCCCTGCCTCTGCGATGCGGAGAGGGGAAGAGATTGTCTTGTTCTTGAAAAGCGCTTTGGCCGATTCAATGAGCATCATCTGTATTTTGCCCATAATGAAGGAGGAAGCGTGGCAGTAGATTTCCACGCAGTTTTCTCCGGTGTAGGAGTTGGGAGCGCGGAAAGGAACAGCCAGCACTTCGTCGATATCTGAAATGCGTGCAAAGCGCATCTTATAGGAATCCGTGGATTTGAGGGTAGGGCGCTTCCCCCTTGTGTGGGATGCTATTGCCAAGATGGAATCCGCAATGGTTATCACATCCGGTCCTGAAAGACGGATGATGCCTACAGCTCCACTGCCTGGAATGGTTGCGGGAGCTACGATGTTTTCTGCCTTGTCCGTTATATGTGTCATTCCATCAGCTTTTTATACTTGAAGCGCTTAGGCTCTGCGTTTCCAAGTCTCATCTTGCGGTTTTCCTCGTATTCCTGGTAGTTGCCCTCGAAGAACACAACCTGGCTGTCTCCCTCGAAAGCGAGGATGTGGGTTGCAATCCTGTCAAGGAACCAGCGGTCGTGGCTGACAACAACCACGCAGCCGGCAAAGCTGTCCAGACCTTCCTCAAGGGCGCGGATGGTGTTGACATCCACGTCGTTGGTAGGCTCGTCGAGAAGGAGGACGTTACCCTCGTCCTTGAGAGTCAGGGCCAGGTGGAGGCGGTTTCTCTCTCCACCGGAGAGAATGCCGCAGAGCTTTTCCTGGTCCGCACCGCTGAAGTTGAAACGGGAAACCCATCCACGCGCGTTGATGTCCCTTCCGCCCAGGCGAACCCATTCGGAATCACCTGCAATAGTCTCATATACAGTCTTGTCCGGATCTATGCTCTTGTGCTGCTGATCCACGTAAGATATCTTAACGGTGTCTCCGATTTCTATGGTTCCGCTGTCCGGCTGCTCGATTCCCATAATCAGGCGGAACAGGGTGGTCTTGCCGGCTCCGTTAGGACCAATGACACCGACTATGCCTGCAGGTGGGAGACTGAACGTCAGATGCTCGAACAGAAGCTTGTCTCCAAATGATTTGCTCACATCGTGGAACTCAATGACCTTGTTTCCAAGATGAGGGCCGTTAGGAATGTAGATTTCCAGATTTGCCTCTTTCTCTTTGGAATCCTGGGAAGCCAGTTTCTCATATGCACCCAGACGGGCTTTCTGCTTTGCCTGGCGGGCCTTAGGCGCCATACGCACCCACTCCAGCTCTCTCTGGAGAGTCTTTCTGCGCTTGCTCTCTGTCTTTTCCTCCATCTCCAGACGCTTGGTCTTCTGGTCCAGCCAGGAGGAGTAGTTGCCCTTCCAAGGGATTCCTTCTCCGCGGTCAAGCTCAAGGATCCATCCGGCCACGTTATCCAGGAAATAACGGTCGTGGGTAACGGCAATTACAGTTCCCTTATATTGTCTCAGATGGGCTTCCAGCCAGAGAATACTTTCTGTATCAAGGTGATTGGTAGGCTCGTCGAGGAGAAGGACATCCGGCTGTCTTAGAAGCAGACGGCACAGGGCAACCCTTCTTCTCTCTCCACCGGATAGGGTAGATACCTTGGCATCCGATGGGGGACACTGCAGGGCGTCCATAGCCCTTTCCAGCTTGGAATCTATCTCCCATCCGCCGCAATGCTCTATCTTCTCAGTAAGCTCTCCCTGGCGTTCCATCAGGCGGTTCATCTCGTCATCATCCATCGGCTCGCAGAACTTGGCTGATATCTCGTTGAACTCGTTGAGAAGGTCCATTACCTCCTGGACTCCTTCCTGGACAACCTCTATTACGGTCTTGTCCTGATCCATCTGAGGTTCCTGCTCCAGATAGCCTACGCTGTATCCGGGAGCCCATACAACCTCTCCCTGATAGGATTTCTCCACGCCTGCGATAATCTTGAGCAGAGTGGATTTTCCGCTGCCGTTAAGGCCTATGATGCCAATCTTGGCTCCATAGAAGAACGACAGGTATATGTCCTTGAGAATTACTTTGTTATTGTGTGGCAGGATTTTGCCCACACCGTTCATCGAGAATATAATCTTTTCGTCTGCCATATATACTGTATTGCCTTGTAAAGATAATAAAAAGGGATGACCTGAGGCCATCCCTTCTTTTCTGACAGGTTAACAATTCTACTTCTTGTCACCCATAAGGCTTCCGAGGATGCTGGTTGCAGCGCCGATGATGCTGCCCAGGCCTCCTCCTGCGTTTGCGTTGCCGCCGCCGGTGATTGAGAGCATGATGTCTTTCAGATCGATGTCACCGTCGCCGTCCTGGTCCTTGATGAAGCCCTTGAGGCCTCCCAAGATGTTAGGAATCAGGCCCGTGAGAGATTTTGCCAATCCTCCGCCAAGGTTCAGCTTGCTGAGAATGTTGGTGGAGAACAGACTTCCTGCCAAAGCGGTGATAGGGCTGCTGGCTGCGCTGGTCTTGCCTGTGAGAAGGTCTGTGATGAGGTCAGTTCCGCCCTGTTTTGCAGCGGTCTGGGTAAGGCTGCCGAGGATGGATTCGCCGAGGCCTCCGAGAACCTGGCTCTTAATGTCGGAAGGAATCTCGATTCCTCCGGTTGCAGAATTAACCTGCTTTGAAATCAAATCGCTGATTAAAGACATAATTATGTTTTTTTAAGATGAGTTTTCACAAATTTAACAAAAATTATTTGTTCCTTTCCAGCAGGACAACATTTTCCACGTGCTGGGTATGAGGGAACATATCCACAGGCTGCACCTTGAGTATTGTATAGTCCCGGCAGAGGACTTCCAGGTCTCTGGCCTGGCTGGCAGGGTTGCAGCTCACATATACGATGCGGTTAGGGGATGCCTTCAGAATCACCTGGGCTACAGAAGGATGGATGCCTGCTCTAGGAGGATCCAGGACTATGACATCAGGCTTCCGGTGCTTTTTGATGAAATTGTCATTGAGCACATCTTTCATGTCTCCGGCAAAGAATTCAGCGTTGGCAATGCCGTTGTCCCTTGCATTAATCCTTGCGTCGGCGACAGCTTCTTCCACATATTCCACGCCTATGACTTTCTTGACCTTACGGGCAAGGAAAAGGGCGATTGTGCCTGTTCCCGTGTAGAGGTCATAGAGGACTTCATCTCCCTTGAGGGCGGCGAAATCCCTTACCACCGAGTAGAGGCGGTAGGCCTGGAGGGAATTTGTCTGGTAGAAAGACTTCGGTCCGATCCGGAAAGAAATGTCTTCCATTTTCTCCACGAGGAACTCGTTTCCCTGGATATGGTAGATAGGGCAGCCGTCGTAACTGTCGTTGGCCTTGCTGTTTACGGTAAGGTAGGCAGATGTGACCTGAGGGAATTCCGTGCAGATGGCCTTTACCATATTCCCGGCATCCTGCATCTGCTTTTTGGAAGGTTTCTCACCGATTCCGGAGGCTCCTATAACCAGGTTGATGCCGAACTGGCCGTCCTCGGTGGAACGGATTACAATGTTTCTGAGCAGTCCCGTATGGTTGTAGAGGTCGAAGAATCCCAGTCCGTGCTCAACAGCATATTTCCTGGCGAAGAGCCTTATGGCGTTGGACGGCTCTTTCTGAAGGCGGCATTCCTTGATATCCAAAACTTTGCTGAACATTCCCGGTATATGGAATCCTAGTCCGAGGAGTTCTTCCGGGGTAAAAACCTTTTCTGTTCCGTCCGGATTCAGCCTCTCGTCGTTGAACAGCCAGCGCCTGTCCGAAAATGTGAATTCCAGCTTGTTGCGGTAGTCCATCGTGCGCTCGGAGCCGAGAATGGGGGAGATAGGGGGGAGGGTCAGGTGTCCTATCCTGGTCAACTGGTCAATGACCTGCTGCTGCTTGAATTCCAGCTGCTTGTCATAAGGGAGAGCCTGCCAGGTGCAGCCTCCGCAAATTCCGTAATGAGGGCAGAACGGCTTCTGGCGGATCGGGGACTCCTTGACCAGCCTTATCGGATTTCCCTGCATGAAGCCCTTTCGGGAGCGTGTAATCTGCACGTCCACGATGTCTCCCGGAACGCATTTTGGCACGAACAGTACCTTGCCGTCTATATGAGCAAGGCCATTGCCTTCAGCGGCAACGGCCTCAATGCTCACATTTTCAATTATTTGTCTATCTTTATTCCGTTTGCGGCTCATACTAGAAAGCTGCAATCAGTTCCTTGTTGCTATAGGCGTCTGCGCCGTAGCATGTCTTCAGGTATGCGATACCGATCTTGTAGTCTTCCTCAGTGAAGGAATCGGTTGCCTCCTTTGCTACAACTACATTGTAACCAAGGCAATAAGCGTCTGCAGATGTGTGCCTTACGCACATATGGGCATGAAGTCCGGTCATAATAACGGTCTTAACGCCAAGTTCTTTCAGAAGGATATCCAGATCAGTCTGGAAGAATCCGCTGTAGCGTCTCTTTGGAACCACATAATCCTTGTCGCAGAGCTTGAGTTCAGGAATAACCTCGGCACCCTTGGTTCCCTTGATAGCGTGGTCTCCCCAGAGTTTGAGCTCAAGGTCGATGCCCTTGATGTGGCAGTCGTTGCAGAAAATTACAGGAACACCTTTCTTGCGTGCTGCCTCGCAAAGCTTGGCGGTAGCAGGAACAATTGCTTTTGCACGGTCGCATCCCAGTGCGCCGGTAACGAAATCGTTGAGCATATCCACAACAAGGATAGCCGGCTTGTCAAGTTTCAGTTTAGGAGCAGCGGCTTTCTTAGGAGCTGCTTTTTTAGTTGTCTTTGCCATTTCAGTAAGATGTGTTAAATTTGTCAGACAATTTATATTATGTTAAATAGAAATATTCCTTCAATTGTTGGTTTACCCTATCTCAAAATTAATACCAAAGAGTCCGCATCAACTCGTTTTTTCAGGAATTCTCTCAATCTGTCAATTTCATTTGCCGGAATTTCTGATTTATCTTTCAGTATGATCTGAGCAGTTACATAACTTGAAATGTCATTCGTGTCTTTTCCAGTTTCAATTGTCGGAGAGAGACTCAGAGTATTTATCTGAGGATACAGAGTTTGGAGCTCATCAATCATTTGCTTTGAAATAGTCTCATATCTTGTCAATTGGGAAATTCTCTCCTGTAGATTTGAAATCTCCGCGTTCTGACGTGTTATTGTCGCGTTCAGCTCGTCCTTGGTTGTGTTGAATGTGGATATAGACCCTTTAAGGGAAAGGATGCTGTCTGTAAGGTTACCCTGGATGATATTCAGAGTATAGTCCCCTAACCCGTATAGGGGCATCTTGTCTTTTGCCTCAGCGATCTTAGAATCCGGGATTTCTCTTCCTACAGCAGCCAGAGTAAGTACCTTTTGCTCCTTGTCTACGTTCTGTGAAACAATCTGGCTTCCGGTATATCCCATCTCGTTACTTATGAAATGCTGAAGGTCTGATGCGAAGAAACTATCCCTTATGATATTGATCGTAAGTATTGCTGCAGGAATCATTGTGGCAAGGACAATAGCCATAAGGTAAACCCTGACCCGGCGGAAACTGCTGTCTTCCAGGGTTGCCACGTGGCGGAAACGCATAGCCCTTACGCCCAGGTATGTTGCGAGTGCGATGAATACCGTATTGATGAAGTATAGGAAGAATGCTCCAAGGAAATACTTGAGGTTAAGGCTGGCGATTCCAAATCCTGCCGTGCACAAAGGAGGCATCAAAGCGGTTGCGATTGCAACTCCAGGCAGTATGTTTCCCTTGTCTTTTGAAGCTATGGCTACAATACCCGCAGCTCCGCCGAACAGAGCTATAAGCACGTCGTAAAGTGTTGGTGACGTTCTAGCAAGCAGTTCACTCTGAGCACCGTGATATGGCGTAAGAGTAAAGTAGACGGTGGCGGTTATAAGGCTTATGAGAGTTGCAACCGCATAGTTTTTCAGACTGGTCTTCAGAAGTTCAAAGTCGCTGGTTCCCACCGAGTAGCCCATACCTATTATAGGACCCATAATCGGCGAAATGAGCATGGCGCCAATTATGACAGCGGTGGAGTTGACATTCAGGCCAAGTGAGGCCAGAAGAATGGCAAAAACCAACACCCAGAGATAAGGGCCACGGAAAGTAATGCCGTCGTTTATTCTGTTGACGACGTCACTTTTATCCGTAAGAAAACCCTTCATTGAAAAGTATTTCATGATTCTGGAGCCGATGTTTTTGTTCTCTTCCATTATATGCGGTACAATCTTTCTTCAAAGATAGTCTTTTTGATTAAATTTGCGACGGACAAATAAACCGGCGATGAATACAGACGTCAAGATACCGCTTGCGGAAAGGATAAGGCCTTCTTCCCTCGATGAATATGTGGGACAGGAACACCTTGTGGGCAAAGGCAGCGTGTTGCGCAATATGATAGAAAGCGGCAATCTGTCGTCTTTCATTCTCTGGGGGCCTCCAGGCGTAGGAAAGACCACGCTGGCGAACATCATATCCAAACAGCTGGACCGCAGTTTCTACACGCTTTCTGCCGTAAGTTCAGGTGTTAGGGATGTCAGAGAGGTAATCGCCAAGGCAAAGGACAAGAACCTTTTCAATTCCAAGACCCCTATTTTATTCATCGACGAGATCCACCGCTTCAACAAAGGCCAGCAGGATGCGCTTCTCGGGGCAGTTGAGGACGGGACTATAATCCTTATAGGCGCGACTACCGAAAACCCTTCCTTTGAGGTGATCAGCCCGCTTCTGTCCCGTTGCCAGGTATTTGTCCTGAAGGAACTCAGCGTTGAGAATCTGGACACCTTGCTTGGCAGGGCGCTGGAGAAGGACCCCTACCTCTCCGCGAGGAAAATCACTGTCGCCGAGAAAGAAGCCCTCTTCCGCTACAGCGGCGGAGATGCCCGCAAACTCCTTAATGTCCTGGAGATTATTGTCGGCAGTTTCCCTGAGGGGGAGAGCATCGAGATTACAAATGTTATTGTAAAGGAGCGCCTCCAGGAGAATATGGCCCTGTATGACAAGAACGGCGAGCAGCATTACGATATCATTTCCGCTTTCATTAAGAGTCTCAGGGGCTCGGATCCGAATGCGGCTGTTTATTGGCTTGCGCGTATGATTAAGGGCGGGGAGGATCCCCTCTTCATTGCCCGGCGTATGGTAATCCTCGCAGCAGAGGATATAGGACTTGCTAACCCTAATGCGCTGCTGCTGGCACAGAGCACATTTGCGGCTGTGCAGCAGATAGGTATGCCGGAAGGAAGGATTCCTTTGTCTGAATGCGCTATCTATTTGGCAACCAGCCCTAAGAGCAACTCAGCCTATATGGCTATAGATACTGCACTGGGCCTTGTCGAGCAAAGCGGAGACCTTAGTGTCCCTCTCCATCTGAGAAACGCCCCTACCCGTCTTATGAAGGAGCTGGGATATCATCAGGGTTACAAATACGCGCACGAGTATGAAGGCAATTTCGCAGACCTGGAATTCCTTCCTGAAGAAGTGTCTTCAACCCGTATTTACGAACCTTCCGGCAACAAGCCGGAGGAGGAGATCAGAAGGCGCTTGAAATTGTTATGGGAGAAATACAAATACTGACCATTTTTTATACATTTGCACGATGAAAAATTTGGAACTGGTTACAGATTATAATAATGGTATGTTTTTCCTTATGGCCGGTCCTTGCGTTATCGAGGGCGAGGAAATAACCTGGTCAATAGCCAGAAGGCTTAAGGAAATCACTTCAAAGTATCAGATTCCTTTCATTTTCAAAGCATCATACAAAAAGGCAAACCGCTCCAAGATCACTTCCTTCACTGGTATCGGGGACAGGGAAGGCCTGGCTCTTTTACAGTCTATAAGGAAGGAAATGGGAGTTGCCATTGTCACCGATGTCCACAGTGTTGAGGAAGCGTCTATGGCGGCATCTTATGATATTGACATATTGCAGATTCCTGCATTCCTCTGCCGTCAGACAGAACTTCTGCAGGCTGCCGCGGCAACTGGCAAGTGGGTGAATATCAAGAAGGGACAGTTCCTGTCGCCAGAGGCTATGATTTTTGCAGTGCAGAAAGTCAAGGACAGTGGAAACCCTAATGTGATGCTTACGGAAAGAGGCAGCCAGTTCGGCTATGGGGATCTTGTGGTGGATTTCCGCAGCATACCAAAGATGCAGAAATTCGGATGTCCGGTAGTCCTGGACGTCACCCACTCTCTCCAGAAACCGAACCAGACGTCTGGAGTTACCGGAGGCGAGCCTGAGCTCATTCCACACATAGCGCGTGCCGGTATTGCAGCCGGTGCCGACGGACTTTTTATGGAGACGCATCCGGATCCTGCCAATGCCAAGAGCGATGGAGCCAACATGTTGAACCTGGCCCTTATGGACAGCCTCCTGGCACAGCTTGTTGAGCTAAGGAAGACTATGAACGCTATTAACAGTAAATAACTGATTTAAAATATGTTTTTGACATCTGATTTTTCAAAAAGGTACGAGAAGCTGCCTGTAAAGATTTTCAATCAGCAGAAGGAGGCCTCAAAAGTTATCGTCAGGGATGTGATGGTACAGGCCAAGAAGAAGGCGGCAGAGGGAAAGAACCTGGTTCTGGCATTGGCCGCATCGTCTGCCTGCCTGCAGGTCTATGACGACTTTATCTCTGCGGTAAAGGAGAAGAAAATGAGCTTCAAGAATATTGAAGTATTCGGAATGGACGACTATTATCCTTTGGACCGCAATGAATTGCAGAGCCACTACAGATTCTTGAAGGAATGTCTTCTGGACGATGTGGATATTCCTGCAAAGAACATCCATTTCATAGACAGTGCCAAGAGGGACAATATGGAGGAATACTGCCAGAACTACGAAAAGGAAATAGAGAAGTCTGGCGGAATAGATATCGTCATTACCGGCAATATGGCAATGAACGAGCCTGGTTCCCCTTACAACTCCCGCACAAGGAAGATAAACCTTAACTTCACCACCAGGGTATCTGCCGCCAGTGAATTCTTCGGCGTGGATGATGTTCCTTACTACGCAATCACGATGGGTATTGCCACTATCCTGGAAGCCAAGAAGATATACTATCTTGCCTGGGGAGAGGGCAGCGCTCCGAAAATCAAGAAGATAGTTGAAGGAGAGGTTACCAAGATGGTCCCTGCCTCCTATCTCCAGGAGCACGGAAACGCCCACATCATAGTTGACAGGGCAGCAGCCGTAAACCTTACAAGAATAGAGACACCTTGGCTCACCGACAAGGTTACCTGGACGCCATATCTTATCCGCAAGTCAGTATTCTGGCTCTGCCTTAAGCTAAACAAGCCAATCCTCAAGCTCACGGACCGTGACTATAACGACAACGGAATGGCGGATCTTGTTACAGAGAAAGGTCCTGCAAGCCAGATAAATATAAAGGTTTTCAACGACCTTCAGCACACTATCAGCGGTTGGCCGGGAGGAAAGCCGAACACAGACGACTCCACTCGTCCTGAAAGGGCTCTGCCATTCCCTAAGAGGGTTGTGGTATTCTCCCCTCACCCGGATGACGATGTCATTTCAATGGGTGGTACCCTTGCACGTCTTGCCGAGCACGGACACGATATTCACGTGGCTTACCAGACCAGCGGAAATATTGCTGTATTCGACCACGATGTTATCAGATATCTGGACTTCATCAGGGAGAGTGCGGACATATTCGACATAGATCCAAAGTATGCCGACGATCTGTTCAAGAAGATAGAAAAGGAATTGGCAAAGAAGCATCCTGGCCAGGCAGACCCTCTGATTGTCCGCAGGATAAAGACATATATCCGCCGTGGCGAGGCCCGCAGCGCCTGCCGTTATCTGGGCATCCCGGATGACCACGTGAACTTCCTCTCCCTTCCGTTCTACGAGACCGGTGGTGTAAAGAAGAAACCTCTCGGAAAGAAAGATATAGATATAGTCAAGAAGCTACTCCAGAGAATCAAGCCTCACCAGATATTTGCAGCCGGAGACCTTTCGGATCCGCATGGCACCCATAGGGTTTGCTTCGAGGCTGTTATCAAGGCCTGCGAGGAACTCAAGGACGAGCCTTGGTTCAAGGACTGCCGCATCTGGATGTACAGGGGTGCATGGCAGGAGTGGGATGTCGCCGAGGCTGAAATGGCAGTTCCGCTGAGTCCGGAGGAAGTAAAGATAAAGAGAAGCGCTATATTCCGTCACCAGTCACAGAAGGACTATCCTCTCTTTCCTGGTTCTGACTCAAGGGAATTCTGGCTCAGGGCCGAGGAGAGAAACCACAATACCGCCGTATTGTTCGACAAACTCGGAATGGCTGAGTACCAGGCGATAGAACTCTTTGTCAAATACAAGTGGTGATGAAATCAAGATTTATGAAAATGATGTTTCCTGCTTTGCTCGGCCTATTGCTGAGCGGGGCAGGAAATTTCTTATACGGACAGACAAGACCAAAACCAAAGATGGAAATGATCAAACTTGCCAAGATTGCCCATGTCAGCTTTAAGTGCCAGAATCCTTGTTGGAAGGAGGTTGAGGAAAAGTTCTCCTCCATTGTCTCCAATGATGTTGATGTTGTCAACTGGCCGGACAGGAACGGAGACTATTCCCCTAAGGCTTCATTCAAGATAATGTATTCGGATACATATCTTTACATAAGATATCAAGTGGAAGAGACCGAACTCAGGGCCACCTTCCCCACTGACGAGGGGGCACGTCCTTGGACAGATGACTGCATGGAGCTTTTTATCCTTCCGGACGAGGAAACCGGCGTTTACTACAACATCGAGATGAACTGCATCGGACGTGGCATTGTCGGCTATGGACCGTCAAAGCAGGGCAGAGAGCATTTCGGGAAGGAGCGTATGGACAGGATACTGCGTTACAGTTCTTTGGGTGGCGAGGCCTTCGGCACCAGGGTTGCCAACGACTCTGAGCCATTCAAATGGTATATGATAATTGCTGTTCCCCTTGATCTGATTCTTCAGGGAAAGGATGTTTCCACTCTCAGTGGAAGGACTGCCCGCGGAAATGTCTTCAAATGCGGAGACGATATGCAGAACCGCCATTACCTTACCTGGAATCCTGTAGGAACAGAAAGGCCGGATTATCACCGTCCTGAATTCTTCGGGTATTTTGAATTCGAATAACGCTAGAAAGGATAGCCGATACCGAAACTTAGCTCAAAGTTATCCTTCTTGAACCATTCGCCCGGTCCCGTCCATTGAGATGTGGCCGGGTTATATGTTTTGAATCCAAGGTCCAGACGGATGATGGCGAAGTCCAGGTCAAGTCTAAGTCCAAGTCCCACATCCATAGCAAGATGCTTGTAGAAATCCTTTGTGCGGAACACTCCCTTTGGATCAACCTCCTCTCCCGTTTCCTTGTTCTTGCGGTCGAATGTCCAGATATTCCCCAAATCGGAAAAAACTGCGCCGTTCAGCATGGAGATGATCGGGAAGCGGTATTCCATATTGGCTTCCAGTTTAATGTCTCCCGTCTGGTTCGGAATACGGAAAGCACTGTCTCTAGGAGCGTAGCCAGGGCCAAGGGTCCTTGGCTGCCATCCTCTCATGTCGTAGGCTCCACCTCCCCAGAACATCTTTTCCAGAGGCAGCATATTTGAGTTGCCATATGCCTTGCCTACTCCTCCCAATGTCCTGAATGCCAGCATATGGTTAGGGTTTCCCCCGAACTTTAATGTATATACGCCGCTGAGTTCCATCCTGAAATACTGTGAATACGGAGATTTCCATATCAGCCTTTCACCCCTGTCGTTTTTCTTCAGGGAAGAGTTGAGAAGACTTATTGCATTACCGGAAAGGTCAAGGCCGTATCTTACATACCAGAAGTTCTTTACCGGTTTAATTGAAGGGTCGGATATGTAATAGACGCTGGCCCCTACTCCAATGTCAAAGTGGTTGCTGAAGCTGTTTTTCAGATATGGGTCGCTGATCTTCCTGTAGAATGTGGAGTCAATGTCAAATATCCTTACAATGTTAGCCTGGATGGGAGCGACTTTCCAGAAGAGCTTGCGCTTAATGTTCCAGTTGTAGTTGAAACTGCTGGAAAGAATGTTACGCGTGTATTCCGGACGGGTCTGGTAACTGTTGGAGACGCTGATTTCCGTATGAGGTATTGTCCTGCCGCGGAACCATTTGCCAGGTGCAAACAGGAAGCGCGGGATGTCCAGAGTGGTGTTTATACCGATTTCCGTCGAGTGTACATCGCTGTGGAGCTTGAACTGGAAATCTCCCATCAGTCCGACAGTAAGCACCTCCGCTCCCCTGAACACGTTCTTGTGGAAATAGGATATCGCCGGGGATATACCCAAGAGTCCGTTCGCGTTTGTGCTTCCCTGAAGGTCTACTTTGAAACCCTGGACGTTGGAAGCCTGCAGAACGATGGAAGTCTGCACCTTGGACGAGTCTTCCTCCTGTTGCTGGATATTAACGCTGGAGAAAAGGTTAAGACTGGAGAATCTGGAATATGTGGCTTCAACGATATCCTCGTCGTACTGCTCGCCCGGTTTGATCAGATTTAGGCGGTTGAGCACTTTTTTCCTGACCAGATTTCCGGTCTGGGAGAAGCTTATTACCTTGATATTACCGTAAGGGATAGTATCTATCTGGTTCCTCCATGCGATAAGAAGCGAGTCTCTCCTTGCCGTGGCGGCTGAATCCATTTCTGTCCTGGCAGTCCGCACCTGGGTGAAATTCCTTCTGGTGGAAACCAGCACATCGGAGAAAGAGAACACCTTGTGCGGCCTGGCATCCTTCGGGCTTCCGCTTCTCAGATAATCCCTTATCTCTATATCCAGATGGCTCTTGCCGTTATGTGCCAAGGTGTCTCCGGTGAAAAACAAAAAGCCTTTGTCGAACCCGTAATATCCTCTGTTTCTGAATATCTCGGCGAGTCTTTCAGACTCCTGCTCGAGAATGTCCTCGGATAGCCAGTCTCCCTGTTTTACCAGACTTCCGTCCCTGTGCTCTGACATTATATCATACATTTCCACATCAGGAATCGTGTATGTAATAGTGTCAATTATATACCGTTTTCCGGGAGTTACAGTATATGTGACCTTTGTCTTTTTGTTCTCAGTCTTTACGGAAGAAGTGATCTTGGAATCATAAAAGCCCTTGAACTTCATGTGGTTGAGCATATTCTTCACAGAACTCTCGACCAGGTCCTCGTTGAAGATCAGAGGAGCTTTCCCCATTTTCTCGGCGATTTTGTCCCAACCCTTTCCAGTGCCCTTGCCTGTATTGTAGAGTGCAACACCGAACTGGTAACCGAAAATTCCTTTCTTAGGTGTCTGCTTGATGTATTTGGCCAGGTCGCTTAGCTCGTCCGGTTTACTAGTAGTAAATACTATCTCATTGGCTGTGAGCAGACTCTGGCCTTCAGGAATGACTTTGGTCATACTGCAGGCGTGCAGAACGAGACAGAGCGTGCAGACAGATATAAGGGCTTTTACTTTCATAATCAATTTCAAAAATACTCAAAAACTGACAAATAAAGCCAATAATGAATATATTTGCACTGTAAAGCGAATCCGACTCACTCGGATTGCTTAAAAACAGACAAACTAACTTACTTGGATTTGCATTATGAAGAACAAGTACATCAATTTGGTCGAACAGACTTTTGACTGGCCGCAAGCCGAATTTAGGGTAGAAGACGGCAACCTTTTCTTCCACGATATTCCTATGATGGACGTGATAGACCAGTATGGGACCCCTCTTAAAATCACTTATCTCCCTAAGATATCGAGCCAGATCCAGAGAGCAAAGAGAATGTTCAATGTGGCAATGGCCAAGGTAGATTACAAAGGCTCCTATCATTATTGCTACTGCACCAAGAGTTCCCATTTTGCATTTGTCCTTCAGGAGGCACTGAAGAACGACATCCATCTAGAGACATCATCTGCATTCGATTTCAATCTTGTGGATGCCCTTTATGATGAGGGAATTATAGACAAGAACATTGTGATAGTCTGCAACGGCTACAAGAGAGACACCTATATAGAGAACATTGCAGCCAAGTGCAACGACGGATGGAAGAACATCATTCCGATCCTGGACAACATGAGCGAATTCGATGATCTTGACAAGACTGTCAACGCTCCTACCAGCATAGGAATCCGCATAGCTTCCGAGGAGGAACCGAAGTTCGAGTTCTATACTTCCAGACTGGGTATAAGATATTCGGATATTGTTCCGTTCTACAAGACAAAGATTGCCAAGAGCAGCAAGTTTTCGCTGAAAATGCTGCATTTCTTTATCAATACCGGAATAAAGGACAACGCTTACTATTGGAACGAACTGTCCAAGTGCGTTAACGTTTACTGCGACCTGAAGGCTGTTTGCCCTGATTTGGATTCCCTGAATATCGGTGGAGGATTCCCTATCAAATCATCTCTTGTGGATGATTATGATTACGAATACATGACTGAGGAAGTAATTTCCCAGATCAAGACCATTTGTAACCAGAGAGGTGTCGCCGAGCCTCAGATATTCTCAGAGTTTGGTAGCTTTACGGTTGGTGAAAGCGGAGCCACAATTTTCCAGGTACTTGACGTAAAGCAGCAGAACGACCGCGAGAGATGGTATATGATAGACAGTTCGTTCATGACTACGCTTCCTGATATCTGGGGTATCAAGAAGAGATTCATTATGCTTCCTATCAACAAGTGGGAAAATCAGTACCAGAGGGTATTCCTCGGCGGACTTACTTGTGATTCAGAAGATTACTACAATGCGGAGGCTCATTCTAACGCCATCTTCCTCCCGATTACCGAGGGAAGAAAGGAGGAGGAGCCACTCTACATCGGTTTCTTCCACACCGGAGCTTACCAGGAATCGATTGCCGGTTACGGAGGAATCCAGCACTGTCTGATCCCAGCTCCCAAGCACGTCATCATAGACAAGGACGCAACCGGAGACTATACCACAAAACTCTTCAGCAAGGAACAGAGTTACAAGAGCATGCTCAAGATACTCGGATACTAGTATGGATAGCCGTCTTACATCCGCTAAAATCAAGGAGATACGCTCTCTTCAGCAAAAGAAGTTCAGAGCGGAGTCCTCTTTATTTGTAGTAGAGGGCGAAAAGATGGTGGAAGAGGCACTTTCTTCCGGCTTCGAGGTGGAGAGCGTATGGAAAAGGGAAGAAATCGGAGAGGGAAACATGGCACGTATTTCCTCTCTTTCCTCACCTTCCCCTATCCTTGCTGTTCTGAAGCAGAAGAACCTTTCTTTCAGCGATATAAGTATTGAAAAGGGAGGCCTTTATCTCGTCCTTGACGGGGTGAAGGATCCTGGAAACCTGGGCACAATGATCCGTCTTGCAGACTGGTTCGGTGTTTGCGCGGTTTTCTGTTCAGAGGATTGCGTTGAACTGTACAACCCAAAGACAGTGCAGGCCACAATGGGTGCAATCTTCAGAGTTAATGTATGTTACACTCCTCTGGATAAGGTTATCCGTATTGCGGAGGAAAAGGGAATTTCTGTTTTCGGAACATTCCTGGACGGAGAGGCTGTAGGAGATACTTTTTATAAATGTATTGGAGCTGGAGGCCTTGTAGTCCTGGGAAGCGAATCATTCGGCATTTCCAAAGAGGTTTCAGGTCTTATTCCCAAAGACAGGCACATACTGATTCCGTCTTACGATAAAAAGGGAAAAGTTCTGAAAGCCGGTCAGGGATCAGAGTCTTTGAATGTGGCAACGGCCTGTGCCGCAATCCTTTCGCTTATAAGGGCCAGATAGTCCTAGGAGGAGATTTCCATCCATTTTTCAAGTTTGGAATCTCGTTCATCCTTGAGGCGGGAGTATTCCTTCGAGAGCCTTTCAACTTCTTCCGCACTGACAGGTGTGGCGAGCGCCTGCTCAATATCTGCAATCTTGAAGTCCAGCTCAGCGATTTCGTTTTCCAGCTTTTCCACCTCTTTTCTGCGGCGCCTCTCCTCCTTGCTTTCCGCCCTGGCCTGTTGGGAGTCCTTGATCTGGACTGGCTTTTCTTCCGCTTTCTTCTCTTCCTTGACAGGAGCAGGTGCTGCAAGAAGGTCTTTCCTGAGGTGTTCAAGATAAGTTTCTATTCCTCCCAGATGCTCCTTAACCTTTCTGTCCCTGAATTCGTAAGCCTTGTCTACCAGGCCGTTGAGGAAGTCTCGGTCGTGAGACACTATGATTAGTGTACCGTCATATTTCAGCAAAGCCTGCTTGAGGATTTCCTTGCTCTGGATGTCCATATGGTTTGTAGGCTCGTCAAGTGCCAGAAGATTGTACGGCTTAAGTATCAGCTTTGCCATTGCGAGGCGGGCCCTTTCCCCTCCGCTCAGTACCGCCACTTTCTTGTCCACATCCTCTCCCTTGAAGAGGAAAGCTCCGAGAAGGTCTCTCAGCTTCTGGCGGTATTCTCCCGGAGCCGCATTTTCCAGAGTTGAGTAAACGGTCTCGTTCTTGTCCAGAATATCTTCCTGATTTTGCGCATAGTAGCCTAAGGCGACATTGTAGCCGTGCTCTGCCTTACCTGCCAGCGGATCAAGTTCACCGATGACAACCCTCATCATCGTGGTCTTGCCCTCTCCGTTTCTTCCCACGAAGGCCACCTTCTCCCCTCTTTCTATAGTTACGTTTATCCTTGAGGCGACAGTGTGGCTTCCATATCCTATGGCCAGGTCTTCAGACCGGAAAACCACCTGACCGCTTCGCGGAGCAGGAGGAAACTTTACGGTCATAGCAGCCTTGTCCTCGAGGTCCACCTCGATCCTCTCCAGCTTGTCGAGCGCTTTGATACGGCTCTGGACCTGGTTGCTCTTAGTGGCCTTGTAGCGGAACCTCTCTATGAATTCCTCTGTTTTCTCAATCATCCTCTGCTGGTTCTCGTATGCAGACCGCTGCTGTTCCATCCTTTCCTTCCGGAGAATCTTGTACTGGGAGTAAGGAACCTTGTAATCGTGGATTTTCCCGAGCATTATCTCGATTGTGCGGCTTGTGGTGCTGTCCAGGAACTTACGGTCGTGAGATATGAGAAGTACGGATCCCTTGAATGATTTCAGGTAGTTCTCGAACCACTGGATGGATTCAATGTCCAGATGGTTTGTAGGCTCGTCAAGAAGAAGGCTGTCCGGCTTGGAAAGGAGAATCTTGGCAAGTTCTATCCTCATATTCCATCCCTGGCTTAGTTCCCTTGTCGGCCGGTTGAATTCTTCCGGCCTGAACCCAAGGCCAACCAGAACCTTCTCAGCCTGACTAGCCGGAGGCTCGCTTTCCATCATAGCCACACGGTCCTGGAGATTATTCAGTTCAACGATTAGATTGTTGTATGCATTGGACTGATAATCTGTCCTTTCGGAGAGTTGTGCGGTTATCCTGTCAATCCTGTCGTGGAGAGAAAAAAGGCCGTCAAAGGCTTTCATTGCCTCCTCCATAACAGTCTTGTCCTTGGCGTGGGACATCATCTGGGGAAGATAGCCTATCCTCTCCCCTCTTGTCTTTGTGATCGTCCCCGTTGTGGGTGACACTTCGCCGAGAATGAGTTTAAGAAGCGTGGATTTGCCTGCCCCGTTCTTTCCAACAAGGCCGATTTTCTCGTTGTCTCCGATATGTATACTGATATGGTCCAGGAGCGTGAAGGCTCCCCAGGAAAGTGTCAGGTCGTTGACAGTTATCATTTCTCCTCTACCTCCTTTTCCTCTTTCTTTTCCCGGCACATCATAATGCTGACTTCATAAAGTCCGTATAGAGGAAGTCCAACGGCCATAAGAGTAAACGGGTCTCCGGTAGGAGTGATGATTGCGGCTATGATCAGCAGAATCACGAAAGCGTGTCTGCGGTATTTCTTGAGCGTGTGCTTGTATATGAGGCCGAATTTTGAAAGCAGGGCGGCAACCGTAGGAAGCTCAAACACTGCACCCAAAATCAGAATCAGGGAAAAGAATGTGGAAATATATGACCTCAGGGATATCTGGTTTGCCACGTCATCCATAACCTGATATGTTCCCAGGAATCTTACTGTCAGCGGGAAAAGAAGGAAATAACCAACCAGGACACCAAGATAGAAGAACACGGCTGCAAACGAGAAAGCCCTGACCGCAGCCCGTTTTTCCTTGGGATATAGGGCAGGACTGACAAATGTCCACAACTGATACAGAATAACTGGTGTGCAGACGATAAGGGCAAAATAGAAAGAGGTGCTGATGTGTATGAAGAATTGGGCCGGCAGGTCAATGTTTATGACATTCAGCTTGAATGGCCCCAAAGGCTCCTGGTGCATCATACCCAGGATACGGTCCACAAACCTGTACAGTACAAAGTTGTCGTCTGTGGGCGCGAATACAATGCCGAACATGAAATCCTTGAATATGAAGAACACTATGGCTGCCCCTAAAAGGATGAGAGCTGAACGGAAGAGTACCTTCCTCAGCTCATCCAAATGCTCCCAGAATGTCATGTTCTTCTCGGCCAAGGGGAAGAAATGTTAGTTCTCGATATCCTTCTTTATATCATTGAGGGTTGATTTGACTTCATCGTCCTTTATGTCATCTTCAACACCCTTCATTCCGTCTTTGAAGCTCTTTACACCTTTACCGATGCCTTTCATAAGCTCCGGAATTTTCCTTCCGCCGAAAAGAAGCAAGATAACGAAGGCGATAATCAGGATTTCTCCCCATCCGAAAGATCCGAATAATAGCAGGTTGTACATAATATGATGTTTTTGAATTTTCCTAGTCGAACAAATATAACTCTTTTTTCCCAGTTCTCAATCCTCAGGGAAGTATGCCTCTATTTTTTCCAGGAATGACTGCGGAACCCTTACCGGTATTCTCTTGTCTGCGCTGATGAAGCCAACAATCACTGTTCCGTAGCATAACAGCTCGTCATTCTGGTTGAATATTTTCTGGTCAAAATACAGCTTTGCCTGAGGCTTTCTAGTCAGAGTTGTAACTACTTTAAGGGTATCCCCCATCCTGGAAGGCAGCTTGAAATGAATGTCCACGCTGACTACCGGGAACATAATGTTCTCCTCTTCCATCTTCTCGATAGGAATACCGAGTTCCTTCATCATCCGGTTACGTCCGCATTCGAAGAAACGCACATAGTTGGAATGGTGGACGATACCCATCTGGTCACATTCGTAATACCTTACATCGAGTTTACATTCAGAGGTATACATATTATTAAAGGTTTTTGCGGTTAACAATTCTGATCATCCATCCCATAAACATTACCGTAGAAGTGGTTGCAATGAGAAGAATCCAGGCAAGGGCATTCAGTTTGACGGTTCTGAAGAGATCTCCCGGAACGAACTGGACAATGATGATCTGGAGAATGAATATCAGCGATACCACAAGCAGGAAATTGCGGTTTTGCCCCAGTTTGTGGAACGGGCCGTTGTTTGTTTCCAGACATCTTGCGTTAAACAGGTTCCACATCTGCATCAGCACGAATCCAGTGAAGAAGCAGCATATAAAGACATCGTAGTTTTCGCTTCCTTCTCCAGGGCTTCTCATCATGTAAAGGAATGCGGCAAAGAACATGCCTACTCCAGCCAGCATAATCCTTTTCCACATCTCTTTTGTGATTATGGAATCGTTGAGTCCTCTCGGCTTTTCCTTCATAACTGCCGGATCCTTCGGTTCCGATGCCAATGCCAGGGCGGCCAGAGTGTCCATAATCAGGTTGATCCAGAGGATCTGGGTTATTGTAAGAGGATATTCCTGATTCAGAAACAAAGGGCCGGCAATGGCTGTAAGAAGAGCGGCAACATTGACACTTAGCTGGAAGAAAATGAATCTCTGGATGTTGTGATAGATGCTCCTGCCCCATTCCACGGCGGTAACTACAGTGGAGATGGAATCATCCAGTATTATTATGTCGCTGCTTTCCTTTGCCACGGATGTTCCGCTGCCCATGCTAAGGCCAACGTTTGCGTAGTTGAGTGCCGGGGCATCGTTTGTCCCGTCTCCTGTTACAGCAACCACTTCGCCCATTTTCTCCAGAAGCTTTACCAGTCGGACCTTGTCTTCCGGACGGGCTCTGGACATAACCTTGATCTTTGGTATCCTTTTCAGGGCCTCCTCGTCCGAAAGGGCGGAGAATTCCGCTCCGGTTATGGAGTTTTCCTCTGGGGTGTCATCCTCTTTCCAGAGAGTGGCCTGCCTTGCTATCTCAATGGCTGTGAGAGAATTGTCTCCCGTAACTATTTTAATGGCAATGCCGGCGCTTTCGCATTTTGCAATTGCTTCGGGAACATCATTCCTTACAGGGTCCTCGATGGCGGCAAAGCCGTCGTAAAGCAATTCTTCCCCTGGTTTTCCGTGGGCAAAGCAGATGCATCTCATACCCCTTTTCTGGAAGGACTGAATCCTTTCCAGTTCACTTTCCTTGCCCTCATATCCTTCGCAGAGAGAAAGAATTGTTTCAGGAGAACCCTTCATAAGCAGACGTTCCCCATCCTCAGTCCTTATGGTGGTAGACATATACTTAAGGTTGGATGAGAACGGAATCCTTTCCAGTACCTCGTAACGGTTCCTTAAGGCCATATAATCATATCCAAGACCCTTCAGATAGAGAAGTGTAGCTCCTTCCGTAGGATTGCCAATGAAATTGTCCCCGTCCAGGAAAGCAGTGGAGTTTAGGCTAATTGCAATAGCAGTGTCCTCATTGTCTTTTAGGGTGCATTCCGCCACCTTCATCTTGTTCTGGGTAAGGGTGCCTGTCTTGTCAGTGCATATTACGGTGGAGGCACCCATTGTCTCGCAGGCGTGCATTTTCCTGACCAGCGCATTCTGCGCAGTCATTTTGCGCATGCTGTATGCAAGAGCAAGGGATATGCTCATAGGAAGTCCCTCAGGCACAGCCATTACGATAAGCGTAACAGCCAGCATGAACATTGTTACAAGGTGGCTGATCCCTTCCGTAGAAGACAGGTCAAGACCGTTGTGGAGTTCATACACGAGAAGGGCAACGAATACAAGAATTGAAACCGTTATGCCCACCTTTCCTATCTGGGACCCAAGCTTGGAAAGCTGCCGTGTAAGAGGAGTCTGGACCCCGGTGGTTTCCGCAGCGGCTCTGGCAGTCTTGCCTATTTCAGTGGAGTCTCCAACAGTTTCCACCAGCATCGTGCCTTCTCCCTCGCTTACGGTTGTGCCCCTGTAGACCTTGTTCGGGGAATAAGCTGTCTTGTATTCGGAAACCGGTTCCGCCTTCTTGTTTGAAGGCTTGCTTTCCCCGTTGAGGCTGGATTCGTTCACTTTCAGGTCAACTGCCTGGACTACAGTTCCGTCCGCAGGAACTTCATCGCCGAGATTGAGGATTATATAGTCCCCTGCCACCACTTCAGACTTTGGTATCAGCACAACAGAGCTTTCTCCGTTTTCCTTTTGGCGCAAGGCCTTTACAGGAGCTTCATCGCTGATTTTGTTTAGGATATCGAATTCCTTTCCGGCTTTTCTCTCGTTAAGGAACGAGACCATTGTGGCCAGGATTATAGCGATTATTATACCTGCGCTTTCCAAAAGGGAACCCTTGCCGAAAACCAGAGTTATGGTCAGCGATATGGCAGCGGCAATGCTGAGGATTATGATTAGGGGGTCCTTGAATTTACCGAGAAACTGCAACAGCCAATGCTCCCTCCTTGGTGGAGTGAGCACATTGCTGCCGTACTTCTGCCGGCTTTCTTCTACCTGCCTGTTATTTAAGCCTCTGAAGGAGTTCATCAAGTGCTTTCAGCTTTTCGAGAGCGTCGCTTTCCTTCTTCCTCTCAAGGTCAACGACAGCCTTAGGCGCGCTTGAGACAAACCTCTCGTTGGAGAGTTTCTTCCTTACTCCCGTTAGGAAACCCTCATAGCGTTTGATTTCAGCCTCGATCTTGGCCTTTTCAGCCTCAACGTCAACCTGGACCGGAACGAAGAACTCTGTTGTTCCTACCATAAAGTTAACTCCTGTCTGGTTGCTGTCGAAGGCCTCTGTTTCCTCTATCCTGGAGACATTCGCAAGCTTGGAGACCAGAGCTCCTATTTCAGACGCAACCTGCTTCTTTACAAATAATTCCACAGCCTGCTTAGGAGAAATCTGCTTGCTCTGGCGGATGTTCCTTATGTTTATTATGCAGCCTCTGGCAATCTCGAAATCTGAGATAGCCTGCTCGTTGACCGGGCCGTCTTTAGGCATCATCTGCCTCATTATGGTTTCCCCGTTCTGTCTCGGCGACAGATTCTGCCACAGTTCCTCCGTAATGAACGGCATGAACGGATGCAGGAGCTTGAGAAGGCTGTCGAAGAACTGTACGCTCTTGTCGAATACTGTCTTGGAGATCTTTTCTCCGAAAGCAGGCTTAACTGCCTCAAGGTACCAGGCGCAGAATTCATCCCAGAAGAGCTTGTAGATGGTCATTGTGGCATCGCTGATCCTGAATTTGGAGAAGTGGTCATTAATTGTTGCAATGCTCTTGTTCAGAAGGCTTTCGAACCATTCTACAGCCTTTGTATCAGCCTGTGAAGGAACGGTGTTTGGATCAACTTCCCAGCCCTGGATAAGGCGGAAGGCGTTCCATATCTTGTTGCAGAAATTACGTCCCTGCTCTACCTGGCTCTCGTCAAAGAAGATGTCGTTTCCGGCGCTTGAGCAAAGAAGCATTCCCACCCTTACGGCATCCGCGCCATACTTCTTGATGAGAACAAGAGGATCAGGGGAATTGCCCAAAGTCTTGCTCATCTTCCTTCCGAGCTTGTCGCGGACTATACCTGTAAGATATACGTTGCTGAACGGCTCCTTTCCCTCGAACTCGTCTGCGGCCATTATCATCCTGGCTACCCAGAAGAAAAGGATATCCGGTGCTGTAATAAGGTCGTTTGTAGGGAAATAATATGCAAGTTCCTTGTTGGGTTCCCTGTCCGGGAAACCAGGTTTTTCAGGGTCAAATACGGATATCGGCCACAGCCAGGAGGAGAACCAGGTATCCAGCACGTCTTCATCCTGGCGAAGGTCCTCAATCTTGAGGCCAGGGTTCTTGGCAGCAGCTTCGGCAAATGCCTCTTCCTTAGTTGCTGCGACAAAACATTCTCCATCCGGAGTATAGTATGCAGGAATCTGCTGTCCCCACCAGAGTTGGCGGGAGATGCACCAGTCCCTTACGGTCTCCATCCAGTGGCGGTATGTGTTCGTGAAACGGTCCGGAATCAGCCTGACCTTTCCGTCCTCCACACTCTTGAGAGCCTTGGCGGCAAGGTCTTCCATCTTCAGGAACCACTGCAGGGATAGCTTAGGCTCGATAACAGCGTCTGTCCTTTCAGAATGGCCCACAGGAGAATTGTAATCCTCGGTCTTCTCCAGATTGCCGGACTCTTCCAGCATCTTGACTATGTTCTTCCTTGCCTGGAACCTTTCCTGACCGACCAGGATCTGGGCCTTCTCGTTCAGGCATCCGTCATCGTCTATGATATCCAGGACCGGAAGCTTGTGCCTGAGGCCGATTTCATAGTCGTTGATATCGTGAGCCGGAGTAACCTTAAGACATCCGGTTCCGAAATCCATTGTGACATAATCATCCTCGATGATTGGAATTTCCTTGTTAATCAAAGGAATGAGGATTTTCTTGCCTCTGAGCCAGTGATATCTCTCGTCATTAGGGTTGATGCATACGGCAGCATCTGCCATTATGGTTTCAGGACGGGTTGTGGCTATCACGATATATTTGTCTGTTGCCTTTCCCCCATCGCTGATGAAATACCTCAGATAATAGAGCTTGCTCTTGGTATCCTTGTGGATCACCTCTTCATCGCTGACGGCGGTTTTTCCCACAGGATCCCAGTTCACCATTCTCACTCCCCTGTATATCAGCCCCTTCTTGTAGAAATACACGAATGTGTTGATAACAGCCTTGCTCAGAGCGGGCTCCATTGTAAAGCGGGTGCGGTCCCAGTCACAGGAAGCTCCAAGTTTCCTAAGCTGCTTGAGGATTATTCCTCCGTGCTCCTCTTTCCATTTCCAGGCCTCTTCCAGGAACTGTTCCCTGGACAGGGATGACTTCTCGATACCTTTTTCCTTCAGACGGGCAACAACCTTGGCCTCCGTTGCGATGGAGGCATGGTCTGTTCCAGGAACCCAGCAGGCATTCTTGCCGAGCATACGGGCCCTGCGGATCAGCACATCCTGAATGGTGTTGTTCATCATGTGTCCCATATGGAGGACTCCCGTCACGTTAGGCGGCGGAATCACTATGGAATAAGGCTCCCTTTCATCGGGCTCCGAATGAAATATCTTGTGTTCTAACCAGTAGGAATACCATTTGTCTTCCGTTAAGGAAGGATCGTACTTTGCAGGAATGTCCATTTTCTTCTTTTTATTGTGTAACCGGAAACCTTTCCGCAGGTTTCACCGGGTGGCAAAGTTAATAATTTTCACTATATTTGCCCGATACATTTTTTCAAATTATAATAGGTATGGCTGACAACAAGCAGTTGGACATAGAACTCAGCAGCGAAGTGGCTAAAGGTTCATACAGCAACCTTTCAATCATCACCCACTCTCCCAACGAGTTCGTGCTTGATTTTCTGAAGATACTGCCCGGTTTCCCCAAGGCGGTTGTTACAGAAAGGATTATAATGACTCCAGAGAACGCCAAGAGGCTCCGCGACGCCCTGGCAGACAATATCGGAAAGTTCGAGTCCCATTTCGGAGAGATAATTCTCCACAATCCCGAGCCTCAGGTTCCGGTGGGATTCAACCCGTCTTCAAACAAATCGTAATTATTAGATTTTCAAGATATGAGCAAAGAATTTACAATTTTAGTCCTTGCCAAGCAGGTTCCTGACACCAGGAATGTGGGCAAGGATGCGATGACTCCGGAAGGGACCGTGAACAGGGCCGCCCTTCCTGCAATTTTCAACCCTGAAGACATGAACGCCCTGGAGCAGGCTCTCAGGATCAAGGACAAGTTTCCCGGATCCAAGGTACTGGTTCTGACCATGGGTCCTTTCAGAGCTGCAGAAGTTATCCGCGAAGGCTTGTTCCGCGGAACAGACGGAGGAATCCTCCTTACCGACCGCCGCTTTGCAGGTGCTGACACTTTGGCAACTTCATACGCTATTTCACAGGCTGTAAAGAAAATTAATCCTGATATAATTGTGGCCGGAAGACAGGCAATTGACGGTGACACCGCCCAGGTCGGACCTCAGGTCGCCGAGAAACTTGGATGGCCCCAGGTTACTTACGCAGAGGAAATTCAGGATATGAATGATAACAGCGTGACCGTTCTCCGTCGTCTGGAAAGAGGCATCGAGGTTGTAAAGTCTACCCTGCCTTGTCTTATCACTGTTCATGCGACAGCCGCTCCTTGCCGTCCGCGTAATGCCAAGATGCTGCTCAAGTACAAATACGCAAGGACAGCAAACGAGGAGAAAGATCCTATGAACGAAGGCAAATATGCAATTTCCACGGAGGAGAAACCATATCTCAGGATTACCGAGTGGACAGTTGACGATGTGGGGGGAGAGGAAAGCAGCTATGGCTTTGCCGGTTCCCCTACCAAGGTCAAGAAAGTTGAGAACATTGTCTTCAAGGCCAAGGAGAGCAAGGTTCTTACAGGCAGCGACGCTGACATAGACTCTCTCATCGGAGAACTGATGGCAAATCACGAAATTGGCTAACCTTTAGAATATTATCGATATGAACAATATAATAGTATATGCAGAAACCGATTCCGGAAAGATCTGCGATGTTTCCCTGGAACTTCTGACCAAGGCCAGGACTCTGGCCGAAAGACTTGGCGTGGATGTTGAGGCCCTTCTTATCGGCAGCAACGTGGAAAAGCTTGTTCCTCAACTGTACGAGTATGGCGCAAAGGTGGTTCACTTGGCAGACGATCCTTGCCTTGAGTTCTTCCGCACGCTTCCATACGCCGCAATTACACTGAGGGTTTTCAACACCGAGAAGCCTCAGATTGCTCTCTTCGGAGCAACAACAGTAGGAAGAGACCTGGCTCCTAGAGTGTCCAGCGCCTTGAAGAGCGGTCTTACTGCAGACTGCACCAGCCTTGAAATTGGAGACCACGACGATGTTAAGACCGGCAAGCACTACACCGATCTTCTATATCAGATCCGTCCGGCTTTCGGCGGTAACATCATCGCCACAATCGTAAACCCTGAGCATCGTCCACAGATGGCGACTGTCCGCGAGGGCGTCATGAAGAAAGAGCCACTGGCAACCCCAGTGGATGGTAGAATCAGGCGTATTGATGTCCAGACCGTTCTGGTTGACAGCGACTTTGCCGTTGAGATAATCAAGCGCGAGATTGAAGAGAGAAAGATAGACATCAAGGGTGCCCAGATAATCGTCGACGGCGGTTACGGAGTGGGCAGCAAAGAGAATTTCTCCCTGATTTTTGACCTGGCCAAGACCCTTGGAGCCCAGGTCGGGGCATCCCGTGCCGCAGTGGACGCCGGCTTTGTAGAGAACGCAAGGCAGATCGGCCAGACAGGCGTTACCGTAAGGCCTAAGCTCATTATCTGCGTTGGAGTCAGCGGAGCCATCCAGCATACCGCCGGTATGGACCAGAGCAAGATTATCATCGCGATAAACAATGACCCTGCAGCCCCTATCCACAAGATTGCGGACTACTCCATCATCGGAGACCTTAATGAAGTTGTACCAAAGATGATCGCTTCCTACAAGAAGCAGAGCAAATAGGAGGACAGAAAATGGCAAATTTTTACAAAGATAACCAAGACCTCAAGTTCCAGCTTTCCAACCCTTTGATGGAAAGAATCGTTGAACTTAAAGAGAATAATTACGCCGATTACGGCAAATATGACTATGCTCCGAAAGACTTGAAGGATGCTATCGATTCATACGACAAGGTGATGGATATCGTGGGCCAGATCTGCGGAGACATCATCGCTCCAAACGCCGAGCAGGTGGACATTGACGGTCCTGTCTGCAAGGACGGAAGGGTTACCTACGCCGAGGGCACGAAGAAGAATCAGGAGGCCCTGACCAAGGCCGGCGTTTACGGAATAGCCCTGCCGAGGAAGTATGACGGACTGAATTTCTCCATGGTTCCATACGTTATGGCAGCGGAACTTGTAGGAAGGGCAGATGCCGGTTATGCCAATATCTGGGGACTCCAGGACTGCGCAGAGACCATCGCCGAGTTTGCAAGCGAGGAAATCAAGGAAGAATTCCTTCCTAGGATCAACAAGGGGGAAACCTGTTCTATGGACCTTACTGAGCCTGATGCAGGTTCTGACCTTCAGGCTGTTATGCTCAAGGCTACCTGGGACGAGGACAGGCAGATGTGGATGCTCAACGGAGTAAAGCGTTTCATCACCAACGGAGACGCAGACATCAAGCTCGTGCTTGCCAGAAGCGAGGAAGGGACATCTGACGCAAGAGGTCTTTCCTATTTTGTACACGACAAGAAATGGGGTGGCGTTACCGTAAGAAGAATCGAGAACAAGCTCGGTATCCACGGTTCCCCTACCTGCGAACTCGTGTTCCGCAACGCTCCTGCCAAGATCGTGGGAGACCGCAAGATGGGTCTTATAAAATATGTGATGAGCCTTATGAACGGTGCCCGTCTGGGTGTCGGCGCACAGAGTGTAGGTATCAGCGAGGCCGCTTACCGCGAGGCCCTCAAGTATGCCAACGAGAGGGAGCAGTTCGGAAAGAAGATCATCGAGTTCCCTGCTGTATACGAGATGCTTGCAGTTATGAAGGCCAAGCTCCAGGCCAGCCGTGCCATACTTTACGAGACCTCCCGCTGCGTGGATGTCTACAAGGCTCTCAACGCGCTTGTAACTCCTGAAAGGAAACTTACTCCTGATGAAAGGAAAGAGAACAAGAAGTACTCCCGCTATGCGGATATGCTTACCCCGCTCCTGAAGATGACTTCATCCGAGTTCTGCAACCAGAACGCCTACGATGCCATCCAGGTTCACGGCGGTAGTGGTTTCATGAAGGAATATCCTGTAGAGAGGCTCTACAGAGATGCAAGGATCACCACTATCTACGAGGGAACCTCACAGCTCCAGACAGTTGCCGCCATCCGTTATGTGACTAACGGATCATACCTTGAGATGATAAGAAACGAGTACGAGACTGTTGAAATCAAGGTCAGCGATGCAGTTGCAGCCGCCTGCCCTGATGCTCAGGCAAGACTTGAAAAGGTAAAGGCCCGTCTGGTCAAGATGACGGAGCAGTACGAGAAGACTGTCGCCCTTATGGAGGGCAAGCCTGTAGATTACATTGATTTCCAGGCACGCAAGATGTGCGAGATGGCAGCTTTCATCATCGAGAGCTATCTTCTTCTGATAGACTCCCTCAGATGCGAGAGGTTCATTGATTCAGCCGAGGTATTCTCCGAGAGAGCCCAGGCATGGAACAATGAGCGCCATTCTTATATCTATAACTGCGACAGCGAGAGCATCCTTCCTCTCTGCCAGAATGTGAAGGGCGACCTTGACTCCGTATACCAGGACTAAATGACAACTATGACTAATTATAAGGTCAAGCTCAAGAATATCAAGGCCTTTGCCTTTGATGTGGACGGCGTTCTTACGGACGGCAGCATCATATGCATGCCGGAAACCGGAGACCTGGTCCGCACTTTCAACGCAAAGGACGGCCTGGGAATGAGGCTTGCCTATATGAGCGGATATACTCTGGCCATCCTTACGGGCGGCCAGAGCGATTCCATTCTGAAGCGCTTCTATCCTGTTCTTGCCCACGAAGTTATCCAGAATGTTCAGGACAAGGCTCCTGTGTTTGAGGATTTCTGCAAGCGCCATAATCTCTACGCAAGCGAGGTTGCGTATGTCGGTGACGACCTTCCGGATATTCCTGTACTTAAGATCTGCGGACTTGCCGTATGTCCTTCAGATGCTGTGGCTGAAGTGAAATCCGTCTGCGATTTCGTTTCCCAGTTCCCTGGAGGAAGAGGCTGTGTCAGAGACCTTATAGAACAAGTCCTGAAGGCTCAGGGCAAATGGACTCTCGACGCTTCCGCCTATCAGGCCTGGAGGCGCGCAATTGACAAAGAGTACTTTAAGATTTACAACAAGAGATAAAATGCAGTCTCCCCTTTCAAAGCATCTTGAAGGAAGAAGATTGATCCTGGCATCCGGTTCCCCGAGAAGACGTGAGCTTCTTGGGGAACTTGGCCTGGAGTTCACCCTAGGCCAAGTGGCAGATTATGACGAATCTTATCCGGCAACTCTTAAAGTCCCGGAAATCCCGGCCTACATCGCTGAGCAGAAATCAAGGCATTTCAAGGACAAGCTGAAAAAGGGAGATATCCTCATTACTTCCGATACCATCGTAACAATAGACGGAGAGATTCTAGGCAAGCCAAAGGACAAGGCAGATGCAGTCAAGATGCTGAAGGAACTTTCCGGCAGAACGCATCAGGTCTATACCGGTCTCTGCCTTAGAAGCAAAGACAAAACCATCACTCTTTCAGATGGTTGTGATGTCACATTCGATATTCTCAGCGATGAGGACATTGAATACTATGTTGATGAATTCAAGCCATACGACAAGGCCGGTGCCTACGCTATCCAGGAATGGATAGGCCTTGCCTGCATCAAGGAAATCAAGGGCAGTGTATATACAGTCATCGGTCTGCCCGTCCAGAAACTCTACAAGGCCCTGCTAACTTTTTAATTGAGATAGATGCCGTCGTCACCGGCGGTGATGATGCCGCGGTCAGCCATATCGCGGAGTACTGTTATGTATCTTTCCTGGAGTGCAGGAGATACAGCCTTCTTGAAAGAGAGGAAACTGATCCTTTTCCCCTCGGACCCGTTGAGAAGAGAAACGATTTCCTCTTCTATTTTTCTGTCTGACAGCTTCTTGCGTGAA
Source organism: Bacteroidales bacterium (assembly GCA_017428325.1). Classification (GTDB taxonomy): domain Bacteria; phylum Bacteroidota; class Bacteroidia; order Bacteroidales; family UBA932; genus Egerieousia. The sequence continues at coordinate 30,848 of JAFRRA010000003.1, forward strand.
ATGCAGATGTCGCACACCCCACAGTCTGAAGAAACGGGCTGTGAGAAATACTCGATCATATAACGGCTGCGGCAATTGGCTTTCTGGGTGGCGTAGCCTATCATGGCCTCGATTCTCTTTTCCATCTGCTCCTTGCGCTGGGCATAGCGCTTTGGACTGATATAGAGGTTGTTCTCGGTCAGTCGCTCACACTTGAAGATCATCATCGGAGTCTTGATTTGAGGAATGTAGCGGATTACCTTTTGGCGGGATAGAGCCATAAGTTTCTCCCTCACATTCTGGGGAGTGTCCATTGTAATCCTTGCAATATATTCCTCGTCAATCCTGACCATCTGGGAGAAAAGGCCCGTATAGGTTCTCATCAGGCTTTTGACGAAATCGTCCATTACGCTGCTTCCCATCTGGATGCTGTATAGTTCGTCCCTGGCAACAAGGAACATTATCCTGGACGGGTTGTCAATCTCATCGGTGAGTTCCCAATAGCCTTCCTGCTCAAGGTATTTTATTGCGTAGTAAGCGCTTACGGCATTGAGGCCGTAGGCCCTTGCAAACTCCATGAGGTTGAACTTGCGGATTGAGTTTTCCCCGTCGCCATAGGCTATCTGGAGATGGTTGAAAACATATTGATATACCTTGGCCATATATTCCGTAGATGGGAAATTCACCGACACCAGCTGTCTGGTTTTCCTTATATCCGAGCCGTCGAAAAGAAGGACGGCCCATGCCGGAAGACCGTCTCTTCCGGCCCTGCCGGCTTCCTGGAAATAGGCTTCCAGTGAGTCAGGCATGTCTATATGGACAACTATCCTTACATCCGCCTTGTCTATGCCCATACCGAAGGCGTTGGTTGAGACAATGATCTTTGTCTTGCCCTTCTTCCACTCTTCCTGGCGGAGATTTCTTTCCTCCTTGCCGAGACCGGCGTGGTAGAAATCTGCTGAAATGCCTGATTCCTTGAGGAATGCCGCAACTTCTTCACAACGTTTCCTTTCGCGGCAATAGACAATGCCAGAGCCTTCTCCCAGAGACTTCTGATATGTGGAGCTGATAGCCAGCATAGAACCCAGCTTGTCTTCCCCTTCCTTAACTATATATGCAATGTTCTTTCTGGAAAAATCAGTGGCGATTACATTCTTTTCACGGAAGCCCAGCTTGTCCATTATGTCTTCGGAGACTTCCTTTGTGGCTGTTGCGGTAAGGGCAACAACCGGAACGTCCTTTCCGATTATTTCCCTGACCTTTATTATTTCCAGGTATGAAGGCCTGAAATCGTACCCCCATTGGGAAATGCAATGCGCCTCGTCCACAACCAGATAGGAAACCTTCATCTCGGCGACCCTGGACTTGAAGTCGTAGGTTGAAAGCCTCTCGGGAGAAACGTACAGGAACTTGTAGTTTCCGTAAACGGCGTTGTCCAGGGTAATTCCAATTGCCCTTGGAGACATTCCGGAATGGACGGCAAGAGCCGCTATTCCCTTGGCCCTGAGTGTTTCCACCTGGTCTTTCATAAGGGCGATCAGCGGGCTTACCACAAGGCAGATACCTTCTTTTGCAATGGCCGGAACCTGGAAGCAGATGGACTTTCCTCCACCTGTCGGCATCAGGGCAAGGGTATCCCTTCCCTCTGCGATGCTCTGTATAACATTTTCCTGAGCTGGCCGGAAGGAATCATATCCCCAATATTGCTGAAGTATCTCCCTGAACTGTTCCATTTATCTGGCAAGGTGCAATGAGGCGCCTTCGGTTGTCGTGATTTCCAGCTTTTTGCCTGACGGGTCAAGGTTGGTCGAGCAGCTGATCCTTTCACCCGGAAAAACTTCCGACTTCATTCTCCTGACCATTTCGTCAGATGTAAGGTCTCTAATTATGGAGTTGACGGAATCTTTCATTTCCGGCTTATAGGTAATGGAACTGTCGTTTGCAACGAGAGAGAAGGATTCAGGGGCGAAATGGAGAATCAGGGAGTCTTTAACTATCTCCCATCTTCCCCAACGTTTTGAGTCAAGGCTGATCTTCCCGTAGAATATGGAGCTTGTCACCATGTAACTGCATACACAGGTAAGGGTATTGTCCGGGTTGAAATACATCTCGATGGATGTGTCATCGCCTGATACTGACACCCATTTGCCGGCTATAGTCTTCCCTGTCGCCCTGCGGACCTCTCCAAGAGTCTTTTCAGCGAATTCCTTGAGGTCCTTATCTGTGACATTGGTAAGGAACTTGTTGGCCTCGTTCAGGCCTATACAGTTCTCAAGGACATAGTTCAGGAGATATTTGCGGTTCTCCAGATTATCCATATAGTATTTTGTCCTCTCATCGCCGAGCCACTTGCTGCAAAGGGCGTAAAAACTCTCATCCTCGAACAGAACATTGGAATTCATAAGAATCTGGTAGCTTTCCTCCTCGTTGATTGGCCTCTTGAAATAGACCCAGTTCTGAAGCTGGTCTTCCAGGATGGAGCGCAAGTGATAGCACTTCTGTACATTGCGGATAAATGACATGTCGCTCAGGGTATTCCAGGAATCCTGGCTGCTATTGAAGATGGACTCGTTGGATTTGTCGAACTGCAGGTGAGTGTCGAAGGTCGCTGATATAATATAATTCAGGAAACTTATCAGAGTGTCTCTGGAAACGGCCTTCAGGTTATCCTTATGGTCCATGCTGTATCTGGTCGCTTCCCATCCGTTCTCCTCGTTCTTGAGAAGGTTTTTAATATTACTGATGGATTCGTCAATATCGTGGATTACCATCATGGACATCTGGCGCCTCTTTTCCGCCTGGCGGTTCTTTTCCACCAGATGCGCCACACCAAAGGTCAGGATAATGGAAATAACTGTCGCCAGGATACTGATGAAAAGCTGCCTGGCCGTGTCTGAAAAATTGAATCTGCCCATAATTACATAATTCCTGTCTGGCAAAGTTAATAATTACTATCTTTACTACATCAATAAATGGACTGATATGAAAAAGCTGTTTTTTATTCTTATAATGACGGCACTCGCAATTATCGGATGCCGTTCAAATTCAGATAATCAGAGTAATAACCAAGCCACACCGGAACCTGTTGCGGAAGTTACGGATACCGTAGCTGAGGTTGCCGCGCTCCTTCCTGAGATTACGGAGCCTGTTGCATATCAGGCTTGGCTGGAAATAGCCAAGAGCCATGGCTTAACCGGCAAATACCTCTGCCCTGAGAACAGCACGGTATCATATACGGCTGAGGCAGAGAATGATGAAGGTGCAGAGGGGTATATGATTGATGATCAGGTTTTTTGCTATCCATATAATGACGGAGGTTTCTTTACGGTACACTCCCACGTTGAAGCTGCAGAAGGCCAAGGCGGGGAATTTGAATATGGATTCTACACCTTCAAGGACGGTGTCCTGACCAAGATAGAAAACCCTCTTCCTGTTCCTGCATTCTCAGATTTGCTCAGCGATTCCAAGGATGCGCCTTTGCAGGATGATATGGTAGCCCTGCTTGAAAATCTGTTCAAGTCGCGTCCGGGAGACTTTATCGCCTATGAATTCTATCCTGGGGAAAACAAAGTCATGGCATATCTCCATCCTCTTTCCTGGAGCAGAGATGTGGAGCCTGATGAAACGGGCCATTACAACTGGCTGGAACAGTTTTACGAAATGAGGGCAAATCCAGACAAAAACACCTATAGATGGAATGGTAAAGTGTTCGTCAAGACAGAATAAAGATTATCTTTGCGGCGGCAAAAAGTAATTAATTAATCAAATAATCGATATGGCACAGATAGATCTTTCAAAGTACGGTATTACCGGTGTTAAGGAAATTATCTACAATCCTTCATATGAGCTTCTTTTCAAGGAAGAAATGAAGCCTGAACTGACTGGTTACGACAAGGGACAGCTCACCGAGCTTGGAGCCGTTAACGTTATGACGGGAGTTTATACCGGAAGAAGCCCTAAGGACAAGTTCTGGGTAATGGACGAAAAGAGCAAGGACACCATCTGGTGGACCTCAGACGAATACAAGAACGACAACAAGCCTTGCAGCCAGGCCACCTGGGAGGAACTCAAGAAACTTGCAAGAGAAGAGCTTTCCAACAAGAAGCTTTATGTTGTAGACGGATTCTGCGGCGCAAACGCAAATACAAGAATAAAGGTCAGGTTCATCATGGAAGTGGCCTGGCAGGCACATTTCGTGCGCAATATGTTTATCCGTCCTACAGAGGAGGAACTGGCTGCCTTCGGCGAACCTGACTTCGTTGTCCTTACCGCTTCCAAGGCTAAGGTTGAGAATTACAAGGAACTTGGCCTTAATTCCGAGACTGCTGTTGTATTCAATATTACCGAGAAGATGCAGGTTATCCTGAATACCTGGTACGGTGGCGAGATGAAGAAGGGTATGTTCTCCTATATGAACTATCTGCTTCCTCTTCAGGGCATTGCAGCAATGCACTGCTCCGCGAACACCAACGAGAAGGGCGAGACCGCAATATTCTTCGGACTCAGTGGAACCGGCAAGACCACCCTTTCTACAGACGAGAGAAGGGCACTCATCGGCGACGACGAGCACGGATGGGACGACGACGGTATCTTCAACTTCGAGGGTGGCTGCTATGCAAAGGTTATCAACCTGGACCGCAACGCGGAGCCTGAAATCTACGGTGCCATCAAGAGAGACGCTCTCCTGGAGAACGTTACCGTAGATGAAAAGGGAATGATAGATTTCTCAGACAAGAGCGTTACCGAGAACACAAGGGTAAGCTACCCTATTTACCACATTTCCAACATTGTGAAGCCTATCAGCAAGGCTCCTGCCGCAAAGAAGGTCATCTTCCTTTCAGCTGATGCTTTCGGAGTGCTTCCTCCAGTATCTATCCTGACTCCTGAGCAGACCAAGTACTACTTCCTCTCAGGATTTACTGCAAAGCTGGCAGGAACTGAGCGTGGCATCACCGAGCCAACCCCTACTTTCTCCGCTTGCTTTGGAGCGGCATTCCTCTCACTGCATCCTACCAAATACGGCCAGGAGCTTGTAAAGAGGATGGAAAGCGTAGGAGCTAAGGCTTATCTGGTTAATACCGGATGGAACGGAACCGGAAAGAGAATTTCCATCAAGGATACCCGCGGAATCATTAACGCCATTCTGGACGGTTCTATTGACAAGGCCCCAACCAAGAAGATTCCTTACTTCAACTTTGAGGTTCCTACAGAACTTCCTGGAGTTGCTACAAACATCCTGGATCCTAGAGATACCTACACTTGCGCATGCCAGTGGGACGAGAAGGCAAAGGATCTTGCTTCCCGCTTCATCAAGAACTTTACCAAGTTCACCACAAATGATGAAGGCAAGGCACTTGTAGCGGCTGGACCACAGCTGTAATAAAGCAGACAATAACAACACAACCCTATATGAACAAGACTAGAATCTATGCTGTTGCACTGGCAGTGATGCTTTCCTGCATCGGCGCATTTGCCCAGACGGATGCCTTTTACTCTGAGGTCAAGGGCTTTATGACAGACAATCCAGGCGCTTATGACAAGATCGTTGCCTCTTACTTTGCCGGCGACGAGCTTTCAGTCGACGATTATACTATGCTATATTACGGCTACTCGTTAACCAATGACTATAAACCCGACTATTACAACAGGAGTGTGGATTCTCTGATAAAGAACCGTGAATATGAAAAGGCATATGCTGTTCTGAAAGAAGACCACAAGAATGATCCGACATCCCTTCAGACTCTTTTTGACCTGATGGGGATGGCATATGTACTGGAGAAAAGCCAGGAAGGCCAGCTTTACCAGAAACATTACATTAATCTGATGCTGGCTATTATCCAGGCTAACGGAGACGGATTAAGCCGTGACGGAGCACTGAGAGTCAACAGGGTAACGGATGAATTCCAGCTGCTTAGCACCTATTTTAAGGCTGCAAGCATCGTAAGCAAGGAACTTTCAGACGACAATATTGACAAAGTGACGATAAAGGACAGTGACGGGAACATCAAGGATGTTTACTTTGACTTCTCCCGCTATATGGATCGTATTACTATAAAGTAAGACACTTGTCATAGGTTGTGTATAACAATAAAGGGGATGGCAATGACCATCCCCTTTTCCTTTCCGTTTAACGGGAAAGATTACTTTTCCTCTTTCTTGCAGTTGCAGCCGAGGATTCCCCAGATGCCAGCTGCCAGGATTGCTCCTACAAATGGACCTACAATGAAGATCCAGAGGTTGCTCAGAGCTGTTCCGCTCTGGAATACTGCAGGTGCAAGTGAACGGGCAGGGTTTACGGAAGTACCTGTGTAACGGATGCATACCAGATGAACCAGAACAAGGGACAGACCGATTGCAAGGCCTGCGAAATTGTTGGTTGCACCGTTGGTCTTTGATGTTGCACCCAGAACTACAAGAACGAATACGCAGGTGAAGATAATCTCTGCCAGCAGTCCGCCGAGCATTTCAACACCTGGCTGCAGATCGTTGGCTCCTGTTCCCGTGAGACCTGAATTAGTGGTCAGCAAATAAAGGAGAGCCGAGCCGATGAAAGCACCGATGCACTGGAAAACGATGTAAAGGATTGTGTCCTTTGCATTCATCCTGCCGCTGAGGAAAACTCCCAGGGTAATTGCAGGATTGATGTGGCATCCGCTGATTCCGCCGATGGTGTAAGCCATAGCAACAACGGCAAGGCCGAATGCCAGAGCTGTTCCCACTACTGAAGCAGGGTTGTCAAGTGCGCAAGGAAGGCTGACAGCAACGCCGCAGCCCATCAGAACCAGCACCATTGTGCCGAACATTTCTGCTAAATACTTCTTCATTTGATTGTAGATTTAAGTGGTTCTTTGATTATCGCGTTTATGCAAATTTAATAAAAAATGTACTTATAATGAATATAGAGGCGAGGCCTTTCCTCTAGGAAGATTTATCAGGAATACCTCATCCTTCCCGGCTCCGGCTTCATCCAGCGCTTTTCTGGCGCACTCCAAAGCAAGGGTCGGAGTATTGTTGTTGTCTGAAAGATGGCATAGGAAAACCTGCTGCATAAGTCCCTTGCGGCCAGAATATATGCGCTTGAGCGCAGCGGCAGACTCGCTGTTGCTGAGATGCCCGGCTCCACTTCTTATTCTGTACTTGAGAATCGGTGTATAGTCTCCCTCTTCCAGCATCTTGCTGTCATAATTGCTTTCAAGTATCAGGGTATCAGCCATTACTGCATAATTGAGGATATCGTCTGAGAATTTTCCGCAATCCGTGACAATTGTGATATTCCTTCCTCCCAATACTATGCTGTAGCCCACTGCATCCGTGGCGTCATGAGGAACTCTAAACGCCGTAACACTCACTCCGCAAATGTCTTGCGTAATGTCTGGCTCAAGAGTATGTACATTGCCTTTTAGCTTCCCGACCGTGCAGATATTCCTCATCAGCGCTTCCTTCAGCGGAGCCGTAGTATAGACAGGTTTTGAATATCTGGAAGAAATAACGCCAAGAGCCTTTATGTGGTCCGTATGGTCATGGGTCACAAGAATGAAGTCTACATCGCTGAGACTGAAACCATACTCAGACAGCTTCTTTGCACAGGTTCTTGGCCCCACTCCCGCATCAATCAGGAATGTGGTCTTGCCGTCCGTGAAGAAATAGCAATTTCCGCTGCTTCCGCTTGAAAGCGACAGGAAACTGACCATTACAAAGTGGCTATCAGTCCTGTAAACAAAGCAGTCATCTTGACAACAGCCGAATCTGCAGCCTTGATAACTTCCTGCTCGTCGTTTACGAAGTCTGCCTTTTCCGTATCGCCTGAGGCATTGGTAATTATGGACACGCCAAATACTTTCATTCCGCAATGACGCGCAACAATTACCTCAGGGACAGTACTCATTGCCACTGCATCTCCGCCAATCAGCCTCATATAGCGGTATTCAGCCTTGGTCTCGTAAGAAGGTCCGCTTCCGGCAACATACACTCCAGTCATAAGCGTAAAGCCGTTTTCCATAGCAATCTTCTTGCCTCTTGAAATCAGTTCCTCGTCATATGGATGGCTCATATCGGGGAACCTTGTTCCGAAAGACTCCATATTGACACCTATCAGAGGGTTAGGAAGAAGGTTGATATGGTCAACGATAGCCATGATGTCACCCACTCTGAAAGAAGGGTTCAGACCGCCGCAGGCACAGGAAGCCAGCAGATACTCTACTCCCAGAAGCTTCATCACCCTGATGCAGATGGTAACCTGGTCCATAGTGTATCCCTCGTAATAGTGGAATCTGCCCTGCATGCACATAACCTCCTTGCCGCCAAGCTTGCCGAATATAAGGTTACCCTTATGGCCTACGGCAGTAGATACCGGGAAGTTAGGAATCTCGCTGTAAGGAATGACAAAAGGATTCTCGATTTTGTCCGCAAGTGCTCCCAGACCGCTTCCCAGAATGATTCCTGCAATTGGCTTACGGTCACCGATCCTCATTTTCAGATAATCGGCAGACTGGAAAATTTTTTCTTCTCTTGGTATCATATCAATAGTTTTTAAATTGTTTGTCCCAGAATTCTGCCATACAGCCTACGGACATTGGTCAGGATTTCTTCCTCTCCTGCTATCTGCCTGTCCTCCATGACAATCCTTCCGTCACAGATAACGGTGGAAATACAATCCGAATGAGCTGAATAAACAAGATTTGCGTCAAAATTAATGTTTGGCGTAAATGCGTAGTTGCTGATATCGATGATGGAAAGGTCAGCAAGGGCTCCTTCCTTAATCAGGCCTCCGTCCAGGCCAAAGGCCTTGTATCCGTTACGGGTGGCGCTGGAAATCAGCTGTGGAAGCCTTACGGCAGAAGGATCTTTCCTCCAGGCTTTCTGCACCAGGGCCGTAATCTTCATCGTTTCCATCATATCCAGGTTGTTGTTGGAGGCCACGCCGTCTGTTCCGAGGCAGATGTTAGCTCCTGCATCCTCCAGCTCCTGGAACTTGAATTTGTAACCGGATGCCAGCTTGAGGTTGGAGTTGATGTTGTGGACAACATTGACGCGATGCATTCCCAGTGTGGCTATATCGTTGCCGTCCAGCCATATGCAGTGGGCGGCAATTATGTCTTCAGAGAAAATTCCAAGATTCTCGAGATACTGGACCGGAGTGCAGGAATATTTTTCTATGCACTCTTCAAGTTCCTGTGAGGTCTCCGCGATGTGGATATGAATCTTAAGATTGTGCTTTCGGGCAAAATCAAAGGCCCACAGTATGTTTTCCTCGCTGACGGTATAAATGGAGTGAACCCCTATCTCGAATATGCTGGTTGAACCCCATTTCAGGGAATCCTCGTAGGCTTTCTGGCAGTTCTCCCTCTGGAGAGCCATCTTTTCCTTGTCTCCGCAATCCAGGAAAACGAATGAATGCGCTCCCCTAAGACCCATCTCTGAAGTGGCCTTGACGGCTTCTCCCACACGGAAATACTGGTCGTTGTAGAATGTCGTACCGGTCTTTATCATCTCCACGCAGGCCAGTTTGGTGCCCCAGTAAACGAGTTCGTCGTCCAGGCGGGTTTCCATCTCCCAGATTCCCGCAAGCCATTTATGGAGTTTCTCATCCTCCTTGCTGCCGCGCATCATTGTCATGGCGGCGTGAGTGTGCATATTGGCAAAACCGGGAATGACCGCCTTCCCTCTTCCGTCCAGAACTGTGGCATCCGGATAAATATTGTCTATTCTGTCTGAAATCCTGGATATCCTGCTGCCCTCTATCAGAATGTCTGACTGTTTGCCGTCCAGATATATATCCTTGATCAGTATGCGTCCCATCTGTATCTGTTTCAATTACATTTGAGTCAAATATACGAATTTATTTGCTCTTTTGCTAAATTTGTTGGACTAACGGAAACGGGACATGATTTCCAAAGAACTTATAAAACCACAAAGCATAGCGGTAATTGGCGCTTCCAACGATCTCCTCACTCCAGGAGGAAACCTTGTGAAGAATTTGATAATGAGTAATTATCAGGGAAATATCTTCCCTGTGTCCGGCGGACCGGCAACTGTTCAGGGGCTTAAGGCCTATCCCGACCTGTCCGACATTCCGGATGTGGACATTGCCTTCATCGCGGAGGATGACGGAGACTGCCTTGGCACCATAGAGACCCTGTGCTCCAAGAAAAGCTGCAAGGCTGTAATTGTCTTCCCCGACAAGATTTCCAGCCCCGGCCTGACCCGGGAGCAGGCACTTGAAAAGACGAGGGAGATATGCTATACATTCTCTGTGACCCTGATTGGCCCTAACTCATCCGGAGTGGCCAATAGCAGTTACTGCGGAATCTACACAAATGCTGCCCTTAAGGAAGGTGGAAAGGTTGAGCTTATTTCATCTTCCAGGACCATGATTTCCAATTTTGTGGAATCTGCGCCCAAGTACGGTCTGGACATTTCCGGAATAGTATCTGTGGGTTATTCCTCCCTGACTACGATCGAGGAGATTCTTGGCTGGATGGACGAGAACCGCGACAGCTACGCGTCATCCGTCAAGGTATTTGCAATCTACATCGAGAAAATAAGCGATTCCGAGGCTATGCTCCGCCATTGCCGCAGCCTCAGGGCCAAGGGAGTGGAAATCGTGGGAATGCTTGCCTCGCCGACAAAGGTTGTAGCCTCCCTTTTTGAAAAGTGTGGCATTATCAGGGCTTTCGGCAAGGATGAGCTTATGAACATAACCGCAATCCTTTCCAAGGGAAGGCCGGACGGCAACAGGGTGGCCATACTCACGCAGGCAGGTGGTCCTGCAGTCATGCTCAGCGACCTTCTGCGCCAGAAAGGAGTTGAAGTGCCGCTTATGTTCTTTGAGGACTACAGTTTCGGAAAAACTGCCGGACAGATATCCTCACTGATAGATGACTGTGACAAGGATACGGGAATAGACAGTATAGTCGTGATATTCGGACAGAAGGACATGAGCGATTCTTCCGAGGTCTCAAATGTCATCTTCAGGAAGGTCCGCCATACGGAAAAACCGGTTTACCCGTTATTCTCTTCCGAGCCGTCCTATAAAGAGTATGTGAAGGAATTCCACCGTCAGGGAGGCATCACTTTCAGGGATGAAGTGGTTTTCGGCAATTCCCTGGCCAAGGTGCTGACAAGTTCGCCGGTTTATGAGGCGGGCCCGTCACCGGCCATTGACAAGTATATTATAAGCAGAGTAATTGAGGAAAGCCCGTCCGGCTGGCTGTCCCCTTTCGTAGTCCAGCAGATACTGGATGCCAGCGGAATCAACCGGATCAGCCAGAATGTGGCCCTGACCGAGGACGAGGCGGTAGAAGCGGCCATTTCCATCGGTTACCCTGTGGTTATGAAAGTAGTCGGACCTCTCCACAAGACGGAAGTCGACGGAGTCTCGCTGAATATCACGGATGAACATACCCTGCGTTCCGAATACCGCAGGATGAGCAATATTGACGGAGTAACGGGATTCATCCTGCAGCCAATGATAGACGACAATGTGACTGAACTTGAAGTCAAGGCGGTAAGGCATCCTAGTTTCGCTCCGCTTGTCACCTGTTCGCTGGGTGGAATCTTTGCGGATGCGATGGATGATATCAGCTATTGTCTCGCCCCTGTTTCCGTGGCCGAGGCAGACAAGATGATAGAATCGCTGAGGGCATACCCGATTATTCAGGGTTACAGGGAGCAGGAAGGAGTTAACCAGACAATGTTCAACGAAGTGATCAGGAGGGTATCTGCCCTTTGCCTTTCATTCCCTGAGATCGTGCAGCTGGAATTGAACCCTCTTTTCGGAAATGAGAGAGGAATAATGTCTGTGGGTGCCAGGATCAGAATTGAAAAATAGAAGAAGATGAAAAAAATCGCTGCTTGGTGGAATGGACTGGATTCATCTATGAAGGCATTGATTCTCATAGGATTGATTTGCATTATCGGGATTATCCTCAGATGGGATTATGTGTGGGAGGGAATCAAAAAAGGTTTCAATTTTTATGGAGGAGGCTCAGATTAGGGTATTTTGATTAAATTTGCGCGATAGAATATGGCCACGAGGAACGAAACGGAGAAGACTTTGGACCAGCTTGAGAAATTGATACAGGAGCTGGTTCGCAGGTATGAGGTTGCCGCAAGGGACCGTTCGGATCTACTCGCTGAGCTTAACAAAACTAAAACTGAATTACAGAACGCTAAAAACAAGATAGGAGAACAGGAGAAGAGACTGGAGCATTATGAACTCAAGCAGGCATTCGTTTCCGCAGACGGGTCAGACAGGAAAGCCAGGAAGAAAATCGGAAAGATTGTCAAAGAGATAGATAAGTGCATTTCCCTGCTGAATGATTAGCTATGGCACTCAAGAAGAGCAACATAGAGATTACAGTAACGATAGATAGCATTGAACTGACATATAAATGCTCTCCGTCAGAAGCAGAATTGCTTCAGAAGGCAGAAGAACTTATCAACAAGGAAATCAATTCCTTTAGAAACAATTTCCGCACACCGGACTATAACAAGATGCTTATCATACTTATGATCAAGTTTGTGATGGCGTCTTTAAGAAAGGAAAGCGATGCCGAAGATACAATGACATCGCTGAAGGAAATCAATTCTCAGCTTGCTGAATATCTCCATCTCAGCAAAACGAACGCTTAGCCGGCGGGAGGCTCTTTGCGAAAATCAACACTAAAAAAATCCCGGGCTCTAAAGGTCAGACAATGACAGGCCTAGGTTACCTTTAGGGGGATTCCGCAAGCGGGACGTTGGACGCCAGCGTCTGAGACAGGGCCCAAATCTTATCATTTAAGATTTTTCGAGAACAGCCCTCTCGTCGGCTTTTTTAATATACATACCATTATGGAACATATACTGATACCAATTGCAGCTTTTATTGCAGGATGTGTCCTCGGGTTCCTTATAGCTCGGCCTATCGTGCTTAAGGGAAAGAAATCAAAAATCCTGCAGGAGGCTGAGAAAGAAGGCGAGGATATCAAGAAAGAGAAGATATTCCAGGCCAAAGAGAAATTCCTTCAGCTCAAGACCGAGCACGAGCAGTACATAAACAACAAGAACAACGCTCTTAGAGAAACCGAGAACCGCATCAAGCAGAAAGAGCTTCAGATCAACCAGCAGGCTTCCGAGATTGCAAGGAAAGAGAAGGAAACGGATGCCATACGCAACAATCTCCGCCTTCAGGCAGACATAGTCGCCAAGAAAAGCGAGGAGTACGAGAAGCTCCGTCAGCAGGAGATCATCAAGATCGAGAATATCGCCGGAATGAGCGCAGAAGATGCCAAGAAGCATCTTATGGAGGCAATGAAGGCAGAAGCGAGGACTGATGCCCAGTCCTATATCAACGATGTTATGGACGAGGCCAGGCTGAGCGCGTCCAAGGAGGCCAAGAGGATAGTTATCAACACTATTCAGAGAACAGCCCCTGAGGTTGCCATCGAGAACGCCGTTACGGTATTCAATATTGACAATGACGAGATAAAGGGAAGGATTATCGGCCGTGAGGGACGCAACATCCGTGCCCTGGAAGCAGCTACAGGTGTTGAAATCGTTGTAGACGACACACCGGAGGCCATCCTTCTCTCTGCATTTGATCCTGTAAGGAGGGAGGTTGCAAGACTTGCCCTTCACCAGCTGGTTGCAGACGGAAGGATCCACCCTGCAAGAATCGAGGAGGTTGTGGAAAAGGTCAAGAAGCAGCTTGAGGACGAGATTCTGGAAACTGGTAAGCGTACCTGCATCGACCTCGGAGTCCACGGACTTAACATTGAGCTCGTAAAGCTTGTCGGAAGGATGAAATACCGTTCTTCATACGGACAGAACCTTCTCCAGCACTCCAGGGAAGTTGCCAATATCTGCGCTACAATGGCCTCTGAGCTTGGCCTGAACGCCAAGGTTGCCAAGAGGGCCGGTCTGCTCCACGATATCGGAAAGGTTTGCGAGGAGGATCCTGAACTTCCACACGCAATGCTCGGTATGAAGATGGCCGAGAAGTTCAAGGAGAAGCCGGATGTCTGCAATGCAATTGGCGCGCACCACGAGGAAATAGAGATGACAAGCCTTATCTCCCCTCTCGTTATGGTCGCCGATGCCATTTCAGGCGCAAGGCCTGGAGCCAGAAGAGAGGTGATCGAGAGCTATATCAAGCGTCTGAAGGATATGGAAGACATTGCCCTCAGTTATCCTGGCGTTACCAAGACCTACGCAATCCAGGCAGGAAGGGAACTCAGGGTTATCGTCGGCAGCGAGCAGGTTTCCGACAAGGATATCGAGACTCTCTCCGCAGAGATAGCCAAGAGAATCCAGAACGAGATGACCTATCCGGGACAGGTGAAGATCACTGTCATCCGCGAATCCCGTTCAGTAGCATTTGCCAAGTAAATAATCAGAAAAGTAGAGCAACAACCTAATCATTCGCCCTCGCTTCGCTCGTCCCGTCTTGCCAAGGCAAGACACCCGTTCATGATGGCCACGGGCGGCCACAGGCTCTGTGATTAGCTGTTGCTCTACTTTTTATTTTGTCTTATTACGCTTATTCAGGTTGGAATAGATTCTGTCAACGATCAGGGAGATGGCTCCGTCTCCGGTTACGTTGCAGGCCGTTCCAAAGCTGTCCATAGTGATATAAAGGGCTATCATAAGTGCCTGAAGCGTAGCGTCGAATCCAAGTATGGACTCAAGCACAGCCAAGGCAGCCATGATCGCTCCTCCCGGAACGCCCGGAGCGGCAACCATCGTGATTCCCAGCATGAAGATAAAACCTGTGTAAAGCCCAATCCCTGTAGGAAGGCCCATCATATACATTATTGCAAATGCGCAGGCCACGATCTTCAGTGTACTGCCCGCCAGGTGTATGGTTGCGCAAAGCGGAACCGTGAAGGAAGACACTCCGTTGTCCACACCGTTCTTTCTGGTCTGGGCCAGGGTTACAGGAATGGTGGCGGCGGAAGACTGTGTTCCCAGAGCCGTCATATAGGCCGGAAGCATATTCCAGAGGCACCTGAACGGATTCTTCCGTGAAATGGCCCCAGCCACAAGGAACTGGAATATAAGCCATACAATATGCATCGCGAATATTACCAGAATCACCTTCAGGAAGAGCTTCAGGACTGAGGCTACCTGACCTTCCATACTCAGGATCAGGAAGATACCGAAAATGAAGAATGGCAGCAGCGGAATAATCACGTTCTTGATAATCAGGTTGATTATGTCCCTGAATTCTCCCAGTACCTTAATGATAGTCTCCGATTTGGAATAAGCGGCACCAAGACCCAGCACAAATGCCAGGATCAGAGAAGTCATTACTCCAAAGACAGGAGGCATATCTATCGAGAAAAACGGCTTGATGCCGCCAGAATCGTTAAGGGCGGCAAGAGCAAATCCAGGATCCTTCACAAGAATGGATGGATAGGCTGCCTCGCATGTAAAATAGGAGAAATATCCTGCCATTATCGTGGATACATATGCCAGGATAACAGTCAAAAGCAAAAGCCTGCCTGCACCTTTCCCCATCTCGGCGATGCCCGGAGCCACGAGTCCCAGAATAAGCAGAGGAATGATGAATCCCAGGAAGTTGCTGAAAAGAGAATTAAATGTTGCTACGGCCTTGGCGGCCCACTCGGGGAAAAACAGGGAGCAGAGGATACCAAGCCCTATCGCGATTATAACCTTTGGCAAAAGGCCGAGTCTGAACTTCTTCTTTTCTTCCATAAAGGCAATTTACTTTGCAGTCATCTTCTTCCACACATAGCCGATATACAGGATTACAAACGGCACGGCTAGTGAAACCCAGGCCATTGTCTTGAGAGTATACAGGCTGGAAGAACTGTTATACAGGGTGAGTGAACTCTGTATGTCGTTCAGGGAATGGAAGTAAGCCAGATCTCCCCAACCGATGCAGAGCAGCAGTCCGGCTACTGCCAGGAAGACTCCGAGTCCTGTTACATAGAATGCGCTCTTGCCCTTGAATATCGCACGGAAAAGACCGGCAAGGACAAGCACTACACCGATCAGGAAGACGGCTGTAATCCAAGGGAATTTCAACAGATTATGAAGGTATGCGTACGGCTCTCCCATTAGCGGGCCGTCTACTCCGTTGAAAAGAGGAGAAGAAACATCCACCCTGTAGCCTGTCTGCAATAACATGCAGACGACGAAAGCGACAAAGAACAAAACAAAGCCTACTCCGGTTACTTTCAGCTTGCTCTGGCAGCGTGAAGCGATGTCTGAAGCAGTGTCCCCTTCCATCTTTGAGGTCTGGTTATATACATACAGGAGTCCAAGTGTTCTGGCAGCCAGAAAGACAACAAGACCGAGCAGGAGGTTGAAAGGCTTGAATATCAACTCAAGGCCTCTGTAGTTATTGGACCAGTAAGAAACTATGTTGGAAGACGGGACAGTCAGGTTCATCTTGTCCATTGCGTAGTTTCCTCCGGAAATGAAAGTTGCAACCGCAACGCCAATGAGGATAGTTCCAACGATTCCGTTAAGCATCAGGAAAAGTTCGTAGGTCTTCTTGCCCAGCAGATTCTTTTCCTTGCTGCGGAATTCGTATGAGAACGATTGGATTACGAAGCTAAGCAAGATTATTATCCAGAGCCAGTATGCTCCTCCGAAACTGGTGGAATAGAACAGCGGGAATGAAGCGAAGGCCGCTCCGCCAAAGGTAACCAGTGTGGTGAAAGTGAGTTCCCATTTGTGCCCGAGAATGCCCAGAAGGAGCTTTTTCTCGTCATCTCTTTTGGCCACTCCCCATAGCAGGGACTGTCCGCCCTGAACGAACATCAGGAACACCAGGGCCGCTCCAAGAATGGAAACGATTGCCCACCAGTAAAGCTGAAGAAAATGATATGTTGTCATAATGATATCCGTTTTAATCGTTTACAATCAGTTCCATTTAATTCCGTCAGGACCTTTCTTTATCTGGTTGAAGGCAATCTTCAACTCAGCGATCAGGAGTGTGGTGAACAGCACCGCGAAGATTATGAAGGTCGTCCACACGTTAGAGGATGAGACTCCGGAAACGGAAGCCCCTATCGGCAGCAGATCCTGGATTGTCCAAGGCTGTCTTCCGACTTCAGCCACAACCCAACCGGCCTCGGCGCAGATATAGACCAGCGGAACAGACAGTATCGCGAAGAAAATGAACCATTTCTTCTTTTCCAGAATTTTCTTTTTCATTAGCCACCAGCAAACTATCAGGAAGAGAATGAAATAACCTCCCAGCATCACCATAATCCTGAACGAGTAGAACGTAACAGGCACGTTAGGGATACTATCCTCTGGATTCTTCAGGTATCCATAGCCGAAATATTCGAAGTTCTCGTCCAGATAGACTTTAGCCTGAGATAATATCTGGTTCCTCTTCGCGGTATCCGGATCGTCCTTGTACTGGGCATAAAGAGACAGCGCACGACGGGCCATATTTCCCCTGTCCACCTTCTCCTGGAATGACAGTGCCGTCTTCTCTTCGCCGTTGGCGTCCTTGTATTTATAACCTCCCTCGATTATATCCGATATTCCCGGTACAAAGCTGTTGAAGTCTCCGTTTGCAATGAACGACAGGACTTTAGGGAAGGAGATATTGAAAAGGTATGGATTCTCGTCATTATCATAGGTCTTCTTAGGGTTCAGCACTGCGAATCCCACGAACGGGGTTCCGTTTTCTCCGCGATAAAGGCCCTCCATTGCAGCGAGTTTCATTGGCTGGGTCCTGGTTACAGTCACCGCTGATGTGTGTCCTGTAACCATCAGCATAAAGATTGCGAACAGTCCGAAGACAGTGGCATACTTGATGCTTCGCAGAGAAAACTCCCTGTTCCTCTGTTTCTTAAGATACCAGCAGGATATTGCAATCACTACGATTGCAGCAACAAGGAATCCGCTCATTACGCTGTGGGAGAATTTGCTTAGCGTAGTCGGAGAGAACACAATAGACCAGAAGTCAACCATTTCGTTTCTGGCTGTCAGAGGGTTGAATTCCACTCCAACCGGATTCTGCATCCAGCCGTTAGCCGTCAGGATCCAGTATGCTGAAAGGTTTGCCCCTATCGCCGTGAGCCAGGTGCTAAGCAGATGGAATCCCTTGCTTACCTTGTCCCAGCCGAAGTACATTACGGCAAAGAAGGTGCTTTCAAGGAAGAACGCGAAGATTCCCTCGATGGCCAGCGGGGCACCGAAAATGTCTCCCACAAACCAGGAATAGTTGCTCCAGTTTGTTCCGAACTCGAACTCCAGAATTATTCCCGTGGCTACACCGCAGGCAAAGTTTATTGCAAAGATCCTGCTCCAGAACCGGGTAAGTTTCTTCCAGGATTCATCGCCACAGCGGTAATACTTAGTCTCGAAGATTGCTATAAGTATGCCCAGGCCCAGTGTCAGTGGCACAAACAGCCAGTGGTACATGGCAGTGAGTGCAAACTGCAGCCTGGAGGCATCTGCAAGTGATGAAGTCAATAACATATCAAGGTTGTTTAGTCAGGTTTTCAATAACGTGCTCCGCCTTTTCGGCATCCGTGTCATATCTGGAAAGTTCCGGGCGGAAGAAGAACACCCTCAGAATAAGGAATATTATCGCGAGTTTAATGAGAATTATCAGCCAAAGGGTCTTTCCGACTTCCATGTTCCTGAAGCCGTCGCGATAAAAAACATATACCCTTTTAAATATGTTCACATTCCAAATATAACAAAAAACCGGACAGGAGACAACCCGTCCGGCTTTAAAATCAGATACCGCAAGATTAACTAGTCGTCTATGTCAAAAAGATTGCCGCTCTTGTCAAACTTAAGTTCCAGGTCATTGGAAAGCTCAATCTTGTGCCCGTAACGTTCCTTGTCAATCTTGACTATTACAGAACCGGCATAATTTGTCTGCACATAGTTTGCAATCATAGCCGGAACCAATACTTCAGGCACTGCTGACATCTGGCAGTCTACCTTGTCCCAGTCGCCCCTCTTGGTAAAGTCAATCTGAGTTCCATCGTTGAGCCTTACTTCATACTTGTAGCTCAATCCCTCATAGTCCTTCTTTGCATAAGAAATTGGACTGTCCGGGAAATTGGCCTTGATGAATGTCTGTGCCTCAACAGGCAGCTCGGTATTAGGAATTATCTTGTCGCCGCATCCTGAAGCAATGAACAGGCATATTGCAAATGCCCAGATAAGATTTAACCGTTTCATTATAAATTCTATTATTAGAGTTATGCAAATATAGTTTATTTGGAATAAACTTTGCTTTATATTTGCATATAGTAAAATGACTTTAAAATGAAAGACAACAATTTCGATAGAGGAAGAAGAGACGCATTGAAGGCTGCCGGCCTGTTTGTGGCTGCAGTCGTGGGATCAAGCGTAATCAATAAGATGGGTGCAGTTTCAAGGCTCGGCGATATCGCTGAGAGTGGACAGCAACAGCAAAGAATAATCCGCAAGGCAGTTTATGTTCCTAAAAACTGCAAGATTCACAAGCAGATAGCCGCAAAAGTTAAGAATCCAGAGCAGTGCAATCTCTGCGTGGATGTCTGCCCTAAGAAATGCATTTCAGCAGTAGAAGTCAAAGGCGGAAAAGGCCTCAAGGAGCCAAAACTCGAGGAGGCAACCTGCATAGGCTGCGGAAGGTGCTGGAGAGTCTGCCCTGAAGAGCCAAAGGCCTGGGAAATCTGGGACCGCACCAACAACCAGAAACTCAGATAGATATAGATAGGGTTTCGCTGCTATTCGTCGTAACCGACGTAATGCTCGTCGATTTTTTCCAGATTGTCAATCTTGAAAGTGTCTCCGTCCTGGACGAGAGTCAGCTTTATGGTATAATGATACTCTTTGTTTTCGCCTTGATCGTGGATGCATGACACTAAATAAGCATCACCCTCAGGTTTAATGGTGCGTGTCTTTAATCCACCGGTATCTCCACCGCCCTCATAGCAGAACAGCCAGGAAGCCATGCATTCGCCATCGCAGTCATAATCGTATGAGTCCATAAGCCACTGCTTCATACCAGGAGTTATGTGGCTCTTTATATACTCTTCATTGAATCCACCTTCATCATAATCCTGATCATAGACTTTGTAGAATTCCTCAAGGAAAGCCACGCCGGCAGCAGCCTTTGCCGAATCGATGATAACAGTTTCAGGGGCTTCATTTGCCTGTGCGTTCTCGGTTGTCTGGTCAGAACCCTTTGGTTCTTCTGTTGTGCTGGTTTTGTTTGACTTGCAGGCAAAGCAGACAAATGCGCTCAATGCCAATACTGAAATGAGTTTAACGGTTTTCATGATTATGTTTATTTACGGTTTTTGTATGCTTTAAGTGTATTCTGCAGAAGAGAGGCTATTGTCATAGGGCCCACTCCACCCGGAACAGGAGTAATGTAGCTGCACTTTGGCGCAACTTTTTCAAAGTCAACGTCTCCCACCAGGCGGTAACCGCTCTTTCTGGTTGGATCTTCGATTGAATTGATTCCCACATCGATGATTACAGCGCCTTCCTTCACCATATCTTCTTTCACGAAGAAAGGTATTCCGATTGCGGCAACTATAATGTCAGCCTCCCTTGTGTATTTTGCGATGTCTTTTGTGCGGCTGTGGCACATTGTAACGGTGCAGTCTCCCGGATAGCCCTTCCTGGAGAGAAGATTGGCCATTGGCCTACCCACGATGTTGCTTCTTCCGAGTACCACGCAGCTTTTGCCTTTGGTTTCTATCTTGTTCCTCTCCAGAAGAGTCATTATTCCCATTGGTGTTGCCGGGAGGAATGTATCCTGGCCCAGCATCATTTTACCGGCGGAAACAGGATGGAATCCGTCTACGTCTTTCTCGGGAACTATAGTGGATATTACCTTGTTCTCGTCGATATGCTTAGGGAGAGGAAGCTGGACGATCAGGCCGTCTACACCGCTGTCCACATTGATATTGCGTATAATCTGGAGAAGCTCCTCCTCTCTGGTTTCTTCAGGAAGGCGCTTTACTTCAGAGGTTAAGCCGGCATCAGCGCAGGCCTTTTCCTTGTTGGCTACATAGGTCATGCTGGCGGGATTGTTCCCTACCAGGATTGCAGTAAGAGAAGGTCTTCTGCCTCCGTTCTTCAGGATTTCTTCAACTTCCTGACGTATTTCGGCTCTGATTGCGGCACTCTCCGCCTTGCCGTCCAGTAACTTGTATTCCATATTATCTGCCCATGTTTCTGAGGTTGCGCATCTGTGCCATGCGGTTTCTTAGGCCACCGCCTGCAACATTCTTCATCACCTTCTTGGTCTGCTCAAACTGCTTTATGAGGCGGTTTACCTCGGCGATGCTTGTTCCACTGCCGCTAGCGATACGGTTACGGCGGCTTCCGTTAAGCACCTCCGGATGTTCCTTTTCAAACGGAGTCATTGACTGGATGATAGCCTCAACGTTCTTGAACGAGCTGTTGTCCATATCCACATCCTTGATGGCCTTGCCCACACCAGGAATCATGCTTGCAAGATCCTTTATGTTACCCATCTTCTTGATCTGCTGGATCTGCTGGTAGAAATCGTTGAAGTCGAACTGGCTCTTGATGAGTTTCTTCTTAAGTTTGCGGGCCTCTTCCTCGTTTATCTGCTCCTGGGCCTTTTCAACCAGTGTTACTACGTCTCCCATTCCCAGGATTCTGTCCGCGATACGCTCAGGATGGAATACATCCAGGGTATCCAGTTTCTCGCCTGAAGAGATGAACTTGATAGGCTTGTTCACAACGGCCTTGATACTGAGGGCGGCACCGCCTCTGGTATCACCGTCGAGCTTTGTCAGCACGACTCCGTCAAAGTCCAGGACATCGTTGAAGGCCTTGGCCGTCTCGACTGCATCCTGACCGGTCATGGAGTCAACTACAAAAAGTATCTCGCTAGGATTGAGGGCTTTCTTGAGGTTACCGATCTCGGCCATCATCTCCTGGTCTACGGCAAGTCGTCCGGCTGTATCCACAATCAGCACATCGTACTGCTTTGCCTTAGCCTCCTTTACCGCATTCTCGGCGATTTTGACAGGATTCTTTACGCCCTCCTCTGTATATACTGGAACTTCAATGGTTTCGGCCAATACCTTCAACTGGTCTATTGCGGCCGGACGGTAAACGTCTCCGGCTACCAGCATCACCCTCTTTCCCCTCTTGTTCTTCAGCTGATTGGCAAGTTTTGCGGAGAATGTAGTCTTACCGGAGCCCTGAAGTCCTGAAACCAGGACAATGGCAGGATTGCCTTTCAGGCTGATATCCGTGGCGCTGCTTCCCATCAGTCTGGCGAGCTCGTCGTGCACGATCTTGACCATCATCTGGCCCGGCTTCACGCTCTTGATAACGTCCTGGCCAATGGCAACCTTCTTGACGTCATCGCAGAAGGACTTTGCCACCTTGTAGCTTACGTCGGCCTCTATGAGGGCCCTGCGGATGTCCTTGAGGGTCTCGGATATATTGACTTCAGTTATCCTTCCCTGCCCCTTAAGCAAGCGGAACGATTTGTCTAGTCTGTCTATTAGGTTTTCAAACATAATCTTTATTTCATCAATTCATCTGAATAGTAGGCCTTTGCGAGGTCCTTCTGGTTGTAGCGCATAGCCATTACCTGGCCATATGCTCCGGCGGTGTTGAGGGATACGAGGTCTCCTCTCTTGGTTTCAGGCAGCCAGATTCCGTGTGCGAACTTGTCGCTGCTCTCGCATACAGGACCGACAACATCGTATTTGGTCTTCTTGCCGGTTGAAGTGAGGTTTTCGATGTCGTGATGAGCCTGATACAGGGCAGGACGGATCAGGTCGTTCATTCCTGCATCCAGTATCACGAACTTCATCTTCTGGCCTATCTTCACGTACAGCACCCTGGAAATCAGGTGGCCGCACTGTGCAACAATAGCCCTGCCCGGTTCAAAGTGAACCTTCTGCCCAGGCCTAACTATAAGGTTCTTGTTAATGAGTTCAAAGTAATCCTTGAAGTTTGCAATCGGATTCTGGTTCGGGTTCTGATAGTCTACTCCAAGTCCGCCGCCAAGGTTCAGGTTCTCTATCTTGATATTCCTCTCTATAAACCAGCTCTGGAGCTGCTCCACCATCCTGCAAAGCAGAGGGAATACGCTCATGTCCAGGATCTGGCTTCCAACATGAAAATGCAGTCCGATGAGCTTTATGTTCTTCAGGCCTTTGATAAGGTCAGTCACTGCCTGGAACTCCCAAGGGCTGATTCCGAACTTGTCTTCCTTTCTTCCGGTGGAAATGTATTTATGAGTATGCGCGTCAATGTCCGGGTTGACTCTCAGCGATATCCTGGCCTTTACACCCATTCCGGCAGCCAGATCGTTGATAATCTTTATTTCAGGCACGCTTTCGCAGTTGAAACTGTAGATTCCGGCCTTGAGCGCTGTCTTGATCTCGGCATCGCTCTTTCCGACACCGGCATAGACAATCTTGGACGGGGCGAAACCGTTCTTTATCGCGATCTTGACCTCGTTTCCACTCACGCAGTCAGCTCCGAGTCCTGCCTTCTGTATGGTCTGGAGAATCTTTGGCTCGGCATTGGCTTTGATGGCGTAATGCGCGTGATAGCCGTATTTCTTTGTGAATGAAGTGTAAATCTTCAGGGTCTCCTTCAGGAGATCCATGTCATAATAATAGAAAGGTGTACGGATGCTTCCGAATGCCTCGATTGCCTGTTTTGTTATCATCTGACTATAGTTTTTGTTCTTTTTCAGGAGGATGCAAATCTAATCATTTTTTCATTAAATTTGTATGATTTTAATATAGCTTGACAGTATCATTAATTATTTAAATATCTGAGATTATGGCAAAAGGACCTATCACTCAATTCATTGATCATCATTACCGTCATTTTAACTCCGCAGCCATGGTGGATGCCATAAAGGCTTACGAGCAGCTTCTGGCAGAGGGTGGAAAGATGATGCTTGCTATGGCCGGCGCAATGAGTACGGCAGAACTTGGACTCTCTTTGGCAGAAATGATCCGCCAGGACAAGTTCGCTATAGTTTGCTGCTCCGCAAACAACCTCGAGGAGGACATTATGAATCTTGTGGCGCATTCACATTACAAGAGAGTGCCAAATTACAGAGACCTCACTCCTGAAATGGAGCAGGATCTGCTTGACCATCACCTGAACCGTGTCACCGATACCTGCATCCCTGAGGAAGAGGCATTCAGAAGGCTGGAAGACCATCTGGTTGACGCCTGGAAAGATTCTGCGGCAAAGGGCGAAAGGCTTTTCCCTTACGAGTTCATGTACAAGGTAATACGCAGCGGTGTCCTGGAGCAGTACTATGAGATAGATCCTAAGGACAGCTGGGTTCTGGCAGCCTGCGAGAAGAACATCCCTATCATTGTTCCTGCATGGGAGGATTCCACTACAGGAAACATCTTCACCGCTCACTGCATCAGGGGAGAATTTGACGTTCATCTGGTTAAGGGCGGCATCGAGACCATGATGCACCTGGTTGACTGGTACAAGGCCAACAACCGTCCAGGAATCGACCGCGGAACAGGATTCTTCCAGATTGGTGGCGGTACCGCAGGAGACTTCCCTATCTGCTGCGTGCCTATGATGGAGCAGGATCTGCAGTGGCACGGAACAATGCTGTGGCAGTATTTCTGCCAGATTTCAGACTCCACCACCTCTTACGGTTCATATTCCGGAGCGGTTCCTAACGAGAAGATCACTTGGGGCAAGCTCTCTCCTGAGTGCCCTAAGTTCATCGTGGAAAGCGATGCAACAATTGTGGCTCCTCTGATGTTCGCCCACATACTCGGCTGGTAAACTTGCTGCTATGAAAATATTTAGATTTTCTATACTCCTTTTCTTCTCAGCGATAATATTATCCTGCGCCCAAAATGAGAGCAAAGTAGCGCAAAAGCAGGATGCACCGGTGGGATGCCGTTCATATCATGATGTTTACGGGCCTGTAAAGACTGTCCAGTATCTGTTTGAAGACGGAACGAAAAGCAGTCTCACTACCTTTGATGAGAACGGAATGGATATCGATTTGCTCAAAAATGACAAGGAGTATCTTGAACTCAACCAAATGCCGGAATCCGAATCAACACTCACTTTTGAGGACGGCAAACTTGTCTCATTCGGATTTGCGAGTTATATCCAGCTTAAATATAAAGGCAGGTTGATTGAGGAGGCTTATATTCATCCGAGTGACCTCGGGCCGGCATACTCTCCTACCTATTACATCTATGACGGCAACAATGACAGGATAGCCATGTTCTCCGCCCGTTTCGAACCAAACTATTCTGAAGATTTCAAGGAAAACCTGAAGACTGATCCTTATATGTTATACTGCGATCCAAACCTACTTGTAACCAATGTGGAAAGGTACGAGATCCTGAAATGGGACGATCACGGCAACTGGATTGAAAGAAAGGTAGTTGAAAATGGCGGGCAGTCACATATTGATAAAAGAGAATTAACTTATTTTGAATAAATCATGAAAAAATTGATATTCCTGCTCTGTGCAGCACTGATGGTTGCAGTTTCCTCCTGCAACAACAATCCGAAAGAAGAAGGAAAGGTTATCGGGGAAGATTCCCTGGGTGTTGCAGCACCTATGGATCTCCAGACCCAGGAGTATATCGAGGGCCGTGTATCAGACATGTACAATTATGCGCTTTCAAGTGTAATTGATGATGCCGACAAGAAGTTCTTTACCCCTGATTTCTATGCTCTCCAGGAAAAAGTCCTGGAAAAACAGAATGAAACCGGAGATCTCATTATCGACCACGACCATTGGGTTATGGGCCAGGACACCCACAATCCTAGCTTTGAATTCGTGAAGGCTGAAGAGATCGGACCTCACTATGCAAAGGCTTACGTGAAAGTCAAGGCTTTTGACGACCAGGAGCAACCGACTCTAGTCAGGCTTACTCTCCGCTATAACGGAGATGACTGGATGGTAGACGACATTGAGGAAGAATACGAAGGCGTATTCTATTCTCATCGCAAAAACTACGAGGAAGCACTGGCAGAATAGCACTCCGCACTTTCATTTTGTAACATATTGAAACCTCTTTCTTAGTTTTGAAATAAAGTTTTGAAGATTCATAGGATTTTTGTAAATTCGTAGCGGATAAACTGAATTATTTATTTGAATTTACAGAAATATGTCTGAAAAAACTTTGTTGCTGGGAGATGAGGCTCTGGCACTGGGAGCCCTGCATGCGGGGCTCTCTGGCGTTTATGCCTATCCCGGCACTCCTTCAACTGAAATAACGGAATACATCCAGGGCAGTCCTCTGGCCAGGGAAAGGAATGTTCACTGCCAGTGGAGCTGCAATGAGAAAACCGCTATGGAAGCCGCTCTGGGAGCATCATACGCCGGCAAAAGGGCTATAGTCTGCATGAAGCACGTCGGAATGAACGTATGTGCAGACGCTTTTGTAAACTCGGGCGTTACCGGAGCCAGTGGCGGACTAGTTGTGGTTGCCTGCGACGATCCGTCAATGCACTCATCCCAGAATGAGCAGGATTCCAGATTCTATGCAGAGTTCGCAATGGTGCCATGCTTTGAGCCTTCTTCACAACAGGAAGCCTACGATATGGTTAGGCTGGCATTTGACTATTCCGAGAAATACTGCACTCCTGTCCTGATGAGGTTGACCACCCGTATGGCTCACTCCCGTGCGGTTGTAACCACAGCCCCAATGAGAGAGGAGAATCCTCTGAAATTCCCTGAAGACCAGAAGCGCTGGGTGCTTCTTCCGGCAGTTGCCAGAAAGAGGAACGAGCAGATAATCAAGCAATACATCCAGTATGAGGAAGACACGGAAAAATGCAATGTAATTTCCGGGCCAAAGGCTCCGATGGGAGTGATAGCATGCGGAATCGGCTGGAATTACCTTATGGAAAACATTGAGGGAGAGCCTGACTTCCCTACATTGAAGGTTACCCGCTATCCTGTTTCTAAAAAGCAGGTAAGGGAACTGGCCTCAATGTGTCAAAGTATTCTTGTCGTTGAAGAGGGACAGCCTCTTCTGGAAAAGGCTCTGAGAGGATATCTTCCTGTCTATAATGAAATTAAGGGAAGGCTTGACGGAACCCTTCCGCGAACTGGAGAACTTACTCCGGACGCTTTGAGAAAGGCACTTGGCTTGGAAGCAAAAGAAACCTGTGCAAAGAGCGATGTTGCTGTACCAAGACCTCCTGCACTGTGTATGGGCTGCGGACACAGGGATTTTTACACAGCTCTGAACTTGGTGGTCAAGGACTACCCTACCGCCCGTGTATTCAGCGATATAGGCTGCTACACGCTCGGCTATCTGGCACCATTCCACGCAATCAACAGTTGCGTAGATATGGGTGCATCCATAACAATGGCAATCGGTGCTTCTGAAAGCGGAGTCCATCCGTCAATTGCAGTTATTGGAGATTCCACTTTCACCCACAGCGGAATGACAGGACTACTGGATGCCGTAAATATGGGAGCAAACATAACAGTCTGCATCTCAGACAACCTGACTACCGGAATGACCGGCGGACAGGACAGTGCCGCGTTCGGAAGGATAGAGAACATCTGCCTCGGAATCGGTGTGCCTAAAGAGCATGTCCGTCTTATTATCCCGCTTCCAAAGAACTACGAGGAGATGCAGAAGGTCATCAGGGAAGAAATCGAATATCGCGGAGTATCTGTAGTCGTATGCCGCAGAGAGTGTATCCAGACTGCAAAAAGACATCTTAAAAAATAGCGGAAGATTATGAAGAAAGATATCATACTGTCAGGAGTCGGAGGCCAGGGAATACTTTCCATAGCCACCGTAATCGGCTGGGCCGCAATAAAGAACAAACTTTATCTTAAGCAAGCGGAGGTTCACGGAATGAGCCAGAGAGGTGGAGATGTACAGAGTAACCTGAGACTCTCCTCCGATCCTATATTCAGCGATCTAATCCCGCAGGGAGAATGCGAACTGATAATCTCCATGGAACCGATGGAAGCTCTCCGTTACCTCCCATATCTGAAAAAAGGCGGATGGATAATAACCAACAGCGCTCCTTTCATAAACATCCCTTCCTATCCTGAAGTCTCTGCGATAGATGCGGACCTGAAGAAGGACGCTAATGTCATTTCCTTTGACTCTGACCAGATTGCCAAGGATTGCGGAGCTCCGAGGTCCAGCAATATGGCACTTCTGGGAGCGGCGGCAAAGTACATAGAGATTCTGGATGTCGAGGCTCTGAAGGAAGGCATACGCAACGTCTTTGCCCGCAAGGGTGAGAAAATCGTTGAAGACAATCTGAAGGCTTTTGAAGCCGGATACGAAATAGCAGCTAAAAGGTAATATTATGAAAAGGCCTATCGCAAAAGAAACGGTTGACGGGGTATTGGCCAAGATGGACATCTCCGATATTTCCCACGCCACTATAAGACAGTGCGTTGCAGTTGCAAACAAGCTGGAGGCTCTGGAGAATATGCGTTTCATTCATCTTGAAATCGGCGTTCCGGGAATCCTGGCCTGCCCTGTAGGGATCGAAGCCCAGAAGAAAGCTCTTGACAGCAACATCGCACACGAATATCCCCCTATCGGCGGTATTCCGGTGCTTAAACAGAACGCTTCCAAGTTTCTGAAGGCGTTTGCTGATGTTGATATAGATCCTGAATGCATAGTTCCTACGGTTGGCTCCATGCAAGGTTCAATGAACCTCATTCTGGAATGCTCACAGCTAAATCCCGAAAAAGATACTATTCTCTATATCAATCCTGGATTTGCCCCTAATATGCTGCAGTCCAAGATAAACAATATCAAGACGGAAGCGTTTGACATCTACGATTTCAGGGCAGAGAAACTCCGCCCAAAACTTGAAGAGTACATGTCCAAGGGCAACATTGCCGCCGTTCTTTATTCCAACCCTAACAACCCAGCCTGGATCTGTCTCAGCGAAGACGAGCTTAAGACAATCGGAGAACTCGCAACCAAATACGATGTTGTTGTGCTTGAAGACCTTGCATATTTCTGCATGGACTTCCGCCAGGACCTTTCCAAGCCGGGAGAACCTCCTTTCCAGCCGACCGTTGCCAAATACACGGACAACTATGTAATTATGATGTCTTCTTCAAAGATATTCAGCTACGCCGGAGAAAGAATCGCTGCAGTGTGCTTCTCTCCTAAACTGTATTACAGGGATTATCCTGCTCTCAGGCAGAAATATGGTTTCGGAAGGATGGGAGACAATTTTGTCCTGACATATCTGTATGCCGCTTCTTCAGGCGTTTCACATTCAGCGCAATATGCTTACGCAGCCCTGCTTGGCGGAGCCGCAGAGGGAAAGATAGACTTCATCTCAGAGATGGCGAAATACGGCCAAAGGGCACACCGTTCCAAAGAAATCTTTGAAAAGCACGGATTCCACATCGTTTATGACAAGGATCTTGACCGCAAGGTTGGAGACGGTTTCTTCTACACCATCGGCTACGGAAACATGACCTGTTCCGAGCTTATGTATGACCTTGTAAGATGCGGTATAACAGCCATCTCCCTGGACTCCACGGGAAGCCATCAGAACGGAATCAGAGCTTGCGTTTCCAGATTGAGTTCTGACGAGGACTTTGAGAACATGGACCAGAGGCTCGGGCTCTTTGAACAAATCCAGAAAGAAAAGAACGCCCTATAAAGAACGCCTGATATGGATAGTATCAAATATGTAACACCGGCCGAGGCCGTCAAATGTGTCAAAAGCGGAGACGGCGTTTATTTCCAGGGAAGTACGGCCGTACCTGAAATCCTCCAGCAGGCCTTGGCTGACAGGGCTCCCGAGCTCCGCGATGTTAAAGTCTACAGCGCATTCTGCATTCCGAGGGGTGTGGCTCCTTTCTGCAAGATGGAATGCAGGGAGGCTTTCATTGTCAGGAGTCTCTTCCTATGTGCCGACCAGAGAGCCTGGGTTGCCAGCGGAGACGGAAATATGATTCCTGCCTTCCTCGGAGAGATTCCTTTCCTGTTCCGCTCTAAGCAGTTGCCTGTTAACGTGGCGTTTATCAACTGCTCACTTCCTGATGAAAACGGCTATTGCAGCTACGGAATCTCAGCAGACCTTGCCGTTTCCGCGGTTGAGAGTGCAGACTATGTTGTGGCCCAGATCAACAAGAGCATCCCTTATCTTTATGGAGGTGCACTCATCCACATTTCAAAGATTCACGCAGCAATTGAATGTGATATTCCTCCTGTTGCCATGGAATTCGGCGAGCCAACAGAAATAGAAAGAGCCATCGGTAACAACATTGCAGGCGAGATTCCAGACGGAGCAACTCTCCAGATCGGAGTTGGCGGAATTCCTAACGCCGTCCTCAACGCAATCAAACACCACAAGCATCTCGGACTCCATACTGAGGCTATGACAGATGGTGTGGTAAGGCTTATGGAAGAGGGAGTTATTGACAATACCCTCAAGAAGTTCCGCCCTGGTAAAGGCGTTGCATCCCTTGCTCTTGGAAGCAAGCACATGTACGAGTTCCTCCACTACAACAAGGATGTGGAGTTCTACGATGTTGCCCTTACCAACGACCCTCAGATAATCCGCCAGAACCCTAAGGTTATGGCAATCAATTCCGCCCTTGAGATTGACCTTACCGGCCAGATTTGCGCAGACAGTATCGGAGAGAAGATTTTCTCCAGTGTCGGTGGCCAGCACGACTTTATGTATGGCGGCGCTCTCAGCGAAGGCGGAAAGACTTTCATCGCCCTGCCATCTGCCACAAGCAAGGGAAAGAGCAAGATTGTCCCTACCCTTACTCCTGGTGCAGGCGTTGTAACCACCAGATTCCAGGCTCAGTACATCGCTACTGAATACGGAATTGCATACCTGAGGAACAAAGACCTAGCAGAAAGGGCCAAGGCTCTGATAGCCATTGCTCATCCAGCCGCAAGAGAAGAACTTGAAAAAGCAGCAGTCAAACGCTTCGGCTACAGCTTCCTGAGACTTAAACCATAAGCAAGCGTTTATTATTCCACAGCAACCTATACTGAAACAACACAGCAGCATCTGTATTCATACATTTGCTGCTTTTTGTTGCATTATCTTCTTGTGTTTACTATATTTAGGCTTGAAAAAACATTCTGTATGAAACAATCTTATCATATCCTATTATTTACCTTAGTATTCCTGGTTTTTACGATATAGATAC
>JAFRRA010000004.1 GCA_017428325.1 Bacteroidales bacterium
AATCCAAGGTATTAGCTCCAAACTTCCTACAGACCTGTTAGCCCAGGATCTCAGGGAAGCTACCGACGACCTTGGCAGCATAATCGGAGAAATCTCCTCCCAGGATGTTCTCTCCCACATCTTCTCCCACTTCTGCATCGGGAAATGAAATGCCCTTCATGTATGGCTGCGAAGGTTGCGACACCGGCAACGATGGCAATGGGAACAATAGACCAGAACACTGTCGGAACTGTGAGAAAGAGCAGAAGACCTGTCAGTTTGTTGGCCGTGGTGTGAGGGAAGCAGAACCTCTTGCAGACTATCAGTGCCAAGACTTGATTGACAAGTTTAATCACAACAATTACCCCCGCCCATATCCATAACCAAGACGGAATCTGGATAGTGGATATTATCTGTATGGCGCAGCAAGCGATGAAGCAGATATCCGCCACACTGTCCAGAACAGCACCGGTTTTGCTCTCAGCGTTCAGTTTTCGGGCAAGGTAACCATCCATCATATCGCTCAGGCCACATAGGCCATAGATTACCCAGAAAGCCACTCCTGCCGGATTACACAAAAGCAGACAGGCGGCAGCAAGAAATCTGAGGATAGTTATTATGTTGGGAATGAGTTTCACCCTACATGGTTTTTTCTTTGTCATAAGAAAGAATCCGGGCTCAATCGCCCGGATTCTTGTCTAAACCATTTCCTAATCAATTACTTGGACTTGACATTTTTTCTCCATCCAAGTTGGATTCGGTTCTGGTTAAGGTTCTGGTTCAAGATCAGGATTGCCCTCGGTTACCATCACATTATCAAGGTTCAGCCTGAACATGTCTTCACAATCATAATGACGGAAACCGATATAAGCAACCTTGTTATTAAAAGCAGCAGGAATATTGACGAAGTAACGATAGTAAGTTATGCCGTTTGCAACACGGGTTTGTGCAGCGGAGTATGACCCGGAATCAAAAGTCTCTTCAAAAAGCCGAGTGCTAGACCCAGGTAAACCAGCTCCAGGATTCTCTTCTGTAATATAAACAGCATAATGTTCTTTTGGCCAATCAGGATCCTGAGCAGCCACCCAGAAACTGAGGACATTGCCTTCGGTAAGTTGTATAGCCGGTGTAAATGCCCAGTTATCAGGTGTTAGTGAACCTACACCATTTATGTAAGACGCACTCTCAAGAATTCCGGAACCGGAAATGGTATAATCAGAATCGGTATTCCAATCCCAATCATAGCCATCTTCATCGGAGTCTATGAAAAACCATTCAGAGGAATTGTCAGTATCGAAATTCTCAACGTAAGGAACGCTCTTTACAGGATTTTCTACGCGATAATCCGCCAGATTCACTGCGAATTTGGTAAGGCCTTCGTTGATAAACTGGATAGGTTTTCCGGAAGCGTCTATCTCGCCATGAGACTCATCGGAACCATCGCGGAGATATCTTGCATCACTGGTAGCAACCTCAATACCAAAACTATTCCAGTTCTCAGGAGAATAGACACGGAACCATATTACGTCGTCTCCAGTAGCGGTAACATCTCCCAATTTGAGGGTGATATCACCGGTCCCCCATAAATAATCGGTGGCAACCTGACTGGTCGCAACGTCATATTCAATATATCCGGCAACGTCTGTAGGAGCATGGATAGTAACAGTCCTTATTATTTCACCAGCGGTAATGCCTTTCAACTGGAGACGTACTACAGTACCCAAGCGGTGGAAGGTGAACAGGCTTTCGGTGTTGTTCTCGATTCTGGTAGAACCATTGTCTAACTGTTCTGAAATCAAAATGTCTGAGTCCAGGGCCAGATTGCCTTTTTTCAGGTTCTGCTCATCAGGAAGTAAAATATACCAATCATCCTCTCCATCTTCATCATAATCTCCATAATTACCAATGCAAGTACCCGGATAAACCGCTGCATACTTGTATGATGAACCTGCGGGATCTTCTGACTCGAGGGTGGCGGAGAAACTGGCTTTTCTGCCGTTAATGACAGCATAATTGGAATATTCGGCTTCATTATATGTTCCATCCACTACCTCAAAGAATGCTACATAATCTCCTTCTGACCAGTAGATTGTAGGGATTTCTCCATCTACGGCATAAGTTTTGGTTCCAGGACCGGATACTATTTTAACGGTAACGCCTTTCTTGTTTGGCAATTCTTCTTTTTCCAGATTCTCTTTCTGGCAAGAAACAAGGGAACTAAGTGCCAGCACACCCGTCAGGGCTAAAAATAATTTCTTCATAACACTTTCCTCCTTAATTAAAATTGACCACCATCATGAATGGTTGAGTCATCAAAATCGCTACCCGGTAAACCGGCATCGTCGTCTGAGGAAGCGCACAAAATGCCTTCCCATTCCAACTCATCAGTGGAAACTAACGGTGAATAATATTCCTCTTTTTGCATGGTTAAAAGGTTTTGAATGCACAAATATAAAAAAAAACTCTCTGTTGAATACCTGGCGACACAGCAATCATGATTATCTGCTTCTAGAAAAGTTCAGAAAAGATGGTGTCAAGATCAGGGTTATTCTCACGGAAAAGGATTTCGCCTGTATTTCCATCTATTAGCAAGAACATCGGGATAAGATTGATAGCATAGGTTTCCCAGACTTTACTCTTTCGGCCTCCTCCTTTGTTATCCAGAACATTTATCCATTCATTGCCATTTTCCTTGAGGAAAGACTCCCATTTAGATTTACTGGAATCGATTGATACTGAATATATTTCAAGTCCCTTTCCGTGATATTTGGCATAAACTTCCTTCAGCTGGGGCAGATACCTTACGCAAGGTCCGCACCATGTTGCCCAGAAGTCCAGCAGGACATATCTGTTCTTTGGATTATCGATGACAGAACTCAAACTGACCGGATTCCCGTCAACGTCACAGAACTCCAAATCAATATAATGAGGCTTATAATCATCTCTCGGTTCCGTCTTTACAAGTAACGAGAGTTCTTCTTTCTGTGCTGCAACATATGGGAGGCTGGCCAAATCAGGAGACAATCTTTCCAAAGCATCCAACACCTTATTGCTTGGTCTGTAATGACGGTCTGCAAACAAAACTGCCAAAGGCCCGGTTTCAGCCAAAGAAAGGACAGAATCAGCCATGGCTTTTGCAGAGTCTTCCAGACCATCATCCCTCAACTTACGGTACTTCAATAAAAATTCATTTGAAGGCGTTCCCTTGGCATTAGGAGAATATTCATCACCTTCTTCCGCATTCACGTCAACGATAACAGTCCCCGGTTCCAGGAAGAAATCTTGCAGCTGCAGATCGCCTTGATACATATACACATGCGTAGGAGCCGTCACTTTAGGATGAAAAACAAATTTACCATCCTTGACAACTGCAGTGCCGACAACCTTGCACCTGTTCCATCCATCCTGCAACTCAAGAGTGGTGCCGTCGCTGAGACCCTTGATGTTTCCTTCTACAACACAGTAATCAGTGTTAGTGGATTGGCATCCGCCGAGAACAAGTATCAGAAGTGCCAAAGAAGTGCCTAAAAAAAACAATGCCCTATTCATGCTTAAACAAATTTATTTGACCTCAAAAATACTAAAAACAACCCGTTGGCGGCATCATATTTGCCTTTATGCAGGCAAACTGATATTTTATGCGAATCAAACTGTTTCTCGCAATCATGCTCCTTCCCGTCTGCCTTTACGCACAGGAGCGCTTCCTCATCACCGGACGGATTGTCAATGAAAAAGGCGAAGCCGTTGAATATGTTCAAGTTGGCATTCCCAAATTAGGTATTGGATCCTTCTCATCGGTTGATGGCCTCTTTGAAATCATTGTCCCTGCAGACACTCTGGAGTTCCACCACGTTTCCTACCAGACAGGTTTCTATCCAGTTTCAGGGGCTAATAAAGATGTGGTGATTGTCCTTAAGGAATCCGAGTTACCTCCGGTAGTCATAACCAGCGGAGAAAAGAAGGAAAAATATCTGCTCCGTGCCGGAACCAGGATTCCGGGAGCAGCCGGTGTCTTCTGCCGTCCTGACGGCGTTGTAAAGGGCATTGAACTGGGATCGGTTGCAAAGGCAAAGAAGCCTTTCCTGGTCAAGGACATCCAATTCTCCATCATGGAAAACACCATACCCGGATGTATTGCGGCAATCAACATCTATCGCATTGAGGGAGAGCCGGAACAATTCATCAACATCCTTCGCAAACCCATCTATGTAAATATCGCCCTGTCCAAAGAGAAGCAGGATTTCAATATCCAGCCGGAAGAATTCATACTGCTAGATCCAGGGCGCTATTTCATCTCCTTTGCTGTGGTCGACTGTGATATGGATGCAGTTCGCCGATATCAGGCAACACCCGAATCCGAGCGAGACCCCAAAGCGATGCGTTTCTACATGAATCTGTATTTAAAGAGCAGTTATGAACGGACCATCGCCCTAGGTAAACTCACACACTATCCGGTCAACATCGGGATCTCCGTCAAGGGTTTAGAGTACCAATAAAGTGATTACTGCAACATCTTTATTATAAGCATGGTAAGGTCATCGCTCTGCTCAGCGTCACCGACGAATTCCTTTACGGCTGCTATCATGTGATCGCTAAGGTCTCTTGAAGAGATACCGCTCTTAAGACCTGAAAGATTTGACAAGACTCTCTCTTCTGTGAAAAGGGAACCGTCTGCACGGGTTGCCTCAGTTAGACCATCGGTATACAGTAAAAGGATGCTTCCTGGAGTAAGCACTGTCTTCTGAATCGAGTATTTCCAGTCAGCCTGTATTCCGATAGGTATATTGGAATTTGTTTCCAGAACATGAGGTACGCCATCCACCAGAACTACAGGAGCGTTATGTCCGGCGTTGCAATACTTCAGATCTCCGGTATTAAGATCCAGTTCTCCGGCAAAGAAAGTCACGAACATCAAGTTTTCATTGCGCTCTGACATAGAAGAATTTATGACGGAAACCAGTTTGTCCGGTCCATCCTCAGACGCAGAAAGGGTGCGGAACATCGAGCTGATAACTGCCATTACCAGAGAGGCCGGAATACCCTTGCCGGACACGTCGCCGATGCAGAAATAAAGTTTGTTGTCGCGAATGCAGAAATCGTACAGGTCTCCCCCTACCGCCTTTGCAGGAGTGATGCTGCCCCAGATATCAATGTCGTTCCTGTCAGGGAATGCAGGCCAAGTCATCGGAAGCATGGACATCTGGATCTTCCTTGCCACATCCAGTTCACTTTCCATTGCAGCCTTCTGGGCTGTTGTCTCGGTAAGGTCAGCGATATATTTTGAGAGAGACTGCTGCATGTTGTCAAAGGAATCGCGGAGCAGACGTATCTCGTCATTTGACTTGATCTTAGGAAGTTCCGTGTCGAAATTGCCCATTGCAACTTCCTTGGCAGAGCCTGCGAGACGTATGAGTGGCTTGGACGTTTTCCTGATGAAATAGCGGCAGATGAAGAAGGTAATCAGCAATCCCAACAGAATCAGGAAAATGATCAAAGTTCCAAAAAGGAAACTTGGCAGCATTATTCTCTCATTCGGAACTACAATACCCATAGACCATCCGGAATCCAGAAGCGGAGCATAATACACATGGGATTTGACGCTATCGATTACAACTGTCATTTCACCCTCTTCTCCAGCTCTCATTGCATCACCCAGTGCCCTGTATTTTTCAGAGCCTTCGCCTTTGGCATAGTCGTAGAAATTTGTCTTGAGAATCCTGTCTTTTTCCGGATGAACTATATAGTCTCCATCCCTTCCTATAATGAAGCAGTACACCTGAAGTTCCTGATCATCAGGAGATACATCAATAAAAAGTGACTTTTCATTTACAATCTTTACATTCTCTGCAATAAAACTGTAAAGTTCCTCAAGTTTCATATCCGCTCCGAAAACACCTGCCAGATTTCCTTTAGGATCAGTTACCTGTCTGGAAAAAGTACAAAGAACAGCTCCGGCTCCATCCTTATCCAGGTAAGGGTTGGACCAGACTCCATCCTTAGATTCCAAACCCTTGGTATACCACTCGGTATCAAAATAGTCGTGCTGTGCAGAACCGATACTCTTGATCTTAATGCTGTCTCCATCGTGGAGTGCATATATTTCACACCAGCGGCCCTTCTTCTTATAATAATCAGGTAAAAACGCTATGCCGCAACCATATAGATGACGGTTTGTTTTAAGCTCGTACTCTATCGTTTCGGTCACCAGTTCAGGAGAAGCAAGATGCCAGGAAAGCTCATCGAGGATATTATCGGAAGAAACCTCCATCCTGCTCATCACAGAGGCCATGTTACCCTTGGTTTTTTCCAGGATATCAGAATAATGCGCCTTTGAATACACCAGTATTCCGGAAGCTGTAACAAGAAATGCTATCAACGATATAATAGACATTATCACCAGCACAGTGATAACCACTCTACGTGTCAAACGTCCGGAAAATGATTGGAACCTTTTCTTCATAGTGGAATACGTGTTTAATCGCTAAAATTATGGTCGACGACTATACTTACCGGGATATCAGGTATTGCTACCTTCAACTGGTCTGAAAGCAAACGGACAAACTCATCATCATTCTTAATACTCCTGTCCGGAACGACATCAACTGATAAAGCATTATTCTCTTCGTCATAATAGAAGCCGTGAACCTGAATAATATGCTCTTGCTTTGCAAGTGTCTGGATGACAATCTTCTGAAGTTCCGCGTGCTTACTATCTCCGGTAGCTACAGCGTAAACTCCAGTCGTCATGATGATTCCATATTTTTGAAGCATCATTTCTGAAATCTTTCTGGTGAGACCATGGATTTGGCTGGCAGTCAATGTATCCGGGACGGCTACATGAATCGACCCAATTGAAAGGTTCGGGCCATATCCGTGAAGAATAATGTCATATACACCCTGAACCTCATCCATTCCGGTAATATCCTCCTTAATCTGGTGAATCAATTCAGGAGATGCCTTGGCACCCAGCAACTGATTAATCGGAGAGGAAAGCATCTCTATACCGGCCTTGATGATAACCAGGGAAATCAGTGCTCCAAGATATCCATCCAAAGAAATGTTCCAGATAAGCATGATTCCGGCCGAAATGAGTGTGGCTAGTGTAATCACAGCATCAAAGAGCGCATCGGCACCTGACGCGACAAGGGCATCGCTGCTGAGCTGCTTACCCTTTTTCCTGACATACCATCCCAGGACAATTTTTGTCAGAATGGCAACAATAATCACGATGAGCGTTACGGTTGTATATTCCGGCTTTGACGGATGAATAATCTTCTTAACAGACTCAACCAGAGAGGTTATACCGGTTGTCAGTACAATGACGGCGATTATAATGGCACTGAAATACTCAACTCTCCCATAGCCAAAAGGATGCTTGCTGTCTGCGGGCTTCATGGACAGCTTTGTTCCAATTATAGTGATAACACTGGAAAAAGCATCACTTAAGTTATTGACAGCGTCCAGCACAACTGCAACAGAATTTGCCAGCAGTCCCACAATGGCCTTGAACGATGCCAGAAGAACATTGGCAATTATGCCTATGACACTCGTGCGTATGATTTGCCTGGAACGGTTCATATCTATACTACGCCAGATACTAAATATCTACTAAGATAAGCTTTTTATCTGATAAAATGCATCGGAGCCCAAGGCTCATCGCATCCAGGAGCTGGTTTCCCATCAGTTGCTTCCATCAGCCAGGCCAAGTTGTTGGCAAGAGTACGCATCGTCTGAAGGCCTTCGGAATCAAGAGAGGCCTGTCCCGGTTCTCTTCCATAGACAATATTCCAGTATTGGGAAGAAACTACAGGCATATTCATCATCTGGAACGGCATGTTCAGTGTCTCGAAGCTGGCAGTTGATCCGCCTCTGCGGCATACTGCAACAGCAGCTGCAGGCTTGCCTGCTATTTTGGCTCCATTAGAGAAGAACGCCCTCTGTATAACACTCATTAATATACCGTTAGGCTGACCATAATAAACCGGAGAGCCCACAATCAAGGCATTTGCCTCAGCGAATTTTTCGCTGATCCGGTTGCAGATATCATCATCAAAGACGCACTTACCGTTGCCTTTTACCATGCACTGTCCACAGGCAATGCATCCGCGAACCGGCTTGTTTCCAATCCATACAATCTCACTTTCAATGCCTTTCTTTTCCAACTGCCTTGCAATCTCTTCCAGAGCGATTGCCGTGTTGCCCTTCTGATGTGGGCTGCCGTTAATCATAAGAACTTTCATAGTATCAAAAACCATTTTAACAAATGTACATTATTTTTTATAAATTAGCATCATTGAATTGATTACACATATGGCAAAGACACTTATCGCATTCTATTCCCACGCTGGAGAGAATTATGTGGACGGCAGCGTCCGCTTCCTCAAAAGAGGCAACAACGAGGTTATCGTGGATAAAATCAAGATACTTCTCCCCGATGCAGACGTTTTCCGCATCGAGACGGTAAAAAAATATAAGGAAGACTATTACGAACTCATCGAAGAGGCAAAGCAGGAACTCCGCTCCAAGGCACGTCCTGAACTGACCGCCAAGGTGGAGAATATGGACCAATACGATACCATCATCCTCGGCTTCCCTAACTGGTGGGGAGTACCCCCAATGGCAGTTTTCACTTTCCTTGAGAGCTACAGCTTTGCAGGAAAGAAGATCGTTCCGTTCTGCTCACACGAAGGCAGCGGCCTTGGCGGAAGCATCCGCCAGATCAAGATGGCCGTCCCTGACGCCAATCTCACTTCAGGAGTAGCAATCCACGGAGCCGCAGCAGCTCACTGTGACCGCGAAGTAAGTCTCATCATTCAACAGGCCAAGTAATTATGAGAAAGATTATCATCACAGCAATCCTTGCCATCTGCGCATTTTCCGCATCGGCTCAGACTCTTGTTGTCTATTATTCACGCACCGGAAGCAACTATACTTCAGAAGGCATAGTCAACCTCAAGAAAGGCAATACTGAAGTGGTTGCTGAGAAAATACAAGCACTTACAGGTGCTGACATCTTCCGTCTGGAAACCGTAAAGACTTATTCAGCAGACTATTACAAATGCACTCAGGAAGCTAAAGATGAACTCAATGCCAAGGCTCGTCCTGCACTGAAGAAAGATATCGATATCTCCAAATACGATACCATCTACCTCGGCTGGCCTTGCTGGTGGGGCACCTATCCTATGTGCGTAGCAACCTTCCTTGAGGCTCACGACTGGAAAGGGAAGACAGTTATTCCGTTCACCACTCACGAAGGCAGCGGTTTCGGCCAGTCTCTCCGCGATCTGAAGGCAGCCATTCCGGGTGCCACCATCACAAAGGGCCTTTCTATCCAGGGATCAAAGGTCAACTCTGCAGGAAAGCAGATTGAGGAATTCGTAATTGGAAGCAAGTGAATGACTGACCATCAGGCTATTCGCAAAGTCTATGAAGATATGTACAGGGCGATGATTGCAAAAGACACCATCGCCCTTGGACATCTTCTCTCAGACGACAGTATCCTTATCCACATGACCGGACACCGGCAGCCACGCAAGGAATACCTTGCGGAAATAGCTTCCGGAGTCCTTAATTATTACAGTGTAGAAACTGATTCTGTTGATATTACAGTCAATGGAGATACGGCCACTATGGTTGGCAAAAGCAGAGTCAATGCCGTTGTTTACGGAGGTACCCGTCATACCTGGCGCCTGAGGATGGATTCCCAGCTCCGGAAGATAAACGGTGAATGGATAATCACCCTCAGCAAAGCCTCAACCTACTGAATTAGTCTATCCTTTTCTCCATCTTTTAAGCATCGGGAAGTAACTTTGCATCATCTGCTTATACTGCTCCTTGGTAATTGGCTCGGGCATCATCTTGTTAACCTCGTCCACAAACTGTGAGCAATGCTCGATCATCTCTTCCATCGTGCAGTCTTGCAGGAACTTGCCGTCTGCAAAGCAATATTTGCAATAATCAAAATTGATACTTCCGTCTGCATTATGGCCGCAATCCTTGTCTTTGGTCAGCGGCATACCGCAACTCTGGCAGAACTGCGGAAGCTGGCCAGGTAGAAGATGCCTTTCCTTAGGTGGGAATGTCGCCTCATACTCAGCAAAGGCTTCAGGTTTTTCATCGGCGACAAAATAACCTTTTGGCGGGCAGTAAATCCCCTCTTTTCCATTCCAGTAGCCCGGAACAAGTTCCTGAGCCAGGAAGTAAGGCACAGGGCTTTCTGCAGGTTCGCTGTGATAATGAATCTTTAGTTTGCTGGCCAGATCAAAGCCGGCGTTCCTGTAGAAGTCTATGTTGCCTTCCATACACAGAATGCCAATACCAGCTTCTTTTGCTTTTTCAAGTGCGTAGTTCAGTAGCTTAAGGCCGTACCCTTTGCGTTTATAGTCCGGATGTATGCTGATTGGGCCGAATGTCCAGGCCGGGAAAGGAGTTCCGTCGCTGAGCATAATCTCGGCCTTGGAAAACATAATGTGTCCTATAATCCGGCCATTTTCCTCCATAACAAAATCCAGTTCAGGAATAAATGCAGGATTGCTGCGATACTCCTTCAGCACAAAGTGCTCCTGGCATCCAGGCCGGTAAACATTCCAGAAAGCCTCTCTGGTCAGGACTTCAACCTCCCTCCAGTCTTGCGGTTTTTCTAATCTGACATTCATTCTGAGACCAAATTTACATAATTATCACAAATTTCGCGAAAGTGACTAATTTTGCAATCAGGGAAAGCATTGATATGGGAGTATCTCGCTTAATATTGAAAATACTTGGTTATAAGATTACCACGGACTTCCCAGATGTAAAGAAGAGCATCATGGTGTTCGCCCCACACACCTCGTACTGGGATGCTGCAATCGGCAAGCTGGTGCTGAGGGCGTTGGGTGTGCGTCACCGTCTCCTGGGCAAAAAGGAGCTATTCAATTTTCCGATGGGCATTTTCATGCGGCTATTCGGAGTCGTACCCATAAGGGGCATAAAGGGGCATAATTCCATCTACGATGCCGTTAACCTGCTCAACAAAGAGGAGCGCATTCATCTTCTCATCTGTCCAGAGGGGGGCTTCGCGCCTACCGACCGTTGGAATCCAGGCTTTTATCATATGGCAGTTAAGGCGCATGTGCCAATTGTTGTCGTCTATATAGACTATGGCCGGCATGAGTCCGGAGTGAAAGGCGTGATAAGCGACCTGAGTGACCTGAACAATGTTTATCGACAACTCGCAGAGATGTACCGTGGAGTGACGGCACGTCATCCTGAAGACTTTCTGCTGCCAAAATACAAAGAATAGCATATGAATATCAAGGAGCTAACACTGGACCGGGAGTCGCTGGCAGCTGCAATAGCCAGCGAAGACTCCACTTTTGAAAGAGAGCTCCGCGATTTGGCCTACAGAACCAAGGTCGAGACCATAGGACCTGAGGTATATCTTAGAGGACTGATTGAGATTTCAAACATCTGTGTAAAGAACTGCCTTTATTGCGGAATCCGAAGAGATATCAGATGTTCAC
This sequence comes from Bacteroidales bacterium, assembly GCA_017428325.1. GTDB lineage: Bacteria > Bacteroidota > Bacteroidia > Bacteroidales > UBA932 > Egerieousia. The sequence continues at coordinate 11,481 of JAFRRA010000004.1, forward strand.
GATATGAATTGTCTGAAGAAGAAGTACTTGCAACCGCACAAATCGCAGCAATGCGCAGATTCGGATCCATTGTCATTCAGGGAGGAGAGCGCACAGACCAGGCTTTCATCAGCAAAATCACCCGCCTGATAAGGGCAATCAAGAATATTGAACCTGCCGTCGAGGGAGATCCTCCGCTTGGAATCACTCTCTCACTTGGTGAACAGAAAAAAGAGGTCTATGAGGAATGGTTCGATGCCGGGGCTCACAGATATCTTCTGCGCATAGAGTCCACTAACCCGGACCTTTTCCACAGAATCCATCCCAACGATCCCCTGCACTCATACGACCGCAGGCTAAGGGCACTTTACGTTCTCAAGGAAACCGGATTCCAGGCCGGCACCGGCGCAATGATTGGCATGCCGTTCCAAACTGCTGAAGATATGGCCGACGACCTGTTGTTCTACAAGGAATTCGATGCTCCTATGATTGGAATGGGGCCGTACAACCCCCATCCGGAAACACCGCTTACACTCCAGGGGGCGCCATACCCTTCTGCTGAAAGGCGTTTTGCCCTGGGACTCAAGATGATAGCCCTATTGCGCCTGCTGATGCCGGACATCAACATCGCTGCCGCCACGGCTCTGGAAGTTCTGGATCCCCGAGGACGGGAAAAGGGTATTTTATCCGGAGCCAATGTCTTTATGCCCAACATAACCCCTGTTAATCAGATGGTCAAATACAACCTGTACGACCGCAAGACTCTCCTCGGTGACGGTGCTTTATCCTTTAATCCGGAAACCGGAATAATCATCGGCTACGGCCAGTGGGGAGACTCGAAGCATGCAGTAAAATAACTGCTCTCCAGACTATTTCATCTTGATTATCGGTACCGGAAGAGCCGGCAGCGTCACTTTGATCAGTTCAACCAGATAATCACTGTCATCCACATCGGCGACATAGAAATAGTCCTTTGCCCCTGGATATGGCGGGCGAAGCACAACTTCTTTCAGCACTTTCCTGCCGGGATCGGTGACCTTTACATACAGGTTACTGTCGCAGATCAGGCCGAACAGGATGCCATTGCAATAAATGCAGTAATCCCCCATCATCTTCTTTACCGCAATCTCCCCGGCCTTTGAGCACTGGTCAATTACATACTGTACAAAATCCTTGCTGCTAGCCATATACGACCCTATTTCTTTGCCCAGGTATTGGCAAGGACAACTACAATAATACAAAGGAATAACACAATTCCGCAGAATGCAAACCCTGACGTTTTTGACTGTTCAGCGATGAGGGCCCAGCACATTAAAGGAGCGATCAGAATCAGCAGACCGCCTATCAGCCCCCTGAGTTTCTTGACATTATATTTCTCCCTCTCTTTTTTTGACGCGGTATTGTAACCGGCAATGAGCATATCACCCTTACCGATAAGGACGATTATCCCCATAATGACCATGAGCGCGGCAATAATGATTACAACTATCATAAAATATTGAATAATCAGTCGAACAAGGTGGTTTTAAGGGCTTTGCGGAGAGATTTAGGCAATGCATTGCGGTTAAGGAATATGTAGGTGGTATTCAATATCATATAATCCCAAGACATATACCAGGTTCCATTGTAAGGGCCGCTGTTGCCCCAGGAATTCTTTACAAGATAAAATGGTTTTCCCTGCTCATCGATAGCCTTGCCGTAGATCAGCATCACGTGGTCGTAAGTAAACTGCCAGTTGTCCCACTGCTCCTGGCGGATTTCCTGGGTTGGTACAGCTCCGTCTGGCAGATCAGCGATTGCGGTCCTGCGGTTGAAGTCTCCGGAAACATCCCCTCCCCAGGCAACAGTATAACCATTATCCAGAGCCTTGTCAAGCACATCCATAAGTTCATCGATCGGGATGTTATAGCTTGGCTTCAGTCTCCACTTGTAAGGAGACTCTATCATAAACCACTGGTTGAAAGGATGGTGCGTATAACTGGTAAGGCTTACATACTCGTCCAGATTCAGTCCTAGACTCTCTGCAAATGATTTTGGAGTATATGTCTTGCCCTCAAATTCAAATGTCTCAGGGCATTTGCCGACATACTTCTCAATGACTGCCTGAACGCTGTCTTTCCAGCCAGGAAGAGGCTCTTTTGCGCTGTACTTGAGGATGCTCCTGACCTTGTTCTCAAGTTCAGGGAAGAAGACCTTGAAGTTAGCAAGAGAATCCCCTGTCAATGAGCCAGGTGCCGGCATTGCATCTTCAGGACAGATACCGTGCTTGCGGATTACATCAAGTACATCATCACATGAACCTCCCTCTGAAATCTGGCTGTAACCGTGCATCCTCATATAGTGCGTGGCACAGTCCATATAGTCCTTGTTTACCACAAACATCTCGCAGAGGTCATAGGTCTTGCCGGTCTTCCTGAGAATCTCGCTTTCAAAGAATCCCAGGGTTGCAAAGTCCCAGCAGGTACCGCTGCGGAACTGGTTCTTAACGCTTGTAATCGGAATTTCCCTGACCGTTGTAAAGGTCTTTTCATTCTGTGCGGATGCTGATATAACGATTAGCATCGCTGAGGCTATTGTCAGTATTTTCTTCATGATACGCGAATTTACTCATTATTTCATAACTTAGCGGAAAATACCACATAATGAGCGATACAAAAATCACAAAAGAACTCTACGGGCTATATGTCCAAAGGTTCGGAAACTGCCCAAGGACTCCCTATCAGGCAGAATTCTACAGAAAATGGCTGGACCTTCTGAACGAATGCTCCTCAAACGAGGAAGCGGAGGAAAAGTCCAAGGAGAACGGGCTTTATACCGGCGGAGCGGCCGCAGTGGCCCTGGACCGCGTTGTTGCTAACAAGCAGGCAGCCCAGGAGCTGGGATGGACAGACGTTGCAGAGTTCTGCGACGAGATTATCGGGAAAATCAAGGCCGACCCTTATTACACATTCACGCACAGCAGCCTGTGGATCGATCTCCAGGCCAAGAAGGACGGATGGATCAGAACTATTGAAGGCTTCCAACGTCTATTTGTAGACTTCATGGAATACGACGATGCCAGGAACGATGCACAAAGAGCGCTAGCCAGTATCGCCGAGGATGCCAAGATGCTTTCAAAACCGAGTTCCGACTTTGCGACACTTGCCGCAATGCCGTCTTTCAGGGCGATGATTGACTGCAGCGACGAGTATTACAGAGAATTCACCGATACTGTAAGCAAGGCCATCGCAACCGGTTACCTCGACACTATCCAATGGAGCGCAGAGTCCCGCCGGAGTGAAATTGACGAGCTGTGGGATAAGAAAGACACGCTCACGGAAGAATGCAGACACTGGTATAGCCAGGAAGTAAAGAAGCCGACCGTAAGACTCTCTCCGGAGACCGCAGACGGCAAGTATAAACTTATAGAAATCGAATAATATGGATCCTACTATACAGATGATGCTCCAGGGCTATATCGATGGCCTGGCAAGTATGAAGATAACAGACGACGCCATCAGGCAGGAGGTTGAGGATTACAAGAAGGAACTGATGGCATTCGGAGAAAGCCAGAACGACCCGGCTACATTCTTCCCGAAGTTCCAGGATTCTGGGCTGATGGGTAAGTATATGGACCTTTCCACAAAGATAACTCTAGCCGCCCAGGCCGCTGAGGCCCCTGCTGAAAAGAAGGAGAAGCACATAGCAACTCCATCAGAGTGGCTGGAACCATTCAGGACATCCTATGACTACATCAAGAACTACCCTATAAGGGAACGTGGACTTGCCGTATACCGCAAACTGTTCGAAATCGGTGACAGACATACAAATATCACTGAATTCCTCGCGGAAGTGGAGAGAGAGAACCTGCTTTGGAAACTCTGTTCTGAAGATACCCTGGGAATCCTCGATATCACTCTTACGGGTATGGACCCATTGTACAAGGGACTCACCTATTCTACACTGAGGAATATGGAAGCGTGGAAGGCATCGGTCTGCGATGCTGATGCCTATTACCAGCAGGACCTTTTCGCCGAGGACAATGCAAAGATGCCTGCCCGTCTTCTCCAGAGAGAACATTATGTCATATGTCTAGGCGCCCATCTTATCGCTTACAGAGGGCCTCAGGGCAAGGAAAGGATTATGGAGATGATCGCAACCGGAAATTGCCCAAGACCGGAGTTTATGAGCAGGGCTGCCGGTATGGTCATTTTAAAGCAGCAGGCAAGACGCACGCTGGAAATCATCAAAAAGTCCCTCGGGCTCACCTTCGACGACATTATCTCGGACGAGTTCCTGAAGTGGAAACTCATATCCACATCGAATGTGTACGGCCTTTCCAGGGCTTATATACAGAGCAATCCTAACATTCTGGACATTTTAGCGGATACCGTATATAACGAGATCATCCCGGACATTTCTCTTATAGACTCCATCAAGAGGGAAGCATCACTGAATTTCGGACGCTGGAGAATGCCTGAAGATCCGGAATACAAGAAGGCCGAAGAAATCGCACGCCAGACTTACCAGCACCTCCCGTATTTCAAATACGAGGACCAGCTTAATAACGGAAGCATACACGTCGGCACCGGAGAAGGATTCGACATCAAGCCTTTAGCCGGAACATCCCCTGCCAAATAGACGATAGTATTATGGACATTATCAAGTCACCGTACAAAGCCCGAGATTGCAGTTTGGGAAATAAAGACAGAGGGCATAATCTGCGAAAGTACTACCGGAACCGATGGTAATCCGGCATTCAACGGATTTGATGAAGAAGACGATTGGTCTTAGGAGGAATGGTTATGAAAAAGTATCTGATTATTATGGCTGCGGCCCTTGTCGCACTTGCGTCCTGCGGAAAGGGAAACCTGAATCCTGAGGAAGAAATCGATGAGCTCCCCCCTATCAGCTTCAACCTTACGGCCAAGCATCCCGGCGGGACAAAAGCGGTGAAAACTGGTTGGGAAGACGGAGATGCGTTATTCATATTCTTCAACAATGTGGCAGCGCCGAAATATCTGAAAATGGTATATAACGGGGAGACTTGGACTTCCTATGAGAAAAACGGAGATGTAACGTCACCTGGATGCCTGGGCTTGAAGAATGGAGATTCTGGCTCCATGCGTGCCCTCTATCTGCCTTTCGGAGTCACATCAATATCAGCCAGCGGAACTAGCTTTGTGTTCAGTAATGTCTCCTATACCTATTACCTTACAGCGACACTTAATTATACCGTAGTTGACAATAAAGTCAACGGAGCATTCGATATGCAGATTCCGGATGGATATGTGCAATTCTTCATCGAGGACCCTAATGTGAACAATGGTCCTTATTATGGTCTGGCAACAGACGCTGTCATCCCTGTCGGCGTGGAATCCATAGATGCCAACGGATCCATTATAGAAACATCTGACAAAGTAGCCGGAGACGATATGAGAGGCTTCCCGTATAAAGGAGGATGGCTTTTCAGCGGCGTTCTGAACAATAATTACGCCTATAAAAATGATGGAAGATACTACTTTGCAAAAACCTGGTATTCGGATAACATTCGACAAGATTACTATATAACCGGCAAGACTCTTGCCAGCCACAATGCCGTTAAGCTACCCGCCATTGGCAACAGCAAATGGCAGACCGTGGGAAGCGACGTAACCGTAACCCTGAAAACGAGCGACAACACAAGCCTTGGAACCTGGTATACCTGCAATTTTGGACAGAGAGCTCCTGAATCTCTGGGAACACTGATGGATTTCGAATCTGCAAATCAACAAACCCAATTCAATTTGCCTAATAAAGCAGAATTCGAGCGAATAGTCAACAACTGCACCTGGACACGTGTATCTATAAAAGGCGAAATCGGATATGTAGTCCAGGCTGCACAAGGATTCATCTTCCTTCCTACCCAGACTGTAAGTAGCGTGTACTGCAAGTATTGGACATCAGAAATGTACGCCGAACTCGAAACCGGCAAATGGTACGCATGGTTTCTTGAGTATTCTGCTCCTAGCTCCAGCGGCCTTTTCTGGACTTCAACGGATCAAGAATACGCAATGAGGTGTATTAAAAGATAATTATTCGGTCTTTACCACAAAGCCTTCGCGAAGCATGATATCCGAGCTGTTGCACCTCCAGTGGATGGTGTATTGCTTTACACCCTGTTCCTCGGCAAACTGCTGGAGCATATCATAGTTATCGGTAAATGTTTTCTTGGTTGCCAAAATGTTGGCATTAATAACCTGTATGCTGGTTGATGTTCTGTCGCAGAGAGAAATCTCATCTTTGAAGCAGGAGAACTTGGTGCGGAGGCGGTCCTCAATCTTGCTGGCAGCACTGCCTGCCGGACCTCCGTCTGCCATCTCGTCTATTGTAACATACATCCTCCATAACTGCATAGCTCTGAAAGGATCCAAAAGGGTATGGCTGAAGTTGTTCTTTTCCCAAGTATGGGTTTCCTCAATCTTCGACTGGAGCGAAGAATATTTATTCATATTATTATAAATAAACAACAGAGCTGCCGTATATGGATCCGAAGTAACATCCAAAGAATATTGCCCGGATGGATTGCTGACGGACCAGATAATCTGATTGTCCAGATTAATATCAGATGTAATGGATTTATTAGCAATAGAGTGATTATAATACGTTGTACTGCCAATAGTAGCCACAGAGAAGGTTGGCAAAGAGCCCGAATATGTCCACGTCACCTTGTTATCAATAGTATTCTTGATAACGGAAATATCATTGTCCACATGCGTGCTGCTGACTTCAAAGTAAGTGCCTCTTGTGGTTCCAACAGAAAAATCTCCTCCAAAACTGCCACTGGCTTCCATATAGCCCCCTGTAAAACCCCAGGAAATACCTATCGTTTCAGTTGAACTTTGTTCACTACCGATATTTACAGTCGTGTAACCCGTGCTGTTGTCTGTATAAGGCATAGCCTCTTCCAGTTTAATAGAGCCTTTTCCCGTAAGATTCATAGAAGTAATATATCGGGAGAAAAAGGCACCGTACCAACAGTCATAGTCACCATAACCTGTTGCTGTCTTCCAGGTATTTTCGGGTTTTTCAAAAAATATGGTATTAACACCATTGCCGGCCTTGATAAGAGTGCTTTGCTGGATGTAGTAATAATCCTTATTGGTTACCATATTATGAACTCCCCAAGAATAGAAATTATTAACCACACTATTCTGGCGCCATCCCAGTTTGTAATTATACAATCTGAAGTAAAGTGGACCGCTCAGGGTAAATGTTTCACTCGCATTCATCAGTTTGTTCAAAGACTGTGAGCCGTCCTCTGCCTTGGTAGCGATATATTTGGTCATGGCTTTGGTTTTTTGGCGCTGCTGGTCTATTCCGTTAAGCCAGTCTGCCACGCCATCAGCAACAAGGCCGCAATGATATGCAGTAAGCTCTATTGTCTCATTAACCTTTTCCGGATCAGAGGTAATGCCATCCTGGTCTGTAGAGATACGGCCAAAACTGACATCACCATCGCAAGGCTCCTGAAAATAATACTCGCGAGTCGAAAAAACCAGTATCTCTGTCAACGGCTGGTCCGAACCGGTTACGCCAGCCTTGGTTGCAATGCTCCGAATTGTAGAAAAACGGGCATTATAGCGTGCTGCAATGGACTCACGGATATCGGAAGCGACATCAACGTCAGATCCAAAAATATAGTTATCTTCGATATAAGCCTGCTGGCGGCGTGTTTCTATATCAATAAACTTTGCAACAAAATAAAGGAAATTATTGGCCGAAGGTCTTGTAATGGCTATAAAGCCATCGCGATAGATAACATCTATCATACGTTTGAAAATGTCATCGCTTATATTTGTCAGATCGCTGCCCTTCACCAGAACCATCAAAGTATTATCTCCTATTGTAGTTGTAGGTGAGTTCAAACGTTTTACAAGGGAAGCTCCAACGGTATTATCTTCATAAATGCCTAAAACAGCCGTTGGAAGATTGGCTGTCACCCTTACGTTCAACTGGTCCGTAGTGGGTAAAACATCCTCATGATCCGTAGTCTTATTAATACCCCTGTCCTTGTGGTCATCTTTGGTACAGGAAACAGAACAAAGAACCATCCCGCAAATGGAAATAATGGCGGCAAGCATCCAAAATCTTTTCATTGTATTCAGAATATTTCGTAATAAACAAATATACTATTTTTTCAAACTATAGATATCAATTCTCATCACTCGTATAGGGCGTTCGTCCCCTCCATAAAGGAATGGGCAATACTTTGTCGTGCCAGTATCGATGAACCCGCATTTTTCCATAACCCGCCTTGATGCCGGATTATCGATGAAATAATCGCACCAGAGGGTGGTAAATCCTTTATCGTTGAAGCAATGGTCGATCATCAGTTGCAAAGCCTCGGAGCAGATGCCCTTGTTCCAATACGGCCTTGCCACCCAATAGCCGGCTTCAGCCTCATTCTCAGCGATATCTATATTGCTCTCACCCTTTATCATATAGCCTATGCAGCCAATGATTTCTCCCGTTTCCTTCAGCACGATGGCCCAGGTGCGGTCATTTGAGAAGAACGAACGGATAGCCTCGAGGCTGTCCTCTACGCTCTTATGTGGAGGCCATCCAGCCCTCTTTCCAATCTCAGGTTCGGAGGCGTATTTGTAAAGGGCCTGTGCATCGCTCTCATTCCAGGGGCGAAGCAACAATCTTTCTGTTTCCAAAATGATTTTACCTTTTGTTACCACTCTTCCCAATGGACATTTTCCGGCTTCCACTTGTCTTTTGGAGTCGGATTTTCGGCCGGTACACCTATTGGGATAATACAGAGTGGAACAATGCCTTCCGGGATGCCGAGCTTTTCAGCAATCGGTTTAACCCTTTCCTCTGCCGGATAGCCTGCAGTCCATACTGCCCCGAGTCCCAAAGCCTTGGCTGCCAACAGGATATTCTGAGCGGCCGCTGAGCAGTCCTCATACCAGAACATATTTGGCATTTCCGTTTCAGGACCGTCCGGCTGCCCGAAAGGCCTTCTCTTGACAGTTGTCTGGCCGCATACCACGATGACGGCTCCGGCCTGGGTGAACATTCCGCTGCGAGGGCCTGCGCCAAAGACTTTCGCAATCTTGTCCTTGTCGGTGACAACAACAAAACGCCAAGGCTGCACGTTCATTGCCGTAGGAGCGGCCATACCGGCTTTCAAAATGTTTATCAGATTCTCTTTTGACACCGGCTCACCCGTGAACTTGCGGATGCTGGTTCTGTTCATGATAACATCCAGAGCCCCGTCCTGGGCATAGAAGTTAGCCGCAGACAAAAGCGCCAATGCTATCAGGACACTGATCTTTCTAATCGTCTTCATATTGCTGAATTGTAAATTTTATGCAATTTAGCAAATCTATTTATACTGGCTTACAAAGTCTGTCACAATACGGAAAACAGGCTCGTAAGAGTCGAATATGGCATGTTTCCAGTCGTCGTAGATGGTATGGTAATACTGGAAGGCATCGCCGTTTTCGTTTTCAAAGAAAATGCATGGAACGTGGCGTGAGGCAAAAGGATAATGGTCGCTGTTGGCGGCCAGAGCACCACGGTTAAGAGACTTGAAATACTGCTTCTCGGCATTGATCTTTTCAAAAAGCGCATATCCCTTCATCCCCTCTTCACTTACCTCGCAATACTGCACTGGATTGTTGTCGCCGATCATATCGATATTGAAAAGATATTTTATCCTATCCAAAGGAACTATTGGATTGTTGGCAAAGAACTCGGAGCCACGCAAGTTGGCATCCTCGCCGGAGAAAGAGAGAAAATACATGTCAAACGGAGGACGGTTCTTTGCATAATATGCTGCCAGGGTGACGATTGCGGCTGTACCTGAAGCGTTGTCGTTGGCTCCGGCATAGAACACTTTTCGCCCCAGGTTGCCAAGGTGGTCGTAATGGGCGGTGAAAACATAACAGCTGTCATGCCTCTGTCCCTCAACCTTGGCTATGACATTGAACAGCTCAAAGCCCTTAAGGAACTTGTTGTCTACATTTAGTTTAACGGATTTAACCCCTTTGATAGCCTCAGGAGTAGTCCAGACAATCGGCTTGTCAACCACGCGGTGGCCGTAGGCCTTATAGAACTTGATTGGAGATGTCCAGGTCTGGATAAGCCCGGCATTTGTGCATTCACCTGCCTTCTGGAGGCGGGAGAACACCTTGCCGTGACGGTAGGCAAACCAGAATTCGCAGACGACAATGCAATTGGCCCATTCCGGCTTTGCAAGGTCAGCAAATATCCTGTCTGCGTCAAAATTCAGTGTATCCACGTGATAAACCGGAAATTCCCCGTGTACTCCCGGAGAATATTCCCTCATCGAGAAATCCACACCGGGCGTAAGTTTCTTCCCGTCCGCCCACATCTCCATCTTTCCGCAGAAGGTGTTGATGTCAATAGTAAACGGCTGGCAGATGACTGTATCCGCCCCGGCTTTCAGATACTCCTTCCTAAGGTACTCGCCAGCCTTGTTGGCACCATCCCTTGCATACCCACGTCCCTGATACCTCGCGGAACTGAGCTTCTTTACAACACGCTTATAATGAGCCATATCCTGCGAATTCAAAGGCACTGCCAGCAGTGCAAGCAGGAGAATACAAAACAGTTTTTTCATATAGAATCTGATTGGAGTACCGTTACTTGTACAGGTACCTCTTGATACTCATCTTCGGAGTCTTCTCGAAAGGCTTGTCAACTATTTCCACCTTGGCGATCTGGCTGTACTTAGGAAGTGATTCGTTGGCAAGGTCTGCAATTTCGTCCGGCAGGTTCTCGATAGTCTTCGGGTCTGTATCCTCCGGGATTTCCGGATACACCAGGGCAATCAGCCTGCCTCCCCTTTCAACAACCAGGCTTTCTGCAACAAACGGATTGTTGGAGAGAACGGCTTCAAGTTCCTCTGGATAGATGTTCTGCCCTGAGGCGGTGAGAATCATTGATTTAATGCGGCCACGAATGAATACGTTGCCGTTCTTGTCGATGATTCCCAGGTCTCCCGTACGAAGCCATCCGTCTTGGGTGAAAGCATTTTCATTGGCCTCTGGATTCTTGAAGTAACCAATGGTTATGTTTGCTCCACGGGCCTGGATTTCACCAGGAATATGCTGAGGGTCTTCGGAATCTATCCTGAGTTCGTGAACAGCCTTGCCGCAAGATCCGGGAACAAACCTGGTCCACCACTCGTATCCTAAGAGAGGACATGCTTCAGTCATTCCGTAACCCACGGTGAACGGAAGACGCATACGCTTGAAGCATTTTTCAACTTCCGGTTTCAAAGGAGCTCCGCCCATTATGAAACATCCTACATTTCCTCCGAACGCGGCCATGATCTTGTTTCGCACTTTCCTGTAAATCAGATTATTTACAATAGGGATAGCCAAAGGAATCTTCAGCTTTGCCAGAGCCGGCTTGATCGATCCGGAATAAACCTTTTCCATTACCAGCGGAACGGTTATCACCATATAAGGCTTGATTTCCTTCATCGCGGCAAGGAGAGTTGTCGGTGATGGAGCCTTGCCAAGGAAATAAACAGTTACGCCGTCCACATTCGGATGTAAAAACTCTATGGCAAGACCGTACATATGAGCCAAAGGCAACATGGAAACCATTGTCTGCCCTGGAGTATTCGGGAAGTGGGCGTTGGAGAATTCGTCAATGTCACTCATAGCCCCGTATGTGAGCATCACGCCCTTAGGGTCGCCTGAAGTACCGGAGGTATAGTTGATGATTGCCAGGTCATCAAAATTGTCTGAAGGATAGTTTACATCCTCGGGGTTGAACCCGTCCGGATGCTTTTCGCCCAAGAATTCATATCTCTTGTTCCAAGCCTCGGCCACCGAGCCATCGCAGGACCAGAGAAGCGAGAAGTCGCCAACATTGACCACTGCCTTGAGGGCAGGCATTGCCTGAGAGTCAAGGTTATTCCAAATCTCTGCATCGGTAAACAAAACCACGCTTTCAGAGTGATTGACAAGATTGACGATGCTGTCCGGATGGAAATCGGCAAGAAGCGGAACTACAACTGTCTCATATGTATTTACGGCATAGAATGAAATAGCCCAGCGGGCGGAATTCCTGGCACAAATCGCAATTTTGTCTCCCTTGACAATGCCAATCTTCTCAAAGAAAATATGTATGGACTCTACATTTTCGGCTAACTCGCCATAAGTGAAAGTCTGTCCACAATAGTCGGCTACAGCAGGAAGCTCCCAGTGGTTACGGATGGTTTCTTCCAGTGTCTTCAGGTAATGTTTCATATAGGTTTAGATGGTACAGTTTGTTGGAGCTAAGCTCACAAAGCGCAAATATAATAAAACGTTAGTACATTCTCGGCAAAAAGTGGTATATTGACCTTTGATTTAGAAATGACTGGATGGACAGGACTTCGGAAATATATCGGGTAACACTAGTAGGAAGCGCAGGGAATCTTCTTCTGCTCTCCTTCAAGTTTGTGGCTGGTTTCCTTGGACATAGCTCGGCGATGATTGCAGACGCCGTTCATTCCCTTTCTGATTTCTTCACCGATGTGATAGTTCTTCTTTTCGTCAAGGTAAGCTCCAGGCCTCAGGACGAGTCTCACGATTACGGGCACGGCAAGTTCGAGACTGTAGCAACTCTTTTCATTGGGCTCGCCCTAATAGCAGCCGCAGTTGGTATCATCGTGTCCGGAGGACGGGATTTTTACCGCTGGTACAATGGTGAAACTCTGGAAATGCCTGGCAAGCTGGCACTTTGGGCTGCACTTATATCGATTGCAGTCAAAGAGATCCTATACAGATACACCGCCGCCAAAGGATGCAAGCTCAATGCTCCTGTCGTGGTTGCAAATGCCTGGCATCACCGCAGTGACGCCCTGTCTTCCATTGGAGCTGCCATAGGTATCGGCGGTGCAATAATCCTCGGCCAGAAATGGGCGGTTCTTGACCCGATAGCATCCATTGTAGTGGGCCTTATGCTGATCAGAGTATCCTGGCGCCTGATGAAAGGCAGCATCGGGGAGCTTACAGACCAGTCCCTCTCTCCTCAGGAAGAAAAGGAGATCACAGACATCATCCATTCCTACCCTGAGGTATCCGAGCCGCATAATCTCAGGACACGAAGGATAGGCAACAGGGTTGCCATAGAAGTTCACATCCGGATGGAAGGAGAAACCTCCCTTAACGATGCCCATAACCAGGCGACAGAAATTGAGAGGAAACTCAAAGACAGATTCGGCAAGGACACTCTAGTCACCCTGCATATGGAGCCCCGGAAACAATAACGTCAAAACCAGGTTACTGAAAATGAAAGAACTTGACATTGAAAGAGTTAAGAATCTGAACGAATATTGCCAGACTGTCCCCTACTCGGTTGTGAAGAAGGATCTGTATTCTGCAAGAGACCTGTATGAAGGGTATGACCCTGGCAATGAGGAATCGTATAAAACGTGTTACGACAGCCTGGTTTACAAGCATTTCATAGAGAAGGGCAAGGTGGCTTACGATGTGGAGGAGTCTCTTTCCAGAACCCTGCACGACTTTGGAATCAACAAGGCGATGGACAAGTTTTTCCAAAGGCACGACCATAACAGATGCATAGGAATAATGGGCGGACACGCCAAGGCCAGGACAGACGAAGCCTACAGGAAGATTGTCTATATAAGCAAGAAACTCACCGAACTGGGATTCGTGATGGTCAGCGGAGGAGGTCCGGGAGCGATGGAGGCCACACATCTGGGAGCCTGGATGGCCGGAAGGAGAAAGAAAGATGTGGAAGACTCGCTTAAGATGCTGGCACCGGCCCCTACTTTCAGGGACAAAGGGTGGCTTTCAACGGCATTCAAGGTTATGGAGAAATATCCTCAGCACAAGTATGAAAGCCTTGGAATACCGACCTGGCTATACGGTCACGAGCCTTCCACCCCGTTTGCAACCCATATTGCCAAGTTCTTTGAAAACAGCAAGAGGGAAGATATCATCCTTACCGTAGCCTACGGAGGAATCATCTATACTCCCGGCAGTGCCGGAACCATCCAGGAAGTGTTCCAGGATGCTGTCCAGAACCACTATCTCTCATTTGGATTCTCAAGTCCAATGATTTTCTTCGGAGAGCAGTTCTGGACCGTGGAAATGCCTGTTTACCACCTTCTCCAGTATCTTGTCAAGACCGGCAGATACCAGAACCTGAATATGACAGTGACAGACAAGGAGGAAGATATCATCAGCACCCTTGTCAAGTTCCGCGATACCCTCCAGTCCATGCACTGATAATTACATTTGTTTGCTATTTCATCTGCTCTGCGAGCACCTTCTCGAGATCCTTGCGGTTCATCTTGCCGTCAATACAGATGAATGTGGTCTCGCCGTTCTCCAGGGCAAGCATCACAAAGCTGTTGACAACCTTCTCGTCGCCGAGAGTGTACATCCGCATTGTCTGGCCATTGTCCTTTGCTTCCATCAGAAGCTCGTACTTTCCGGAAGCAATAAACTTCTGCACCTCAGAAGCAAGAGCGGAATTAATAGTCTGATTGTGGCTGTCAATAACATACATTCCGGTAAGTGTGGATATTACAGGGGTAAGGTCAACCTTTCCGTCCTCAGTGTCCGCAGATATTTCAGGAAGCTTTCCGATAAGGCGGAACATTGCAGGTGATACATAGACGGCACTGACATTTTCTGCGTCTGAATACTTCTGGTATATGCTCTTGCCATCCTGGGCAAAAGAGGTTATTGTCATAAGCAGCAGGGCTGCAAGAATTGCTATACGTTTCATTTTCTGTTGATTTTTCTGATTATTGATGCAGGCTTTCCTATTTCGCTGGTAGCTTCATAAGCCATCTCTGAAGCTTTGCTCATTTTCATAGATATTCTTTCAAAAGTCTTTTCCACCTCAGCGTAGGCAAGACGGGGATCGTCGAACGTGTCCTTCAGTTCAGTCTGGACAGGGTTGTGAAGCAAGACAGCTGCCACTGTGCAGGCTGCGGCAACGGCAAAGCCGGTTATCCATCTGGTTCTCAGCGATACAGCCGGTGCAGCCTCCTCTTCCGCAATCTTCTGTGAAAGAATCGTCTCCCTTATGCGGCTCTCCAGCCCTTGCGGAACTGGAACAGAATTGTCTTCAGCCACTTTAAGAAGATCCTCAACTTCCATCATTTCTATGTCTTCTATTTTTTTCATATTCTGTTTTTCAACGATTTTCTTGCTCTTGAAAGCATTACTCTTATTGTCAGGTAATTAAGTTTTGTTATCTCTGATATCTGGTCGTATGTCTTTCCTTCAACCAGGCGGAGCGTAAGAACCTGCCTCTGCCTTTCGGGAAGGGACTTGACTGCTGCCAGAACCTTCTCCAGCCTCTGCCTTGAATCGATTCTCTCGTCCTGCGGCACTTCCTCTCCATTTTCCGGAATAATCTGGGGATGAACCTCCTTCTTTGAAGAGCGGATGCGGTCTATGCAGATGTTCCTCAGAATAAGGGCGCAATATGCCATAGGGTTTCTGACAGAGTCCAGGCCATCCTTCATCTTCCAGAGTTTCAGGTACAGATCCTGAAGAGCGTCTTCAGCTTCTGCCTGATTCTCGAGGATATGGTATGCAATCCTGAATAATCCTCCGGAAAGGCTCAGATAATCACTATGGAACGCAGACTCTGTCATTTTGCAGTTGCCTTGGATATATCGTCCAGATTGAACGAGCCTACCAGAAAGATGAAAGTACCTTCAGTAGGAGAGAACAAAGCCACATCGCTGACCTTTCCGGTCTTTTCGCTATAATTTCCATAGATGCGCATCGTTTCCCCCTCATCCTTGGCCTCCATCAGAAGATCCACTCCCTTCAGCATCTTCTCAAGCTTACCGTTAATCTTCTGCTTGATTTCAGGTCCAGCGTCTTCATAAGAGAAAAGTGTCAGACCCTTAAGACCCTTGAGTGCCGTCAGGGCTTCCCTGGTATCCTTGTCGTTACCGTCTGCTATGGAGGCGATACCCTTAATGAGAGCCGTGCCAACCCGCCCTATGTCGATTACTTCAACACCTTGTTTGCCTCGGTATTGGGATACTATAGCAGAAACTTTCCTCTTGGAAATCTTTCCTCCCGGATCCTCGGCGAATGTCATCACCGGAACCAGAAGCATTGCCAACATTATTATTGCCTTTTTCATAATCACTTTTGTTTAAATGGGGCGCGCTCCCCTTTTCTGCAATAAAGACGGAACGGGGAGAAAAATGTTAACGCAGACTGTAAAACTTTTTATTTTACCCTCAGTTTGCGGCCAGTCTTGAGAACAGTCTTCTTGGTTATTCCGTTCAGGCGGCAAAGCTTGTCAATAGTGGTCTTGTACTTCTTTGCAATGCCGTAGAGGGTATCTCCGTTCCTTACCGTATGGTACTTGGCGGAAGTCTCCTCTTTAGGAAGGTCTGCCGGCTGGACTGTCTGGACAGGCTTGCTCTCCCTGGTTAACTGAGGGATTCTGGTACCCTCGTTGTTTACAGTGCGCCACTTTCCGTTCCCGTCCAGGATAATGGTAACTGAAGAATCCGGCTTTGTCATCCTTCCGTCGGCATCTATATAGAACCAGCGTCCGCTTTCCAGCAGAACCACCTGACGGTCATTTGCGGAGGCCTCGACATAAATGGTATCCTGAGGCTCGGCGATACCTGAAGAAGGAGAAGGAGCACCGCCAGGGATCATATCCGGAAGGATTCTTCTTGCGCCCAGAAAACGTTCCCTGTAATAGGTCTCGCTGTAATTGGAAACAGTTATTCCCTTCTTTGTGGATGCGTGTATGAACCTGAAATCAGTGCCGGTACTGTCTACCAGTTCGATGAAGATACCGGCGTGCCCGACCTCCCTTTTATTCCTTCTGGAACCGAATATCAGGATGTCTCCCTTCTGAAGATTGCGGAAGCTTCCCTCTACCGGCCTTCCATCCGTTGACTGGTCCTTGGAGCTTCTGGATAGCTTGAAACCGAATTTGTTGTAAACATAGCAGGTAAAACCGGTGCAGTCGAAACTGTGAGGTCCGTTGGCTCCGTACTTGTACCTCACCCCCAGATGGCGGTAAGCCTCCTCTATGATTTTGTCAGCAAGTTCAGATGTGCTGACATACAGACTGTCGTGATGAATCTGAGGGATGGTATCCTGAGCCTGTATCCTTGTGCAGAAGAAAGCCAGGAATAAAAATATGATAGTTGTCTTTCGCATAATCATTTGTATTCTACTTCAAAAATATCCACGGCATTGCCTCCGCCATTGCTTCGTCCCTGTGATGTGGTGAAGAGATATCTGCCGTCGTCCGAGATGTCAAGTCCAACCGGGTAGGAATCGGCAGGAAGGGTTCCCAGAAGCTTCATGACCGCAGCGTCCACAATGGCAAGGCAACTGGACGAGTTGCAGGCAACGAATATATAATCACCCTTAGGTGAGATATTTATGGTCCTTGCTCCAGAGGGCACCTTGCACTGCTGGAAACCAGTCACGTTAACTGTCTTTACCTTGTCTCCGTCCAGGGTACGGACCTTGCCGAGGAATGTCTCTACAGGCATCCTGAGTATATATCCGTACTTGTTGATGCTGGCATAGAGGACTCCGTCCTTTATGAGAAGATGCCTCAGATTGGACATCATCCCGACGGCTCTGCCCAGATATTTCATTTCCTGAAGGTCTAGTACCGCAATTCCGCCGCTTCCGCCCATACAGCCCACCAGCAGGTAACGGCCGTCTTCAGTAAATACCGTTCCCCTGAGGCAGTAGCCGCTGTTCACGTCCCTGTCCACCTTTGCGGTGGTGCTGAAATTCAGGTTCAGCTTATAGTCCACAACCAGGCAGGTAATGTACTTCCAGTCATCAGGATTCTGGGAGGAAATGTCCATAAGGCCAACGGTATTCTCTCCCCAATGGGTTACGGCCAGCATCTTTCCGTCCGGCGACGTGGCCACCATCTTCGGCAGGGCTCCGGTCTCGAACAGGCGGATAATGCTGTCTTTCTGAGTGTCTATCACAGCCATTGCAGACGGTTCCTGGGCATTCATGTCATAACTGCGGCGATAGTAAGGAATCCAGAGGTATCGTCCCCTGTGAGAGAACGTGCTCTCAACCGGCTTTCCCATAAAAGTGTCCGGATTCTTGTACTCGTGACGGAACTTGTAGAGTCCGCTGGATGGGGCCCACAGCTTTTTGTCTGCAGAAGTGAAATTATGGTCTATTACCTTGATTTTCCTGTTGGTGGCAAAGTCATACACTACAGTTTTCCCGCCTTCCAGGGAGTTTACGTAGTATTTCTTTCCGTTAGGATGGATGTTCACCGATTTAGGGGAATTGATATCCGTATCCAGAGTAGCGGTATCCCTGAAATTGAACTGCTGCTTTCTGTTTATGAAAGTAACCTTTATCTTCTCCGACGAGAAAGATGCCCCTTTCTTCGGATGGACAATGCCCTGGGCTCCAAGCACGCCTCCAGAAAGGAGGAATGCAGCCCAAAGCACGTATATATATGACTTCTTCATATTCATAAATCTTAACCTTCAAATTTAGGAAAGATTTCCCTTATATTTGACCTGTGGAACTCCATTTCACCCAACTATGTCCAATATTGGAGAAATACTCTCGCTCCTGGTAGCCGTTTTGTGGACAGCCACAGCTCTATTTGCCGACGTTGCCAGCCATAGGCTTGGAGCAATGACAGTCAACATAATAAGGCTGACCCTGGCTACCGTTTTCATCGCGATTACCCTTATGTTTACCATAGGCGCACCCTATCCGCTCTATGCCGGAGGGCAAGCCTGGTTCTGGCTGGGGCTTTCCGCTCTGGTGGGATACACGTTCGGGGATTTCTGCCTGTTCAATTCATACCTTGTAATGGGCGCCAGGTTCGGCCAGCTGTTCATGACCCTTGCTCCACCTGCCGCCGCAATTGCCGGATGGATGTTTCTAGGAGAAAGGATGGATGGCAAGTCCTGGATCGCGATGGCTGTTACCCTTAGCGGAATCGCAATCTCCATCCTCAGCCGCACTAAGGGGAATGAAGGGACAGAGAAGAAAACATTCAGGTTTTCGATTCCGATTAAGGGCATCCTGCTTGGGCTTGGAGCCGGTATCGGCCAGGGAGTCGGACTGGTTCTCAGCAAGATAGGAATGACTCACTACACCCAGGACATTCCGGCCGACGCGCCAGCGATGATGGGCAGCATGATGCCTTTTGCCTCAACGATGATCAGGGCCTTGGTAGGAGCCATTGGATTCTTCGTGATAATGGGACTCCAGAAAAATCTCCACAAGCTTGTCCAGGCGCCTAAAGACCGGAAAGGATTCTCCTATGCGATGCTCACTACCTTCTTCGGGCCTTTCCTTGGGGTAGGATTCTCGCTGATGGCAGTTCAGTATACAAATGCCGGAATCGCCCAGACGCTTATGGCTCTTACCCCGGTTCTCATTATACTCCCCTACTGCCTGATTTACAAGCAGAAAGTCAAGTTCAGGGAAATAGTTGGAGTAACTCTCAGCATGGCCGGAGTCGCAATGTTCTTCCTTCTTTAAGGTTATTGCCGCAGATATTCGGCGGTTGCTGACTGTATGCAGTCCTTCATAGCCAAAGGCTTGCCGGCAAAAGTTATCTGTCCTCCGTCTTCACCGGCTCCTGGCCCAAGTTCAATCACATAGTCAGCAGCCTTTATCACGTCAGTGTTATGCTCTATCACATAGATTGTGTTGCCCTGGTCCACCATCCTGTCAAAAAGCGCTACCAGAGAGGCTACATCCTTTGGATGGAGGCCGTCTGTAGGCTCGTCGATGATAAAGATCTTGCCTTTTTCCTTAAGGTAAGAGGCAATCTTCAGCCTCTGGAGCTCTCCTCCTGAAAGGGTGGAAAGGGCCTGGTTAAGATGCAGATACCCCAGCCCGACATCCATCATCGGCCTAAGCCTTTCCTCCACCTTGCTGCCGCGAAAAAACTCGCAGGCCTTCCTGACGGAAAGGTCCATCACCTCAGCTATGTTCAGCCTTTGATGCGTGTGAGAGCTCTCAAATGTATATTCCAGGGCCTCAGGTGAATAACGGAGTCCCTTGCAGGCCTCGCACACGGTTTCTATGCTGTCCATAAAGGCCATCTCGGCAACCACCACTCCCTTGCCACCGCAAACCGGGCAGGCTCCCTTGCCGTTGAACGCGAAGTATGTTTCCGCCTTTCCGTTGGCCTTTGCAAACATCTTACGGATAAGGTCCGCCACGTCCATATAGGTTGCCGGAGTGCTTCTGAGACTGATGCCGATGCCTTTCTGGCTGATATATATCATATCGTCCCCGCCGCGTGAGTTGCAGAAGGCCTCCATAAGGGAACTCTTGCCGCTTCCTGCAACGCCTGCCACAACGCAGAACACGTTGAGAGGCAGATCTATGGAAAGGTTCTTCAGATTATGGTGGGTAGTATTTTTCAAGGTGTAGAAACTTTCAGGGTGTCTGGTTTCCGCCTTGAAGGAAGACTTTGCAGAAAGCATCCTGCCAGTATCTGTTCCGCTGGAAAGAAGTTCCGGATAAGACCCCTGGAAAATGATTTCTCCGCCCTCGGAACCAGGACCGGGCCCCATATCCACGATGTGGTCCGCAATGCCTATCATCTCCCTGTGATGCTCAACAAGTAGGACTGTGTTACCGGCATCGCGGAGTCTCCTGACGGAGTGTTTCATCCTCTCTATATCCTTGTTGTGCAGGCCGATGCTAGGCTCGTCCAGCACATACATCACGTCTGAGAGAGAGGAGTTTATATACTTGGCGATCTTGCACCGCTGAGCCTCTCCGCCGGAAAGGGTCCCGATCGGGCGGTCAAGGCTTATGTAGCCGAGACCTATCTCCTCCAAAGCAGTAAGACGGGCGCCTATCGCTACCTTCAGGTCTTCTGCCAGAGGGTCCGATATCGAAGCTATCCATCGGTTAAGCTTCCTGATGGAAAGGGATGTAGCCTCTGCGATGTTAAGTCCCTCAATCTTGCAGGACAGTATCTTTTTGTTAAGGCGCGTTCCGCCGCAGTCCGGGCAGGTTCCCATCTTGAGCATAGGATTCAGCACGGCCGAATGCAGAAGCCCTTCTTCAGAGTTTATGATACTGCGGTACATCCTTGGGATAAGTCCCTCGTATTTGGCGGTCTTAGGCCAGTTGGAAGGCGGGTTCTTGAGACGGATCTGAGGAGAATTCAGGAACAGGTCCAGTTCCTCAGGGCTGTAATCCTTAATCTTCTTGTCCAGGTCGAACAGCCCGCTGTGGGCATATCTTATCCAGCGCCAGCCTCCCTTGTGAAAGGCTATGTAATGGATTGTGTCCTCGTCGTTGAGGCTCTTGTCAAAGTCCACAAGCTTGTGGATATCCAGTTCCCTTATCTCGCCAAGGCCGGCGCACCTCGGGCAGCTTCCGTCAGGATGGTTGAAGGAAAAACTCTCCGCATAGCCCACGAACGGCTTCCCCACCCTGGAGAAAAGTAATCGCAGAAGAGAATAGATATCCGTGTAAGTGCCTACAGTAGAGCGTGAATTGGAGGCCGGTTTCTTCTGGTCTATTACAATCGCAATGGGCAGATTCTCAATACTGTCCACGTGCGGCCGTCCGTACTTAGGCAGATATCTCTGCACAAAAGTCGGGAACGTGTCGTTGAGCTCCCTTCGGCTCTTTGCGGCTATGGTATCCAGCACCAGTGAACTCTTTCCCGATCCGCTAACCCCGGTAAAAACGGTTATCTTGTGTTTGGGGATGCTCAGCGATATGTTTTTAAGGTTATTCTCCCTGGCTCCCCTTATAATGATATTGTCAAACATAACGGGTACAAATTTACTAAATTTGCCCCCGCTATGGCAGCACACGAGAAACTCTGGAACAGGAACTACACGAAGGTTATGGCGGTGAATTTCTGCCTTAGCTTCGCGTTCTACCTGATTACCCCGCTGCTTCCTGTCTATCTGAGCGATACGTTCCATTCCACAAAGGATACAATAGGATTTGTGCTGAGCGGATACGCCCTTCTGGCCATTGCGGCAAGGCCTTTTTCCGGCTATATAGCAGACACATTCCACCGCAAGAAGGTGCTGGTGATATTCATCCTGGCCAATTTCATAATGTTCGGAAGCTATCTGGCGGCAAGCTCCCTGCTGCTGTTCGCCATTGCCAGAACCCTGCACGGAGCCCCGTTCGGAGCGGCTACCGTTGCCAACAACACAATGGCGATTGACGTATTGCCCTCTTCCAGAAGAACCGAAGGCATAGGGCTGTACGGCATCAGCAACAACCTGGGAACAGCCATAGCCCCTACCGTGGCCATCTTCATTTTCAAATGGACCGAAAGTTACCGGCTTCTGTTCTGGCTGGCCTTCGCCGTTGCAGGCATCTCGTTTTGGCTGGCCAGCAGCATAGATGCTCCAAGCAAGCACAAGAAACAGGAAAAGAGAAAGATTTCCCTGGACAGATTCTTCCTCATAAAAGGCTGGGCGATAGCCCTTAACATCTTTATGTTCG
The DNA here is from genome assembly GCA_017428325.1 of Bacteroidales bacterium. Taxonomy (GTDB): domain Bacteria; phylum Bacteroidota; class Bacteroidia; order Bacteroidales; family UBA932; genus Egerieousia. The sequence continues at coordinate 33,926 of JAFRRA010000004.1, forward strand.
GCTACTGCTACGGAGTCCTCAGCAACTATCTAGCCATTTACGGCAAGGAGAAACTGGGGATCACTTCCGGCACTGGAACATACTTTATGCTCCTTGCGGCCGGCCTCATACTCTCCCGATTCATTGGGGCCAAGTCCCTTCGCAAGGGCCGCCTTGTTGGCAATGTTGCGGGAGGAATCCTCATCTCGACTGTAGGTTACGCCATCTTCACGCTCTGGCCGTCCAACATAGCCTATTACGGCTCGGCGATACTGATAGGCCTGGGCAACGGGCATATGTGGCCAGGAATGCAGAACATGATAATCAACCTGGCTCCAAACAGCCGCAGAGCCACAGCCAACTCCACCATCCTTACTTCCTGGGATTTGGGACTTGGAGTCGGAATCCTGCTCGGAGGAGTTGTCGCCGAGCATCTGGGATATTTCGCCACCTTCCTTACTACAGTGGTGGCGCATATAATCGGAGTCGGCCTTTTCTTCCTTAACACTAAAGGCAATTACCGCCGCAATGCCTTAAGATGATTACGTTTGCTTAAATTTGCGCTATGAGACTCCGTTGGATAATCAGAATCATATTGGTGGCTTTTCTGGCTTTTTTGATAAGCGGCCTGGACTGCAGGCTGAAGGTAACCAACTATGAGATAGAGTCCGGCAAACTGTCTTCAGACCTTAAGATAGTCCTTGTCTCAGACCTTCATTCCTGCTGGTATGGAAAAGGAGAAAGCAGGCTTGTCAGTCATATTGACAATTTCAGGCCAGATCTGGTCTTCCTGATCGGAGACATCTACGACGATGAGCGTCCAATGGACATTACCACAGAGTTTTTCAACAACATAGCCAGCCGTTACAGCTGCTGGTATGTAGTCGGAAACCACGAGGTCAAAAGCGGAAATCTGGATACAATCAAGACGATGGTCAGGAACTCCGGGGCAAGGGTTCTGGATAACAGGAAGGCAAGTGTTGTGATAAGAAACGATACCGTTAACATCTGCGGTGTTCCCGATGTTACCGAAATGCTCACCTGGGACTGTGTAAAGAGAGCCGTAGATTCCCTGTCAAGACTCTGTGATACAAGCAAATATACAATACTTCTGCACCACCGTCCGGAACTGGTTGAAACAAATATGGAGTCTCCATACGATATGGTCACAGCCGGGCACTACCACGGCGGTCAGTTCCGCCTTCCGTGGATGAAGGAAGGTATATATGCCCCTGACCAAACTGGAGAACTCAAATACACTGGAGGGCTATATCCTTTCGGGAACGACAGGTATGCTGTGGTAAGCCGCGGCCTTTCCAGGGAAAGCACCCGGGTTCCAAGGTTCTTCAACCGACCGGAACTGATACTGATAACCGTTCATCCAAAGAAATGAAAAGCATTGCCATAATTGGAGGCGGAGCTGCAGGATGCTTCTGCGCAATCGAGCTCAAAAGAAGACTCCCAGATGCCGAGGTAACCATATACGAGGCTCAGGACAGGCTTCTTGCAAAGGTTGCCATTACCGGCGGCGGAAGGTGCAACCTCACCAATTCCTTTCAGGATTTCAGAGACTCAGACTCTAACATAGAACTCCTGGAATATGTCTACCCTAGAGGCCATCGCCTGATGAAAAGGCTGTTCAACATCTTCTCCCCTGATGATACAGTAAGATGGTTCGAGAGTCACGGAGTTAAACTTGTCACAGAGGATGACGGCTGCATTTTCCCTAAATCCCAGGATGCGATGGAGATTGTCCGCACACTTGAAAACCTCCTTAAGCAAACCGGTGTGGAAATCAGGACAAATCACAGAATTGACATCATCACAGACCTTAAGGAAGATATCAAGGTTGTTACCACAGGCGGCAAGAAAACGGACAAAGGATACGCTTTCCTTGCTCAAACGGGCATAGAAATGACACCGCTCTGCCCTTCCCTTTTCACCTTCGAGCTCAGCGACAGGGCCCTTAAGTCACTAAGCGGAACCGTCGCTGAACACACGACCCTGTCAATTCCGAAGACAAAGTTCAAGAGCAGCGGTATCCTCCTTGTCACAGACTGGGGAACAAGCGGTCCGGCCACTCTCAAGCTCTCATCCTACGCGGCCAGATTCCTCAGCGAAGCAAATTACAAGACTCAGTTAACCGTCAACTGGATTTCAAATAATCAGGAAGAAGCCCTGGCAACACTGAGAAAGACAATCGCTGAGAACAGGCTCAAGAAGCTGTCTTCCATCAATATAGAGGGTCTTACCTCAAGACTCTGGAACCATATCATAACCCGCGCTGAGATTAGGGAAGACATACGCTGCAGCGAGATTGGTTCCAAGCAGCTGAACAAACTCTCCACAGTTCTCACCTCAGATACGTACGAGATTACCGGCAAGGGTCGCTTCAAGGAAGAGTTCGTGACCTGCGGCGGAGTAAGCCTCAAGGAAATAGACCAGAACACCCTCCAGGCAAAAAAACATCCCGGCATTTATTTTGCCGGGGAAGTTCTCGATATCGACGCGATTACCGGAGGCTTCAACCTCCAGGCCGCCTGGACCACAGGCTACACTGTAGCAAGGGCTATTCAACTGGTTTAAAGTCGGATTTGGCAGCTCCGCAAAGCGGGCAAACCCAAGTGTCAGGAATGTCCTCAAAAGCAGTTCCTGGAGCTATTCCTCCGTCCGGATCGCCCTCTGCAGGGTCATAGATGTAGCCGCATGGCTCGCACTCGTACTTTTTCATGATTCAAAGTGTTTTAATTGTTTATACTAGATTTTCAGATAGAATCCTCATCGCTGATTCCAGGTATTCCTTGTCCGTTTCATCAAAGGTTCCCACTTCCTTGCTGTCTATGTCCAGCACCCCTATTATCTTGTTTTCCTTGAAAACTGGAACAACAATCTCGCTTCTGGAGAGGCTGCTGCAGGCAATGTGACCAGGGAATTCCTCAACGTCCTTTACAACCAGAGTCCTGCCTTCCTTCCAGGCTGAGCCGCAGACTCCCTTGCCATAGCCAATCTCATAGCAGGCAACCGGCCCCTGGAACGGGCCTAGTTTCAGGATATTTCCATCAACAATATAGAAGCCTGTCCAGAAAAAGCCCATAGTCTCGTGGATAAGAGCCGCGGCGTTGGCAAGAGCTCCCGTGTTGTTGTTCACGCCTTCCGTCAGGGCCTTCAGCTGAGGCAGCATCATCAGGTATTTCTCTTTCTTTTCCATAAGGTTACAGAACTTTCAGAAGTTCGGAAAAATGTTTGAGTCTTATAAGGTTCGGATGGTCATATTCCTCCACTCTCTCGTGCTCCCAAAGCAGGCCGTAAGGAATCAGTATGGCATTCCCGCCCATTTCCAGAACGGGAGCGATATCGCTCTTGAAGGAATTGCCGATCATGGCAAACTCTTCCGGCTTCACTCCGTTATGGCGGCAAAGACGCCTGTATTCCAGCGGAGTCTTGTTGCCCACAATCTCCACATCCTCAAAGAATTCTCCCAAGCCGCTTCTTGCAATCTTTGCTTCCTGCTCCAGAGGATCTCCCTTGGTGAAAATCAACATACGGTATTTCCCTTCCTCCTTAAGTGACCTGAGGGTTTCCTTCACGCCCTCAAGCGGAGCCGCCGGGTTGTCAAGTATCGTTCTTCCGATGTTCACGGCATCCTGGATCATCTTGTCAGGAGCTTGGCCTCCACTGACCCTTACAAGGTTCTCCACAAGGGAAATAATGAAGGCTTTGGTTCCATAGCCCAGGGAGTCCATATTGCCGCACTCGGTCTTGTACAGTTCCCTGTACATCTGGTCCATGGAGCCATAGCAAGACAAAAGGCGGCAATAGTCTTCTACCGCCTTGTCGAAGTGGGACTGGTTGTCCCACAGAGTGTCGTCCGCATCAAAGGCCAGGAGCCTTACGTCCTTCATTTACTGTTTGAACAATTCCTTGATGGTACCGATAGAGCCGAGCAGGTTGGATGCTTCGTAAGGCAGGTAAACGGTCTTGTTGTCCTTGCCGGAAACCATCTCCTTGAGAGTAGCAATGTACTTGTCTGCAAGCATATAGCTGGCCGGAGACATATTGCTCTCCTTAACGGCCTCGGCGATTCTGCGGATAGCCTCAGCCTCAGCGTTTGCCTGAAGCACCTTTGCCTCTGCGATACCCTGAGCCTGCAGGATCTTGGTCTGCTTTTCAGCCTCTGCACGGTTGATCTGGGCCTCCTTCAGACCTTCAGACTCGAGAATGGCCTTCTCCTTGTCTCCGGATGCCTTGAGGACCTTTGCACGCCTTTCACGCTCTGCCTGCATCTGCTGCTCCATAGCGTCCCTTACGCTGTTTGGAGGAGTGATGTCCTGAAGCTCCACGCGGTTGACCTTTACACCCCACTTGTTGGTTGCCTCGTCCAGCACTGCGCGCAGCTTGGAGTTGATGGTATCACGGGATGTCAGGGTCTGGTCAAGCTCCAGCTCACCGATTACGTTACGCAGAGTTGTCTGAGTCAGTTTCTCGATTGCATATGGCAGATTGTCAATCTCATACACAGACTTCATAGGGTCCGTGATCTGGAAATAGAGCAGCGCATTGATGGTTGTGGTAACGTTATCCTTAGTAATCACGCTCTGCTTAGGGAAGTCGAACACCTGCTCGCGGAGGTCTATCTTGTCGCTCTGGCGCATAATCACGTGAGCCATTCCGTCATAGCCTTCCACAACCTTGCGGATATACACCTTCCTCGGCTTGTCGATTATAGGCCAGATGATGTTAATACCGGATGGCAGGGTAGCGTGGTATTTACCCAATCTCTCCACAATCTTGGTTTCAGACTGCTGGATAACCTTGATTCCGGACAGTACAATCAATACTACTATCACGATTACCGCGACAAGTATCAGCATTCCAGGTTCCATTCCAAACATAATTTTTTGTTTTATAGGTTATTATTCAATTTACAAAGAGAGTTTCCGAACTGTCACGATTACGCTGTCGAGCTTGAGGATCTCCACCCTTGCTCCCAGCTCTATAGGCTGGTCATCCACGGAAACCGCTTTCCAGTCGTCTCCGTCCACCTTCACCCTGCCTGCTCCGGTTGCGGGATCTATTGCCTCGGACACAATGCCCTTCCTGCCAATGAGAGCATCCACATTGGTCTTTACCTCATCCTTGCCTTTCTTGTAGAAAAGCTTTATGAGCATCGGCCTTATGAAGATGAAACTCAGCAGGGTAACCAAGGCAAATATGATAACCTGCCAATAGAAGTTCGCCCCCAGCGGAGCGGCTATACAGGCAGCTATCGCTCCAAAGGAGAAGCAGATTACCGCAATACCGGTCGTAAAAAGTTCAAGGATAAAGAAAGCCAGGGCCACAATCAGCCAAACTTGCCACATTGCCATATCGCGAATATTTTAAGGTTTCAGACTATAAATATACGAATTAAATGGAATAAAAAAACGGCAGCCCAGACAGGCTGCCGCTTCCTTTTTGCCATGTTGCAAATTACTTCACAAGGTCCATACCTGTCTTGATTGCCTCCTCGTTCTGAGGAATCAGGTGGTGGTGCCTTTCAGGAAGGGTCTTCTTCAGAGCCTTCAGGACGCTCTCTATCTGAACAATAGGATGAAGCTTAAGGTAGCTTCCCAGAAGGATCATGTTGAAGATCTTGATCAAGTTCATCTTGGCTGCAACATCCATTGCATCAACACGGTAGATATTGATATCAGTCCTTGTTGGAGGGATGTTGATTCCGTAACCGTCGTAGATGAGGGTTCCGCCAGGCTTTACCGTCTTCTCGAACTTCTCCATAGATGGCTGGTTGAGAATGATGGCAGTGTCGTAAGTGGAGAGAATCGGAGAAGAAATCTCCTCATCGCTGACAATGACAGTAACGTTTGCGGTACCGCCCCTCTGCTCAGGACCGTAAGCTGGCATCCAAGTAACTTCCTTGCCCTCTATAAGTCCGGAATAAGCAAGGATCTTTCCCATGGACAGAACTCCCTGTCCACCGAATCCGGCAATTATAATTTCCTGTTTCATCTTACAATCCTTTATTGGTTAATGTCTTTGAGGTCCCCGATGTTGTAGAACGGGAACATGTTCTCTTCCATCCACTTGTTTGCATTGGCAGGTGTCTTCTTCCATCCGGAGTTGCAGGTGGAAACCATCTCCACCAGGCAGGCTCCCTTGCCGGCCATATTGTACTCGAAAGCCTTTCTGATGGCTCTCTTTGCCCTGTTGATGGCGGCAACGGTGTGGACGCTCTGTCTTGTAACATAGCAGGTTCCCTCGAGCTGTGCGGCGATATCCGCAATCTTCAGAGGATAGCCGTGAAGCTTGGCATCCCTGCCATAAGGACAGGTAGCGGTCTTCATGCCCAGAAGGGTCGTAGGAGCCATCTGTCCGCCGGTCATACCGTAAATGGCGTTGTTGATGAAGATTATGGTGATGTTCTCACCGCGGTTCAGAGCGTGGATAGTCTCTGCCGTACCGATGCAGGCAAGGTCTCCGTCTCCCTGGTAAGTGAATACCATACGGTCCGGCCACAGCCTCTTGATGGCAGTTGCCAGCGCAGGTGCCCTTCCGTGAGCGGCTTCCTGCCAGTCGATATCGATGTACTTGTAAGCGAACACTGCGCAGCCTACAGGAGAAACACCGACAGTCTTCTCTTCCATACCCATATCTGCAATAACCTCGGCGACGAGTTTGTGTACGACTCCGTGGCTGCAGCCAGGGCAGTAATGCATAGGCGTATCGTTCAGAAGCTCAGGCTTCTTGTAAACCAGATTCTCGGGTTGAATTATCTCTTTAATATCCATGACAATACCTCCTATTACATCATTTTCTTGAGTTCATTAACTACCTCATCCGGAGCCGGGATGATTCCACCCAGTCTTCCGTAGTGGTTTACAGGAATGCGTCCGTTAACGGCGAGGCGGATATCCTCAACCATCTGTCCGGCGTTGATTTCCAGAGAAAGTATACCCTTTACCTTGTGGCTGAGGGCCTCGATCTCCTTGTAAGGGAACGGCCAAAGCGTGATAGGACGAAGCAGGCCGACCTTAATGCCTTCCTTCCTAGCATCCTCGATAGCCTTCTTTGCTATTCTTGCTGCGGAACCGAATGCGCAGATTGCATACTCGGCATCCTCCAGCATGAATTCCTCGAACCTTACTTCCTTCTCCTGGATCTCGGCGTATTTCTTCTGGATGCGGATGTTGATCTCCTCCATCTTTGCAGGATCCAGCTCAAGGGAAGTGATTACGTTAGGCTTTCTGGTCTTTGGCCTTCCGGTAGCAGCCCAAGGGCACTCCTTGAGAATCTGCTCCTCGGTCCTTCTCGGCTTGAAAGGAGGAAGGACAACCTTCTCCATCATCTGGCCGATGACACCGTCTGAAAGGATCATTGCAGGGTTCCTGTACTTGAATGCAAGTTCAAACGCAAGATCCACAAAATCAGCAGTCTCCTGAACTGAAGAAGGAGCCAGGACTATCAGGTGATAGTCTCCGTGGCCACCGCCCTTGCAGCTCTGGAAATAGTCTGCCTGGCTAGGCTGGATGGTTCCAAGACCTGGGCCGCCGCGGCTTACGTTAACAACAAGGCAAGGAATCTCGCAGCCAGCCATATAGGACAGGCCTTCCTGCATAAGGCTGATGCCAGGGCTGGAAGAAGAGGTCATGACCTTCTTTCCGCATCCGGCGCCGCCGTAAACCATATTGATAGAAGAAGTCTCACTCTCAGCCTGGAGAACTACCATTCCGGTGGTTTCCCAAGGTTTCTGCTCGGCAAGGGTCTCGAGCACTTCGCTCTGAGGGGTGATAGGATACCCGAAGTATCCGTCACAGCCGCAACGGATTGCCGCATGGGCAATGGCCTCGTTGCCTTTCATCAAAGTAATTTCCTGATCTGCCATAATTTATTCCTCCTTTTTACGGTAGACGGTTATACATCCGTCAGGACAAACTACAGCACAAGAAGTACAGCCTGTGCAAGTGTCTTCCTTTACGGTGACAGCATAGTTGTACCCCTTACGGTTCACGCTCTTGTCGGAAAGTGCGAGAACCTGGAATGGACACGCAATCACACACAAGCCGCATCCCTTGCAGCGCTCGGTGTTGATTACGGTCGCACCTTTCATCTTAGCCATAGTGTTATAATTAGTATTGGTTTGAATTTCTATTGGTTGTACATATCCTTGTTGAAGAAGTCCAGTATGTCGTTGGCCATATCGTAAGCCTGTTTGGCCGGGGATTCAGGATTAATTGCAATTGCCTCAAGGTAATTGTTTATGGCTCCCTGCCAGTCCCCCTTTTTCCGGTATGCGTTACCCAGGATGTAATAGGCAAAGTCCAGGTCTTCCGTCTGGGAAGAAATGTAATTCTTCGCCTCTGCGATGGCCTTTTCCGCTCCTTCCTCAAAGAGGATCTTCTCCAGGTCCCGGGCAGTCATCTGTCTTCTTCGCTGAGTCTTAGCAGTCAACAAACATTATCCATCCGAAAGGATCATCGATTATACCCTTCTGGATACCTATCATCTTCTCGTACAGGGCGCGGGACTTAGGACCGCACTCGTCGCCGAACTTGTATACGTGGCTTGGAGTCTCGTCCTCAAGACGGATCTTGTCGTCAATCCGGCAGATAGGAGTGATCACCACTGCAGTGCCGCAAGAGTTGGCCTCGTCCATCTCAGCAAGCTCGGTAACAGGTATCGGCCTCATTTCCACCTTCATTCCTAGGCTCTCGGCTATGGTCCTCAAGCTGGCGTTGGTAATTGAAGGGAGCACGCTGTTGCTGTCCGGAGTGACGTATGTATTGCCCTTTACTGCAAAGAAGTTGGAAGAACCGAACTCCTCTATATACTGATGCGTCAAGGCATCGGTGAACAGAAGCTCCCTGTAACCCTGCTTGTGGGCAAGGTTGTATGGATGGAGGCTCTGCGCGTAGTTTGCACCGACCTTGTAGCTTCCGCTGCCGTTTGGAGCGGCCCTGTCGTGATTCCTGCTGATTACTGCAGTACCCGGAACCAGTATCTTGTCTCCAGAGTATGTTCCTACAGGAGAGGCCATTACCATGAATGTTGATTCTGAAGAGGAACGGATTCCGAGCTGAGGGTTGGTACCGACAAGAAGCGGCCTCAGATACAGGGAAGCTGTTGTTTCAAATGGAGGGATATACTCGGCATTGGCCTTTACGACCATAACGCACATCTCTATGAACTGCTCGATGGAAGGACATGCAAGATCCAGGTAGCCTGCGCTGCGGATCATTCTCTTTGCATTTTCCTCAGGACGGAAAAGACGCACCTTGCCGTCTGCCCCCCTGAATGCCTTCATTCCCTCGAAACATCCGGATGCATAATGAAACGCTCCCGCATATGGACTTACCGGGATATCGGCATCAGGTATCAGCTTGGCTGGAGACCATTTGCCATCCTTGAATGTGCTGTAAGCAATGTAATCTGTCTTTGTGTAAGAGAAAGATAACTTTCCCCATTCAATATTCTTCATATTCTGTCAAAAAATAAATTTGCTATTGGTTTTATAGTTGATACAAATATAACAAATTTTCAACTTAACCCAAAATTTTTGAAAAAAATTGAAAGCAAAAAAGGCAAAATCGGCGATTTTTACCATCAAGAACACCTTCCCCTCTTTTTAAGTATATTTGCCGCGTCAAAACAAAGTCCTATGTTTCAGAGAATAATCAAGGCGTGTGTGAAAGTGGTCCAGAAATACCTTCCGGACCCGTTCATTTTTGCAATAATCCTGACCCTTATCGCAGTTGCCATTGCCATACCGGTTTGCCACCAAAGTCCGGTGGAGGTAATCGAGCATTGGGGCAACGGCGTTTGGAGCCTCCTTGCATTTGCCATGCAGATGGCTCTGGTGCTGGTTTGCGGCTCAACCCTGGCCGCCGCCCCGCTGGTAAAGAGAGGTATCTCCGCCCTGGCATCCCTGCCAAAATCCCCTGCCGGTGCAATTGCCCTTGTGACAGGCATATCCGCAGTAGCCTGCTGGCTTAACTGGGGTTTCGGACTGATTGTGGGAGTGATATTCGCCAAGGAAATCGCCAAGAAACTCAGAGGCGTGGACTACCGCCTGCTGATAGCCTCCGCATACAGCGGATTCGTGGTCTGGCATGCCGGCCTTTCCGGATCCATTCCCCTTACGATGGCCACTCCGGGCGCAGGTCTTAAGGAAATCACAAGAGGAGCTGTAGAGAACCCAATACCTATTTCAAATACTATCCTGGACCCTCACAACCTGGTTATGGTGGTTCTGATTATCGCGGCCCTGGTGCTGGTCAATTCCCTGATGCACCCTAAGGGAGAGAATGTAATCGCGATAGATCCTGCCCTGCTACAGGAGGAAAACCAAACTCCGAAGACGAAGCCATCTTCCCCTGCCGAGCATCTGGAGAACAGCAGGATTCTCAGTTGGGTTATTTCCATTATGGGACTTTCATTCCTGGTTATCAAGCTCGTAAAGGGCGGAAGCATAGACCTTAACTTTGTGATTATGCTCTTCCTTTTTGCCGGAATCATACTCCACGGCAACCCTCTGTCTTACGTAAGGGCATTTGGGAAGAGCGCCACTGGAGCTGCCGGAATCCTTCTCCAGTTCCCGTTCTACGCAGGTATAATGGGTATCATTATGGGCGTGGGAGAAAGCGGAATATGCCTCGGGACAGAGGTCAGCAACGCCTGCATCTCAATATCCAACCACACAACCTACCCGCTTCTGACATTCCTATGCGCCGCTATTCTGAACATGTTTGTTCCGTCCGGCGGAGGCCACTGGGCAATCCAGGCCCCTATAATGTTCACGGCAGGTGCACAGCTTAATGTCGATCCGGGCCTTACGGGAATGGCAATCGCCTGGGGAGACGCCTGGACAAACCTCATCCAGCCGTTCTGGGCCCTGCCTGCACTGGCTATAGCCAAGCTTAACGCAAGGGACATAATGGGTTTCTGCCTGATAGACCTTGTGGTATCCGGAGCGATGATCTGCGCAGGCCTCCTGATCTGGGCCTAGCCTGTAATCTGGTTTCCTGTAAAGAGCTGATAGTACTTGCCTTTAAGGGCGAGGAGCTCGTTGTGCTTTCCCCTTTCTATTATCCTTCCGTGATCCATTACCATAATGTAATCGGCGTTCAGGATGGTGGAAAGCCTGTGGGCTATCACAAACGTTGAGCGGCCCTTCATCAGTTCATCCATTCCCTGCTGGATGAGCTTTTCAGTGCGGGTATCGATTGAAGACGTGGCCTCGTCCAGAATAAGGACAGGCGGAGCCGCCACGGCTGCCCTGGCGATTGCCAGCAGTTGCCTTTCACCCTGGGACAGGTTGCCGCCGTCCCCTGAAATCACGGTATCGTAACCGAACGGAAGACGGTGGATGAAGCTGTGAGCGCAAACCAGTTTGGCAGCCTCGATGCATTCAGTGTCTGTGGCATCCAGCCTGCCGTAGCGGATATTGTCTATGATCCTTCCGGAGAAAAGATGGGTTTCCTGAAGCACTATGCCAAGGCTTCGCCTCAGGGAATCTTTCTCTATATCCTTGATATCCAGGCCATCGTAAGTTATCTTTCCATCCTGGATCTCGTAGAACCGGTTGATGAGGTTGGTGATGGTTGTCTTGCCGGCTCCGGTACCGCCCACAAAGGCAATCTTCTGCCCTGGATAGGCTGTAAGGTTGATGTCGTAGAGCACTTGCTTGCCTTCCACATAACTGAAGTCCACATCGCTGAGGCTTACCTCTCCCTTAAGCGGAATCGCCTTTTCTTCAGTGGTTTTCCAGCACCACTGACATTCTCCGGTTTTCTCCAGGGTAACCTTGCCGGCATTTTCCTCCTCCTTCTGGTCCATAAGGTCGTAAACCCTGTCGCTTCCGGCGCTTGCCATCACGATGCTGTTGATTTCGTTGCTTATCTGGGTTACAGGCCTTGTGAAGTTCTTGTGCAGGGTCAGGAAGGCAACCAGGGTTCCAAGCGTCAGGATCGAGCCGTTAAGGCCGCAGAAATACCAGCCGGTCAAAGACGACAGGGCGATGGCCGCTCCCACCGTGGCTATGAACACATATCCCAGATTGCCAAGGTTGCCGTTTACAGGCATCACGATGTTGCCTATCTTGTTGGCATTGTAGACACTCTTGCGGAGTTCCTCGTTAAGTTCCGAGAACTGGGCTATTGCCTTGTCTTCATGACAGTAAACCTTTACCACCCTCTGGCCGGAAACCATCTCCTCAATGAAGCCGTTGACCTTGCCCAGCATCTCCTGCCTGCGTTTGAAATACTTCTTGGAAAGTCCGCCCAGTTTCCTTGTTACATAGTACATCAGGAATGCCATTACAACGGATATTGCGCTTAACGGAAGACTGAGCACGATCATGCTCACGAAAGTTGAAATAATGGTTACCAGGCTCTGGAACAGGCGCGGGATTGTCTGGCCTATTACCTGCCTCAAGGTGTCCACATCGTTGGTGTAGACGCTCATTATGTCTCCGTGGCTCCGGGAGTCGAAGTAGCTCAGAGGCAGCCTCTCCATATGCTCGAACAGGTTATGCCTCAGTGTCTTGAGAGTTCCCTGGCTAATATATACCGTCATTATGCTGTGCAAATACGAGGCTCCCATTCCAATGATGAGAACTGCAGCCAGTTTGACCAGCGCTATTGCCAAAGGGGAATAGTCCGGAGAGGCCTGCCCTATCATCGGCACTACATAGTCGTCAAGCAGGGTTTTGGTAAACAGAGTTGATGCCAGAGTCGCAAGGGTGGACACCAGAATGCATAGCAAGACTATCGCGATTTTCCATTTGTTATTCTTGAGAATAAGCCCAAAAAGCCTGGCCACAGTGGAGAGCTTAAGCTTTCCCTGCGCAGGCACAAATCCCCTTTCTTTCATATTTGGACTACCCATTCTCATCAAAGTCTCCCTCTCCTCCGGATGTCTGCATAGAGTAGATATCCCGATATATATCGTTATTTTTCAACAGGTTATCGTGGCTGTCAAATCCCTTTACCCGGCCATCGTCCATCACGATTATCTTGTCCGCGTGACGGATGCTGAGTATCCTGTGGGATATGATTATCTTGGTTGTGCCCGGAATCTTCTGGGCGAATGTGTCCCTGATCTTGCCGTCCGTGGCTGTATCCACAGCCGATGTGGAATCGTCAAGGATCAGCACCTTCGGCGATTTCAGAAGGGCCCTTGCGATGCAGAGCCTCTGTTTCTGGCCGCCGGAGAAATTGGTTCCACCCTGCTCCACCTTGGTATTGTATCCTTCAGGAAGCGTTGAGATGAATTCGTCAGCACAGGCCGCTACGCAGGCCTGGCGGCATTCCTCTTCCGTGGCGTCTTCCTTTCCCCACCTGAGGTTATCCAGAACGGTTCCGCTGAATAGCGTATTGTTCTGAAGCACAACGGCCACCTCGTTCCTCAAAGGCTTCAGGGCATAGTTTCTCACATCCACTCCTCCAACCCTTATCGCTCCCTTGCTCACATCATACAGGCGGCTGACAAGGGATCCCAGCGTGCTCTTTCCGCTGCCGGTTCCGCCTATGATTCCGATTGTCTGGCCTGCTTCAATTGAAATGTTAATGTCTTCCAGGGCATATCCGCCGCCTTCCTTGTATGAGAAGCATACGTGGTCAAATTCGATGCTGCCGTCTTTTACATTCTCCACAGGGGAATCAATCTCAGTCATATCCGGCTCCTCGTCAATCACCTGTGCAATTCTCTTAACGCTGGCTGCGCTCTGTGTCAGCTGCACGAATATCATCGAGAGCATCATCAGAGACTGCAGCACCATCATCACATATGAGAATAGGGAAGTCAGCTGGCCTGTGGTAAGGCTGCCTTCCACAATGTAATGCGCACCAAACCAGGAAAGTGAAATGATACATCCGTAGACCACCAGGTTCATCACCGGACCGTTGAGGGCCATAATCGCCTCGGCCTTCACATTCAACCGGAACAGTGAAAGGGCCGCCCTGTCCAGCTTACCCAGTTCGTGATGCTCCCTGACATAGGCCTTCACCACCCTGATCGCGGAGACATTTTCCTGAACAACAGCATTAAGGCTGTCATATCTGCGGAAAATCTGCTGGAACAGCTTGCTGGCTCTCATAATAATAAGAGTCAGGAGAGTTGCCAGTATCACGATGGCCACAAGGAAGATAAGGCTCAGCCTGGAGTTTATGAAGAAGCACATCACCACGCTGGATATCAGGTTCAAAGGGGCACGGAAAGACACCCTGAGAAGCATCTGGATGGCACCCTGCACGTTTGACACGTCCGTTGTCATCCTGGTTACAAGGCCCGCAGTCGAAAACTTGTCTATGTCAGAGAACGAGAACCTCTGGATGTTCTTGTACATCGCATCCCTGAGATTGGCCGCGATTCCCGTAGATGAATAAGCTGCAAACCTTCCGGCCAATATGCCGAACAGAAGGCTCAGGAACGCCATCAGAACCATATACAGCCCGTATTTATAAACATTAGGCATGCTTCCGGCATTGATGCCCTTGTCTATAATCGAGGCCGTTACATAAGGAATGAGTACCCCAAGAACAACTTCAGCAGCCGTCCAGACCGGAGTGAGAAAGGCCGCTGTCCTGTACTGCTTGAACTGTCTGTAGATGGTTCTGTACATAACAAAGGGGTAACCTGTTTCAAAGATAAACAGATTACCCCAAATTTTCAAAAGATTATTGGAGCAGTGTCAGAGGTACCTTTTCCACATAGTCGTACGGAACGTATTTGAACAAATGCCCGAAGACCTTGCCGCTAACCTTGTTGCGGTAAAGGTCCAGCCTGACAACAATAGCCTTATCCTCATCCTGGAAGGAAGATATCATCCTGCCGGCTGAAATCTCGGAATAAATCACGTCAAATCTTGTATCCGGGAAGAAATGCTCCTCTTTTCTGAACACACCATCCTCTCCCTCTAACCTGTATCCGCTCTTTAGAATGAAGAACACTATGATTCCGGCTAAAAGCAGAGTACCACCCAGAATCATCATACCGGTAGATGAAACTGCAAAGCAGGCCGCTCCGCCAAGAAGCAGCACCAGTGAAACTATATAATCTATGCCTATACGCACTTTTGTTATTTTCTTTTCCATAATAATCTGAATTAATTTAATATCAATTAACTATAAACCAAGCACTAACGAGGCGGACCCGCTTTTTGCAGGCCGCCGGGAGCAGTCATATGGAAAAGAAATCAGATTCTGAGAACCTTTAGGAAATTGAGCCGTTGCCCGCTGTTGGAAGGAACGGGCTGCTTGACACTGAACACCTTGCAGTGAACGCGTACTCCGCCTTCAAAGGCACAATTCAGCTCAGCGATGCTGATTCTGGAAGAAAGGGATGCCTCTACTACAGAAGGAACTGTCACCAGATAAGTCTGATGGGCATCACTTACAGGCCTCTGTCCCTGGCCAAGGACACAAGTTGAAATGCCATCTTCAGAAGACAAGGTCACTTCCCCTCCTCTATCATGGAACAGTCCTGCCAACAGCATCACTGTCAGCAGAATCCAGGCATATCTCCGTGTCTTCCCCATTTCTTTCATCGCGATAACTTATGCAAATATACCACAAAAATGAACCCAGTGAACTTGTGACAGGATTTGTCAAAGAAGTGTGAGATGATTATATTTGCGTATATACATTTCAACGATTATGGCAGACAACTATCTCGGAAAGAAAATGGAAGACCTGGCAAGCCGTAAAAAGGTTGTAAGGGCAAAAAGTAACGTAAAGAGCCTGGACACTCTTCTTCTGCGTAACCGAAGCTGCAGGGGCTGGGATCCGTCAGTCAAAGTAACTGAAGAGGATTTGCGAAAGATCGTGGCAGTCAACACAATGATACCTTCTGCCAAAAACCAGCAGGTGCTGCGTTTCAAGTTCCTGACCGGGAAAAAAGCCTCTGATTTCTGCAAGTTCATCAAGCTTGGAGCCCTGCTTCCGGAGCTTACGCTGCCGCCTAAGGGAATGGAACCATCTGCCTTCATTATTATCTGCTCTACCATCGCCGAGAACAAATGGGTGGATATGGACCTTGGCATTGCAGCCCAGAGTATGCTACTGAAGGCCGTGGAAATGGGATATGCGGGAATATGCATAGGTGCCTTCAACAAGGCGGAAGCCCAGAAACTGGTTCCTGAAGGCCTGGAGCCGGTACTTGTAATCGCTCTGGGAAAGAGTGCGGAAAAGTACCAGATACTCCACATCGCCGAGGATGAAAACCACAACTACTTCAGGGAAAATGGAATACACTATATCCCGAAGGTAAGGATTGAAGATTTGATAATAGACTAGCATACAGCAATATGGATCAGCCTAAAGTAGAAAGGATGCTGCGCCTGATGATGCTTCTGGCCGGCAACCGCAATTACACAATCAACGATCTGGCGGACAAACTGGAGACCTCCTACAGGTCTATCTACCGCTATATAGACACGTTCAAGGAGGCCGGATTCGTTGTGCACAAAAGCGGAGAGTATTACCATATAGCCAAGGAAAGCCCTTTCTTCAAGGATATTTCCCAGCTGGTGCATTTCACTGATGAAGAGGCATATATGGTCAACCGACTTATAGACGGCATAGACGATACCAATGTCATAAAGCAGAACCTTAGGAAGAAACTGGCAACTATCTACAGCATCTCCTCAATAGCGGATGTGGTGGTAAAAAGCGAGAATGCGGGTAATGTGAACGCCCTTATAGAAGCCATTCAGGAAAAGAAGCAGGTGGTCCTGAAAGATTACGCCAGCTCCCACACCGGGAAGGTGTCGGACCGCAAGGTTGAGCCTTACAAGTTCACAACCAACTATATATCAGTGTGGTGCTATGACCTTGCAGATGGAAAGAACAAACTCTTCAAGACTGAGAGGATGGCTTCCGTCCAGGTAACGGACAAAGACTGGACTCACGAGAATGACCACAAGGCAGAGTATATGGATATATTCCGCTACAGCAGCGCTGAAACCGAAGAGATTGAACTCCGCCTCAGCCTCAGGGCCAAGAACCTGATAGAAGAGGAATATCCTCTCAGCGGCAAGTTCATAACAAGGGAGAACGACGGATTCTGGATTCTCAAGACAGAGATATGCTCCCCTTTCGGGGCTGCCAGATTTGTTGCAGGACTGCCGGATGACATTCAGGTTATCAAAGGCCGCAAACTAAAGAGATGCCTCCACGATTACGCCAGGAAACTTGCTGATATATAATGAGAAGCAGACTGTCTTTCATACTCAGGTATTTTGTCCTTCTGGTGGTGATTTTCATTCTCCAGAAACCCCTGTTCATGCTTTTTGCAGGAGAGGGCCAGGTTTTCTCGGCATCTGATTGCCTGAGTGTCATGTATCACGGTCTGGCGATGGACCTCTCCACCGCGGCTTATGTTTCAGTCATACCTTGGATAGTTGCACTGGTCAGCCTTTTCATAAAACTGAACCCTAGAAAGGTCCTCAGGCCATATCACATTATAGCAGCCCTAGTCCTCAGCCTGATATTCATCTCCGACATATCCCTCTATCCGTTCTGGCAGTTCAAGCTTGATGCTTCCGTATTTCTCTACCTGGACAGCCCGGGGGAAGCCACCGCAAGCGTCTCCACCGGTTATCTGATAATCAGGATATTGGCCGTTGCCGCCTATGCTGTCGTAATCTACGCCCTGCTTAACCGGACAACCCCTAAATCATTTGGGGTTCAGGAAGAAAGACGCAGGAAAATAACAGCTCCGCTGATTGCCGTTATTCTGGCCGGAGGTCTGATTTTCCTTGCAATGAGAGGTGGAGTCAAGGAATCCGTGATGAATGTGGGACGGGCTTATTTCTGCGACAGGCAGTTCCTGAACCACAGTGCCGTCAACCCGGCTTTCAGCCTCTTCTCCTCCATAGGCAAAAGCAAGGACTTCAGCAGTCAGTACCGCTTTACGAGCAAGGAAAAGACAGAGGTCTATTTCGGCTCGTTCTATAACCAGGGGAGGGATACATCGCTGAGCATAAGGCTCTTGAATACCATAAAACCGAATGTCCTGATAATCGAGATGGAGAGTTTCGGCTCCACCTACACGGATCCGCAGATCCAGGGTTATTCCAGGGAAACCGTGGCCCCCAACTGGTGGAGAATCGCTGGCGAAGGCGTTCTCTTCAATAACCTCTGGTGCAACAGCTACCGCACAGACAGGGGCACGGTCTCTATCTTCAGCGGCTATCCTGCATTCCCCAAGACTTCCCTTATGAAGCAGCCGAAGGTAGTGGAAAAGCTCCCTAGACTTGCCGAGGCATTCCTGAATGAGGGCTATTCTACCCACTTCCTCTATGGAGGAGACATAAACTTCACCAATACAAAGGGTTACCTAATAACCAACGGCTTTAGAAATCTCGTCGCCGATACAGATTTCACTCATAAGGAGCAGAAGAGCAACAAGTGGGGAGTGGATGATGCCATAACATTCAGGTTCCTCGCCCAACAACTCCAAAACCTTGAGAGCCCTTGGTTCTACGGCTTCCTGACCCTATCAAGCCACGAGCCATTTGACGTGCCGGAAAAACTTCTTGACGACAAGGTGCTGAACTCCGCCGCCTACACTGACAGATGTCTTGGAATGCTGATAGACAGCCTCAAAAACAGCCTAGTCTGGGACAATCTCCTTGTGGTAATACTTCCGGACCACAATATGCTTTACAGGCAATCCTACAGCCCGGAATACTTCAAAAACCGCATGATATGGACCGGAGGAGCCATATCCGCTACTGGAACAGAAATCAACACGATTATGAACCAGAGCGATGTGGCAGCAACACTCCTGGCCCAGCTGGGAATGAGCATTGAAGACTTCCCGCTCAGCCGCAACATCCTCTCCCCATCATATACAGCCCCAAGCGCCTTCTGCTGCTACAACAACGGCTTTGTCCTGGCCGACTCCCTGGTTGCTTTCACATACGATCTGGACAAGATGCAGGATAGCGGTCCAGAGGAAAAAGAAACTCTTGGCAAGGCACTTCTTCAGACACTTTATGACGGTCTCGGAGCCCTAACGCATTAAAATTGCGTATTCCTGTCGTAAAGTTGTAAATATTAGAGATTTTTTATACTTTTGCGCAAAACAATTGTATATGTCTGTTACCTCTAACGCGCTCCTGAGGCACATAACCATAGACGCATGCCTGAGAGATACCGCCCACAAGTATTCTCTCCAGGACCTCATTGCGGCCTGTACCAGAGCGATAAAGGAGAACAGCAAGGGCAAGCTCAAGGACAATTTTGCTGTGTCCACAAGGACAGTCCAGCTGGACCTCCAGCTGATGAGAGACAAGAAAAAGGGATACAACGCCCCTATCGTGGTCTATGAGCAGAAATACTACAAGTACTCGGATCCGGATTATTCCATCGGCAACGCAAACGTCAAGCAGACCGCCCTCACACCGCTTTCAGAGATAGCCGAGACACTGGAAAGATATTCCAGGATGGCGGGAATGGAGTCTCTGGAAGGAGCCGTGGACCTTATCAGGGAATGCCTTGAGGTAAAGGTAAACGGAGCGTTCCAGAAGATACGCAGGCAGAAGGCCGCAAAGCCGTCGGGTGGAGCGTTCCTGGACATAATCAAGGACGCTGTAATACATCGCAGAGTATTGAGCCTCAGCTTCACCGATGAAAGAGGATTCGCACGCGAGATGATATTCTACCCTCTCCACCTTACCACCTGGAAGGACAAGTGGTTCTGCCTGGGATTTGTGGACGGCAAGGAAGGAGTGCAGGCAGTGCAGACAGATTGCGTGACTAGCTATTCCTACGCGATATTGCCGTTCCCGCCTAACTACAGGTTCAACGCGGATGAATATTTTGCGGACATAATCGGCATCAGCCATCCTGCAGAAAAGAGGGAAGACATTGTGTTCAAGGCAGAGGGATGCATTGCCCGGTATCTGATACAGAATCCGCTGCACCATTCCCAGAAGCTATCCCAGAAGGCTGACGACGGAAGCTGCACTTTCCGACTGTCCCTGATACCTAACGACGAATTCTTCAGATGGGTTTACGAAAACCATCCTTACATAACCATCCAGAGCCCAAAGTATCTGGAAACCAGGGCAAACGACTTCATACGCAACGTGGTTTCAGACCTGCCTAGTCCTGTGCCGGCATCTGAAGTCAAGTCCAGGAAGGAGAAGGATAACAGGAAAAAGAAGAAACAGCAGGATAAGCCGGAGGAAGACCTCTTCTCATCCCTGTTCTGACAGAGAGAATTACCATGAACAAGAAGAAAGAGAAGCCGATAGTGGCGCTGATATACGACTTTGACGGGACTCTCGCTCCCGGCAATATGCAGGAGTATTCCTTCATAAACGCCGTTGGAAGAAGCAAGGACGAGTTCTGGGGAGAAACTCACGAGATGGCCCGCAACCAGGATTCGGACGGAGTGCTCATTTATATGCTTCTCATGCTTGAGGAGGCAAAACGCAAGGGCATCCGCCTGACCAGGAAGAGACTGCGCACATTCGGGCGGGACATCACATACTTCAAAGGCGTTGAGACCTGGTTTTCAAGGATCAAGGAAATAGGAAGAAAAGAAGGCGTAATCGTTGAGCATTATATCAATTCCTCCGGTCTTCTTGAAATCATGCAGGGAACCAGCATAGCTAAGGAGTTCAAGGCAATCTTCGCCAGTTCATTCTATTACGGCAAGGACGGATGCGCCATCTGGCCTGCCTCGGCAGTAAACTACACCAACAAGACACAGTTCCTCTTCAAGATTAACAAGGGTATCCTCAACATACACGACAGCGAAAAGATCAACTCTTCAGTTCCTGAGGAGGAAAAGAGAGTCTCCTTCTCGAATATGATCTATTTCGGCGACGGGGAAACGGACGTGCCTTGCATGAAACTCACCCGCCAGCTGGGAGGAACCTCGATTGCAGTCTATAACTCATCCCCGGCATCACAGAAAGTGGCACAGAGACTCTATGAGCAGCACAGGGTAAGCTTCATCTGCCCGGCCGACTACAGCAAGGGAAGCCTTGTTGAGGAAATCGTCACCAAGCTTATAAGG
Organism: Bacteroidales bacterium; assembly: GCA_017428325.1. Taxonomy (GTDB): domain Bacteria; phylum Bacteroidota; class Bacteroidia; order Bacteroidales; family UBA932; genus Egerieousia. The sequence goes on from JAFRRA010000004.1 coordinate 54,929, forward strand.
AAGATTAAAGCAGACGACGCCTTATCGTCTCTTCGATAAGGTCTGCGCAGCCGTCTATTCCAAGAAGGCTGGAATTCAAGCACATATCATAACTCTCCGCAGCTCCCCAGGTTTTGAAGGAGTAGTCTCCGTAGTATGAAGCCCTCTTGCGGTCCCCCTTCCGGAGAAGATCCGCCAGCTTTTCGTCTGAAAGACCTTCAGAATCTCCGTATTTGTTCACTGTGCGCACTCTGTTGATACGGTCCTCCATAGAGGCTGTAATGAAGACGTTGAAGCATCCTGGAACATCCCTCAGGATATAATCCGCGCATCTTCCCACGAATATCGTTGACCCCTCGGCAGCCAGTTTGCGGATTACTTCGCTCTGGATGGTGAATATTGTGTTGCTGTTATAGACACTGGGCTTGAAAGTGTTGGAAATCACCTCTGCAAAGGAAGTCAGGCTGAAACCGGTATTCAGGGAAAGGTTGTCTTTCTCGTCCTCTTTTGCAAAAACGGAATGGTCCAGGCCGCTTTCCTTTGCCGCCAGAGCCAGAAGTTCCTTGTCATAAACCTTGATGCCGAAACGCTTTCCAAGTTCTCTGGCAACGTCAAGCCCGCCGGCCCCTATCTGGCGTCCAATGTTTATGTGAATATTCTTTTCCATCTATGAAGCGTTAAGATTTATGTTTCTGCGGAATTCGTTCCTCTGCCTCAGAAGCAGCCACAATGTAAGTATGCTGGCAATAAGGTCCGATATCGGGAGGCTCCACCATACCCCGTCCACGCCCAGTATCGGTGGAAGCACCAGGAGCAGAGGCAGCAGGCAGATTGCCTGTCGGCTGAGGCTCAGGAAGATAGCCTTCTTGGCCTTGCCGATGCTCTGGAAGAAATTTGTGGTCACCATCTGGAAACCGACAATGGCAAAGGCCACAAAGTTTATTCTCATACCCCTGGTAGTGTGGGCCAGAAGCTCCTCGTCGTCGGTGAATATCTCCGCAAGCTGCCTAGGGAACAGTTCCGCCACTATGAAGAACAGGGTGGTCACCACCGTAGCCCAGATGATGGAGATGCGGAGCACTTTGGAAACCCTGTCGTGTTTCTGGGCACCGTAGTTGTAACCTGCAATCGGCTGCATTCCCTGATTAATGCCCATCACTATCATAACTGCAATGAAAACCAGGCGGTTCTGTATTCCGTAGGCTCCAATTGCCATGTCCCCTCCGTATTTGTAAAGCTGCCTGTTTATAACTATCACGATAATGCAGGCGCAGGCGTTCATCAGGAACGGAGCCATACCTATGGAGAATGTCTGGGATATGATCTTCTTCTTCAGGCGATAGATCCCCCTCTGGAAATGAATCACCCTGTTTTTGTCTGAAACCAGGCTAATGACGTAGACCATTGCCAGGAACTGGGACAGCACGGTTGCTATCGCCGCTCCCCTGATACCCCACTTGAAAATGAAGATGAACACGTAGTCCAGGACAAAGTTTATCGCGACAGTGAAAATTGTGGCTCCCATCGCCTTCTTGGGAAGACCCATAACCCTCACCACAGCGTTGAGGCCGAAGTAAAGATGGGTAATCACATTGCCCAGGAGGATGATGAACATATACTCCCTCGCATAGGAAATGGTGTTCTCGCTGGCTCCGAAGAAATACAGTATGGGATCCAGGAACGCAATGACCAAAGCGCCGAAAATGATGCCGGTGATAATGTTAAGTACAAGGGAATTGCCCAGTACACGGTTAGCCGTGTCGTAGTTTTTCTGTCCAAGAAGGACGCTAATCAGAGTGGCTGCTCCAACCCCCACAAGTGTTCCCACAGCAGCGCTGAGGTTCATTATCGGGAATGTAAGGGCCAGTCCCGCAAGTGCCAATGGACCAACTCCCTGACCGATGAAAATGCTGTCGCACATGTTGTAAAGCGAAGATGCAGTCATCGCAATAATCGCCGGTACAGCATATTGCCTCAACAGCTTGGATATTTTTTCAGTTCCAAGTTCAGTAGGGATTACTACAGCCATAAATTTTTTATTACTTTTGCACCCGCAACAAGCCATCTTAGCTCAGCAGGTAGAGCAACGCATTCGTAACGCGTAGGTCTGGAGTTCGAACCTCCAAGATGGCTCCTCTATTCTACCAGTTCAAGATTTTCTTGAAATCGTAAGTCTCAGGATCCGGAACGTACTTTTTGGCCGCCTCGTAGTCTGCAGGCGTGATGTAGTGCATTATGTACTCGAAGATCATATTCACCTTGTCCTGATGGATGTTCACTCCCCTAGGAGGGATCTTTCCAGTGGTCGGATCCTGCATATCCTTCAAGTACAGGCTCTTGATGCTACCGTTCAGGTCCATGTAAACCATACATCCGGTAATGCCCTGCTTGAAGAGCTTGTAGACTCCCATACCGAGCTCGGTACAGTAAACCAGGTCGTAAGCGTGAGGAGTGATGCAGCGTACCTCGTATCCGATCTCCACCGGACGGATCTTCACCTTCAGGCCTAGCTGATTGAGTTTAACGTCAAGTATATCGTTGAACATCTGTGCCTTGGAAATCTTTCCAAGCTCAGGATGGCCATGCTCGTCGTACGAGAATCTCACACCATAGTTCTTGAGTTCCTCAGGAGAGAAGCCCTCGAACACGCCCTCGGAAATGATGATGGCGCCGTAGTCGATTCCCAGAATCTTTCTCTTGATGATGGCGGAAACCGCCATGTTCAGAATCTTCTCCACGGAAATGTCACTCTTGTTGAACATCTCCGGAATCACGATCATCGGGAAGTGGTTGGTGTAGCCGATTGCCAGTGCAAGGTGTCCAGCACTGCGTCCCATAGCGGAAATCACAAACCAGTTGTGGCTGGTGCGGGCATCCTCATAAACGGTAGCTGCAATCCTGGAACCCTCTCCCTTTGCGCTCTGGTATCCGAACGTAGGGATGTTCTGAGGCAGAGGAAGGTCATTGTCTATGGTCTTTGGAACATGTATGTTCGCAATAGGGAAATCATTTTGCTTCAGGAACTTGGCTATGCGGTTCGCGGTAGATGCGGTATCGTCTCCACCGATGGTTACCAACAGTTTTATGTTATTGTCCTGGAAGAATTTCAGGTTGAAGTTCTTGTCGAAGTCCTCCTGGGTAGGCTTGAAACGGCTCATCACAAGGTAGGAGCCTCCGCGGTTGAATATGTCGTCCGCCTTGAAGAAATCCAGCTCCACATAATCAGGATTCTCGGAGAAAAGGCCTTTATAACCTCCGTGAAGGCCTAAAACACGGTATCCGTTGCTTATGAAAGTTTTGGTTATACTGCCAACAACAGTGTTCATTCCCGGGGCTGGACCGCCGCCTGTGAGGATAACGATAGATTTTTGCATAATACGATGACTCTAAATCGGGGACAAATGTACCATTTTTATTAAAATAATCGCTAAATTTGGCAGATTGTAGGCCATTTATATGGACAAGACTGTAGCAAAACGGAAAATTGAAGCCCTAAGACAGGAGATAGAAGCCCACAACAGGCATTACTATGTGGAGAACTCCCCGCTTATTTCGGACTACGAGTTCGACCTGCTTCTCAAGGAGCTCATTCAGCTGGAGGAACTGTATCCAGAGTTCAAGAGCGCTGACTCCCCTACCGCCAAAGTGGGAAGCGACCTTGAAGATAACGCTCCTTTTGCCCAGTATGCCCATCTCCACCCTATGCTCTCTCTGGCAAACACTTACAGCATAGAGGAGCTCCGCGATTTCGATTCCAGGGTCAGGAAAGGAACAGACAAGGCCTTCACATACAATTGCGAGCTCAAGTTCGACGGAACAGGCATAAATCTCCTCTACCGGGGAGGAATCCTGGTCCGGGCACTTACCCGAGGAGACGGAAGCGTGGGAGATGATGTCACACGCAACATCAAGACAATCAAGTCCGTGCCGGTGCAACTCAAAGAATCGTCCGGTTATCCTGCCGAATTCGAGATAAGGGGCGAGGTCTATATGCCGTTCGCCTCCTTCGACAAGCTCAACATCCAGAGGCAACTGGACGAGGAGCCTCTCTTCGCAAATCCGAGGAACGCCGCGGCCGGTTCTTTGAAGATGCTGTCCAGCAAGGCGGTAGCCACAAGGGGACTGGACTGCGTCCTGTATCATCTGATTGCTCCGGGATACGAAAATTCCCTGCACAGCAAATCCCTGGAGGATGCTGCCGGCTGGGGACTCCCTGTATCGGAGCATTCCCGTAGATGCAAGGACATTGAAGAAGTCATCTCCTACATCCAGGAATGGGACCAGAAGCGTCACGGCCTGCCATTCCCTACAGACGGGGTTGTGGTAAAGGTGGACCAGTACGCAATCCAGGCGGAACTGGGATTCACTGCCAAGACCCCGAAATGGGCCGTAGCCTACAAGTTCAAGCCGGAAGAGGCCCTTACCACAATAGAATCAATTGATTACCAGGTTGGAAGGACAGGTGCCGTAACTCCTGTTGCAAATCTGTCCCCTGTCCAGCTAAGCGGAACAACCGTCAAGAGGGCAACCCTCCACAATGCGGACCAGATGGAGATCCTGGACATCCGCGTGGGAGACAGTGTATATGTGGAAAAGGGAGGTGAGATAATACCTAAGATAACCCGCGTGGAACTCTCCAGGAGAAATCCTGCCAGTGTTCCGGAAACATTCCCTAAGGTCTGCCCGGCCTGCGGAACCCCTCTTGTCAGGGATCCGGAACAGTCCAAGTTCTTCTGTCCGAATTCAGACTTCTGCCCGCCTCAGACAGAGGGCAGATTCCTCCACTTCGCTTCCCGCAAGGCAATGGATATCAATATCGGAGAAGTTGCCGTACACCAGCTGTGCGAAAGGGAATACGTTAAAGAACTCCAGGACCTCTACTCCCTGGACGACCTCCAGCTCCTGAGCCTGGACAAGTGGAAGGGCAAGAGCGTGGAGAATTTCCGCGCCTCGCTGGAAAAATCCAAGACCGTGCCGTTCCACAGGGTTCTGTACGCCTTGGGAATCAGAAACATCGGGGAGACAACAGCCAAGACCCTGGCATCCCGTTTCAAGAATATTGACGCCATTGCGGCTGCTACAAGGGAAGAACTGCTGGAGGTGGAAGATATCGGAGGCATTATCGTGGATTCCATAACAGGATGGTTTGCAGAACCAAGGCATCTGAAGACCGTCGAGGAACTCAGGAAAGCCGGCCTGCAGTTCAGCCTGGAAGAGAAGGCCCCTGTATCTGACACCCTTAAGGGGATGACAATAATGATAACGGGCAACTATTCCATTCCTAGGGAAACGATGAAATATTACATAGAGGCACATAGCGGAAAGGTAGGAAGCAGCGTAACAGCCTCAACCACATATCTTCTGGCCGGAAGCAAGGCCGGGGCCTCCAAGCTTGAGAAGGCCCGCAAGCTGGGAATCCCCATCATCAGCGAGGAGGAATTCTACAGGATTGCCGCCCCGGGAAATGAAGAAGACACAAAGGAAACACCACAGTCAGACGGGCAGATGAGCCTTTTTTGAAATAACGATATGAACACAAAGACTTAAAAGACATTACATATGAGAATAGCAAAAGTAACTGAAAGGATAAGCTACATTGGCGTTAATGACCGCCGAACCGCTCTCTTTGAGAACAACTGGCCGATTCCATACGGAGTATCCTATAACTCCTACCTGATAAAAGACGGAAAGAACGTCCTGATAGATACCGTGGAATACGGATCTGACGGAGATTTCCTCTCCAAGATCGAGGCCTTGCTGGAAGGCGGAAAACTGGACTATCTGGTGGTAAACCATATGGAACCGGACCACTCGGGAATGATCCGCAGCGTGCTTGCAAAGTATCCGGACCTTAAGATCATAGGCAACGCAAAGACATTCGAGCTGATGCAGAAATATTATGGCATCCCTCAGGAGTCCTTTATGCAGGTTGCTGACGGACAGGAACTTGAAATAGGCAGCACCAGCCTCAGGTTCTTCTTCATCCCTTGGGTTCACTGGCCGGAGACCATGGTTACACTGGATATGGCTGACGGAGTGCTGTTCACCTGTGACGCCTTTGGAGGATATGGCAGCCTGGACGGCGGAATATTCGACTCCGACTACAATATGGACGAGATGTTCCTCCCTGAAATGAGACGCTACTACTCCAACATAGTTGCCAAATACAACCAGATGGTAACCAGGGCTATAACCAAGCTTGCAGATGTTCCTGCAAAGATGATCGCCCCATCCCACGGCGTGGTATGGAAGGAGGATCCGGCAAAGGTCATCGGCCTGTATTCAGACTGGGCCGCATCCAAGTCAGAGAAAGGCATAGTGATAGCCTATGCCTCAATGTACGGCAACACCGCTTCACTGGCAGACCAGATCGGAGCAAAGCTTTCCACCCTTGGAATCAAAAATATACGCACTTATGACGTATCCAGGACCAATGTCTCATACATCCTCAGCGACATTATGCGGTATAACGGCTTCATCCTCGGAACCTGTGCCTACAACACCTTCATGCACCCTATGATGGAGCATCTTTGCAACGAGATCAGGATAATGTCCCCTAAGGGCAAGAAGATGGGTATTTTCGGAACCAGCGGATGGAACGGAGCGGGAGCAAAGGCTCTTGCAAAATTCGCCGAGGAGGCAAAACTGGAGGTGGTTTCCCCTACCGTAGAGGCATTTGGAGCGCCTACAGCGGAAAAGATAAATCCTTCTCTGGAAGAATTTGCGGCAAACTTTGTAAAGGCAATTGAAGAATAAGCAGCTATGGCATACAAGATGGACAGGTCGCTGAGCAAGGGAGCATTTGATTTCGTCGATGCTGAGAAAATTTCGCATCTACTGGGTAATTGCACCGAGGACAAGGTCCGCCTGAAGGAGATTTTCGCCAAGTCACTTGAGAAGAATCCACTGACTCTTGAAGAGACTGCATATCTGCTCTCCATCAGGAGCGAGGATGGCAAGCAGGAATTGTTCCAGGCGGCAAAGACCTTGAAAAAAGCCATTTACGGCAACAGGATCGTTTTGTTCGCCCCGCTTTACATAGGAAACCTCTGTATTAATGACTGCCTTTACTGCGGCTTCAGAAAGTCTTCCGGCGGAACGGTCCGCAAGACCCTGACTCAGGATGAAATAATCGCCGAGGTAAAAGCCCTTCAGGATGAGGGCCAGAAAAGGCTGATCCTCGTGTTCGGGGAGTCTCCGGTTTACGGTCCGGATTTCATAGCAAACTGTGTTAAAACCGTTTACGGAGTCCACAGCGGCAACGGGGCTATCCGCAGGGTGAACATCAACGCCGCCCCGCTGGACGTGGCAGGATACAAGATTGTCAAGGCGGAAGGCATCGGAACATACCAGATTTTCCAGGAAACTTACCATAGGGAAACCTATGCCAAATACCACCCGGCAAACACCGTCAAGGGAGACTTCATGTGGAGGCTGGACAGTCTGGACAGGGCTTTTGAGGCGGGCATTGACGACCTCGGCATCGGAGCTCTCATCGGCCTGTATGACTGGAGGTTCGAGGTTATGGGACTGGTTAGCCACGCCCTGCACCTGAAGGAAAAGTTCGGGGTTGGCCCTCATACGATCAGCTTCCCGAGAATCCAGCCGGCAGAGGGCATGAACCTGCCTCTCCCGTACAAATGCTCAGACGAGGACTTCAAGCATCTGGTAGCAGTGCTCCGTCTTGCCGTTCCATATACCGGAATGATTATGACCGCAAGAGAATCCCCTGAAATAAGGAACGAGGTTATGCATCTGGGAGTGAGCCAAATAGATGCCGGAACGCATCTGGAGATCGGCGGCTACAGTTCACATTCCGAGAAGCAGGCTCTGGAAAGGGAGCAGTTCCAGGTCGGTGACACCAGAGGGCTTGACCAGGTAACCGGATGGCTTCTGGGAGAAGGTTTCATACCGAGTTTCTGCACTTCCTGCTACAGGGCCGGAAGGACTGGAGACCGCTTTATGGAATTCGCCGAGAAAGGTCTCATCAACAAGTTCTGTACTCCTAACGCCCTCCTGACACTTGCAGAATACCTCCAGGATTACGCGTCTGCGGCCACAAAGGAACTTGGCGATACATTGATAGAAAAGGAACTGCAGAAGATGCCGGAAGATGCCTGGAAAGAAAGGATTAAGGATAACCTCAGAAAGATTCAGACAGGACAAAGGGATCTCAGAGTTTAAGATGAATATATGAGCGATTTTACTAAAGAAGACAACGAACTTATCCAGCGGGAATTCGAGCAGCTGAGACTTGCCGCCCTTAAAAGGTGCGCCTCCCAGGAGGAGTACGAGGGTGTCATAAAGGCGTTCGAGTTTGCCAACGAGGCGCATAAGGGTATTAGACGCCGCTCCGGCGAGCCGTACATAATCCACCCTATCGCCGTAGCCAAGATTGTGGTGCAGGAAATCGGACTGGGTTACAAATCCATCGTAACCGCTCTGCTTCACGATGTTGTGGAGGACACGGAATATACCGTGGAGGATATAGAAAGGCTATTCGGCAGCAAGATCGCTTCTCTCGTAGACGGACTGACCAAGATCAAGTCCGCGATGGACAGCAAGATGGAAGGAGAGCTCAACGAGAAATCCATCCAGGCCGAGAACTTCAAGAGAATACTTCTCACGCTCAACGATGACGTAAGGGTCATTCTCATCAAGCTGGCGGACAGGCTCCACAACCTGCGCACCATCGATTCCATGCCGGAACGCAAGCAGGACAAGATCCTCAGCGAGACAATGTACATATTCATTCCTCTGGCTCACAGGCTCGGACTTTACAGCATAAAGAGCGAGATGGAGAATATCTGGCTGAAATTCAGGCAGCCGGAGCAATATCAGGAGATTTCCAGACGCATTAACGAGTATTCGCAGGCCAAGGGAGGAAGCATAGACAACTTCATTGAACCGATCTCCAAGCTCCTGGAACAGGCACACTACAAGTTCACGATTACAAAGAGGATCAAGACACCTTATTCCGTCTGGAACAAGATGCAGACCAAGGGGATTCCTTTCGAGGAAATCTATGACCTCTTTGCCGTGAGAATCGTGTTCACTCCGAAGAGAGGCACCTCGGAAAGGAAGCAGTGCTGGGACATATACTCCCTGATTACAGAGGATTACCTGTCCAATACGGACCGCATCCGCGATTGGGTCAGCACCCCTAAGTCCAATGGCTACGAGGCTCTTCACTGCACCCTCATGAGCCCGCAGGGAGGATGGGTGGAAGTCCAGATCAGGACAGTGAGGATGAACGCCATCGCGGAAAAAGGTGTTGCAGCCCACTGGAACTACAAGGGTGAAAAAATCCAGAATCCGGAGAACGACATGGATAACTGGCTGAATATGGTCAGGGAAGTGCTGGAGAACCCTGATGTGAATGCTCTCGAGTTCCTGGACAACTTCCACAGCGGGCTGATGAGCAAGGAGATATACGTATTCACACCAGCCGGGGAGGCCAAGAGGCTGGAAAAGGGAGCCACGGTGCTGGACTTTGCCTACGCAATCCACTCCGAAATCGGAAACAGGGCCATAGCCGCCAAGGTTAACCTGAAACTTGTCCCTATCTCATATGTACTCAGGAACGGAGACCAGGTGGAGATCATAACGGCCGATTCCCAGAAACCTCAGCGCAAATGGCTGGAATTCGTAAAGACCACAAAGGCCCGCAACATCATCCTGGACAGCATCAAGGGAGATATCAAGGATACAATCAAGAACGGCCAGGAAATCCTTGAGAAGGAACTGGACAAGCTTGGAGTCAAACTCCATATAAGGGTGCTGAAGAAACTCATAGACGAGTTCAAGGTCAGCAACAAGGACGAGCTATACAGCAAGATCGGCTCCGGCCTGATAGACCTTAAAAATCTGGACGCCATACTGAAGAAGAACAAGGAAAACAAGCTGGTGCAGTTCTGGAACCTGCAGTTCTTCAAGCACAAGGACTTCCTGCTCAAGGAGAATCCGGTAGACAAGACCCTGTCCTACAAGGTGGCCGATTGCTGCAACCCTATTCCTGGAGATCCCGTAATCGGATTTGTGGACGAGGACGGTCAGGTTGTCATCCACAAGAAGGTATGCCCGAAAGCCATATCCCTTGCCGCCACGGAAGGCGGAAAGATAATCAACGCAAAATGGACAAAGCACACCATACTGTCTTTCCTTGCCAGAATCGAGCTCAAGGGTATAGACCGTCTGGGAATAGTCAATGACATTACAAGATACATAACCCTTATACTTTCCGTAAACATCCGTAAACTGTTCTTTGAAACTCATGACGGGGTATTCTACGGATATATAGACCTTTACGTGCATAATGCCAAAGACCTGGAGGAGATGATGGCACACATTGAGGAAATCAAGGGTATAGACTCGGCCACAAGAGTGGACATAAAAGAGGAGGACCGCGTATGAGAAAACTGAAAGAATCATTGCTTGGAGCATTGGCGGCCCCGCTGGCGGCTCTGCTGATTGTTGCGGCTTCACAAAGCTGCGCCAACACAAAGCAGGGACCTGTCGGTGGCCCCAAAGATACCATTCCGCCCGTTATTGTCGGGATTTCCCCTGATGCTCCTATGCTGAACTTCCCCGTAAATAAAGGTAAGATATCCATTACCTTCAACGAATATGTCCAGCTGAAGAACCAGTATCAGGAAATAGTCCTTTCTCCTCCTTCAAAGAAAAGGCCTGTCGCCAAGATCAAGAAAAAGAGCGTCGTCGTTTCATTCGACGACACCCTCAGGGCAAACCAGACATACTCCCTGGCTTTCGGAAATGCGATTTCCGATGTTAACGAAAGCAATCCGTTCAACGGATATGTCATCAACTTCTCGACCGGAGACAGCATGGACTCGCTCATAATAAGCGGTACCGTAATGGATTATGCCACCCTCCTTCCTCTAAAGGGTATTTATGTCGCACTTTATGCCAACCCTAAGGATTCCTGCATAATCAAGGACCTGGCCGATGCGGCTACCAGGAGCGATGACTGGGGCTATTTCTGCCTCAGAGGACTCAAGGGCGTTCCATATACCATCTACGCTTTCGAGGACAAGAACAACAACATGCTCTATGACAGGGGCGGAGAGCTTGTCGGTTTCTGTGATTCAACGATAACCCCTTCCATCGCCGCCCGTCCGGGAATGTCCCAGATTAAGATGATGGATATGAAGGACACCGTAGGCTGTCTTTCCAGACCTAGCCAGACAGATATATACCTGTTCAAGGAAAAACTGAGCAACCAATACATAGAAAGCACCGGAAGAATTTCAGAAAAAGAGTGTTACGTTAAATTCAGAAGCGAGAATCCGCAGATAGACACATTCAGGATAAAAGGTATTTTCGACGACAGGATAATCCGCCAGTTCAACCCCGATGGAGACTCCCTGACATTCTGGATCAACGATCCGAAGTCTGTACAGGACACACTGTTTCTGAGAATCAACTATATGAAGACTGATTCCACAGGAACCCTGAAACCATACGGGGAAACTTTCAAGCTTGTCAAGCCTTTTGACAAGAGCAAGCTCAAGGATTCCGACAAGCAAGACCCGACAAACTCAGGTCTGACAAACGATTACCTCAAGAATCTGGGCAAGGCGGGAAAGACAGACCGCAACGACCCGTTCAAAAACGATAAGGACAAGGGCATGAAGACCCTGGAAAAATCGGATAAGGACAAAAAGCCGGAGCAGAGGAAGGATTTGCTGAAGACGGAAGTTAAGGTCGATGGAAAGACCGTGGAGAATATGGGAATAGACATTACAGTTCCTTCACCGCTGGTCAAGACCGATTTCGACTCCATAATGTTCACCACCTCAACACCTAGGAAAATCGTTTCAAATGTAAAATTCCACGTGGAAAGGGACTCCACCAACATCCTCCACTACATCATAAAGGCAGATGACCCTTACAAGGTGGGAAACGACTACAGGCTCAAAATTCCGATGGCTTTGTTCAAGGATGTAAACGGTTTCACCAATGATTCCATCATAAAGACATTCTCCCTGCCTACGGATGACAAGCTAAGCTCCATCACCCTGGAAATCAGCGGAACACAGGGCAAGAAATACATCGTTGAACTTGTCAGCGAGAAAAGGGATAAAGTATACCTTAAATACGATATCTCATCAGACGGAGAGCTCCGCTTCCCTTATCTTAACGCCGGAGTGTATTCATTCAGGATTACCCAGGACCTGAACGGGAACGGCAAGCTGGATGTGGGAGACATACTGCTTAAGAAACTTCCGGAAAAGGCAAGGCTGTTCAAGATGCCGGACGGAAAAGTCATAATAAAACTCAAGGAACAGACAGACCTCACACAGTCAGTCGACCTTATAAAACTGTTCGAATAGATGAAAAGAGTCATTGTTGCCATATTACTGACTTTCATATCCCTGCAAGGATATTCCCAGATTGTGGACACCCTGGACATTATGAAGGAATTCGACGAGTATTCCTTCAGGGACGCCAAGGTAACCGGCCAGGTGAAGGATTCCACCCGCCTGAGAGAGCATCTTTTCGGAGTCAAATGGGGAATGGCAATCAACACCCTCAGCGTTAGCGTAGACTACGACAAGGGTCCTATAACCACGCCGATGAACTTCGGTGTCTACTACACCTATTATCATTCTCTCTGGAACTCCATTTCCCTTTTCGGCGTGGAAACCGGCCTCCAGATGAACGAAGAAGGCTACAAGACCCTGATTAAGGACGAGAATAAAAAGGTTGTACAGGAAGGCAAGGAAACTTTCCGCAATCTGACCTTCCCGTTCGTATCCCAGTTCAGGATAGACTTCTGGAATATGAGGCTGCTGGCCAACGCGGGAGTATTTGTGGCCAGGAGGCAGAGCGCCAGCTTCTCCGGCCTGCTTCCGGAAACAGTCAGTTCCACCTGGAAAAAATGGGGCTACGGATTCATAGCCGGAGGAGGCATAGCATATGTCTTCAGGCCATTTGAGATCCATGCGGAAGCCAATTACAAATACAATCTGAGCAACCTCTACGACAAGAAGGCCTTCTATGGGGACGAATACTGGGTTTCCACCCATACCGGCCAGATAATCATATCCGTAGGCCTTTTCTACAGATTCGGCGGAAGCTCATACAAGAACCCTGCAAACGCGCCAAGGAGATGAAAAGGTTACAAGCAAAGGCCGCAGGACTGACAATCGGAGGCGGCGCCCCTATCGCCGTCCAGACGATGTGCAACACCCATACCCAGGATGTGGAGAAAAGCGTTGCCCAGTGCCTTGAAATGGCGGATGCCGGAGCAAAGCTGATAAGGCTTACCACCCAGGGTTTCAAGGAAGTGGAAGCCCTTGCAAAAATTAAGGATATCTTAAGGAACCAAGGTATTAACACCCCTCTTGTCGCCGATGTGCACTTCAATTCCGAAGTCGCCATTGCCGCGGCGCAGGTCGCCGACAAGGTCAGGATCAATCCTGGCAATTTCTCCCAGGTACACAAGGACGCCCAGAGCCAGTTCTCCCGCTTCATAGAAGTCTGCCGAAAATATAAGACCGCCGTAAGGATCGGGCTTAACCACGGTTCACTGGGAGAAGACATCGTCAACAGGTACGGAAATACCCCTGAAGGCATGAAACAGGCTGCTATGCAATGGCTTGCGATGTGTGTAGACGAGAAATTCGACAATGTTGTAGTATCTCTGAAGGCCAGTAACACCATAGTTATGAGCCAGGCCTATCTACTGCTCTACAAGGCGATGGAAGAGAGCGGAACCGTATTCCCTGTCCATCTGGGAGTCACCGAGGCCGGCAATGCGGATCAGGGAAGGATCAAGTCCGCCATTGGCATCGGAGCCCTTCTGGACAAGGGCATAGGAGATACCATCAGGATTTCCCTGACAGAGAATCCTGTCAACGAGATTCCGGCTGGAATGCAGATCGCGGATTTCTTCGAGAGCGGTCTGGAAGCAAAACTGAAAGAAACCGTAAAACAGCAGAACAGCCGCTCTCCAATCCTTCCGTTCAACGCCCTCGAGTGTAACACGGAAGACTGGAACCGCTTCATTATCAGGGCGGCATCCCTATTCGGAGTTATGCTTCTAGAAAAGGAAATCGATGATTTCACCATCGCCGATGCTCCATATTCCAATAAAGAGATGGAAGCCCTCAAGGAAAATATCCAGCAAGGAGCAAGAAGAGTCTTCTACCATCCTGAATACATAGCCTGCCCGGGATGCGGAAGGACCCAATATAATCTGGAGGAAACTTTCAACAAGGTCAAGGAAAAGACCTCTCATCTGAAAGGAGTCAGGATCGCCGTTATGGGTTGCATTGTAAACGGCCCGGGAGAAATGGCGGACGCAGACTACGGCTATGTCGGCCAGGGAGGCGGACTGGTAACCATCTACAAAGGCAAGAATCCGGTCCTGAAATCAGTTCCGGATTCCGAAGCTATTGACCAATTGCTGAGGATAATAGAAGAAGACAGCAAGTAATTCACTGCTTCCTTTTGAATACAATCTTCGAGGTGCACAAATTATTGAATTTACGCACCGCCGTCTTGTATGCGGCATAGTCTTCCTTTGGATAACGTCCCGCCTTAAATACGGTTTTGAGAACAACTATCACCTTGCTGCCCTCAGTTTTTACAGATGAGGAAAAGCTGGCAAAACTGCACTCCATATTCACAGGTTTAGGAAGTCCTTCCGGCTCGTAAGTAACCGGAACATTAATCTCTATGGTATCCAGATAAGTAGAACCTGTTTCAATGAAAACTTCGTTCTTGCGCTCCCCTCTCTGCCAGTTGAAACCGTTGCGCAAAGGAGTCATGGGTATGAAAAGGCGGTCTCCGTTGGATTCCGCATAATTTCGGCATTCCACAGAGTAATCAGTTGTAATCTCCGGAACATAATCCCTGCCTTTCAAAGGATAATCCCGGAAGTTATCCTTTATTGAATTGATTTTAGGGTTATTGCTGGTAACCACAATATTACCGGCCACTCTTTCCGACTTCTCCTTTTCGCTCATTTCATACAGCCGGAGTCGAGACTCGACAAAATCAAGACAGGCTCTCTGGCTTACATTTACAGTCGCATCACCGGTTGAGGCAACGTAAAGTCTTACCTTATTTTCCAGGCGGGACAGGCTGTCGGCATACCTGGAACAACGGACAAAATCCCCGCCACTGTCTTTTATGAGAAGAACCTGATGACCGGCCACATCATCATGCCTGTAACCTAGCGGGACCAAAGGATTGGTACATTCCACCCAAAGGGTATCTCCCTGCATAATACCGCCGTCCTTAAGCGGAACGGCCAGCATAGCATGATTCATGCTCCCGACAGATGAATAATCCTTGTCAAAATCCGCGCGGTTAGTATTGAGGATAAAGTAATCGGACTCCACACCTATAGCCTCAAGCATGGACTTCATATAGTTGGAAAGGCCCTTGCAGTCTCCGAATCCCGTTCTGGAAACAGTAGAAGCGGGAAACGGCTTGTATCCGCCAATTCCAAGCTGTATGCTCACATATCTGGTCGTTTTTCTGAGGTATTCATAAAGAACCTTAACCTTTTCAAAGGTGTTGGTGCAACCGGAAGTCATTTCCCTGACCTTGGCTTTGTCTTCTTCTGTCAGATCCCATGTGTCTTTCTGAAGATCATACAACCAAAGACCTATGTCTTTCCAGCTGCCCTGCTTGCCCTCTACATTCGAAAACATGAAAGTCTCGGGAGAGGCATACACATGGGGAACGACCTCCCTTGCCGGAGGCATCTTGTCCTCGGACTCGAATCCCTGATAATCATTGAATCGCCAGATATATCTTTCCTTGAAGTCTTCTTTAACGATATCCGGCTCAACTGTAGCGCTGTACTGTATTTTTGTCCCCTTCGGAACCTCCACTGAATACTCCCCTTTTTCCAGTCTGACATTTTCTCCCGTAACCGGAAAATAAGAAGGGAAAGCAGGCACTCCCCTCTTGTAAGTCAGTGTATATTCGTATTCCACGATGAAGGGAACCGGAGCCAGAGGCCTGCAGAAATACACGAAAGAATCGTCGGCCAGTTCCTGTGCCAAAGCCCTGGAATCCAAATCCTGGCGGCGAAGTTTCTTGATTACCTTTCCGGCTGTGTTGGTTATTGTCGCCGAGAAGGAAGACAAAGACCTGTCTCTATCCGTAAAAATCGTTATCCGTCCCATGGATTCTGCGGATTCCTTATTAATACGGATCTTGCAGTATACCGAATATGTTCCTGAAGAAAGGCTTTTCATCTGGAAAGACTCCCTGCTTTCCAGAATGTCTGCAGCGCTATCCTGTCCTGAACTGACTACCGGAATAAGAGCCAGGAACAATAATGTCAGAAAGCGTTTCATTTTCTTTTCAATACTATCGTTTCCTTTTCTGTCTGAACCATCTTCTGCCAGAATCTCCGGTAATCCTGATAGTTTGCAGGATCAACATACAAAGCCTTGTCGGTAAACGTATATGTTACATCTATGGTTTTACTGTCCTCTGAAAGTTTGTAAGTAACGTTAGCCGAAAAATCATTCTTGAGTGTCCCGAATGTGGCTGAAGCAGGAAGCTGCTCCACTACAAACCCTTCGGGCACTGTAAGATGCATCTTGTAGATGGTTGTAGACAGTCTGTCTATGTCAACCGGAACGGTTCTCTTTTCCGACTTGAAATAGCGGTCAGGGTGCAGGCTTTCAATAATTGGCTTAACGTAAATCAGGTCTCCTGAAGTCTGCATCTGCTGCTCAAGTTCCACGTTAACCACACACTCTCCAGAATAGTCTTTGGCTTTTGTCGGAGAAACACTGATAACAGTATAGGAATTCCCGCTTTCAAGCTGAGAATAAAGCTCTTCGTCCTTTTCAAAGGAATTGAGGAGACGCTTTATAATATATGACTGGCCGTTCTGGGCCTTGAGAGTCATTTTGCCGTTCATAATACCATCTTCTTCCAGAGTGGCGTCAACATTGAACTCAATACGGTTTTCTGCAAGATTTGTAAGGTCTGTCCAAGACGACTTGTGTCCCTTGGCAATAATCCTTGCCTTTGGAACAAGATAAGAGTCTGGCAGGACATTAAGATATGCTTCATCCCTGGCCGCATCAAGATATACAGACTGGCCATCCTTGGAAATCACTTTCAGAATATAAGTGTCAAAAGCATCGGAAGACACGTGATGCTCAGATAATATTCCGCTTGAACGCAGCTTTACCAAAACCGGATAAACAGTGTAGCCGGCATAGATCAGTGCGCTTCCCACCAGAGCATTAATGTCTGCATTGTCTCCCGTAGCATCTTTCAGCACAGAAGAGAGTTTGTTCGGGATCAGCCTAACGTTCTTGTTCCATTTTACCTTGCTGCATACCAGATTGCGTATTTCACAAACCTTCTGCTCAAAAGTCTTGTCAGACTTGGCAATAGGATCCACTTCATTCTTGAACTTGCATGAGGAATTCAATTCGGTCCACAGTGGAGATTCATATAACTGCTCGTCTATGTCCTCCCATTTAGTCGTGTAGTTCTTCGGAAGCTGGTTCGGTAACTGGATACTTCTCAGTTCATATTCCACAGCACTGTAATACTGGTCTATGCAGAACAGATGACTTTCTGCCTTCAAAGCCGGCACGTTCGAGGCCTTGTAGTTTTCCACAAGAAGATTATAGTCATAAGTCTGCCCACCGCCAAGAGCTATTGACTTTGTCTCATAGGTAGTGTTATGAGTATAGAATTTAGATCCCCTAGGCGTAACATTGAACTTGAGGAACTCTGGGATCAGAATGGTCGCTTCCTTGCAGTTGATCGGATATCGTTCCTGGAAATCTATCTCTCCAATATTCCAGAACTGCTTGTTCTTGCGTACATATGTAACTTCTATTACAGAACCAACCTTGACGTTCTGGGCCGTAAAAGCCATTTTCTTCACGCTTTCAGAATATTTGGTGTCGAAAATGAACTCCTTGCCCATCTTGGTTTTTACAACCTTTCCATTTTCCCAGTTATAAGTAGTTACTTTTATATCGTAGATTTTCTCGCTCATGTTTCCATCTGTCCTGTACAGCATCTGGAAATCAGCCAATCCCTTGGCAGACTCCTTAAGGATCTTAAGCCTTAGCCTGTGGTTTTTCTCTACGTTGAACTCTAATTGGGGATCCAAGTACGTGGATATTCTTAAACCGCTGTAAATCACCACTGCTTCTGCAGAGGTGTCTGGAGCGTAAGTGGTCATCTTAACCTCATCCTCCGAAACTGCATCGAACTTTGGGTTGAACTTGATGGTCTGAGAACGGGAAACCGTACTCACGGATGCCATCAGAACTGCCAGTATTGCAGTAAAAACAAATCGCTTCATAACTATTATTTATTTCTTCTTAATCACTATGGTTTCTTTCTCCAGTTTGACGAGCTGCATCCAGTATCTCCTGAAATCCTGATAATCATGAGGATCAACATACATATCGTTGAGCGAATATTTATAGGAAACCTCTATCTTTCGGCCGTCATCCGACTTCCTGTAAACAATATCCACCTTGCTGTCAACCTTCACGGCACTAGCGGAAGCGTTTGAAGGCATCTGCTCAATTTCATATCCTTCCGGTATCTCTACTGTCATATTGTAAACGGTTGTTTCCCTGTATGGAAAATCAACCGGAACAGACCTGGTTTCAGACTTGTATCGGCCTTCAGAATGAATATTCTCGATAACCGGCTTAAGATATATCCTGTCCTCCGTGGTCTGCATCTGGCTCTCGACTTCCATAGTTATAGTGCAGTCCGGAGTATATTCCTCCATATTGCGGGCAGTCATATCAACAACCGTGTAGGAGTTGTTCTTTTCAAAAACGGCGAAAAGTTTCTCTTTCTCACCGTATGATCTGTAAAACTCCTTGAGGTACATTGACTCTTCTCCGGTGGCTTCTATCTTCATTGTGGCCTTCAGCAGACCATCCCTATCGAGTTTAGCCTGAACGTTATACGAGGTCTGGTTCTTAGTCAGGGATGTAAGGTCTATCCATGGCCTGATACTCTGGTCCTTGACAATCTGCCTGGCTGTAGGCACCAGGAAATTATATGGGAGAATATTGACATATCCTGTAGGAATAGCCGCATCCAGCATCAGGACATCTCCCTTGTCAGACGCAACCTTGAGAATAAAAGTGTCAAATGCATCTAAAGAAATATGGAAATCCTGAAGTTCGCCGCTGGTACGGAGCTTGACCGCAACCGGTGTAACGGTAAATCCGGCATACTTCAAAGCACTGCCTACCAGAGCATTTATGTCTGCATTGCTTCCTGAAGACTCTTTTAGAACCGATGTCGCCGACTTTGGAAGCAGCCTTATATTCCTGTTCCATTTAACTTTCCGGGCCACGAGATTGCGTATGGCTACAACTTTCTCCAGAAAAGGCTTGTCTGATTTCTTAATAGGATCGACCTCGTCCCTGAACTTGCAGCTGGAGTTCAGTTCACTGAAAATATCGCTCTCCATGATACGCTTGTCCACGTCGGACCACTCGTAAGCAACGGTCTTGGGAGTTTGGCCCGGCAGGCGCAATGCTGCAAGCTCGTATGAAACGGCGCTGTAGAACTGGCTGATGCAATAGATATTTCCCTCTGCCTTCAGAGCCGGGATGTTGACAGCCCTGTAATTATTCTGGAGTAATTTGTAATCCGCATATCTCCCCACCCCAAGGACGAGTCTGCTGGTTTCGTATGACTGGTTTGAGGAATAAAGTTTGAGGCCTCTGCTCATTGCATTGAAAACCAGCCATTCCGGATAACTAACCTTAGCCTCCGCACAATTGACCGGGATACTGCCCTGAAAAATAATGTCGCCGATGTCCCAATAATGCTTGTTTTGCCTTTCGTATGTTACCTCTATTACGGAACCGGCTTTCACGTTCTGGGCAGAAAAACTGATTCTACTTGAATGTTCGGAATACTTCTGGTCAAAAATGAATTCCTTTCCCATTTTGGTCTTGACCACCTTGCCGTTTTCCCAGTTGAATGTCGTTACCTTAATATCTTGAATCTTCTCGCTCATCTCGCCGTCAGTACGGTAAATGATTTCAAAGTTTCCGATGCTCTTGGCAGACTCCTTCAGAACCTTGAATCTGAAACGGTTAACCTTTTTCAGGAAAAACTCGAATGACGGAGAAACATATACTTTTCGGGTGAGTTCCTTATAGATAACGACAGCGGCAGCGGAAGTGTCGCGAGGATAGGATGTCATCTTCACCTCTTCTTCCGACACGGCGTCGAATTTGGGGTTGAACTTGATATCCTGCCCCTTCAGGGAAGAAAAAGGCAGGACCGCAAGAAGCAATAGGGCTAACAAACACAACCGTTTCATAATATTAAAGTTAATACAGCACTTTGTCTATGAATGGAGTATGATGGAAGTAAGGGATGAATCCCAGTTCCATCACTTTTTTAGTCACAATGAAAGCGGCTTTCTTGCCCACCGTTATGGAGCCGGCAATATCAGCGCAGCCCATTGCAGCGGCTGCGTTTATTGTGCAGGCGTTGAAGCTCTCCTCAGGAGTCAGCCTCATTTTTATGCAGCCAAGAGCCATCACAAACCTCATGTCACAGGAAGGGGAAGAGCCTGGGTTGCAGTCAGATGCAAGTGCAACAGGAAGTCCTGCCTTCACATAGTCCCTGGCCCTGCCGTAAGGCATTCCGAGGAAGAAAGATGCGCCAGGAAGCATCAGTGGCATAGTATCCGAATTCCTTAGGACTTCCATTTCCACGTCAGTTGTCCTTTCCAGATGGTCCACACTCACGGCGTTGTACTTCACCCCTACCTGCACTCCACCACTGACAGCAAGTTCATTGGCATGGATCTTAGGCCTCATCCCATATTGCATTCCGACCTTTAAAATGCGGTCTGTCTGCTCCACTGTAAAGAAACCCTCATCGCAGAATACATCTACGAAATCTGCCAGCTTTGCCGAGGCTACAGCGGGTATCATCTCGTTGCAGACAAGGTCCACATACTCATCCTGCCTTCCGGTATACTCCCTGCCAACCGCGTGTGCTCCCAGGAATGTGGATTTAATCGTGACAGGATATTTCTCCTTCAGCCTCTTTATTACCCTGAGCATCTTGAGCTCGTCTTCTGTCCTCAGACCGTATCCGCTCTTGATTTCCATCGTTAGAGTGCCCTTGGAAATCATTTCCTCCAGCCTCTCCGATGCCTGGACAAAGAGCTCATCGTCGCTTGTATTGTGCAGAAGGTCAGCGGAATTAAGGATTCCACCGCCTCTCTTTGCTATCTCCTCGTAACTCAGGCCGTTTATCTTGTCTACAAATTCCTGCTGGCGGTCACCTGCATAGACAATGTGCGTATGAGCATCGCAGAAGGCAGGCAGCAGCATCTTGCCCTTCAGGTCTTCCATCAGGATTCCAGAAGGAATCTCTCCCAAAGTGGCCATCGGCCCCCAGGAATCAATCTTTCCGTCACGCACCTTCAGCCAGGCATTGTCCAGAGTCTGGACACGGTTCATTTCCTTGCCGCAGAGTCTTCTTGCTCCCTGAGGCAAAATGCCCGCTATACGTCCTATGTTTACAAAGAGAGTGTCTTTCATAAACTACTTTCTCAAGAATTCAACTGACTTTTCCATAAGAGGATGCATATAGGCATCTTTCTCAAGGAAAGGTACTTCCTTACGGTAATCCGCCAGTATGCCTTCAATTACCGGAGAGGATTTCTCACCTGAAATCCTGTGCCTGAGATCCAGAGCCTGGGCGGCATTGAAGAGCTCGATGGCAAGCACCCTTTCCGTGTTCTCAACAACCCGGACAAGCTTGGTGGCAGCATTTGCTCCCATACTAACATGGTCCTCCTGTCCCTGGGAAGACGGAATGGAGTCTGCGGAAGCGGGCCAGCAAAGCCCCTTGTTTTGGCTCACGATGGATGCAGCGGTGTACTGCGGAATCATGAATCCGCTGTTAAGGCCGCTCTCAGGAGCAAGGAACTGAGGAAGCCCCCTCTGGCCTGAAATAAGTTTATATATCCTTCTTTCAGAGATGTTTGCAAGCTCGCTCATCGCGATTGCCAGGGTATCCATAGGTATTGCGATAGGCTCTCCGTGGAAGTTGCCGGCGGAGATAATCATATCCTCCTCAGGGAATACGTTAGGATTGTCCGTTGCACTGTTTATCTCATTGTCAATCACGCTTTCCACATAGCGGATATTGTCCTTTACAGCTCCGTGGACCTGTGGTATGCAGCGGAATGAATAAGGATCCTGCACGTGTTTCTTAGGCATCGCGATAAGCTTGCTTCCCTCCAGAAGGCCCATAAACCTCTCTGCTGTGTCTATTTGTCCCCGATGTCTTCTAAGCCTGTGAGTCAGAGGGTAGAACGGCTCAATCCTTCCGTCGTATGCCTCCAGGCTCATAGCCCCTATCCTGTCAGCCCACAGACTCAGCCTATGGCACTGGATCAGAGACCATACGGCGTGAGCGCTCATGAACTGGGTTCCGTTAAGAAGCGCAAGTCCTTCCTTGCTCTGAAGCCTTATCGGCTCCCAACCCATAATGCCCAGCACTTCTGCACTTGGCATTGTCTTTCCCTGGTAATCCACTTCGCCGAGGCCTAGAAGAGGAAGAGCCAGATGCGCCAGCGGAGCCAGGTCTCCGGATGCTCCCAGAGAGCCCTGCTGATAGACAACCGGCAGAATGTCCTTGTTGAACATATCTATAAGTCTCTGTACCGTAACAAGCTGTGCTCCAGAGTGCCCATAAGACAGGCACTGAACTTTCAGCAGCAGCATCAGCTTCACGATTTCCGGCCTGACCTTCTCACCAAAGCCGCAGGCATGGCTTACAACCAGATTGTACTGTAACTGAGAAAGCTGGTCTTCCGGAATGGTTACATTGCAAAGGGAACCGAAACCCGTAGTAACTCCATACACCGGCCTTCCGATGTCCTCCATCTTGCTGTCCAGATACTTGCGGCATTTGATTATCGCTTCCTCAGCCTCCCGGCTAAGGCTCAGCGACATTTTTCTGTCTATTATTTCCTTCACTCTCTCCAGGGAGAGATGCTCAAATGATATCTTGTGTTCCATATAACCGTTTTACTGATTGTTCAAAGCCTGTTCAATAATGGAATCGTCCGCGTGGTTAGGCATTGTAACCTTCAGGGACGGAGTGCGGTCCATTTCTCTGCGGATAGCATCCTCAGCACCTTTGTTACGTGCCCAGCTGCGCCTTGCAATGCCATTGTTGACATCCCAGTGAAGCATTTCCCTGATATGCCTTGCGGAATCATCTGTGCCTTCCACAACCATTCCAAAGCCGCCGTTGATCACTTCCCCCCAGCCTACTCCGCCGCCGTTATGGATTGACACCCAGGTAGCTCCGCGGAAACCGTCTCCAATCACGTTCTGCACGGCCATATCTGCCGTGAACTGGCTGCCGTCATAGATATTGGAGGTCTCCCTGAACGGAGAGTCTGTTCCGGAAACATCGTGATGGTCTCTTCCGAGGACTATCGGAGCCTTGATCTCTCCCTTCCTGATGGCTTCGTTGAACTTTAGGGCAATGGTGGTTCTTCCGATTGCGTCGGCATAGAGGATCCTGGCCTGGGAGCCAACCACAAGGTTGTTACGGCCTGCCTCCTCTATCCAGTGGATATTGTCCAGCATCTGCATCTTTATGTCGTCCGTAGCGGTCTTGCTTTCTTCCAGAAGAGCCTCAACAGCAAGGGCGTCGCTCTTTGCCAGGTCTTCCGGATCCTCGCTCATGCACACCCAGCGGAATGGACCGAATCCGTAATCGAAGTAGAGAGGGCCCATAATATCCTGAACGTATGAAGGATAGCGGAAAGTGCCGTCTGTCTTCATAACGTCTGCACCGGCCCTTGAAGACTCGAGCAGGAAGGCGTTGCCGTAGTCGAAGAAATACATTCCCCTGTCATTGAGGCGGTTAATCGCGGCAATCTGCCTTCTCAGCGATGCCTGGACTGCCTCCTTGAACCTCTCAGGCTC
Source organism: Bacteroidales bacterium (assembly GCA_017428325.1). Classification (GTDB taxonomy): domain Bacteria; phylum Bacteroidota; class Bacteroidia; order Bacteroidales; family UBA932; genus Egerieousia. Next base: position 78,883 of record JAFRRA010000004.1, read on the forward strand.
CTCAGCCATCATCCTCTGAGACTCCTCAAGAGAATAGCCTACAGGATAATAGCCGCCAGCCCATGGGTTGTGGAGAGATGTCTGGTCTGAACCTATATCTACTTTAATACCCTCGTCTGCAAGCCTTTCCCAAAGGTCTACGATATTTCCCACATATGCCAGGGAAACGGTTTCCCTACCCTCTGTGGCTTTCTTTACCCTTTGGATGAGTTCATCCAGATTCTCGTGGAGCTCATCCACCCAGCCCTGCTCGTAACGCTTGCGAGCGGCCTTCGGGTTGATCTCGGCAGTTACGCTGACTACACCCGCAATGTTACCGGCCTTTGGCTGGGCGCCGCTCATTCCACCCAGTCCGGCGGTAACGAAGAGCATTCCGGCCATATTCTCCCTCGTGCCCTCTATTCCCCTCTTCTTAAGCTGCATACGGGCAGCGTTCATAACGGTGATTGTAGTGCCGTGAACAATACCCTGCGGGCCTATATACATATAGGAACCGGCCGTCATCTGGCCGTACTGGGAAACTCCAAGGGCGTTGAACCTCTCCCAGTCGTCCGGCTTGGAGTAATTAGGAATCACCATTCCGTTGGTGACAACCACTCTCGGAGCATCCTTGTGGCTCGGGAAAAGTCCCATAGGATGACCTGAGTACATGCTCAGAGTCTGCTCCTCTGTCATTGTTGCAAGATACTGCATGGCAAGCCTGTACTGGGCCCAGTTCTGGAAAATCGCGCCGTTTCCTCCGTAGATGATCAGCTCATGAGGATGCTGCGCAACCCTCTCGTCCAGGTTGTTCTGGATCATGGCCATAATGGCCGCGGCCTGGCGGCACTTGCACGGATATTCGTCTATCGGCCTTGCATATATCTTGTAATCAGGACGGAAGCGGTACATGTAGATCCTTCCGTAGTCCTTGAGCTCTTTGGCAAACTCCGGAGCCAGGGTGGCGTGGAACTCCTTAGGGAAATACCTCAGGGCATTCTTCAGCGCCAGCTTCTTCTGCGCCGGGGTTAGGATGTCCTTGCGCTTTGGAGCGTGGTTAATGTTCTTGTCATAGGGTTTCGGTTCCGGCAAAACGGATGGTATTCCGGCCAGTATCTCTTCCTTGAATGTCATAGTATCTTGTTTATAATTAACCTCTTATCTTTTCTTCAACGATTTCCAGGATCCTCTTTTCCTCAGCGACAGCCTCAGCCGTAATCCTGTCTGCCTCGTTCATCAGTTCCTCCGCCTTCATCCTGTCTTTCAGGCCCTCGGCGTTGATATGGACGTTGAGCCTTGCACCCATGACAGCGCCCCTTGCGGCGATTGCGGCAACACCGGCATCAGATACGGAATTCGGATTGCCCTCAGATGCCATCGCGGAGGCAACTTCAAATACCTTGAATGCAGTCTTGAGAGTCCTCAGAGGCACCTGGGTTGCGTACAAAGTGGCTTCTTCCATAGCCTTAGCCCTTGCAGCCTTCTCTTCTTCCGTGCCCTTAGGCATAGAGAACACATCCATTATCTTGTTGAACGCCGCGGTATCTTCGTCCACCAGCGCTATCAGCTCGTTCATAAGGGAACTCCCTTTCTCGGCCCAGTCTGAGAACTCCTTCCAGCGGTCGTCCCATCCCCTCTTGTGTGAAGACAGATTTGCCACCATAGTGGAAAGGGCTGCTCCCAGGGCACCCATATAAGCGGCTATGCTTCCTCCGCCAGGAGCCGGAGACTCGCTGGCCGTCTCAATCGCAAAGTCCTTGCAGGTCATCCTCACAAGCCTCTCTTTCACAGCCATCTCCTTAGGGTCTTCCATCAGGTATTCAATCACCTTTTCCTTAGGGTTGAAAGGCTTAAGGTCGTCCAGGCTCATGCTCTTGACGGCTATCTTCAGTATCTCGTCCTCGGAGATTCCGAGAGACCTCTGCTGTTTCTCCAGATAGAACTTGCCGGCATCAATCAGCACACGCTTTGGAACAAGTCCCACTATCTCCGTTCCGGTAACCTTCAGGCCTCTTGCTGCTGCTGCGCGGCATACTTCCTCATAGGCCTTGTGGAGTGGAGTTGTCTCGATATCCGTAATGTTCATGGATACCTGGGCAATGCCGTATTCGTCTATGTACCAGCCGATAGCCTTGCATCCCTTGAGGGTTCCGGGCTGCCACATCTCCTTACCGTTCTCATCCTTGAGCACCTTGCCGGTAAGGCTTCCGCCCTCACGCATCTTCCTTCCCTTCTCCCTTACATCAAATGCCACGGCCATTGCCCTTCTGGTAGAAGTTGTATTCAGATTATAGTTAACGGCCACAAGGAAATTCCTTGCACCCACGTTGATTGCTCCGCTCTTTGCCACTACATCCGTATATGCTCCTGGACCAAAGTCAGGCATTCTGGCCGGGTCCACAACCTTCTCAGGCAGAGCTTCATACTCGCCGGCACGGCATACAGCCAGGTTCTTCCTTTCCGGCTTGAAAGCGGCTGCCTCGTAGCAGTAGCAAGGTATCTGCTGCTCATCAAAGATTCTCTTTGCCAAGGTCCTGGCAAGAAGCGCACATTCCTCAAGGGTAATCCCTGAAACAGGAATCAGAGGCAGAACATCGGTGGCTCCTGACCTTGGATGTGCTCCCTTATGAACCCTCATGTCTATGAGTTCAGCAGCCCTCTTTACTCCCTGGAATGCAGCCTCTACAACGTCCTCCGGACTTCCCACGAAGGTAACCACCGTACGGTTAGTGGCCTCTCCAGGATCCACGTCCAGGACTTTTACTCCTTTTACCGCTGCGATTGCGGCAACTATCTTGTCAATAACTTCCCTGTTGCGCCCTTCAGAAAAATTGGGCACACACTCAATTATCCTTTTCATATAAAACCAAAATCAATTATTCGGTTAAAGGTACGAATAATTTTGGTATTACATCAAAAAGAATGTCAAAAGGAATGGAACGGCTATGTTAATCACGATGCCGAAGTAAAGAACCGCCGGCAGGATACCGTTTCCCTCGGCCTTGAGGATGATTGGAAGACTGGTGTCCGTAACGGTCGCTCCGCCGCTGGAAGTGGAAGCAAACCTTCCGAACACTCTTCCCAAAGGCTTGGCGCACACGATGGTGAAGAGTTCCCTCATAAGGTTTGTCAGAAGGCAGATGGAGCCGATAGTAGCTCCCCAGGCCTTGGTTGTCAATATGGAAGAAAGGGAATAGTACCCCATTGCAGTGTTAATTGTTGCACTTTGCTGAAGTGAAAGGTCATAGCCAAAAGCCTTTATAACCAGGAAAGCCAGCACCGAGCCAAGCCATGTTCCCAGAAGAGCAACCAGAGGAAGCCACAAAACCCGTCTTGGAACCTTCTTTACCAGAGCGAGGATACTGTCCCCCATCCCGATATTTATTCCCACAGACAGCAGCATCGCATATAGGACCCAGTCGGCATAAGACTCAAAGTCAAGAGCATAGAACTTTTCCGGCAGAATCCTTGTCAGCGCCAGGACAAGCCCCAGAACAAAGCATCCGAGAATGATAGCACTGTCCTTGAAGCCGCTTCCTCCGCCTGCTGGAACCGCCTCTTCTGTGATATCCTGTTCCCCCTCTTCAGAGTCTTTGCTTTTTTTACGGTCTATCACATACTTGGTAAAAAGCCAGGTAAAGACAATGCAAGTGCCTGTTCCCAGCACAAAAAGAATCGCCGAGATAACTCCCGTAGACTTTATCGCCCCGATAATTTCCTCGTTAAGCCCCACTCTTATACCCATGACAAACAGCAGGATACACACGGTCGCCATCACAACGGCGGAAACCCATTTGCCGTTGTGCCCCCGGAGGAACATCCCCACAATTATGCCGAAAATCAGAAGCCCAAGAGTGATAAGCATACACTACAAATATATTATGTTTTCTTACCTTTACAAAAAATCTAAATGCCATGAAGCGCACGTTATCCTTTCTGTTTATTGCAACTACACTAGTTGTCCTGACTTCCTGCCGTCAGGAAGTGCTGTTTGACATGGGTGCAGGGGCTGTGGATTATGCCTGCCAAGGCTATTTCGAAGGCAAGACCATTAAGATTTACTACAACATTCCAAGCGGGGAAATCTCCTCTATGCCAGTACTTTTCGTAATGCACGGAATGGACCGTAACGGAGATGATTACCGGGATCAGTGGAAAGACCTGTCAGACAAATACGGTTTCATCATACTGGTACCGACATTCTCCCAAGACCAGTTCCCGGATGAATTCTACCAGAGGGGCAACGTAATTGCTGAGGATAATAAATATACGCCTGAGAATGAGAGGGTATATGTTCTTATAGATGAGGTCTTTGAGTTCTTTATTGCCCATAGCGGCTCCAAGGCAAAGGCTTACAGCATATATGGCCATTCCGCCGGAGGGCAGTTCGTTCATCGCTTCCTTCTTTTCAACAATACCCTTTATTTGGACAGGGCCGTTGCCGCCAATGCCGGCTGGTATACCTATCCTTCCGATACCGTTTCCTATCCTTATGGAATCAAGGGAAGCGGTGCGGATATAAAGGCCTATTACGGCAAGAAGATGATCATCCTTCTCGGCGATGCGGATACCCTCAGGACGTCAGACCTGAGACAGACTCCGGAAACTGATGCCCAGGGCCTTACAAGGTTTGCCAGAGGCAATGCCTTTTTCAGTTTCTGCGAAAAAGACGCTGAGCGGAACGGTTATCCGTTCAACTGGAGGAAGGAATATGTCAAGAATGTAGGCCATTCCAACACCAAGATGGCTCCTTCAGCTGCTGAACTCCTCTTCGGAGACCTGCATAACTAGAGATATTATTTATATCTTTACATCCTCAAACATTATTAGCTATGGAAGTAATCAACGACCAGAATCAGAACGGCTACTACAACCAGAACCAGTATCAGCAGCCATACCAGAATCCTTATGGATACCAGCAGCCTAACCAGAATCAGATGCCGCCCTATCCCAAACCAGCCAACAACCTGGTATGGGGAATATTAACCACCATTCTCTGCTGTCTTCCATTTGGAATAGTATCCATAGTATTTGCTTCCAAGGTAGACTCCCTGTGGTACAGCGGACGCTATCAGGAATCAAAGGATGCCGCCAGGAAAGCCGCAACATGGGCAATAGTATCGGCTTCAATAGGAATCCTGTTCTCAATTATTTATATCGTTTTCGTAGTGCTGGCTGCAGCTAAGGGAGTCAGCTCCGGTCTTACCGATTACCTGGATCTTTATTAACGGACCTTATGGCCCGGAAAATCCGTAAGATATGGATGTGGATAATCCCTGCCGCAGTTCTGGCGGCAGGGGTATTTTATTATTTCGTCAATCCTTCTGAATCCAGTGTGGCTCCGAAATGCCCGATGAAACTTCTCACAGGCTGGCAGTGCCCGTCCTGCGGAGGACAGAGGGCATTGCACGCCTTCCTGCACGGACGCCTCGCCGAGGCCGTTTCTTATAACCTCTTCTTTATAATCGCGATTCCTTTTCTTCTGGTTACCGCCTACGCTACACTGATGATAAACAGACCTAACCCATCCAGGCTGACCATATCCCTATATAATTTTGCCACAAGCAAATACACGCTAATGTCCTATATAGCGGTTTACCTTGTCTGGTGGGTGGTGAGGAATCTTCTCGGGATTTAAGCTACTCTTGGCAAGGGCTGAAAATCATATTCTCATTACTCAGACTTCTGCGCCAGGAAACCAGATTTCCGTCTTTATAGTCATACATCTCTGTAAAACCGTCTTCTAATGTTACGGAAACTTCATTTCTCTTGACGCGGTAAGTCCCCTTTTTAGTACTGCTGGACTCCCAGCCGGGCTGGGTAGGAACTTCTCCATTAGCATCCATATACATTGCCGGATGCGGTGGCATATATGTTCTGCGTGTCTTCACAACATCCTTGTCTGTAGTGAATTCCAGGGTGTAGGTAGTGGTCTCCGTTCCTGCATCAGCTACAAACATCTTCTCCACATACTGCCACTTGGTTCCCTTAAGCTTGAGTTTCTTTCCGTCCATACTCATAAACACCAGGCTTGCGCCCAAAATGAGCATTATTGCTACTAATAATCTGTATTTCATAGTCTTAAATTGTAATTTCAGTCAATCCGTCGAGGCTCATGATCAGACCCTCATAATCAGGTTCAGCAGAAAAAGCGGTCACTTCAAATGCCTTGCCTTCGCCTTCAGTAGCGAGCTGGCCTTTGCTTTTCATAATGCTCCACTTGTAATAAGGAAGACCGTTCTCCTTGTCGATGTGCATTATGGTCTTGCCCCAAACATCCACAATAGCATTCTTCTCGGACTTTTCCTTGGTGATGATGTAAGCAGGGCGGCCGAAAATGGTCGTGTCCCTGACTGTGGTTCCCTCATCGCCGATCTTCAGCTGCTTGCCAAAGACAGTGTTGCTCATCTGATCCTTCAGGTACCTGTATACAGCATCATCCACACCGTTGAATCCGGACTTCTCATGCCTCTTGATGTAAGTTTTCTTCTCATTGCCAATAGTATAGAGAGTACGGGTGGAGTCTGTACATACAAACAGGTTTGTCATCCCGCTGCCCTCTGACATGCCGATCAGAATGTTCCCCTTGCGTGCATAGGTTCTGGTCATACAGGCATTTCCAACATACATGTTCTCGGTCAGGACAAAATCGTGTTTCCACCATTCCTTTCCCTCCTCTTTCTTGGCAACCGGTTTTTCCTCAGGTGTCTGTTCTTCTGCCTTTGCAACCTCCTGTTGCGGAGCCTGTTCTTCCGCAACGGACTGTTCAGTCTGCTGGTCAGTTTCCTGATCCGTGTTCTGGTTGGCGTTCCCGCCACCGCAAGCGCTCACCATAAGGAGACTTGCAATTCCAATAAAAGAATAAAAGGTTGTCTTCATAATAATTATGTCTTATATCATCGATTATTTTGTTTCAGCTCCTTGCGTTCTTTACGTTCTTCCCTGCGTTCCTCCCTACGCTCTTTCCGTTCTTCCTTATGTTCCTTACGCTCTTCCTTAAATTCTTCTTTCTTTTCCTTTATGCGCTGGAAGATGTTTTCCTTTTTGTTCTTGCCCTGCTTTTTCTGGGCCAGCTTGTATGCCATCTTATCCAACACGGTCTGCTCCACACCGTTCAGTACAGTCGAGACTATATAAGCCCCAAAGTTCTTCATTGGATCCCTATTTGCATTTACCTGGCAGGTAAACGCCTCTTTCTTAAGCTTTCTAGGGTTCTGCCTGTGAATCAGTCCGCCCTCAAGGGATTCTATGAGTTTCCCGTGCTTTGACAGAAATTCTATCGGGGTTTTCTGCTGGTCGATTTCCAGTTTAAGGCCGTCATACAGCATGCAGAAATCGCCATTTGCGGATATACTGTTACCTGAAAATGAAGTTTTGATGCTTTGCACATCTCCGGTGGCCGATACTCCGAAGAGTGGTCCAATCAGGCTTCCAAAGTCGCTGAGACTAACATTGCTGACACTTCCATTGAAAGAGAATGAACAATGTCTGTCGTTTTTAACATGGAGGGTTATTTCCCCCCGGCCTTTTCCCAGGCGTGGAGTCAGATGGAATGAGTTAGTATGTTCCGGTTTGTTGGACAAATTGCTGATTTTTAGCCCCATATCATGGAGGCTCAGTGTCCCCGAAGAACCTTCCGGACGCTTGACTTCCAGGTTGTAATAGGTTACACGCATATCTACCTTTCCGACATGCAGTGGCAGAGGAATCTTCATAATGGACTCCTGAGGCATCGGGTATGCCTTCTTCGGAGGGAACCTCACATCCCTGTAAGTGGTCATCCTGTCTCCGTCTATGAAGACACTGTCTATCGATATGCTCTTCTGAAGGACAGTACGGAAAATGTTCACCGATGAAGTGTGCAGGCTCTTGACCTTTAGGTCAGACCAAGTTACAGGAACCTTGCCTTTTGCTTCTGCCAGGTGGTTTTTGTGCGTTGTATTCCTTCCGTGCAGTCCCTTGATGAATACCCCTCCGGCATTCTCCGTCTTGACACTGTCCACATCCAGCCTGTACAGACTGTCTTTGGATGTATAGGAAAACTTGGATGCTGAAAAGCCGTAGAGAGAGTCGCAATATGTCAGTTTCCTGTCTTCCAGGCCGTAGCCTATATCAAACAAAGAGAGATCCAGGTCTCCGGCAGACAGGCTCATCCTGCTGCCTTTACGCCTAAGGGAAACGGTACCATTGTCAATTGACACACACTTCACCCCTATACTCTTGATATACTTCACAATGCCACTTTTTCCAGTTTCAGGTACAGTTAGAGTATCCTTTCGGCAAGTGTCAGGTTCATTCTTGTTAGGTTTCAGAATAAATGTCAGTCGGGGAGAATTGATCCTGATAAAATCCAGGTCCACTTTTTCCTCCCTCCAGACCCGCAGAGGCTTCAGCGGCCCAAGTTCAAGGCTTTTGCATGAAACGTCCATACTTTTTGGCGGATAAGAGACAGATATGTTCTTCAACTTCACCTTTCCTGTAGCAAGATTGTAGTTGAGATTTGAATAGCTGACTGAAAGTGAATCTTTTTTCTCCAGTTCCTTCTTCAGATACCTGTCGGCGATGCATGTAAGGATCTGGTCTGCATACGTGTCGAATACATAGAACAAAATGGCAGCAACCACCGCCAAAGCGGCCAGCCATACAAGTATCTTGGATTTACGAGCCATATCTGGAACCGGAAATGATCTTCTACCCGTAAAGTTATAAAGAAAACTCCATTTTTATATTAATCGGGAGGTTGTTATATTTGTTGTAACAAATAATAGTCTTATGAGAAGGGTTCATTTTTCTTCGGCGATGGCTGTTGCCGTTCTATTACTTTTAAGTCCTGTATATCCTTATGCACAAGTTTTGCCTTATCTGGCTGAAGACGAGCCGGCAAAGGAAAGCTGCACCTCTATAATCGTGGGGCGTGGTGCTTCTGATGACGGGTCTGTGATGACATCGCATACCTGTGATGCGAACTACAGGACCTGGGTTACCATGGAGCCGAGGAAGGTGTTTGCCGGAGGAGTGGATGAGATACGCTGGGGCCTTCTGCACACGGAAGAGCCTTATGACCTTAGGAATACGGAGGTGAAAGGCTCCGTTCCTGCACCGGAAGGAGAAACATTCCGTTTCCTGAACGTAGCCTACCCTTGCATGAACGAAAAGCAGCTGGCAATGGGAGAAACCACCACAGAGGGAAAGAGGGAACTGGTCAACAAGGAAGGAATGTTCCAGATAGAGGAACTGGAAAGGATAGCCCTCCAGAGATGCTCAACGGCCCGTGACGCCATTAAGCTAATGGGAAGGCTTGCAGAAGAATACGGCTATGGAGACTGGGGAGAATCCCTGACAGTGATAGACAAGAAAGAAGCCTGGCTGTTTGAAATCTACGGAAGCGGAAAGAGCGGCAAGAAGCCAGGAGCGCTGTGGGCGGCACAGAGGATTCCGGATGACCACGTAAGCATCAGCGCCAATGTTCCTAGGATTGGAGTGATAGATTTTAAGGATCCCGACAGTTTCATGTACGGCTCCGACCTCAGGGAAAGATGCAAGGAACTGGGCCTGTGGGACGGAAAGGCTCCGTTCAAGTTCTGGCCAATGGTAACTACTTATCAAAAGAACTTCTATTACAGGGAGTACTTTGTACTGAACGCTGTGGCTCCGAGCCTTGGACTCAAGTTCGAGGACGAGGAAATGCCGTTCTCCGTAAAGCCTGACAAGAAGATAAGCGCACAGAGGATGTTTGAGCTTTACAGGGAAACCTATGACGGAACGGACTTTGACCAGGTTAAGGACCTTAAGATTGAAGTCAAGAGAAGAGTAAAGGGAGAGAACGGAGAGACTATAATGGTAACTGACACCACCGCCCCTATCAGCACCTTTATGACAAATGACACCCGCACGCTCCTGAACCAGCTGAAGCCCGGATGCGCTCCGAGAATAAGGACAATTGCGGTTATACAGTGCTCATATTCAGAGATAGTCAAGCTCCGCGACTGGCTTCCTGACGAAGTGGGAGGAGTGGCGTATTTCGCCTTTGACAACCCTGCCCAGACACCGAGAGTGCCTATCTACGCCGGCCAGACAGAACTTCCAAAGGGATTTGACGTATGCGGCCAGAAACGCTACCGCAAGGATGCCGCAATCTGGAGATTCAGGGAAACCAACAGGGTGGCAACAATCGGATGGGACAGGACCAAGGCAAAGATCAGGAAGAACCTCGCCGAGTACGACAGGATGATATTTGAAGAAACTCCCGTGCTGGAAAAGAAGGCAGTGGAACTTATCAAGGCAGGAAAGAAGGAAGAGGCTGTAGAACTGCTCAACGGATACTGCAGCCGGCTCAGCGCATCAGAGCAGAGAACCTGGGAAGAGCTCAGGGAGGAATTCTGGAGCATTTATGCACGCAGCCTGTAAAGCATTCGAATGAAAAGATTATTTCTTGTAACAGTATTTGCAGCCTCCTCTGTCCTGGTTTTCGGGCAGAAGAACGCATGCACGTCTATTGTCGTAGGAAAAGGAGCTTCTGATGATGGTTCCGTAATGACGGCACATACATGTGATTCCAACTTCAGGACCTGGCTCACTATGGAGCCCAGGAAGACGTTTGCACCTGGCAGCCGGGATGACATTCGCTGGGGACTGATGCACACGGAAGAGCCGCACGATACCAGAGACGTGGAAGTAAAAGGCTCTATACCAGCACCTTCTCAGGAAACTTTCCGCTTTATGAACGTGGCCTATCCGTGCATGAACGAAAAACAGCTGGCCATCGGTGAAACCACCACGGAAGGCCGCCAAGATCTGCGGCAGGGAGATGCACTGTTCCTTATAGAAGAACTGGAAAGAGTGGCTCTTCAACGATGCTCTACGGCAAGGGATGCCATACGGCTGATGGGAAGCCTGGCAGAGGAATACGGCTTTGCAGACAACGGTGAATGCCTTACTGTCATTGACAAGAAAGAGGCCTGGTTCTTCGAGATTTACGGAAGCGGAAAAAGTGGCAAAAAGCCTGGTGCGCTGTGGGTTGCACAGAGGATTCCGGATGACCACGTGGGAATCAGCGCCAATGTGCCGAGGATTGGAATTGTGGATTTTAAAGATCCAGATAACTTCATGTGGGGCTCTGACCTCAGGGAAAGATGCAGGGAACTTGGGCTTTGGGACGGAAAATCCCCTTTCAAGTTCTACAAGATGGTTTCCGAGGATGGTGAAAAGGGCAAGAATTACTCACACAGGGAAGTCTTTGTGTTCAACACCCTGGCCCCAAGCCTCGGACTCAGCATGAATGACGACGAGATTCCGTTCAGCATCAAGCCGGAGAAGAAAGTCAGCGCAAGCCAGATGTTCCAATTATACAGATCCACCTACGAAGGGACTGAATTTGACATGCTCAAGAACCTGAACACTGAAGTCAAGAGATGGATAAGGAACGAAAATGGAGAACTAGTAACTGTCTCAGACACAACTTGCCCGGTAAGTCCGTATATGACAAACGCAATGCGTTCCCTGCTCAACAATCTAAAGCCGGGAACAGTTCCGTGGGCATATACAATTTCAGTGATACAGTGCTCTTATTCAGAGATAATAAAGCTCCGCGACTGGCTGCCTGACGAGGTTGGAGGAGTGGCATATTTTGCTTTTGACATACCCGCCCTTACCCCGAGAGTGCCTATCTATGCAGGACAGACAGAGCTTCCTGCCGGATTTGAAGTATGCGGACAGAAACGCTACCGCAGGGATGCCGCAATCTGGAGATTCAGGGAAACTAACCGTCTTGCCGCTTTCGGGTGGAACAGGACAGCCGACAGGATGAAAAAAGCCCTCGCCGAATATGACAGGATGATATTCGAAGACGCTCCAGACCTGGAAAAGAAGGCTGTGGAACTGATAAAGGCCGGGAAGAAGGAAGAGGCTGTTGAACTTCTCAACGGATATTGCAGCCGCCTCAGCGCCTCCGAGCAGAGGACCTGGGAAGAACTCAGGGAAGAATTCTGGAGCATATTCGCAAGAAGTTTGTAAATTTGAAGCCCGAATAGAACAATCTGCGATGCAATCCAACAGTAAAATAAAGCTTGTCTTAGAGAATGGCCTTGAATTTCAGGGCTATTCTTTTGGGTATCAGAAGAGTGCAGAAGGAGAAGTGGTATTTAACACCGCTATGGTGGGCTATCCGGAAAGCCTGACTGATCCATCATATTCCGGTCAGATCCTCTGCATAACCTACCCTATCATAGGAAACTACGGAGTACCGGACGACAGATTTGATTCCTACGGGATATCGGAAGTGTTCGAATCTGACAAGATACACGTAAGGGCACTGGTGATTTCCTGCTATTCTGAAAACTACAGCCACTGGGATTCCGCACGGAGCCTGGACGAATGGATGAAAAGCCACAGGATTCCAGGAATCTGGGGAGTTGACACCAGGGAGCTGACAAAGGTCCTGAGGGAGAACGGCGCCATGCTGGGAAGGATAGTCCCTGCAGGAAGCCGCAAGAACAGCCCTGTCGCTGACCCGAATCTGGACAATCAGGTAGATATAGTTTCCTGCAAGGAAGTGGCTATATACGGGAAAGGGAAAAAGCGGGTTGTCCTGGTTGATTGCGGTGTCAAGAACAACATTCTCAGATGCCTGATTAACAGAAATGTGGAAGTGGTTAGAGTTCCTTGGGACTATGACTTCAACACTCTGGATTATGACGGTCTTTTCATATCCAACGGACCTGGAAACCCCGAGTTGTGCAACAAGGCGGTGGATCATCTCAAGGTTGCCATGAAAGGAAGCAAGCCCATTTTCGGCATCTGTATGGGCAACCAACTGATGGCCAGGGCTGCCGGAGCAAAGACCTACAAACTAAAGTACGGTCACCGAAGCCATAACCAGCCGGTAATGATGCTCGGGACAAACCGCTGTTTCGTGACAAGCCAGAACCATGGTTTCGCCGTGGATGACTCCACTCTGGACAAGGATTGGGAGCCGCTGTTCGTGAACATGAATGACGGCACCAACGAGGGCATACGCCACAAAAGGAAACCATTCTTCTCCGCTCAGTTCCATCCGGAAGCCACAAGCGGTCCCACAGACACTGAATTTTTGTTTGACCAGTTCATAAACCTCCTGTAAATGAAGCCTATAAAGAAAGTTCTCATACTTGGTTCCGGAGCTCTCAAGATCGGTGAGGCCGGAGAATTCGACTATTCGGGTTCGCAAGCCCTGAAGGCAATGAAGGAAGAGCACATCAAGACCGTGCTCATCAATCCGAACATCGCCACTGTCCAGACTTCAGAAGGAATCGCAGACAAGATCTACTTCCTGCCCGTCACTCCTTATTTTGTGGAGAAGGTCATCCAGAAGGAAAAACCTCAGGGCATCCTGCTGTCGTTCGGAGGCCAGACAGCCCTGAACTGCGGAGTTGAACTCTTCCGTCAGGGAATACTGGAAAAATACAAGGTACAGGTTCTTGGCACCCCTATCCAGGCCATTATGGATACGGAAGACAGGGAACTCTTCGTAAAGAAACTTGACGAGATTTCCGTCAAGACCATTAAGAGCCACGCAGTTGAGAATACGGAAGACGCACTCAAGGCAGCCCGTCAGCTAGGCTATCCGGTAATCGTGAGAGCAGCCTATGCGCTGGGAGGTCTCGGCAGCGGATTCTGTTCCAACGACACTGAGCTCAAGAAGCTGACTGCCAAAGCGTTTACCTTCTCCCCGCAAGTGCTTGTGGAAAAATCTCTCAAGGGCTGGAAGGAAATAGAATATGAGGTTGTCAGAGACAGATACGACAACTGCATAACGGTCTGCAACATGGAGAACTTCGACCCTCTTGGGATCCATACCGGAGAGAGTATTGTAGTTGCTCCGAGCCAGACACTCACCAATCACGAGTATTATCTTCTCAGGGAACTTGCCATAAAGATTGTAAGGCACATAGGAATCGTGGGAGAGTGTAATGTCCAGTATGCTTTCGACCCTGAAAGCGAGGACTATAGGGTTATCGAAGTAAACGCCCGCCTCAGCCGCTCATCGGCACTTGCATCCAAGGCGACAGGCTATCCCCTGGCATTCGTAGCCGCTAAGCTGGGATTGGGATACGGACTTTACGAGCTCAAGAACTCCGTCACCAAGACAACGCCTGCGTTCTTCGAGCCGGCTCTGGACTACATTGTCTGCAAGATTCCTCGCTGGGACCTTAGCAAGTTCCACGGAGTCAGCCGCTTGATTGGTAGCAGCATGAAGAGCGTGGGAGAAGTGATGGCCATTGGCAGGAGCTTTGAGGAAGTAATCCAGAAAGGCCTCAGGATGATAGGCCGCGGAGCCCACGGATTCGTGGCCAACAAGGAAATGAAGGTGGACGACATAGACAAGGAGCTGGAGCAGCCTACGGACAGCCGAATCTTTGTCATAGCCAAAGCCTTCGAAGCAGGATACACGGTGGACAGGATACACCAGGCAACCAAGATAGACAAGTGGTTCCTGCAGAAACTATACAACATTTACCTCATCGGCAAAGACCTTTCCAAGTTTAAGGATATCAGAGATATAGACAGCGAGATGATGCGGAAGGCCAAGTCTAGCGGATTCTCGGACTTCCAAATAGGAAGACTTGTCTACAAGGACCGCAAGGATCCGGACAGCTATGCCACCTCCATCAGGGAATACCGCAAGGCTTTGGGCGTGCGTCCTGTAGTAAAACAGATAGATACGCTGGCAGCAGAGTTCCCGGCAAAGACCAACTACCTGTATCTCACATATAACGGTACGTCAGACGACATTACATACGAGAAAGACCAGAAATCCATAATCGTACTGGGAAGCGGCGCCTACCGCATCGGCAGTTCCGTGGAGTTTGACTGGTGCAGCGTCAACTGCCTGAGCACATTGCGCAAATGCGGATGGAGAGGCGTTATGATTAACTACAACCCGGAGACCGTTTCCACAGACTACGATATGTGCGACCGCCTCTACTTTGACGAGCTCACATACGAGAGGGTTATGGATATCTACGAACTGGAATCCCCGTACGGTGTTGTGGTCAGTGTGGGCGGCCAGATCCCTAACAATCTGGCAATGAGGCTCAACGATGCCAATGTAAGGTTGCTTGGAACCTCTGCCCGCAGCATAGACAACGCTGAGGACCGCCACAAATTCTCGGCGATGCTGGACCGTCTGGGCATCAACCAGCCCCGCTGGAGCGAACTTACAACCCTGGACGACATCCACGCCTTTGTGGACAAAGTAGGCTACCCTGTTCTTGTCAGGCCGTCCTACGTGCTCAGCGGAGCTGCCATGAACGTATGCTCCAACAATCACGAACTCAAGCAGTTCCTCCGCCTGGCGGCAGACGTTTCCAAGAAGCATCCGGTTGTGGTGAGCGAATTCATCCAGCATGCCAAGGAAATTGAATTTGACGCTGTGGCAAAGGACGGAGTCATTGTGGCTTACGCTATCAGCGAGCATATAGAATTCGCCGGTGTCCACTCCGGAGACGCCACCATCCAGTTCCCTCCTCAGAAACTTTATGTGGAAACGGTGAGGAGGCTAAAGAAGATCTCAAGGAAAATCGCCGAGGAACTCAGGATTAGCGGCCCGTTCAACATCCAGTTCATGGCAAAGGACAACGACATACTTGTAATCGAGTGCAACCTCAGGGCCTCCAGGAGTTTCCCGTTTGTGAGCAAAGTCCTCAAGATTAACTTCATAGAACTGGCCACCAAGGTTATGACCGGAGAAAAGTTCAAGGCTCCCGACAAGAGCGCCTTCGACCTGGACTATGTGGGAATCAAGGCTCCGCAGTTCTCATTCTCCAGACTTCTTAAGGCTGACCCGGTACTTGGAGTGGATATGGCTTCCACTGGAGAGGTCGGGTGTATCGGCGACGATACTTCCGAGACTGTGCTCAAATCAATGCTGAGCGTAGGCTACAGCATTCCTTCCAAGGGAATCCTGCTGTCCACCGGAGATGGAAAGGAAAAGGCGGAGATGCTGGAAGCCTGCCAGAGGCTCAGCCGCAAGGGATACAGGCTCTACGCCACGGGAGGAACCTACAGGTATCTGAAAGACAACAACATACAAACAACTCTCGTTTACTGGCCTAGCGAGAAGGGCAAGACCCCTCAGGCCCTGGACCTTATCCAGCTGAAGAAGATAGATATGGTGGTCAACATACCTAAGAACCTTACAAAGACAGAGCTTGACAACGGATATAAGGTACGTAGGGCCGCCGTGGACTTCAATATCCAGCTCCTGACTAACACCCGTCTTGCAAGCGCCTTCATAAACTCCTTCTGCAATATGGACATGGATCAGATCCAGATAAAGAGCTGGGACGAGTATTAACGGAAAAACAGACAGTTATGACAAATACCATTCTTCTTATCATTCTTGGTCTCGCGATGATAATCATTGGAGCCAATTTCCTTGTGGAGGGCTCCTCCAGGATAGCAAGCCGTTTCGGCATCTCCGACATTGTCATAGGAATGACCATTGTCGCCATCGGCACCAGCGCTCCTGAACTTGTGGTGTCATTCCTTGGAGCAATGAAAGGCAGCGTTGGACTTTCTGTCGGCAACATTCTCGGTTCCAATATCTGCAACATATTGCTTATCATAGGATTAAGTTCCATCATCTACCCTATGACCGTAACCAGGATAAATGTAAACAGGGATTTGCAGTTCCTGCTTCTTTCCACAGTTGTCCTGATTCTCGTATCCCTGGACGCACAGATAGAAACCCTTACCATAGATGACCAGATGACCGGTAACGTGATTTCCAGGACAGAGGGCCTGATTCTCCTGCTTTTCTTCCTGGTGTTCATGTTCTATTCATTCGCCAGCGCCAAAAGACACGAAGAAGCAACAAAAGGAACTGAAACGGAGGAAGAGGAAAAGCCTGTTGTCAAGAAGAGCTTCGCCCTTTCCCTTCTTATGTTCCTGGGAGGACTCGCAGTCCTTATCTGGGGCGGTAACATCCTGGTAGACAACGCCACCACCCTTGCCAGGGCAAAAGGCGTCTCCGATACCCTTATCGGAGCAACCATAGTTGCA
Source organism: Bacteroidales bacterium (assembly GCA_017428325.1). Taxonomy (GTDB): domain Bacteria; phylum Bacteroidota; class Bacteroidia; order Bacteroidales; family UBA932; genus Egerieousia. The sequence continues at coordinate 95,902 of JAFRRA010000004.1, forward strand.
ATCGGAACCAGCCTGCCGGAACTTGCAGCCAGCGTAATGGCCGCCTGCAGAAGGAAAGTGGGAATCGCTATCGGAAACGTTATTGGATCCAACATATTCAACGTCTTCCTGATTCTGGGAGGATGCGCAACAGTAAAGCAGCTTCCTCTTGCCAGCGTCAATCACGTGCACTTCATATTCCTGCTCCTGGCTACCCTGCTGTTCCTTGTTTCGGCGAGGACAAGCTTCAAGATCAGGAGAATAGAAGGACTGATGCTCTTTGCGCTTTACATCCTCTACATTATTGTCACCATTTCCCTGGCATAAGAGTCCAATAAGACCGGATTTATGCTATATTTGTAACCGTTTATTAAAGTAAAACCTCGTACTATATTATATGATACTGAACAAACAGGTGGGTATGTTCCTTAATCTTGTCCACAACCGCTTCAAGCAGTATGTGGCCGGAATCTTCGAGAACGAAGGCCTGAACATAACTCCGGAGCAGTTCCTTGTGATGGATGCTCTCTGGGACGAGGGAGTCCTCACCCAGCAGCAGATTGCGGATTACCTGCTCAAAGACAAAAACTCCGTGGTGAAACTCGTGGACGGTCTGGAAGACAGGAATCTTGTCCGCAGGGCAAGCAACCCTAAAGACCGCAGACAGAACCTCATAGAAGTAACCGAATATGCCATGGGCATAAAGGATAAGGTTACCAAGGTCGCGATGGATGCCGTAGACAAGATTATCAATGGCATAACCAAAGACGATATGCAGATATTCATCCGGGTGCTGAGCAAAATGGCCGAAAACATGAACAACGACATAGACCTTATGGCTCTGGCCGCCAAGTACCCTACCAACAGTAAATTCACAGCGTAATGGGAAAGCTATACGACAGGCTGATGAAGGATTACAGGCTACGCGAGGGCCTGAACGCCTGCATAAACTGCGGTACCTGCACTGCCATATGCCCGGCTGCCGAGTTCTACCGCTACGACCCGAGAAGGATTGTGGATATTGTCCAGAAACAGGACGATGCCCAGATTGAGGAGCTTCTCAAGAGCGACACTATCTGGTATTGCGGGGAATGCCTTAGCTGCGTGACAAGATGCCCGAGAAAGAATGCCGCCGGCCTTATTATAATGGCTCTGCGAAGCCTTTCGATACAGACAGGGCTGTTTATGGAATCCGAAAAGGGACGTCAGATGTATCTTTTGTGCAAGGATTTGAACAACAATATTCTTAATTACGGTTATTGCGTATATCCAAGAAACTTCAAATATGACGAGCATCTGGAAGCGGGTGTCGTATGGCAATGGGTGGAAAAGAATATGGAGGATGTCTTTGACCGTATGGGAGCCAACCTGGACAAGGAAGGTCCGGGAGCTATGAGAAGAATCCCACAGAAGGACCTGGATGAACTGAAGAGAATATATGATATTACCGGAGCCACCGAAATGCTTGAAAACGTGAAGAATGCAGGGCTGAAAAAAGCATCTGAGCTCGGCCTCACGGAAGAAGAGTACTGCAAGAAGATTTACAATGAGTGCAGTCCAAAACATTTCAACCACTAGAAGATGATTTACGAAGGAAAAAAGAAAATCTGGGCAGAGTACCAGAAAGAGATACCGGAAGACCATTACTTCTATGTAAGAAGCTGCATCAGGCAGTCTTTCTTCCCCGCTTCTGAGGCTACCTTCCTGGACATTACCCGGAACAAACTGGGAAAGGACATATTTGAGACCGAGCACCACACTACCTGCGGCGGCATTGCCTATCATTCGGACGCCATTCCGCAGGAGACAGCTATGACTATCATAGCCAGGCAGTTTGCACTGATGCACAAATACGGCTATGAAAATTACGTATGCTCCTGCATCACCTCTTTCGGCCTGTACTGCGAGACTCTGGAGACATGGAGGGAGTATCCGGAACTCCAGCAGAAAATTGCTGAGAACCTCTGGAAGACCTGCCACCTTGAATTCGCCAAGCCAAAGTTCCTGGTTCACGCCAGCGACCTTATCTTCAAATACAGGATGCAGATTGCGGCAAAGAGCAAATTCAAGCTGGTAAACAAGAATACCGGAGAGCCTCTCAGGGTTGTGGAGCATATCGGTTGCCACTACTCAAAGATGTTCCCTTCCAAAGGCGTGGGAGGAGCAGAGTATCCTTATGTGCTAGTGGGAATGGTAGAAGCCTGGGGCGGCCAAATCGTTGATTATCCCGAAAGGAGACATTGCTGCGGCTTCGGGTTCAGGCAGTATTTCATAAAGGGCAACCGCGGATACTCGCTTTCCAATACTCACAAGAAATTCGAGAGTATGGAGCCTTTCAAGCCGGATATGATAATCACAAACTGCCCTGGATGCCCTTATTTCCTGGACAGATGGCAGTATGTTATCGCCGAGACCGAAGGAAAGACCTACGGGCAGGACGGGCACGGAATACCGGTATTCACCTACGAGGAAGTGGCAGGCCTTGTGATGGGCTACGATCCTTGGGATCTGGGCCTGCAGACCCATCAGGTAAGTGTGGAACCACTGCTTGACAAGATTGGAATACCTTACGACCCCGCTAAGAAATATCTGGGCAAGAACGGGAAATATCTCGGTGAGCCTGAAAAACCACATTGTCTGAAGTAAAGTTATGAAAAACAACATATTAGTCATAGGAGGCGGACCTGCCGGACTTGAAGCGTCATCAATCCTGTCCCGTATGGGGTATAACGTCATTCTGGCTGAAAAAGAAAAACTGCTGGGCGGCCATCTGGCAAAGTGGGACCGCCTGTTTCCGGACCAGGTTCCGGCAAAGGAAGTCCTGAATGATATGCTTGGAAGGATGGATGGAGTGAAATGCTTCACCGAAACAAAGGTAAACTCCATCAACCTACTGGAAAATTCATATAATGCCATGCTTTCCAACGGAATAACCGTTCTGGCGGATGCTGTTCTGCTGGCCAGCGGATTCGATCTGTTCAAGGCAGAGAAAAAAGAGGAATACGGCTACGGCATTTATGAGGGAGTGCTGACCAACGCAGACCTGGAAAAGGCGTTCCAGGAAGGGAAGAAGAGTTCCCCTGCTCCACGTGCCATAGGATTCGTCCATTGCGTGGGAAGCAGAGATGAAAAAGCCGGCAATCCGGCCTGTTCAAAGGTATGCTGCGCAACCGCTGTAAAACAGGCAATTGAAACCAAAGAACTCTATCCTGAGGCTGACGTGTACTGTTTCTATATGGATCTGAGAATGTTCGGACGCCACTACGAGGACCTTTACCTCAGGGCGCAGAAATCAGGCATCAGGTTCATAAGGGGAAGAGTAAGCGAGGTGGCTGAAACCGCTGAAGGGAGACTTCTGGTCAAGGCGGAAGACACCCTTTCCAGCAAACCGTTGAAAGTCACCCTGGACCGCCTGGTTCTGATGGCAGGGATGAGGCCGTCAAAGACCGGCCACGATGTGGGCAGGCAGCTGAACCTGAGCATTGAGGATGACGGATTCTTCTCAGCGAAGGATGGACTGCAGAATCTCCAGAAGAGCAAACTCCCGGGATTTTTCTATGCAGGAGCCTGCACCGGTCCAAAGACCCTTCCTGACACCCTTCACGAGGCCCGCAGCGCTGCAATGGAGATAGACAGGTACATCAAAGAAAACTTCAGGAAATGATAGACTTCGGATTCAGTGTCAGCCCCAGTTCGAGAATAAACCTCGATAACGCGGACAAGGAGAAATTCGCCCGTCTGGCCATCGCTGAGCCTGATGTGCTCAAATGCATGGCCTGCGGAAGCTGCACTGCCAGCTGCACTGCCGGCGCCTTTGAAGACACCAGCCTTAGAAGAGCTATCCTTTCTCTCCAGAACGGACTCAGCGATGATGCTTCCAAACTATTGAGTCACTGTATGTTGTGTGGGAAATGCACTATGGTTTGTCCAAGAGGCATAAATACCCGCCACCTCATATTGTCGATACAAAAAATCTACTCCCTATGATCCATCTTCTGTCAGCCACAGTGCATCAGATTACACCGGAAGGGATCATAGACAGATACCCTAACAGCTACAATCATTTTGTACTGCCTTTTGTAATTGGAATAACCTTTATCCTGATTTACCTTTTCATAGGTCTGATCAGGATACTTTACCACCTGAGCGGAGAAGACAGGATCAAGCTCCTCAAATCCCTGTTCAACCCAAAGACCGCCTGGAAAAACATAAAGGATATATTCTGCGACTGCCTGCTGCACACCAAGATATGGAAGAGAAAGCCACTTCTGGGCTACATGCATTCGGCGATAGCTTTCGGATGGTTCCTGCTTATCGTGGTCGGACATATAGAGGTATGGCTTTTTGCTCCGAGACATCTCTCAGGACTTACAGAGGGCTCTCTTTACTACCCTATTTTCTACAGGTTCTTCATCTGGATTAATCCGGCTCACGAAACCCTCAGGGGCTCCGTGTTCTTCTTCATAATGGATTTCCTGCTGCTGTACGTCCTCAGCGGCATCGGACTGGCCATGTTCAAGAGAGTCAGATCCATAGCCCTGGGAATGAGACACACCACCAAGCCATCGCTGGCAGACCGCATTGCGCTTTACTGCCTGTGGCTGATTTTTCCACTAAGGCTTCTGGCAGAAGGTTTTACCGCTGACCTTAGCGGAGGAGGATTCCTGACAAGACCGCTCAACTGGGTGTTCAGGGCATTCTTCGGTAACGAGCTGAATTTCCTCCCGACCTGGTGGGCCTATTCCATCTGCCTGGGACTCTTCTTCATTGCTATGCCGTTCTCCCGCTATATGCACATCCTGACCGAGCCGCTGCTGATTCTTTTCCGCAACGCCGGCCTGAAAGTGCGTCATCCGAGAAAGGGATTCGCCGAGGCCGAGATCTACGCCTGCTCAAGTTGCGGACTCTGCCTGGATGCATGCCCGATGAATGCACAGAAGAAGAACCTCAAATACTCGTCCGTATATTTCATACGTTTCTTGCGCAGGCATAACAAGAAGAAAACCAAAGAGATAGCAGAAAAGTGCCTGATGTGCGGCAAATGCTATGCGCTCTGCCCTGTAGGAGTCAATTCCCCTGCTATCAGAAGAGCCATAAGGGAAACCCAGAACAATTCCATTAATTGTAACTACTCCTATCTCGACACTTACGCGGGCAAGGCGGCTGAAGTCCTTTCAGATAAAACCAGAGGAAAGATTCTCTACTTTGCCGGTTGCATGAGCCATCTTACACCAAAGATCATAAAGTCCATGGAAACAATTCTCCAGGCCAGCGGCCAGGAATATGAATTCATGGACCGCAATGAGGGCATCTGCTGCGGAAGGCCTCTGATGCTTGCCGGAAGAACTGATGCGGCACGCAAGACCATTGAGGCCAACACCAAGATAATCAAGGACTCCGGATGTACCATCCTGCTCCTGTCCTGCCCTATCTGCCTCAAGATATTCAAGGAGGAATACTCCCTGAAAGGCATTGAGGTTATCCACTATACCCAGTTCATAGACAGGCTCATTAAGGAAGGGAAACTGAAGGTTTCAAAATCATCTTCAGCGATAGTTTATCACGACCCTTGCGAACTTGGAAGAGGCTGCGGCATTTACGAAGAGCCAAGGAATGTACTTAGAGCTGTCGCTGAGTTAAAGAAGGCTTCAAAGGAAAAGGACGAGAGCATATGCTGCGGCTACAGTCTGGGGACACTGACATTGGACGAGAAAGACAAGGCAAAGATTGCGGAGAGTTCCGTTTCCAGCCTTATGGCTGAGGATCCGGAAGAGATTGTCACCGCCTGCCCTATGTGCTACAGGGCCATAAGGAGCAAGGCGGAAGTTCCAGTCAAGGACTTCGCCGAGATTGTTTGCGAGAGAATTGAAAACAATGATAAAAACTAAATTATATGGAAATCAAACCGACTAGCTACCGCCTGGAAAACTGCTTGACCCACAGAGTGTTCAACGACACCGGATGGCTTATGTCAGACCCGGAGGATTCCCGCCCTTCCCTCGTAAGGGCAATCTATGACAAGAAACAGATTGAGTTCAAGGATCCGTCTTTCGGATTATACAGGTTCTCCGACTGGCTGCCTGTAAGCCGCGCTCTCAAAGGATCCTGCGCCCCTGTAACCTACCGCAGCGAGCACCTGGCAAAGAAACTGGGTCTCAATAACCTATACATCACATACAGCGGATGGTGGCCTGAGAAAGGCGCAACTATGCGCACCTGTTCTTTCAAGGAAACTGAAGCCTATTCCGTATGCGGAAGGCTGTCCGCAGACAACAAGAGAATCCTGGTGGTTGCCTCCGCCGGCAACACGGCAAGGGCTTTCTCCCAGGTATGTTCGGACAACAACATACCTCTGGTGATTGCCATACCGGAAGACAACTTGGACGCCCTTTGGTTCAAGGACAGGCTAAACGACTGTGTAAAAGTGATCTGTCCTCCTAAAGGAAGCGACTATTTCGACGCCATTGCACTGGCTGCCAAACTCAACGCCTCCCCTATGTTCCTGGAAGAAGGAGGAGCCAAGAACGTGGCCAGGAGAGACGGAATGAGCACAACCGTCCTCTCAGCCGCAGAAGTGATAGGACGGATACCGGACGCCTATTTCCAGGCCGTCGGAAGCGGCACGGGAACAATCGCCGCATATGAGGCCAATCTTCGCCTTCTGGAAGACGGGCGCTTCGGAGACAACCTTATGAAGCTCATTCCTTCCCAGAACGTTCCGTTCACCCCTATGTACGATGCGTGGAAAGCACTTAGCCGTAACCTGTTGCCAATGGATGACAATGAAGGCAGGCTAAAAGCCCTTCAGATCAAGGCTTCTGTCCTCAGCAACCGTAAACCGCCTTTCGCCGTTCCAGGAGGCCTGTTCGACGCCCTTATGGCTACCCGGGGAGACTTCCAGAAAGTCACCAACGGAGAGCTTACGGATGCTTGCGACATGTTCGCAGAACTCGAAGGCAGCGATATACATCCGGCCGCCGGAGTAGCCGTGGTCAGCCTGGCAAAGGCCCTTAAGGAAGGCCAGATAACCCCAGACCAGACCATTATGCTTAACGTTACCGGAGGCGGAGAAAAACGCTTCAAGAAAGAGTTTAACTACGTAAACGCAAAGGCAGACCTTATCCTCTCTCCTGACTGCAGCGCCACGGAAGTAATAGACAAGGTAACTGCACTGTTCTAGGAAACAGACTGGAAGAAAACAAAAACGGGGCGGAAATAATCCGTCCCGTTTAATTTATCCGTATAACAAGATTATTTCTTGCTGGTATCTGACTTGCTGTTGTCTTTCTTGGTAGACTCTTTGTTGTTCTTGTCCTTGCTGCTGTCTTTCTTGGTGTCTGTCTTCTTGTCAGAAGCTTTTACCTTTTCACCGCTCTTATCCTTCTTCTTGGATTTTTCGAAGGTCTGAGGCTCTGAAACTGAAGTTGATGCCATAGCGTAAGTTCCACCGAACAGGAACAGGGCAGCGCACATTAAAGCAATGATCTTTTTCATAATTGTGAAGTATTAAGGGTTAATAATAAAGTTTTCGGTTCAAAAATAAAAAAATAATGCTACCGATACAAATTCCGCAAAAATTGAGCCGAAAAAAAAACGGATGGCCAGATGGTCATCCGTTTTATTAAAGGTCAAAAAGTATGATTACTTCTTGATGGTCTCAGCAGCGTCCTTTACAGCGTCAACTGCACCCTTAACTGCCTCTGCACCTTCCTTAACCTCGTTGGCAACTTCCTCAACCTTGTTAGCCTCAGCCTCAACTGCCTGAACAGCCTCAGCAGCGGTAACAGCTGTAGAATCAACAACTTCAGTAGCAACCTCAGTTACCTCGGCAGCAGCCTCAGTAGCCTCGGCAGCAGCCTCCTGAGCAGGAGTGTTGTTCTTGCATGCTACGAATGCAAGAGCTGCAACGGCGATAAACAATACCTTCTTCATGATCTTGATTTTTAAATGTTAATATATAATAGTCTTGTTTTCTTTGGTGGTGCAAATGTAGAAACGAAAACGGACCAGTGTTTTTAGCCGGCCATGTTATCAGCGCTTTGTAACAAAAAATTAGCAACAGCCGGAAGAATGGCCCCGTTAACATATTGTTTCAGATTGGAAGGATTTGAAATGTAAAATCCTTGTGATTTCGCAGTATTATTGTGAAAATAATTACGGAATTGAAGAAATTTGTCTTATCTTTAACCCCTGAAAACAATATAGAAAAGCATTACCGTTGTTTTATGAAAATATCGTCTATTGAGGATTTGAAGAAAATCCGTGAAAGAGCGAGTGTTCACCTGAAGCCACGCGAGCAGAGCGACCATCAGGACTCTTCTGCAACCTGTGGCCTGAAGAAGGGAACACCTAAAATACAGATCCTGACCTGCGGTGGTACAGGATGCAAGGCTTCTCAAAGCCATCTTATCGCCGATAATTTCAAGAAACTGATTGCAGACAACAATCTTGAAGGCAAGGTTGAGGTCATCACTACAGGCTGCTTCGGTTTCTGCGAAAAAGGCCCTATTGTTAAAATAATACCGGACAACACCTTCTATACAAAGGTTAAGCCTGAGGATACGGAAGAGATCTTCACCACGCACATCATTGGCGGAAAGAGAGTCAACAGGCTGCTGTATGTGGATCCGAAGCGCAAGACTACAGTATCCGACTCAAAGCACATGGACTTCTACCGCAAGCAGGTCAGAATCGCTTTGAGAAACTGCGGACTCATTGACCCTGAGGATATTGTGGAGTATATAGCTCGCGACGGATACTTTGCCCTCGCAGACTGTCTCCTCAACCGCAGCCCTAAAGCCGTGATTGACGAAATCAAGAAGTCCGGCCTCAGGGGAAGAGGCGGCGGAGGATTCCCTACCGGCCTCAAGTGGGAGATTGCTTCCAAGAACCAGTCAAAGGAGAAATATGTAGTCTGCAATGCCGACGAGGGAGACCCTGGAGCATTTATGGACCGTTCCATCATGGAAGGAGATCCTAACTCTATCGTCGAGGCTATGGCAATCTGCGGTTATGCAATTGGAGCCAACCATGGCCTGGTTTACATCAGGGCAGAGTATCCTCTTGCTGTCGAGCGTCTTAAGATTGCCATCAAGCAGGCTAGGGAACTCGGTCTTCTCGGAAAGAAGATCCTTGGAACTTCATTCTCATTCGACATAAATATCAGATACGGTGCGGGAGCATTCGTATGCGGAGAAGAGACCGCCCTTATCCACTCTATGGAAGGCCGCAGAGGAGAACCTACCCTCAAGCCGCCGTTCCCTGCAGAAAGCGGATACAACGGCAAGCCAACCAACGTGAACAATGTCGAGACCTTTGCAAACGTCCCAATCATCATCAACAAGGGAGCGGACTGGTTCGCCTCTATCGGAAGCGACCGTTCCAAGGGAACCAAGGTGTTCGCACTTGCCGGAAAGATCAACAACGTAGGTCTGATCGAAGTCCCTATGGGAACCACACTTAGAGAGGTTATCTTCGATATCGGAGGCGGAATCAAGGGCGGCAAGCAGTTCAAGGCTGTTCAGACCGGAGGCCCTTCAGGAGGATGCCTTACGGAGAAGCACCTGGATACCCCTATCGATTTCGACACTCTTACCGCCGCCGGCAGTATGATGGGTTCCGGAGGTATGATCGTAATGGACGAAGACAACTGTATGGTTTCCGTAGCCCGTTTCTATCTCGACTTTATCGTTGGAGAGTCCTGCGGAAAATGTACTCCTTGCCGTATCGGCAACAAGAGGATGCTGGAAATCCTGGACAAGATCATTGCCGGAAACGGAACTATGCAGGATCTTGAAAAACTCAAGACTCTTGCCGGAGTCATCAAGGACACAGCGCTTTGCGGACTCGGGCAGACTTCCCCAAACCCTGTTCTCTCCACTCTGAGCAATTTCTGGGACGAGTATGTGGAGCACGTCAGGGACAAGAAGTGCCGCGCAAAGCAGTGCAAGGCCCTGCTCACCTACGTGATCAATCCTGAGAAGTGTATCGGCTGCCACGCCTGCGCAATGGGTTGTCCTGCCGGAGCTATCGAGGGCGTTCCGAGAAAGCCTCACGCAATCATCTTCTCAAAGTGCATCAAGTGCGGAATGTGCATGTCTCGATGCAAGTTCAAAGCAGTTTCAGTTGTCTAAAACAGCCTCATTATGAAACAGAATATATCACTGATAATAGATAATCACAAAGTCGTTGTCCCGGAAGGCACAACGATACTCGACGCTGCCAAGAGCATAGGAATCGTCATCCCTACGCTTTGCCACATGAACCTCAAGGGAACCTGCGCTGACAACCATCCGGCTTCCTGCCGCGTCTGCGTTGTGGAAGTCAAGGGCAGAAGAAACCTGGCCCCTGCCTGCAGCACCGCCTGCACAGAGGGTATGGAGGTAAAGACCAGCTCCATTAGGGTAATCAGGGCCCGCAAGACTGTCATTGAGCTCATGCTCAGCGACCACCCTAACGAGTGCCTTACCTGCCCTAAGAGCGGAAAGTGCGAGCTTCAGGCAGTTACCCAGCATCTTGCAATCAACGAGACTCCTTATGCAGGAGAACTGTCGCTGAGAAAGAAGGAGATGACAGCATCCATCGTCAGGAATATGGACAAGTGCATATACTGCCGCAGATGCGAGACTATGTGCAATGTCTACCAGACCGTTGGCGCTCTCGGAGCTGTTGGAAGAGGTTTCAACACCACCATCGCCCCTTCTTTCAACCGCAACCTCAAGGATACGGACTGCACATACTGCGGCCAGTGCGTTGCAGTATGCCCTGTAGGAGCTCTTACGGAAAGGACTTATACAGACCAGCTTATAGATGACCTGGAGAATCCTGAAAAGACCGTTATCGTCCAGACCGCCCCTGCTGTAAGGGTTGCCCTCGGCGAAGAGTTCGGAAACGCTCCGGGCAGCATCGTGACCGGCAAACTGGTTGCTGCTCTCAAGGATCTGGGATTCGACTATGTCTTCGATACCGATTTCTCTGCAGACGCAACCATAATGGAGGAAGGCAGCGAGCTTCTGGAAAGGCTCACCAAGTTCCTGAAGGGAGACAAGAGCGTTCCTATTCCTCTGATGACTTCCTGCTGCCCTGCATGGGTTAACTTCTACGAGCATAACTTCCCGGATCTTCTCCAGTATCCTTCAACGGCCCGTTCACCGCAGCAGATGTTCGGAGCCATTGCAAAGAACTACTGGGCAGAGAAGATGAACATTCCGCGCGAGAAACTGGTTGTTGTTTCCGTAATGCCTTGTCTTGCAAAGAAATTCGAGTGCCAGAGGCCTGAGTTCGCCACCAACGGCAATCCGGATGTAGATTATTCAATCACTACCAGGGAACTTGCAACCCTCATACGCAGGTCCAACATCAACTTCGAGACCCTGCCTCACATGGAATTCGACAATCCTCTTGGAGAAAGCACTGGCGCAGCTGCTATCTTCGGATCTACCGGCGGAGTGCTTGAAGCAGCCCTCAGGACCGCTTACGAGCTCCACACAGGCAAACCTCTTCCTAAGATAGACTTCACCGAAGTAAGGGGTATCGACAGCCTCAGGACAGCTACTATCGATTTCGACGGTTTTGCCCTCAACGTTGCCATTGCCTACGGCCTGGGTAACGCCCGTAAGCTGATGGAAGAGATCAGGGCCGGCAAGTGCAAGTACCACGTAATCGAGATCATGGCCTGCCCGGGCGGCTGCATCGGCGGCGGCGGACAGCCACTCCATCACGGAGACTTCGAGATTATCAAGGCCCGCCAGAAGGCAATCTATGAGGAAGACAAGAACATGCCTCTAAGAAAGAGCCACGAGAACAAGAGCATTATTGAGATGTACGAGAAGTATTTCGGCAAGCCTCTCAGCGAAAAGGCACACGCCCTTCTCCACACCCATTACTCAGACAAAACAATCAAGTACTAGCCTAAAACAGAATAGATATGGAAAAATTGTGCAACTCTGTCGTTGAAAAGATTAGGGCTATCTGTGACAAATTCGGAAACAAACCGGGAGAGCTTATCAACATACTTCACGAGTCCCAGCATACTGTGGGCTACCTTCCAATGGAAGTTCAGGCCATCATCGCCGAGAAACTCCACATCCCTGTCAGCAGGGTTTACGGTGTGGTTACCTTCTACACTTTCTTCACTATGGTTCCAAAAGGCAAGCATCCTGTTTCAGTTTGCCTTGGTACCGCCTGCTATGTAAGGGGTGCGGAGAAGATCCTGGAAGAATTCAAGAGAACCCTTGGCATTGATGTCGGAGAAACCACCGAAGACGGACGCTTCTCCCTTGACTGTCTCAGATGCGTCGGCGCATGCGGCCTTGCCCCTGTGGCAATGGTTGGAGAGAAGGTATACGGCCACCTCAACCCTGCAGATATCAAGAAAATCATCAAGGATTTCTCCCAGGACTAGTTTTTTCCAACGATTTACTATCTTTGGAACATGAGACTGATTCTTGCTATTATTTGCCTTGTGTCGATGGCGTTTTGCCCAGACAGGGACACAGAGAGACAGAAGGAACTGAAAACCCTTCCAAAAGAAGTTAAACAGGTGATTCTGGTACAGAACCACAGATTGAGCCTGTGGAACAGGACAGACGGGAAAGGCGGTGTCTGGGAGAAAGCCTTTGAAGTGGAATGCCAGTATGGGAAGAACGGGCTTAAGGCTGACAGGCACGAGGGAGACGGAACCACCCCTATTGGGCTGTTCAAGGTGCTGTATTCATTTGGGAATGCGCCGGATCCGGGATCTGCACTGCCATACAAGCCAATAACCAGGACATCATACTGGTCCGGAGAAAAGGAAGACTACAACACCTGGGTGGAAGTGGAACCGGGCACCAGGGACATGAGCCATAGCGAACACCTCAGCCGCTACAAGGTATGCTACAAGTATTCAATGGTCATAGATTTCAATACCAATCCTGTAGTTTACGGCAAAGGCTCAGCGATATTTATCCATGTCCAGTATCCTGGAGACGAGACCACTATCGGATGTGTAACTGTATCTGAAGAATATATGCTCCGCCTGATCAAAGAATGCGGAGAAGGAACCTATCTCTGGGTTAAATAACAGACTTTGTTTATATATTATTTTAAAAAAAAGCAGGCACCCTGATTTGTCGGGGTGCCTGTCTTTTTTGATGACGGAGAAGTATTACTTCTTCACAATCATCTTGGAGAGCTTTTCGGTGAGCATAGGGATGATCTTGTGGACATCACCTACTATACCTACATCGGCGACATTGAAGATAGGAGCAAACTTGTCCTTGTTGATGGCGATGATGAAATCACTCTCCTCCATACCTGCTAGGTGCTGGATGGCACCGCTGATACCGCAAGCCATGTAAAGGGCAGGCCTAACGGTTTTACCGGTCTGGCCGACCTGAACCTCGTGAGGCATAACGCCGGCATCAACCATGGCACGGGAAGAAGAAACCTGAGCTCCGATAACGTCTGCCAGAGCCTGGAGCTTTGCAAATCCCTCCGGATTTCCTACTCCACGGCCTCCAGAAACGAGGATCTTTGCCTCGGTGATATCTACCTTGCCCTTGTTCTCCTTAACGCTCTCAACGAGCTTAACCTTGAACTTGGCGTGGTCGAATGTAGGGTTGAAGGCTTCGATCTCACCCTGGCGGTTCTCATCCTTGGTACCCTTCTGCATAACGCCCGGACGTACGGTTGACATCTGAGGCCTGTGCTCGGTACACATAATGGTAGCCATAAGGTTACCGCCGAATGCAGGACGGGTCATAAGGAGTTCTCTCTCCTCGGAGATGTCCAGACCGGTGCAGTCTGCGGTAAGACCGGTAGCAAGTCTGGAAGCCAGCCTTGGACCAAGGTCACGTCCGATTGTGGTAGCGCCCAGAAGCACGATGCTAGGCTTGTAATGGTCGATAGCCTGGCTCATGGCCTGGGAGTACTGCTCGGTGAGATAGTGCTCAAGTTCAGGAGCGTCCATAACAACAACCTTGTCTGCACCCCATGCGATCAGTTCCTTTGCGCTTTCAGTATTCTTGTATCCAGGAAAGAAAGCCACAACCTTCTCTCCGAGAGCGTCTGCAAGCACTCTTGCCTTTCCCAAAAGTTCAAGAGCAACAGACTGGATCTTGCCGTCTCTTTGTTCGGCGAAAACGTAAACGTCTTTATAATCTGCTTTATTCATTTCTTTCAGTATTAGGCAATTAGATAATAAACTTCTCTTTCATCTTGGCGATGATGACATCTACGGCCTGCTCAGCGTCAACCTCATAGACCTGACCTGCGGCCTTGGTAGCCTTGGTAAATGCCTTCATAACCTTGGTTGGAGAACCCTTGAGTCCGAGTTTTCCAGGATCAATGTCGAGGTTAGCCTCTGTCCAGATCTCTACCTGGCGGTCGAAAGCGTCAACGATGCCTCCAACGCTCATGTATCTGGCCTTGTAGCCGGATGCCAGAACGGTGAATACCGCTGGACCCTCAACATCCAGAATCTCATAGCCGTCCTCAGTCTCCTTCTTTACCCTGAAGTTGTTGCCGCCCTTGTACTCGCAGTCAACAACATAGGATACCTGAGGAAGAGCCAGATGCTCAGCCATTTCAGGACCTACCTGAGCGGTATCTCCATCGATGGCCTGGCGACCGGTGATGATAAGGTCGTAAGGAATAGCCTTCAGTGCGCCGGCAAGAGCGTTTGAGGTTGCAAGAGTATCTGCACCTGCAAATGCCCTACTGGTAAGAAGGATAGCCCTGTCTGCCCCCATTGCGAAAGCTTCCCTGAGAACCAGGTCTGCCTGAGGAGGACCCATAGTGATTACAGTAACGTTAGCACCGCACTTCTCCTTCAGCTGAAGGGCAAGCTCGAGACCGCCCTTGTCGTCAGGATTCATAATGGAAGGAACGCCATCTCTTATGAGAGTGTGCTTTACCGGATCAATCTTTACAACGGTAGTGTCCGGAACTTGTTTTACACAAACTACTATATTCATAATCAGACTTTTTTACTTCTTGAACAATTTGGCGGCAATAACCATTCTCTGAACTTCTGAGGTACCCTCGTAGATCTCGGTGATCTTGGCGTCCCTCATCATTCTCTCGACAGGATATTCCCTTGTGTAACCGTAACCTCCGTGGAACTGGACAGCCTTGGTAGTCATATCCATGGCTGTCTCGGCTGCAAAGAGCTTAGCCATAGCTGCGTCTGCACTGAAAGGCATTCCGTGATCCTTCTTCCAGGCTGCTGCCCTGACGAGGTATCTTGCTGCCTCGATTCTGGTCTGCAGGTCTGCAAGCTGGAACTGGGTGTTCTGGAACTGGCTCAGCGATTTTCCGAACTGCTTCCTTTCCTTGCAGTACTTTACGGTCTCGTCCATAGCGCCCTGAGCGATACCCAGAGCCTGAGCGGCGATACCGATACGTCCGCCATCCAGAGTCTTCATCGCAACAGCGAATCCGCCACCGAGAGGGCCGAGCATATTTGCCTTAGGAACCCTGCAGTTCTCGAAAATGAGCTCGCAGGTAGCGCTGCCCCTGATACCCATCTTGTGTTCCTTCTTTCCGATGGAGAAGCCAGGAGTTGTAGCCTCCACGATGAAGGTGGTGATGCCCTTGTTGCCCTTGGACTTGTCTGTCATTGTGGCAATTACATAGACATCAGCCTCACCGGCGTTGGTGATGAATATCTTGGTTCCGTTGAGGATGTAGTCGTCTCCGTCTGTAACAGCCATAGTCTGCTGTGCGGAAGCGTCTGTTCCGGCGTTAGGCTCGGTAAGGCCGAAGGCTCCGATCCACTCGCCGCTGGCAAGCTTAGGGATGTACTTTTGCTTCTGCTCCTCGGTTCCGTTGTCAAGGATAGCGTCCTCGCAGAGGGAAGTATGAGCGGAAACGATAACGCCTGTAGTTGCACAAACTCTTGAAAGCTCCTCTACTGCAATGGTGTACATTACGTGGTCTCCACCTGCTCCGCCGTAAACCTTAGGAGTCGGGATACCCAGTACGCCGAGCTTTCCGAGCTTCTTGATATTCTCCGTAGGGAATTTCTCTTCCTCGTCCACTTCTGCAGCGATAGGCTTCACCTCCTTGTCGGCGAACTCCTTGATCATCTGCTGGAAGAGCTTCTGGGATTTAGTAAGTTCGAAATCCATATTGTTAAATTTCTAAAGTTCTATCTTTTTCAAATCCGGTGAAATGATAAGCGTAGCCTCGGTTGCGGCCTGAACCTGCTCAACAGTGAATTCAGGGTTGATTTCGCTGAGGACGATTCCTTCCGGGGTAATGTTCATTACACCCATCTCGGTGATGATCATATTGACCTGTCCTGCTGCTGTAAGAGGCAAATGGCACTTCTTCAGGATCTTAGGGTTGCCCTTCGCAGTGTGCTCCATCGTGAGGATAACTCTGTTGGCACCAACCAGAAGGTCCATGGCGCCACCCATTCCAGGAGCTCTCTTTCCAGGGATGATCCAGTTTGCAAGGTCACCCTTCTCGTCAACTTCCAGAGCGCCGAGGAAGGTTACATTGATGTGGCCTCCGCGAACCATACCGAAGCTGGTAGCGGAGTCGAAGGATGCGGCACCTGCCTCGTGGGAAATGTATCCGCCACCGGCATCGATCCAGTGAGGATCCCTTGTTCCGCCGGAAAGTGCAGGATCTGCAGCCATTCCAAGGCATCCGTTCTCAGACTGGATTGTCACAGTCACTCCCTCAGGGAGATAGTTAGGAATAAGGGTAGGAAGACCGATACCCAGATTCACAACGTCACCGTCCTTTACTTCCAGGGCAGCACGCTTGGCAATAAACTCTCTAATTTGCTGTTTATCCATAATCGAATATTTAATGAATTAATATTGTTAGTTACTTATTGTTCCTTTTAACGAATTCCTCAGCGATGAAGCTAGCCACATCATCAGCATAGGTGTTGGTGCCGAATCCTGCGTCATATCCAAGCTCCTTTGCAAGCTCGTGACTGATACGGGCTCCGCCGCAGACCACTATCATCTTGTCTCTCAATCCCTCAGCGTCCATAAGCTCGATGAGGTTGGTCAGGTTCTGGATATGCACGTCCTTCTGCGTTACAGTCTGGCTTACAAGAAGCGCATCCGCCTTGAGCTCGATGGCCCTTGCCAGGAACTCCTCGTTCGGAACCTGGCTGCCAAGGTTGTATGCCTCGATCATCCTGTAACGCTCCAGACCATAGTGTCCGGCATATCCCTTCATATTCATAATCGCGTCTATACCTACCGTGTGGGCATCGGTTCCGGTGCTGGCTCCAACCACCACCAGAGGGCGTCCGATTTTTTCCTGAATGAAATCGTCGCAAGCCTCCATGCTCATAGTCTTGGATTCTACCTTTGGTACGTATATGTCTGCGTAATTAACTGTCATAGTGCTGCTTCCGTAGCAGTTGAAGAAGGTGAAGCCCGGTGTAAGCTCCTGGGAGAACACTACCAGAGGGTTCTCGAATCCCATCTTCTTCAGCAGCTGCTTTGCGGCCTCGATGGCTTCCGGACCGGCCGGAACAGGGAGGGTGAAACTGAGCTGCACCTTGCCGTCGTTCATCGTATCTCCGTACGGCTTCACTTTCTTAAGGTCAAGAGTCTTGTCGTAATTCTTGGCCTCCATTGAATATAGACCTTCACTCATATCTATTTCCTCCCTTTCATCAGTTCAACAAACGGATTCATGTAATTGGCGCCCTTCTCGGTCACGCCGTCAAGTCCCTTACCGCCGTTCTTAGGACGTTTCACATCGCCGAACTTGCCCTGTTCCAGGGTGTTGAAAAGACCCTCGGTGGTCATTTCCTTAAGCAGGGCGATAGCATTGTCCAGAACTTCCTTTGCACGGCTGCGGATGATTCCTCCCTCCTTGAACTCAACTTCCTCTCCGATATCGTGGAGATTGTTGAAAATGTAGTTGGCGTTCTCGATTGAAAGGAAACGGTCGCTCATGAACGGTGTGTGGATCGCCTCGGTAGGCATACCCAGAAGCTGGAGGCCCTGATGTGTCCAGATGCCCACGATGTTGAACAGGGCGTCCTGGATATGGCCCCTGAAGATATTTCCGGTCATGAACTTTGTAGGCGGCATATACTTCAGCGGAGCCTTAGGGAAGATTTCCCTTGTCATCTGTGCCTGGGCAAGTTCCAGAAGGAATCCGTTCTTGTGCATAGGATCCATCTCGAATGCGTGGCCCAGTCCCATCTGCTCCTCAGGCAGACCGGCGAACAGAGCCAGCTGCTCGTTTATTAGGTCTGAAGCCAGCACGGTATGCGCGGCCTCGATGGCGTCTGCGGTTGTGAGATAGTTGTCCTCTCCAGTGTTTATGATTACTCCGGCAAAGCCGTTGATTATCCTTGAGAAATACTGGTCTATCAGGGTGCGCTGCATATTGATGTCGCGGAAGAGGATTCCGTAAAGCGCATCGTTGAGCATAACATCCAGACCCTCAAGGGCTCCCATAATCGCGATCTCAGGCATGCAAAGTCCAGAGCAGTAGTTGCAGAGGCGGATGTAGCGGTGAAGTTCCTCACCTACTTCGTCCAGTGCCTTGCGCATTATGCGGAAGTTCTCCTGGGTGGCGAACGTTCCGCCGAATCCTTCTGTGGTTGCTCCGTAAGGCACATAGTCCAGAAGGCTCTGGCCAGTGGTTCGGATAACGGCAATGATATCCGCTCCCTGCCTTGCAGCGGCCTGGGCCTGAACAACATCCTCGTAGATGTTACCCGTGGCCACAATCACATAGATGTATGGGCGGGCGCGGTCCTCTCCGTACTCGGCAACATATTTTTCCCTGCGAAGGCGGTGATTGCGGATCCTTTCTATGGTCGCGTCAATCACAGGCTGAACAGCAGCCTGAAGGACCTTAGGATCCGTAATGCGGGCTTCCTTTGTGATATCGAAGCCCTCGTTTGCAATTTTTTCAGCAATCTGCTGCGGAGAAAGGCCTGTGGCTATCATCGCATTGGCAATGTAGAACATCACTCCCTGCGACAGCACCCCTTTCTCCTTGAGCGAATCTACCAGGACATTGGGAAGCGGGACGGCACTCTCGTCCACGCCGTCTATGCCCAGGGCGCGGGCGATTGTCCTTTCCGTAGCGACGGTAGTATAGCGCTCCACAAAAGCCTGAACTTCGACCGCAACCTTCTCTGCCAAGGATTTGGCCAAAGCGACTTTCTCAAAATCTAAACCTACTTTACTCTGCATATTCAGTCAGTTAGTCGTGAAGTACTTATATTAATCTTTGTTTTCGTTCAATATCTTTTCCGCCTCGTCCAGCCACTTTGCGTCAATGTCCAGGCTGCGGGCCACGTTGATGGCCTCGTGCGGGATCTCCCCTTCCGATGTCTCTTCCAGGGTGTAATCCATCTGCCCATCCACCAGTCCTCGCACTTTCAGGCGGCGGAAGAAATCTCCCGGCACATTGTAGTGGGTTGTCATGAGGACGGATATTTTCTTGTTTTTCAATATGTTCAAAAGAGCTGTCACCAAAGCCGTACCCTCTATCGGGTTAGTGGTCCTGGCAGGCTCGTCTATCAAGGCCAGCATCCGGCTTCCGGTAACCATTCCCTTCAGCACGTTGTCTATCGCCTTTACCTCTCCTGCAAAGGAACTCAGACCGGAGGCAAGGTCCTGGTCATCGCCGATGCATACCCTAATATCCTCCTTAATGTCTATTGTCGCCGATGCGGCAGCCACTCCGAAGCCGAACTGGAAAAGCAGCTGGTTGAGTGCCGTCATCTTCAGCACTACGGTCTTTCCGCCCATATTCGCCCCGATAATGGTAACGCTCTCGAGACCGAACTGCAAATCAACAGGAATGAACACTTTCTTCTTTCCCCCGATTGCCGCCTGTGTCTCATACTTGTGGACGACATAAGGATGGAACAGTCCTGCATATGAAGTCCTGGAATCATCAGAAATCTTCGGGATGCAAAGGCCCATCATCTTCATCTGCAACGCTTTGGCAAGCAACACATCCAGGTCTCCCAACGCATCCATTCCCTCTTTGATTTCGGACAGATGGTTCTTCAGCATATGGGAGAGGTTCTCCCTGATATCCCTTTCCAGCAGCCGCTCTTTCTCCAACAGTTCCAGAAGTCTCGGCGATGAGAGTTTCAAATCAGGTGAAAGACCCTGCAGTTTCCTGATATCCGCCCTTATCCTTCCAAGCTCCTTGGAATACATGTCGTATACGTAGAAGCTCTCTATCTTCATCCCGTCCGGGTCGAGTATCCTTACAACAGCCTCAAGGTCAGGAATATGAACTCCATCCAGATTTAGCGTAGCGGCTTCCCTGGCTACATTACCGGCCAGAAGTGCCAGGTACTTGATCTCGAACAGGTCCACATCATCCAGAACCACATCCCTTGAAAGACGGTCCAGGGTTCCGCTGATGTCCCTCAGGCACATCAGCCTGTGTTTCAGCGATGCCAGAGCTGAAGAAGCCGCTCCTCCGCCCTCCACATATAGAGTGCGGTAGCAATCCCCCAGAAGAGTGAAAGCCTTCTGGATTTCCACCCTTGAGGTCATAAACGGAGACTGCAGCAGACGGCTGCGGCCGTAAGACGACTGCAACTGGAGTTCATCAACCATGAACCTCAGCCCGCAAGGAATATCAAGACATTCTTTCAGTAACATCCTAAATATTGTCTCCGTTTTTAACTATATCATATACAGGCACTTGTACTGCCTCATACATTTTCTTGCACAATAGGTCCGAATCCAGCACGATACCCCGTGGAGAAACCGGATTGACGCATACGGCTATCAGCCTGCTGCGTCTAGTCACCCTGAGCCTTCCCCCTTTCCTGAGAAAGATTCTCCAGTTCTGCTCATTGACGAATATCTTGGTGAAATCTCTCACCACCAGCTCGATCTCCTTTACTCTCCTGGAGTCTGAAATCAAGCCCAGGAACCTGTCCGTCAAAGCTCCCGCTACGAAAACCGCCTCGCATCTTCCCGTCAGATCATCCTTGATCCTGTCTATGGCAAGGGAGGACTCCACCTGGAAATCTATGATATTCCCCTCACTGTCCATTCCCCATACGCCCTTTTCCTTGCCGTCAAAGGCAGATCGGTACTTTTCCTCTGCCATATCCAGCCGCACCAGTTCCACAATGAACTTTGTCCTTCTTACAAGGGTCTCCAAATCAGCCGAATAGGCCGCACCCGTCGTAAGTATCAGACTTTCACTGATAATGGGAGAAGCGCTGCTCAGCCTTGAAAGCGCCCCGTCCACTATCGTAAGGTCCGGCGTGAACTTCTCCACGCTCTGGACCCATCTGGAAAGGGATTGGGCAGACGAAGGTCCGCTCAGCATCACCTTTCCCCCTCTCACCACGCGGGCAGTGACTATCCTGCCCAATGAACTTCTCTCGGAAGTAATCTCCAGAAGATCGCTGAGAAGTTGCCTTCTGGCGTAAAAGACTTCTGAAGTTGAGAATATTGTACCTTCCTTGAGTATTATCTCAGGCTTGGCCGTTCCGGTCACCTGATCCTTGCTCTCCCCGTCTATCCCGATAGAGGTTACCGCCACGTGAAAGGATGACGGTAACCTTTCCAGGATATAATTCAGGCACACTGTCTTTCCGGTGTTCTTCTCCAGCCCTACTATCGAGAGGCTTTTGAGGTTTTGTATCTGACCGATGAAAGACATTGCGCATCAGTTACTTCTTCTTTGCAACCTTCTTTGCTGCAGGCTTCTTTGCCGGAGCCTTTTTGGCTTTCTTTGCCGCAGCGGCAAGCTTTGCACGATACTTGACAGCCCTGTCCTCCCTTGCAAGGTGAGCAGGCTGAATTGTCATCTGCTTTCCTTCCAGGAGGGATACGACACCGTCGCATTCCTTGTTCTCCTTGCAATACTTGCAGTTGCACTTGGATGGCTTGTAATCCTCAGGCTCGGAGTAAGTTGTGATAACGCCCTCGTAGTTTCTCAGGACAACCTTTCCTGGAGCCTGGGAAATAACATAGTTAGGCATTACCGGAGTCTTGCCGCCTCCGCCCGGAGCGTCAACCACGAAGGTTGGAACAGCATAGCCGCTGGTATGTCCCCTCAGTCCCTCGATGATTTCTATACCCTTTGAAACAGGGGTACGGAAATGCTCGATACCCATAGAGAGGTCGCACTGGTAGATGTAGTAAGGCCTTACCCTCATCTTCACCAGCTCGTGAACCAGCTTCTTCATGATGTTCACACAGTCGTTGATACCGCGGAGCAGAACACTCTGGTTTCCAAGAGGAATACCGGCGTCAGCCAGCCTTGCGCAGGCTGCAGAGCTCTCCGGAGTAACTTCCTGAGGATGGTTGAAGTGGGTGTTGAGCCAGATTGGATGGTACTTCTTGAGCATGTTGCAAAGCTCAGGAGTGATTCTCTGAGGGCAAACCACAGGTGTACGGGTACCGATCCTTATTATCTCCACGTGCTTGATTGTACGGAGCTTGCTTATGATGTACTCGAGCCTCTCGTCCGGAACCATCAGGGCGTCACCTCCTGAAAGCAGAACGTCCCTGACCTGAGGGGTGTTCCTGATGTACTCGATAGCCTTCTCCACGTTGTCCATAGAGGTTGCGGCGTCTGTCTGGCCGGCGAACCTTCTTCTGGTGCAGTGGCGGCAATACATTGAGCACATGTCGGTTATAAGCAGGAGCACTCTGTCCGGATAACGGTGGGTCAGCCCCGGGACAGGAGAATCCGTATCCTCGTGCAGAGGGTCCAGAAGGTCTGCCTCGGCGCGATGGGTCTCGTTGACCGTAGGGATGCACTGTTTCCTTACCGGATCTTCAGGGTTGTTCGGATCAATAAGGCTCAGATAATATGGAGTGATGGCCATCCTGATAGTCTTCAGAGACTTGCGGATGCCTTCCTCCTCTTCCTTGGAAAGCTTTATGTACTTCTTCAGCTTCTCAAGGGTCTCAATCCTGTTTCTTACCTGCCATTTCCAGTCGTTCCACTGGGCGTCGGTAACCTCGGGAAAGAGCTGTTTTCTTCTTGAAACTGCCATAAAATCAGTAATTAAGCGTAAAGTTCCTCAAATATCTTTCTCAGTTTCTCGCACTCGCGGAGTTCCTGGAGAGTGATCTCGGCGTGACCCTTGGTATAGCCGTTGCCGATAATCATGTTGACATCTGCTCCGATACCCTCTGCTCCCAATGCAGCCTTTGTGAAGCTGGTAGCCATTGAGAAGAAGTAAACGATACCGTCGTCCTTGGTGCAGAGCACTGCTGTCATCTCCTGGTCCGGAACGTTTACGCAGTTGATGGTAACGTCTGCCATCTTGCCGTCTGTGAGCTTGCTTACAAGTTCGTAAACCTGTACTGGAGTCATTCCCTTAACGCTCTCTACAACATCGCAGAAGCCGAGATCCTTGATACGGTTGGTAGACTTTGGACTGTTGGCAAGACCGATAACCTTACCGGTGACGCCTACCCTCTTCTTGGCCTCGTAGCAGCAGAGCATTCCGCTCTTTCCGCCTGCGCCAAGGATTACTACAGTCTGTCCGCACTGGCAGAGCTTTGCAGTCTGGGCAGGAGCTCCTGCTACGTCCAAAGCGCTAAGAGCCAGCTTCTCAGGCATATCGTTAGGAATCTTAGCGTAGATGCCGCTCTCGAAGAGGATGGCCTTTCCCTTGATGTCTACCTGGTCAACATCTGCCTTGATGTTGAGAATCTCGTCTATTCTGAGAGGAGTCAGGGACAGGGAAACCAGAGTAGCGATGCGGTCGCCCTCCTTCAGGTCTATCTTGCCCTTTAGGGCGTCTCCGATCTTCTCGACTGTTCCCAGAAGCATACCTCCGGAACCGGTACGGCGGTTGCGGTGCTTGCCCTGAAGCTCCACGTTAAGGAGCATCTCCTTCTTGATTTCCTCCATTACCTCGGCCTCGTCGTTAGGATTCTTGGCCTGGGACTTTGCATAGTTGTGGATATCAGTGAAAGAAGCTGAGTCTATGTTGAGTGTCTGGACATCTATGAGAATCTCGTTGTCGTAGATCTCGTCCATATTGTTGTCCAACTTGTTGGCTGGCTGCGGCAGAACGCCTACAGGCTCGATTACACGGTGGGTACCGTAGCGATTTCCATGTTTTTGCATATTGTTTGTCTTGTGTTTTATTGTTGTTCAACGATTTGATTATTTGCGTGGTGCTAGACCGAGTATCTCGCGGGCCTCGTGGCTGTTGGCTACAGGCCTTCCGAGTTCGTTCGCCAGGCGGACGACCTTCTCAACCAGGGCGCCGTTGGACGGAGCCAGAACGCCTCTTGACAGATAGAGATTGTCCTCAAAGCCAACCCTTACGTTACCGCCCATGGCGATAGCGGCTGCGGCCATCGGGAATGCGTGGCGGCCTACTCCGGTAACTGTCCAGGTACTGCCTTCAGGAATTCCGTTAACAAGCCAGCAGAGGTTGGCAACGGTAGCCGGTGTACATCCAGGTACTCCGAGAACGAAATTGAACTGCATAGGAGCCCCGGGAGCCTGGCCTTTGCGGGCCATGTTGAGGATTGTATCCAGATGTCCCATCTCAAAGCACTCGTACTCAGGCTTGATGCCGCGTTCCATCATCCGGGCGCCGAAAGCCCTCATTGTAGGCATTGTGTTGTCGAAGATCTCGTCTCCGAAGTTGCAGGTTCCGCAGTCGAGGGTGGCCATCTCAGGCAGCGGATCGGTGTCCGTGCTCTGAAGCCTCTCGTCCGGTGTCATTCCTACTGCTCCACCCGTGGAAGGGATGAGGATTACGTCAGGACAAACCTTCAGGATTGCCTCTTCGCACTCCTGGAAGCGGTCTCTGGACTGGGTTGGAGTACCGTCGTCCCATCTTACGTGAAGATGCACGATGGCCGCACCGGCGTCAACAGCGCTCTTTGCCTCCCTGACAATCTCCTCAACAGTGTAAGGAACGGCAGGATTCTGGGCCTTGGTAACTTCTGCGCCACAAATGGCGGCTGTGATTATCAGTTTGTCCATAATCCTTACTTTTTTCTCTGGCATTTAAGTGGAACCACGCAGGTTCCGCTTGCGCGGCATACTACGATTGGCTCTTCTAAAACGTCTGCTGCTGAGTCAGATACGTCTGGACGAGGTGCGATGACCTTGCGTGCCTCGAATGTCATCTTGCGGGATGTGTTGCCTATGTTGGTTATCTCGCCAGTAGCCTCGATATAGTCTCCTGCATATACAGGGGCGATGAATTCAACATTGTCATATGCCTTGAAAAGTCCCTCGTCACCATCGTTGATGATGAGAAGTTCGGTAGCCACGTCGCCAAAAAGTTTCAGCATGTGCGCTCCGTCAACAAGGCCTCCGCCGTAATGGGCGTCTTCACCGCCCATTCTTACCCTGATCAAAGATTTTACTGCCATACTATTCTCTTACTTTCTGAAGGTTGTTGGTAGACTGGTAGATGTGGGAAACGAAGACATGAGGTGTGATAACTGCCTCAGGCTTGATTTCTCCTGCAGGCACAATCTTCTCTGCCTCAACGATTACAACGTCTGCAGCAGCGGCCATCAGAGGGTTGAAGTTCTGGGAAGTACCCACATAGATGCAGTTTCCCCTTTCGTCTGCAACGGTAGCGCCGATAAGGGCAATATCAGCCCTGAGAGGCTTCTCGAGCAGATAAGTCTTGCCGTCAACCTCTACTGTAGGTTTTCCCTCGGCGATGACGGTTCCCATTCCGGTAGTGGTGAGGACTCCGCCAAGGCCCGCTCCGCCGCAGCGGATTCTCTCTGCCAGGGTTCCCTGAGGGCAGAATTCGATCTCAAGCTCGCCTGCGTTCATCTGGGCGGCTGTGTCAGGATTGGTTCCGATATGGGAAACATAGAGTTTCTTGATCTTATGGGCACCGATCAGATTGCCTACTCCTATCCCCTGATATGCAGTATCGTTGGAGATGAGGGTCAGATCCTTGACGTCGCTCTTTGCAAGGGCGTCGAGGATATCCAGAGGAGAACCGGCTGAGAGGAAACCTCCCACCATAATTGTCATACCGTCCTTTACCATAGAAACGGCTTCCTGTAATGAAATTCTTTTATCCATAAGAAAACGATTTGAATATTATTTGTTTTGCACTTTGTTTTACACTTTCTTAATCCAAGCAAATATAATCAAAATGTCCGAAAAAAATAACAACGATGTTATATTTTTATTTCGCAAAATTTTAAGTAACTTCGCAAGATGCAGGACGGGATGTCCTGAACAAGAATTAAACACATTTCGCTATATGGAATTCAAAAACCTCATCCTTCAGCAGGAAGGAAACATCCGCATCGTAAAGATCAATAATCCCCAGAGCATGAACGCCCTTAATTCACAAGTCCTTGCAGAACTGGACCAGGTGTTCTCGGAAATTGAAAACGATCCTCAGACCAATGTCGTAATACTGACAGGTGAAGGCAGGGCCTTCGTGGCCGGGGCGGACATCTCCCAGATGAGCACCATGAACGCCGCACAGGGCAAGGATTTCGGGGTCCAGGGCTCCAAAGTCTTCCGCAAGATTGAACTTCTCGGAAAACCTGTGATTGCTGCCATCAACGGCTTCGCTCTCGGCGGCGGCTGTGAGCTGGCCCTTTCCTGCGATATACGCATAGCTTCCGTAAAGGCGAAGATCGGCCAGCCTGAGGTTGGACTGGGTATCACTCCGGGCTTCTCCGGGACCCAGAGGCTTCCTAGAATCGTCGGTGAAGGCCGGGCTAAAGAGTTAATATATTCCGCAAAAGCTATCACTGCAGACGAGGCTTTCAGAATCGGTCTGGTTAACAGGGTCGTTGAACCGGAACAGCTTATGGACGAGGCCCTGACCCTGGCAAAGACCATAGCCAAGAACGCCCCTATCGCCGTAAGGCTCAGCAAGGAGGCCATCAACCGCGGAATGCAGACAGATATAGACACGGCTATCGCCATTGAGAACGACCTTTTCGCCCTCTGCTTCTCGACCGAAGACCAGAAGGAAGGTATGAAGGCTTTCTTCGAGAAGAGGCCTGCAGAATGGAAAAACAAATAACACACATTATAACCATTAACAATTTAAAACTTTAGTACAATGTTAGTTGCAGTTGTTGGAAACGGAACAATGGGCCACGGCATAGCACAGGCATTCGCTACCGCAGGTCACGACGTTCTCCTCAAGGGACGCAGCGAGGCATCTCTTGCAAGAGCACACAAAGCCATCGAGAAATTCCTCAACAGAAGTGTTGAAAAGGGAAAGATGGAGGCAAGTGTAAAAGACGAGATTATCGCCAGAATCAAGGACACTTTCAATTATGAGGATCTCAAGGACGCAGACCTCGTAATAGAGGTTGTTGCCGAGGATATGGCGGTAAAGAAGGAAATCTGGGAGACCCTGGACAAGGTCTGCAAGCCTGAGGCCATCCTTGCTTCCAATACTTCTTCGCTGAGTATCACAGCTATAGCAGCATTCACCACACGTCCTCAGAACGTGATTGGAATGCACTTCTTCAACCCGGTTCCTCTGATGAAGCTGGTTGAGGTTATCAAGGGTCAGCTCACCTCCCCTGAGGTTCACGACAAGGTTGTAGAGATAGCAAAGGCTATCGGCAAGTGCCCTGTATCTGTTAACGAGGCTCCTGGCTTTGTTGTAAACAGAATCCTTATTCCTCTTGTAAACGAGGGAGTTGGAATCCTGGCAGACGGTATCGCAACCAAGGAGGAGATTGATGCCGCAATGCAGATGGGCGCCAACCATCCTATGGGACCTCTGGCTCTCGGAGACCTCATCGGTCTGGATGTCTGCCTTGCAATCATGGAAGTTCTCTACAACGAGTTCGGAGACAGCAAGTACCGTCCACATCCGCTTCTCAGGAAGATGGTACGCGCAGGCCTTCTCGGACGCAAGACAGGAAAGGGCTTCTACGACTATAGCAAATAGTCAAGCTATTTGCTATAAATAAATGAGCAGATTGCAAAATCTGCTCATTTATTTTTATCACCCCGCGCACTCAGTGCGCACCCCTCAAGGGGTATCACGGCCTACCCGGCCGGGCACTAAAGTGCCTTATTAATTCTGTGGAGCGGAGGAGTCGAACCAGTGGCCGTTCCACTTCCAGTAGAGTTCAGGGTCAGCACCGCCGTCAAAGTCAATGTTATCGCCATTGGCGTGAAAGACCACCAAGCCTCTTTGAGGAGTGTATTCCGGAAGGAAATACTCATCGGTGTTAAGCGGCTTCAGTGTCTTGTCTCCCTTAGGGTCATAGTTCCAGAACATCAGGTTCTGGTAAACCCCTATCCCATCATCACCGTCCCATAACCTGTGGTATGCAAGGCCTATTGCCCAGGTTTCAGGATAGAAGAACTGCCAGGCTTTAAGGCGGAAATTATCATTGTAGTCCGCATTTTCATAAAAATCCTCTACTAAAGAAATGAAATGATTGGCTTCATCTTCCACTATGGTTGCTTTGGTATTGCCGTTTAAACAAGCCAGCAGCATCGGCATAGGATAAACCTCGGCGATTGCCTTTAAAATTGCCTTCATGTCAGGGACATCGGAGGTTTCCTGTCCGGGAACCACGATGCTCAGTTTCCTCCATGCATTGTTAACCCCGTGTTCAATAACATCCCCGTCGAGCGGATTCTTGCGGATCTTCCCCAGAGGGGTAATTGTCAAGCTGTCAGCGGTGGCATACAGCTTCTCGACATCAAGGGTGTCAGCGGCTGCAGGTGTGACTTTATCCTGATTGTTGGCCTCGGTAGCCGGAGTATTGTTCTTGCAGTAGGACAGCAGCATTGCGGCACACCCGGCAAACGCAATCAAATACAGCAGTTTTTTCATAGATTTATTTTGTTTTAAGGTTTAATGACTCAAAAATCCTGTTGCCGTCAGTCTGGCGGACGAATGCCTCGGCAGCTTTGCAGCGGTTCTCGATACCGCGGAACACTTCCATAGGCGTGTGCCATCCCTCAAACAGTGGCGGCATATCCTGGCTTACGTGGCACCAGCAGGCATTGTGCTTTTCTTCAACAACCGATGAAATATCCACATAATCAGTAGGCTGGAAGTTCTGTGTCTGAGTTCCGCTCATTACTTCGAAATAATACAGGTCAAAGACACGGCCGCTTCTTCTCCAACTGTCATAAACCAGTATAGAGCAAATGCGGTGGTCTCTGTGCCCGTCTATAGGCCAGTGTGTAAAGACTATATCCGGCTCCTCTTCTCTAATGAGCTTTAGCATCTCATCATAACGCTCCTTGGTTATCTCTGTCTGTCCGTCAATTTGTGTCATAAAGCGGTATTCGGCACCCGTGACAGCACAGGCATTTCTTGCCTCTTCGCTCCTTATGGCTGCAGCCTCATCGTTATTCTTGCCAGCTATACCTGCCTCACCCCTTGTCAGATACACGCACTTGACATCATAGCCGGCTCTCTTCATAAGGATCATAGTTCCGCCGCAGCCTGTCTCAGGATCATCGGGATGGGCTCCGATTATCAGCACTTTCTTAGGAAGGGTTCCGTCTATTATCTGTTGGGCGGTGACAGGGTTGTTGGTGGTTATCTGGTCCACACCTAAATCCACCATACGCTTGATGTCTGCTTTCCTGTCCACTGTCCAGACATTGACATCCATACCGAGACTGTGAGCCTGCCCAACCCATTCAGGATGCTTGTCGAATACAGAATAATGGTAATCCAAGCCTTTTATGCCCAAGGCCTTCAGCTCCTGAGGAGATTTCTCTCCCCCAAGATACTGGACCACTGTCTTCGGATACTTCTTGGCTGCCGCCTTGCACACTTCCAGGCTGAAGGAGATAATTGTCATATCGTCCATATTCATCCTGTGCTTCTTTAAAGCCTCGGCAACCTTCTCGAATACAGGAAGATATCCACCCTTGTCGCGATAATCCTCCTTGATTTCAAGCACAGGGCGGATCTTGCATTTCTTTATCAGCGACAAGTATTCGTCCAGTGAAGGCGGGGCCTCACCGTTGGAAAGCCTCTCCCCTCTCACTGTTTCGAATGTCTCTTTCTGCACATCGGGAAGTGATACGATCCTCGGACCGTGGCAGACTATAAGCTGGTTGTCTGAAGTCAAATTAACATCAAACTCAGAGCCATATGCCCCTATGCTGTCCGCAGCCCTGTAAGACGCTAGGGAATTGTGCGGAAGGATGTTCCCCTTAATATTCCAGTATCCCCTGTGGGCTATGACCTTAGGCTGGGCGTAAAGGACCGCAGCCTGGCTCAGAATGACTGCAAGGATTAAGATTATTCTACGCATAAATATGTCTTATTGGATGAAACCGGCAAAATAGCCGGAGAATACCGTTGTCGTGAGAAGGTAGCCTATTACTGTGGAAACAGTCACGGAAATAAGGCCAGGTATCATAAAGCTATGGTTAAGCAGATACTTGCCTATCACCGTGGTACCACTACGGTCAAAGTTTACGGTTGCGATATCCGACGGATAGTTAGGAATGAAGAAGTATCCGTAAACGCTCGGGAGGATACCCAGAAGAACCGGACCGGCAATACCGAGTTCGTAGGCCAAAGGAAGCATGGCCACAACCACGGCTCCCTGGGAATTGATAAGCACGCTCACCAGGAAGAACACGAAAGCGATTGACCAAGGGTAATTGGATACCAGGTCTGCCAGCATTAGCTTCATCTGGTCCAGATAGTTGCTGAAATAAGTATCTGCCAACCAGGCGATTCCGTAGATAGCCACAACTGCAACCATTCCGCTCTGCCAAACTGCCCCGCCGACAGCCTTCTTAGGCTCAGCCCTGCAGAACATAATGTTTGCGGCAGCAGCCGTAAGCATTATGATCTGGATGATTATGTTCATCTTAGGGATGCCCATATGCTGTGCAAGTGTGATGCTCTCCCCGTTCTTGTCCACGTGGATCATCTGGCAGAAAGCGAAGAAAACGATTACAAGCAATGCTCCCAGGAACACGTATACCGACCTCTTGGCGCTCTTGCTGATCTTCTTGTCCAGGGTTGTGGCGCTGTTGCCGTACATATACTTATAGGTCTCAGGATCTGACTTCCTGCGCAGGAAATCTGCATCCTTGTCAAGGTCTTTTCCTCTGCGATACGAGTAAATGGAAGCGCAGATCAGGCCGCAAAGGCAGGCCGGAATCGTGATCATCAGAACCTGCGGGATAGACACCATAAAACCGTTGGCATTGGAAATGGTTACGAAAGCCACAACGGCGGCCGCGATCGGAGAACATGTAATACCCACCTGAGAAGCTATGGAAGCCACTCCGCAAGGCCTTTCCGGACGGATATTCTTCTTGAGGGCTATATCGCAGATGATAGGCATCAGTGTATAGACGACGTGCCCGGTTCCTACCAGGACGGTAAGGAAAAAAGTGGTAATCGGAGCCAGGAAAGTAATGTTTCCGGGATGTTTCCTCAGCATCTTCTCCGCAATCTGTATCATCCAGTCCATACCGCCCGAGGCCTGGAGTGTTCCGGCGCAGGTTACTGCTGCGATGATTATGTAGATTACGTCTGTTGGGGGAGTTCCCGGCTTCATCCCGAAGCCAAAGACCAGAATGGCCAGGCCTATGCCTGAGATTGCGCCCAGTGCAAGACTGCCATAACGGGAACCGACATACAGTGCCGCAAGCACTATGAGCAGTTCTATTATCATTATGGTACTCATATCGTTGAAATATATGTTACCTCAAAGATAATCTTTTCTGCCCACAGAAACTATAGCGCGGCTAAACTTTTTGCCTAGAAGGTAAAATCAACTCCAAGTCCAATTACACTGTTTGTGCGGCTGTAAGTGGAATAACCAGGATTAGGCGTATTCGACTTGGTATGGTCCTGATAGAAGGAATGGAAGTAAGAAGCATTGACAGTCACGTGATCTGACACTTTTACCCCTACTCCAAATCCGACAGAAGTACAGCTGAGGTTGAAATTCATATCTGAATAGTTTTCTTCCTTCTGGCTGTAGAATGTATGCTGGATTCCGGCGCTAACCTCCACCATCTTAGTCACATCATATTCCACGCCGAAAGTCAACTCATCCGTATCCTTCAGCAAATCAGTGTTCCACTGCTTTGTATCAAGGTCGAAATAGTGGTTATATCCGGCATCTATCCTCAGGTAAGGAAGAGGGCTTACCTCAACTCCTAATGCCAGCATGGATGGCATGTCGGCATTGTGCTTTGCCTTGTCCAGATATTTGGAGAATGTCGGCAGGCCTGCTGCCAGATTGTTGAACGCGTCGTTGTTCTTCGCCTTGCTCTCAACTTCCAGACGGGTTCTGAACTCATATCTGAGAGCCAGATTCAAATACTGGTTCGGGCGGAAATCCACTCCTATGATAGGAGCAATGCCGAATCCGCTCTGCCTGCAGTCAAGGAGATAGGTATTGTCAGCATTGACTATTATTCCGCCTGCAGTGCGGAAAGTAATGTCTTCAACACTTCCCTTGAAATGGTTTGAAGCTATGATTCCCCTCAGACCAAGACTGACGCTAAGTTTATCCCCGATCTTGCGGGCAGCACCAACTGTGACTCCATAATAGAATGACTTTCCCTCAACCCACTGGTTAAGGCTGTAACCTCCGAAGGGCATTCCCTTTTCCGCCATTTTCTTCATACCCATCTGGCCCACAAGGGCTTCAAAGGCCCCTATTCCTTGATTGAACTTGCATTCTCCGCCTCCTCCGATAACTCCGAATCCAAACTGGAAAGACCAGTCACCCATATTGTAGGCGGCAAAAAGGGATGGCTGAATCAAAACGTCTACCTTGCCCCTGAACCTGCGGCTGAATGATCCGTCAGCCTCAGCGATGCCTGGGTTCAGATAGTTGGCGCCATATAACGACCCGTAATTGGAATACACATCTCTTTTCTGGTGAGGGCTCTGCCAGTTAAACTGGAAGTGCCATCCTTCTTTCATGAACGATACTCCGGCAGGATTATAATAAACTCCGTCTATCCCTACAGCTCCCGTGCGGGAAGGATTTCTCAGGAATCTTATGCTCTGGTTTGTGTTGGTAAGGTAATCGCCGGCATATACCACCGGTGCAACGGCCATAAGGACCGCTGTCAAAAGCAAAAGTCTTTTCATAGGTAACAAAAATGGATCAGTGTCTTGAAATAATAAGAAGTTCAGTGCCGTTGTCAAGGCATTTCTTGATGTCCTTTCCGCCGCTTACAACCTTGCAGTAGCTTACATCGGGACCCTGGATTTCCTTAACCCTGATTCTGCCAAGGTAATGCCTGGAAGTGCGTCCGTTTATGTAAGTTATCTGGTAAACTCCGAAAGTCAGGTCAACATATACTCCGTGGGAGTATCCCAAGTCTATGTATACTTCCTTCTGCTTGTTGTTTCGATCAGCACCAACTTCGATGATATCTGCAGTCAGAGGATAAACCTCGTCATAATACCTGGCAACATAGCCCGGCACATATGAAATAGCCCTCTCGAGTGCCTTCTGGCGGGATCCGAACCAGCTGGAAGAAGACTCGTTACTTTCCACACTGAAAGTGTTGCTGTTGATTACATTGCCGTTCAGGTCCTTGAGGGTAAGAGTGAAGAGGATTACAGCCCTGTATTCCTCGGTAGTGGTCTTCTTTACCTTTCCATCCTTTTCCTTTTTCTCATGGGTTACCGTTTTTGCGGTAGTCGTGATGCTTGCAACGTTACCGTCTATCGTAAGGGCATATTCTCCATTGTCAGAATTTTCGTCAAACATCCTGTCATAAACCTTGAAGCGGAAAGCCGAGGCCAGGCCCTTTACTATCTGTGAGGTAACAGCATCGGCATAACCGTCGTGATCTTCAGTGAATTCGCCTGAAACTACAGATGCGATGACATCCAGAACCTTGGAACTTGTTTTAACATTCTTGCTCTTTGGCGTGTAGTAGATATCGCCCACATAAAGGTCAAAACAGTGATTTCTGTCAAAGGCTTTCTCCTGCTCCTGTGCCATGGAACGGCCCGGAACCATCAGAAAACCTGAAGCCAAAACTGTAAACAATACAGCAAAATTCAACTTTCTCATATGCATAAATATTAAATATGCCTGCAAAGATAGATTAAAATCCATTATAAACCTTTTTTTCTTATTTTTGGGAAATGCTCCATCATTCAATAAAAAAATGAATTCTATGAAAAAGACATCATCCAGGGTTTTGATCCCGCTCCTGTTTTGCCTGCTTGCGTCGTGTTCAGTTGACAAGGATTACGACCTCAGCGAGAAGAACATAGACTACGAGATCAATGCCGGTTCTCAGGTGGCTGTCCCCATAGGCAGTTTCACTACATTGAGGATTAACAACCTTCTTTCCGAGCATGCACGCCAGTATTTCACGAAAGACGATGACAGCAATTTCGTATATGACCCAATGGGGCAGGTCCTGACCGACTTCGAGCTGGGTCATTACGAGCTTCACGGGCTGGAATTCATCAATCTCGGAGACTTCGGCATTCCGGAAATCAAGTTTTACATAGTATTCCACAACACCTTGCCTTTCGAGTTTGACCTTAGCAGCCACGTACTGGATACTCTTGGGAATCAGATACCTGATGTCGTATCAATCCTTGATAATGTAACCCTGCCTCCAGGAACGGCAGAGACTCCGTCAGCCGCAGACGGCATACTTGTCATATCGCCGAAACAGACTCAGTCCGGTCTTGGATTTGACGGCTTCGACATTGTATTGAAGGTCAAATCCATGCCAACCTCTTCCATGTTCATCGACAAGCACCTGGGCCTTGCTCTGAAAAATGTGAGGGTACAGCTTCCTAAAGGAATTAATTTCAGAATCAAGAAAAATCAGCAATAGGAGATGAGATCAGCCACAACCACCATAAAAGCACTGCTGGCATCTATGGCATTATTGCTGGCCAGTTATTCAGAAAGCCAGGGACAAGACCTTCAGAGTGCATATTTCATAGACAACTATACCTATTCATATCATCTCAACCCTGCCTTCACCACCAAGAAGAGTTTCATTGGCGGACCTCTGAGCAACCTGAATTCAGGTACCAACAGCAATGTGGGCCTTTCTACATTTTTCTATCCTCACGACGGCAAGCTGGCTACGTTCATGCACCCATCGGTAGACAGAGAGCAATTTCTTAGCAAACTGCACGAAACCAACAAGATAGGAATTAATATAAGCTACAATGTAGCATCAGTCGGATATTGGACAAAAGTCAGGAACAGGGATGTGTTCCAGACTTTTGACATCAGTTTGCGCAACAACACTTCCGCAAAGATTCCTTACGGCCTGTTCGATTTCATGAAGGGAGGCGGAGAGCACTTTGTATATGACCTGTCAAATGTCTTTGGATATACCAGAACTTTCTTGGAATTTGCCAGTGGCGCCGCTGTAAAGTTTGACAAGCTGACCCTTGGAGCCAGGGCTAAGCTCCTTTTGGGAACCAACAAGATAGATTTAAAGGTCAATCATATGATTGCTGAGCTTGACGGCTTAAGCTGGAGTATTCAGTCTTATGGCAGTATCACAGGAGCAGGCGGCGGAATCAGCGACAAAACCAAGAAGGGCGCCCTGAGCGATGATTACGATGTAATGGATTGGGACGGAGTCAAATGGAAGCCATTTGGCTTTGGAGGCGTTGGCGGAGCTATTGACCTGGGAGTCAAATACGAAATCAACGATTACATAAATATATCGGCATCTGTGAACGACCTCGGTTTCATTGTATGGAGGAACAAGGTGAACGCTATAAATGCCGGAAAAACCTATATTATCCAGATGGAAGCCATAGATTCTGAGAAAGGCAGTATCCTGGGTGTGGTCAACGATGTAATCAACAAATTCAAAAGCGTTTACGAGTTCTTTCCGGAAAAGAATAACTTCTCGACTCAAAGCCTTAGCATAAATGCCAATCTTGGAGCGGAATTCAAAATGCCGTTCTACAATAAAATGTCAGTAGGTATTCTGGCAACTACAAGGAACAGCCATGTAAACCGTTACAACGAGTTGAGGATGTCATTGAATGCAGCACCGCTCAAATGGCTGAGTTTTTCCCTAAGCACCGCCTACACCACTTTCGGCTGGGAGTTGGGAGGCATGGTCAATGTATATGCCAAGAAGTTCAGCGCCTATATCGGAAGCGACAGCTATTACTTCAACATGAACAGCCAGTTCATACCTCTGTATGAGGCAAATGTGCACGTTGTGCTAGGAGTGAACTATCTTCTTTCCAGAAACCCGTTCAAGAAAAGGCGCTAGAACCTGAAAGCCACAAAGAAACGCATGTTCCAGTCTTCCGTGCTGGCGTAGTATGCTGAGTGCTTGCCAACCCTGAAGAAGTTGTAATAAGCGGAATATCCGGCCAGAAACCTGTCGCTGAAAGCATAGCTGACAGATGCCCTGCCCATGTGGGTATAAGAGACGTGAGTCTTTTTCCCGAAGAGTTTTTTCTGTTCCTCCTTCTGGCTGTCGCTCCAGTCATCTCCGGTGTTCTTGGTTGCGGACTTGGTGGTTATCAGAAGCATAGGAATTCCGGAAATATGGAATGTCAGCCCTTTAGCCGGCACCCAGTTGTAGGCATAGCCTACGCCAAACGAGAACTGTCTCAGGAAGATCTTGTTTATTCCCCCCATCATTCCCCGTAAAACCTGATCGTATGCAGTCAGCTTTGTCTGATTATAGGTAATGCCTCCCAGGAAGCTGCCTGCGCTCTTTTTCTGGATTTTGGAATAACTCATCGCGGAGGCGTAGGAAAACTTCTTGGGATTGAAGACATAGTATGCGTTTATTATGAAACTCTCCATCTTGGCCTCGCCGTCCAGAATGGTAAAATCGTATCCGCGCTCCTTTGCAGTCAGCTTGCCGTGTATCCTGTCTGTCGTATGGTACAGGAGTTCTCCACCCACCGGAGAAGAGTACAAAGTAAATGAATAGTCCTTTTTGAAACCCTTGTTCAGGTCCTGGGAATAGCTCAGGCCGTAACCCATAAAGTAAAGACCAACTGAAATCTGTTTCTCAACCCTGGAGTTTATATCAACGGAAACCCTCCCCATATCCGGTAAATATTGTTGCTGGGATGGAGACGGATTGCTTCTAAGGTCAAAATCCAGCTGGGACAGATAGGTGTTGGCAAATACGGTCCACTTGTACTTAGGGGCACCTATATAGTTTGTGTCAACACCCCTCAGATCAATCTTTTCCAGATATCTTACCAGTTTATTCTTCAGCGATACGATTTTTGAAGATCCCCCCTCTTCCCCGCTTTGGGAAAAAGCAGGCGAAGCAACCATCAGGCTCAAAATAAACGCGATTAAAACTTTTCTCATAATTCTTGAAGTTTAAAACCTGTAAGCAAAAAAGAATCTAAGGTTCCAGTCTGAGGTACTGGCGTAATAGGACGAGTGCTTCCCTACCCTGAAGTAGTTGTAGTACGTTGAAATCCCCGCCAGATACCTGTCATTCCAGGAGTAACTGGATGAGAATCTCAGCATGTGGGAGAAAGAAACGTGAGTCCTGGATCCAAAGAGTTTTTTCTGCCCTTCCTTCTGCATAGTGCTCCACCCGTCGTCATTTTCTGATTTCATCTTTGTTGCGGACTTGGTGGTTATCAGAAGCATAGGGATTTCAGATATATGGATGGTCAGGTTCTTTGCCGGAACCCAGTTGTAGCCGTATCCCGCTCCAAAGGCAAACTGCTGGATCTTGATCCTGTTAACCGTTCCCATCACGTAGGAAAGCCATGGATCGCTTGATTTCAGGCGTGTCCTATTAAGTGTAAGGCCGGCAATAACGCTTCCCGCGCTCTTCTTCTGGATCTTTGAGTAACTCATCGCAGAGGCATAGGAAAATTTCTTGGGATTGAAAACATAATAGACATTAAGGATGAAATTGTCCATTTGGGCTTCAGTTCCATTCATCTTAAGCATGAGGTCTTCACCATACAGATCCTTCATGTCTATACTGCCCTTGATCCTGTTGGTGGAATGGTAGCGGTACTCTCCCCCTACCGGTGAAGAATAAAGCGTAAGCGTCAGGTCTCTCTCATAGCCCTTTCCTAAATTAAAAGCATAACTCAGGCCATATCCCATATAATACAGCCCTAGTGAAACCTGCTTCTGAGTCTTGGAATGAAGATCGATCACAGCCCGGCTCAGCTGGTAAGGATTACCGTCATCCGCGTTATCCACGAATCTGCTTCGCAAGTCAAAATCCATGCTGGAAAGATAAGAGTTGGCAAAAACAGCCCACTTCTTCTTGGGAGCGCCGATATAATTGGTGTCTACCCCTCTCAGTTCCCTCTCTTCCAGAAAGTTGACCAGTATATTCTTCAGCGACACAATCTTTGAGACACCTGTTCCTTCGCCGTCTTGGGAAAAAACGGGAGCAGCAAGAAATAAGGCCAGGAAAATTGTCATAAAGATTTTCTTCACGATGTCAAAGTTAATATTTTTTAATTTTGCGTTAGCAAAAGGAGTTATGCGTTCCGTCTATTCAGGATACCGGGTACTGGTTCTGGCAGCCGTGATGGCCGCCATCCCATCCCTTTGCCCGGCCCAGAAAACCGACAGCCTTTCCACAAGGGGCAAATGGAGCGGCAATACAACGGTTTCAGCCGGATACAACTACGACAAATCCCCCTGGAAAGAGATGATTCCGGACCTTAAGCATCAGAGTGCGAACATAAAGCTTAACCTGAAATACATCAAGAAGGATTTCACCGCTACCGTCCAGTTCAATTCGGCTTGGGATAACCACTGGAAATCAGCTGAGGGATTTTATATCAAAAATACCGAAGACCTTTCTACAAGCTGGTCCCAGATAAAACATATGGGCAGCATCTACAATTTCAGAACAACCTTCCAGTGGAAAAGGCCAAATACAGTCTACAACTCTTTTGTCAACATCAATTACAACTACAACCACAACAGAAGATACAACAACACGCTCAATATAACAGCCCTGAAACTAGGATTGCAGGGAGAAGACAACAATTCTTACACCTTTACCTCCGGAGGAGGCTTCAACCTGACAAGAAAACTCAATAATGGCAGAAAATTGTTCTGCGAGACATATTTCGGTTATACAAACATAGACCGTTACATTGAGTTTTCAACCCTCAGCTCAAATGAAGGCGCAATAGACAGGATATACCGCAAAACCCCTTTTACAATCGGTTTCAAATCAGAATCCAGAGTTTATCTGAGCGCACCAAACACTTTCAATATCAATAACCTTAACACAGAGGCCGGAGGATTCTTTTCCATAACCTACGACAATGAAAAAAACAGAGGGGCATATCTTGCCGATCTCGGTAACAAGAACTCGTGGGTGGACAGCCTCAAGCTAAGGGAAACATTCAGGTATGGCGTTATAAACCTAAGTCCTTATCTGAAAGCTGATTATTCTTACAAATATCTAAAGCTGAAACTGGATGCCAGAGTCCAGTTTTACGCAGACAAACTAACCAACAAGGAAGAACACCAGTCATACGACTTCAAGGACCCGGTATTATTAGGAAACAGCGAAGCTGAATTCAGGATTGCGGAAAACCACTATTTTGCCGTCGGATACCAGACATCAATCCGTCGTCCGACATACTTGCAACTTTGCTGGTACTTGAGGGAGGGAGCATTTCCTGACCAGTACATAGTAGGAAATCCTAAACTTAAAGTCACCCGCTCCTATAGGAACATCTTTTCGTACAGGATACGCTTCAGAAGGTTCTCGAGCGAACTCTCTTCATCCTTCACCCGCAACCTCAGGGAAGTGGAGCAAACCTTCTTTGAAGAATATATCGGTGAGAAAAAGTACAAATTCTTCACCTGGATCAATACATCCTACAGCAAAATCTGGAATACCGCCTTTTTCCTCAGATACGACACCCAAAGATACTACCTTAGAGCGGACGTTAGTTATTACGATTACAAAGGAAAGGCAAAGACTGCCGGCAC
Source organism: Bacteroidales bacterium (assembly GCA_017428325.1). Taxonomy (GTDB): domain Bacteria; phylum Bacteroidota; class Bacteroidia; order Bacteroidales; family UBA932; genus Egerieousia. Next base: position 135,720 of record JAFRRA010000004.1, read on the forward strand.
AGTCAAAAATGACCATTACTGGACTGCAAAGGCATCCGGAGGATTCAACTTTAAAAGAGGGTGGAGCATATCTTCAGACATCTCCTACCGCAGCAAGATATCAAGGGCCTTCTACTCTTACGACAAGTATTACACCCTTAACTGCCGCATAGACAAGAAGTTCAATCGTCACACCATATTCCTGGAAGGAAGAGACCTCCTGGAGCAGAAGATAACCACCAGATTTGTTTCAGAAGATGAAATGAATATCTGGGCGGAAACTGCCTACAACAACCGCAGGTTCTTCCTGATTGGCTATATATTCAATTTCTAGCAGGTCAGTCTGCAAACACCATCTCATTGAACAGATACTCTGCATGTCCTATATGCTCTATGTTGAACAGCAGGTACCTGATATCCAGAGAAATATTACGGCATACAGAAGGGTCGTAAACAATATCTGACATTGTCCCCTCCCATACACGGTCGAAGTTGATTCCTATCAGGTTTCCGTCTGCATTGATTATAGGGCTTCCGGAATTACCGCCAGTTGTATGGTTGGTGGCCAGGAAGCATACCGGCTGGTCGTCGTGACCGCCTTCTGCGTATATATCCCTGAGCGCCTGTGGAATATTATAGTCAAAGATGTTCGGATTGTCCTTTTCAATGATACCCTTAAGCGTAGAAACCGGTGAATAGTAAACTCCGTCCGCAGGACTGTAGCCCTTTACGTTTCCATATGCAATCCTAAGAGTGAGGTTGGCATCCGGATAGAACTGCTTCTGAGGCTCATAATCCATCTGACCCTGCATATAATCGCGGTAAGCAAGCCTTATCTGGCTGTTTACATCGTTGATTACAGGCCTCAGTGTATTGAAATACCACTTGTAGAATGCGTCATACATCTGGTAAGCTGGATCGTTCTTTATAGCTTCCGCATCATCCTTTGTCAATGCAAGGACCCTCTCCTTGTCAGTAAACAGGGATTTTGCGTAAATGTCTTTCTGCCAGGCCTCCACGCTGCCGTATGACTTCAACTTTTCCTTGAAATACTGAGGCTTGAACTCATCACTCATCTCAGAGTCAAATGCCTTTAGCATAGCCACGAAGATTTCCTCGTCTATAGGCTGGTAATAATCCTTGAAGAATTGCTCAGCTACTGCATCCTTGGCTTCCTTGTTCTTAATGATCATCATTACGGTTGAGGCTATCTGGAGAAGCTCGATGCTCCTTACAGTCTCGTTATAATACTCATAGGCAAGGAAATACGGGTTTCTCTTCTGGTAAAGGGTTTCGAGCTTTTCCACAAGCCCGTCGTAACGGGTTCCCTTTGCCCACTCCTTGAAACGCTCCTGATATTCCTTCTTCTTCTCCACGGTCTTCATCCTACGGATTCCCTTCTCCTCTCCCTGCCACTTCTTCCAGGCATTGGATACGTTTGCCGCCTTGGAGGAATACTGTATCCTTACGGCCTGGCTCTGGCCCATATACTTCTTCATTATGTCCAGACGCTTGGTCCTTAGGTCAATTTTCTTTGGGTCCGAAACAGATCCGGTATATTCCACCTCATCAGATGTCACATATTCCTTTGTAGAACCCGGGCATCCGTAAACAAATGTAAAGTCTCCTTCCTTAACGCCTTTTGTGGAAATCTTGAAGAATTTCTTCGGATGATAAGGCACATTTTCCGGAGAATAATCTGCAGGATTGTTGTCCTTGTCTGCGTAAATACGGAAGATTGAAAAGTCTCCGGTATGTCTCGGCCACATCCAGTTGTCGGTATCACCTCCGAACTTTCCTATTGAGGAAGGCGGAGCACCCACCAGTCGCACGTCCTTGAATGTGCGGAAGACGAACAGGAAATACTGGTTGCCGTAGAACAGCGCCTCCACATTGGCCCTGAGTCCCTTCCCTTCCTTTACTGCATCGGCGACCAGTGCCTGAGAATTAACCTTAATGACAGAATCCCTCTGCCTTTCCGTCATTCCCTCCCCATAGCCCTTCAGAACGGCATCGGTGACCTCCTCCATATACTCCAGGAAACTCACTGTAAGTCCCTTGTTAGGCAGCTCCTGGTCTCTGCTCATAGCCCAGAAACCGTCTTTCAGATAATCGTGCTCAACGCTGGAATGTCTCTGGATCTGGCCATAACCGCAATGGTGGTTGGTGAAAAGCAGGCCTTCTCCGGAAACCAGCTCTCCGGTGCAACCGGAGCCGAACAGCACGACAGCATCCTTCAGGCAGGCCTTGTTCACGCTGTAGACATCCTCTGCCTTGAGCTTAAAGCCCTTGGCACGCATATCCTTGATTCTCTGGTTAATCAGTACGGGAAGCCACATTCCCTCGTCTGCCTGAGCCGGTACAGCCAGAAGGACTGCCAGCAGGGCAATCAGTATTTTTTTCATATCGCGACAATTAGTCTATTAATCTCCACTTCCATAAAGCGCAACAGGCTCACCCTTGAACAGGCCCTTGACGGTATTGCCACCATCGTAGAAATAACCCTTGAACACAACGTGTCCGAGGCTGTCCTTAGCCACAATCTTTCCTGTATTCTCGTCTGCGGTGGCCTCATACTCTTCTCCTTTGTAGCAAAGCTTTACTGGCCGCCCATCCTGCGGAAGAGGGAAATCAACAGTAAGCTGCTCACCGTCTCCCCAGAAGAAATACATTCCGCCGAAAGATTTCCAGACCTCCTGGCCTTCCTCCACTGCTATCTCCTCGTCAAACAGGGACGGATCCTCGGCAACGATTTCCGTTGTATCCCCGTCAAGCTCTACAGTCTGGGTGTTGAATTTGAAATACTTGCATCCGGAACTCAGCGATGCGGCAATGAATGCTGCCAGTCCGATAAAAAGAATCTTTTTCATAATATGTCTGCTTTGATTTTACACTCAGTGAATTGAAGAATTGTATCCGTGCTTGAGTTCAAGGGAGAAGCCCACCCTGAAATGCGCTTCATACTTGTAGAAGTTCAGAAGGGTTTCACAGTAGCCCTGCCTGTACTGCGCAAAAATGGAAGGCAGGAAAGTTCCCTTTTCGCTAAGCCTGTAAGACAGGTTGAACTCCAGGTTATAGTTCTTGAATGAATTGGAAGGGTTTACCAGTGCGGTAATATTCAATCGATTGTCTAAAGCCCGGTATGTGGCCCAGACCTGGCCGAATCCCCTTTTCTTGAAATAATGCGGAAGTCCTGGGATATGCTCATAGTAGCCGTACCACATCTTGCCTCCAAGTATCAACTGGTCAACCGGAGAATAGATGGCCTCTGCATATACGGTATTAACACTTCTGGAATCGTTGTATATGTAACCGTTTGACTGGTGGCTGACTCCGAACAGGAAATCCCATTGGGGATCGGCAAACCAATAAACGCACAGCCCGGGATTGAAGGTATTTTCCACCAGTGGACTGGAAGTGTCATACACGTTCCAAACTCCGTTTTCAGTATAGGTTCCAAGGACATCCACGTTTCCGGCCCTTGCTATCCTGAGCGCCAGGCTAACCTGGAAGCGGATATCCGCGTTATGCTTGTCTACAGAAGTAGTGTTGGTAGGAATGCCCGTGATAAAATAGGTCTCCTTGAATAAACCGAAAACAGGAAACCTCTGCTTCAGAGTCTGTTCATAGAAACTGTCATCAGGTATTGACGCAATCTCAGGATTCTGCGCAAAAAGACCTGAAGCAGTAAAAAGTATGAACAATAGAGCAATATGTTTTCTCATAGTATATTCAATCGTGATTGTAAATATACTAATAATAGGAATTTATTTGATTATCTTTACAGAAATTATTCAGCGATAACATGAAACTCGTCTCCTGGAACGTAAACGGCCTCAGGGCCTGCCAAGGCAAGGGCTTTTCAGAAACATTCAAATCTCTGGATGCAGATATTTTCTGCCTTCAGGAAACAAAGATGCAGCAAGGGCAGATGGATCTGGAATTTGATGGCTACCAGTCGTTTTGGAACTATGCAGAAAAGAAAGGCTACTCCGGAACCGCAGTCTGGACCAGGAAAGCCACGCTTAATGTAACCTATGGAATAGGAATAGAAGATCACGACAGGGAGGGCCGTGTAATCACCCTTGAATACCCATCATTCTTCTTTGTCTGCGTCTATACCCCGAACTCCCAGGAAGAGCTCAAAAGACTGGGTTACAGGATGGTATGGGAAGATGACTTCAGGAGTTACCTTACGGGACTTGACAGGAAAAAACCTGTCATCGTATGCGGAGACATGAATGTGGCCCACAAGGAGATAGACCTCAAGAACCCGAAGACCAACCGCCGCAATGCAGGATTCACAGATGAAGAAAGGCAGAAATTCTCTGAGCTTCTGGAAGCCGGATTCACAGACACCTGGCGTCATTTCTATCCTGATCTGGAGGGCGTCTATTCCTGGTGGAGCTACCGTTTCCAGTCCCGTCAAAGGAACACTGGCTGGAGAATAGACTATTTCCTTACATCCAAACGCTTGGATTCCAAGCTGAAGGACGCAAAAATCCATACCGGAATCTACGGAAGCGACCATTGCCCCGTTGAACTTGACATTGATATCTGACAAAATAACCGCACCTATGAAAAGAATCATTTTTCTGATGGCAGCCGCATTAGCCATTGTATCCTGCTCTTCCGATCCTAAAGACTCAGTGTTTGACAAATCGGCGGTGGATTTAATCGGAAACGCCTTTTCCGATTTCAATTTGACTGATAACGTAAACGTTTTCCTGGCTCAAAATCCTGAAGACCAGTCCAAATGGAGCATTCAAGCTACAGTACCTGTAATAAAGGTTTCTGAAGAAGCTATAGACTCACTGGAGATAGAAATAGTTCCGGTGGATGAAAAGGGAGTTAAGGTAAGGGAAGACCTCTCCATCCTGGCTCAAGATTTGGCCAACATCATACCTGTTCTCAATTCCGGTGACAGCACCGCCAAGACTATCGTATTCAAATCCGCCAGGGAGTTCACCCGAAAGGAAGCTGATGCCATCCTGGCCAAGGCAAAAAACCTGACAATGGCCTTCAACAAGCTCCAAAGCCAGAAACCTGCTGTCGCTGAGGAAACTGAAACCAAAAAGGAAGAAGCCGTTAAGGCTGAAAAGAAAGAACAACCTACCCTAAACTCCCTTTGCGAGCAGTATGGTATTTACGGGATGCTCTCCCAGTATGAAAATCATCTGAAAAACCGCGATAAAAAGGCTGCAAAGAGAGTTGAAGACCGCATGTGGGAGATAGAGAAGAAGGTCAAGGCAGACCAGAGTATTCCTGAGGCCCTGAGAAAGAAATTCGTAGAATATATTGAAACTAGGGAAGACCAGATAGAGGACAAATACTAGACTTTTGCCTGAAGGCAAGCCTTTACGGGATTGGCGTAAATGTGCAGGAATATATCTTCCAGCTCTTTACGCCATTCTTTTTCATCCACTGGACCAAGATTGTCCTCTTTAGAGAGCTCAGCGATAAGAGCATCCAGCTGCTCCTGCATATGGATCTGGAATGTTTCCATACCTGCCTTTCCGTATTTGCCCCTGAAGGCGGGTTCCAGGCCGCCACGTTCCCTTAGGATATCCTCAGCCGCATAGTTGTTCGGCCAAAGATGATATTCGGAATGTATCTGGCGGTCAATAATCTTTCCAAGTTCCACAAAACGTTCATTCTTTGCGAAAGACGAGCAGGACTCTATCTCAGACCGCTGGATTGGCTCTGTAAAACAGATCATTATCCGTCCTTTCCAGGACTTCATGCCGGTAATGATGCTGTTCAGATCTTCTCCCTCCGCCTTTACGTACGGATGCCTTCTGGAAACGAATATTTCCCTGGTTTTCAAAGCATCGCAAGGTTCAAATTCATATGATATAGCCGTAGGGACTATCTTCAGGCAGTCCATATCCTCTACAAAATCCCCTTCTCCGCTCATCTGCACCATCTTCAAAAGCCCTTGCTCGGTCAGGTCGTACCCGTCCTTGGTACGTCCATTGCGCTGGGCTATCCAGATAGAGCTGGATTCTGTAGTTATCTGATGGCGTATATACTTGGAAAGCAGCAGGGAAGAATTGTAAACCTCCCTCGGAGAAGTGCTCCTGGTTACCTTTATCATCTTGTTGCTGCGCGCCACATCCTCAATGAACTGGGAGGTAATGAGATTGTCCCCGACGGCTATCTCCGTGGTAGTAATGCCTTTACGGTGGAAAATAAGCTGGATTATGGCGGAATCCAGGACTATATCCCTGTGGTTTGCCAGAATAAGGTGCTTTTGCCCCTGCTCAAAATGACCAAGGCCTGAATACTCCACGCCGGCGCTTGTGCGGGAAAGCACGTGATCCATCACCATCGCCATAATCTTGTCCTGGAAATCGTCCACAGTCCGGCATTTGTCCAATGCGCTGCGCATAGTGTTTCCGCCACCCTCAATCTGCAGAAAATCAGAAATATCGTTAAGATATTCGAATGTCCTCATACGGGAAATGGAGGCAGGTATCTCGCTGTCATAATAAGGCCTTATGCCGTCGAATATCGTGTCCAGAACAGGCATCTAATCTGAATCTATCCTTGCAAAATTACAAAAAGTTTTGCTCCTTTCTAAGAAGAAGGGAACTGTCTCCGTAACTCAGGAAACGATAGCCGCTCTCAAGGGCATGGGCGTATATTTTACGCCAATCCTCGCCGATGAAGGCGGAAATAAGAAGGAGAAGGGTGCTCTGTGGCTGGTGAAAATTTGTAACCAGCATATTTACAATACGATAGCGAAAACCAGGGACAATAATTATGGATGTTCCCGCCACCAGAGTCTGGAGTTTTCTGCAGTCCATATATGCGATTATGGCCTTAATAGCCTCTTCTGTAGGATATGGATAGTCTCTTTCGTAAGGATCCCATTGCCCGACTTCCCCAAGCGGAGAATCCTGGTTTTCCAGACACTGGACTCCTATATAATATAATGACTCCAGGCAACGGGTGGAAGTCGTTCCAACAGCAACCACATTTCCGGTACCGACAGCCTTCAGAAGGTCCTTCAGGAAGGATTTTGTTACGGAAAACGGCTCACAGTGCATCTTATGGGCGGATATTAACTCACTTTTTACCGGAACAAATGTCCCTGCACCAACGTGAAGGCATACATTTTCCCTTACCACGCCCTTGGTGTCAAGGTCATCCAGAACCCGGTCAGTAAAGTGAAGGCCGGCCGTAGGAGCAGCCACAGATCCCTCGAAATGAGCATATATCGTCTGATAGCGGGACTTGTCAATATCTTCTGTCTGACGGTTCAGGTATGGAGGAATCGGCACCTGGCCGCAACGCTCCAGAACCTCCGAGAAAGTAGCGTCTCCATCCCACAGGAAACGGACTTTTGACGTCTTTCCTTCCCCCTTTTCCAGCAATTCCGCACGGAAATCCAGGTCTTCAAAGCCATTTTCGCTGAAAAAACGCACCTGGCCTCCCTTCCATTTTCTGGCATTTCCAATGACTACACTCCAGTCACAGGAGCCCTGAGAGGCAAAATTTGCCACATATTCTGATGGAAAAACAGGGTTCAAACAAAGGATTTCTATAAGTGCACCTGTATTTTTCCGGAAAAACAGCCTAGCCGGAACCACCTTTGTGTTGTTGAAAACCATAAAGGATTTTCCGGGAATATGGTCTGACAGATTCCGGAAAATATCATCCTCCAAACTGCCATCAGAAAAGACTAGAAGCTTAGACTGGTCTCTGACAGGTAAAGGATACTTGGCAATACGCTCCTGGGGGAGGGGATAGGTGTAATCCGATATTTTGATTTCAGGCTTCAATTCGCTTTGTTTTGTGCAAAGATACACAAATACCCACTAAAGAAAAAATCTCTTAAAATAGAGGTTTTCCGCTTTCTGTGATTTCACAAAACAAAACACAATAAATTCACTTTCCGCAACACAATGTTTGACTGTTGCGTACTTTGGGTGTGCTGAACATATGCAGAGTATAACTTTTTGTGATAGTTAAAATATTAAAATCATAATATATTGTTTTTCAGTTATTAGTATGTTCTCATCTCTACAATTGTTGAGGTAAAAACAGTGCTTGGCTTACCCAAAATGCGTAATTGTTTGCGTTTTTAATATTATCCAAAAGTATATTTTATTGATTTATTGTATTTTATATCCTATCACTTAAATTGCATCTTTAATAAAGATATTATTTGCGTATACCTATTCTAAGGCCATACAAGGCACATTATATAGATGTGCGCAATTCTGTCTGATTTGTGAACAAGTGAGAAAATTTCGTACAAATTTGCAAATTTGGATTAATGTGTATATATTTGTTATAGATATCAGTTTTCAAAGATGAAAGACAGATTACAGACCATACTCAACCTGGAAAAAATTACAGCGGCCCAAATGGCGGCTCTTTTGATGATCCAGAGATCGACTTTGAGCAATCTGCTCAGCGGAAGAAATAATCCGAGTTATGACTTTATTTTGGCAATTATGACAAAATTGCCGAATTTGAACATCGAGTGGTTGCTGCGCGGAGAGGGAAGACCTTATAAAAATCCAGACCTGAATTTTAAGGGAGAGCGTCTAAACGACACAACTGAGTGTCGTCAAATAGACGCAAAAGAAGGAACCGGAGATCCCCATCTTATTTTGAGTCAATCAGACACACAGGAAGAACCCCAGTATGCCAATGGCAATCTCTTCGGTTTTTCTGACCTTCCTCAAGAAGACTTTCCTGAAGAAACTGAAGGTGTTTATCCTCCGGAGGAAGAAAAAGCCATCTTTCATCCTTTTCCTGCTCTGGAAGCCGGAGAACTGGAAAGAAGGGTTAATGCTATGCAACAATCTGAAAAAGAAGATATTAGTCCAGAAAATAGCATTCCTGATCTCTCTGAGAATCCAATAAATGAGGAAAAATCGGCCCCTACCCGGCAAAAAATCGTTTCAGACAAGGCCTCTGCTCCTGTAAAAGTCATACTTCTGTATTCGGACGGCACCTTTGAATCATTTGAGAAATAGATTTGCTAAATTTGTCTTATATATAAACCCTATATATAATAAGGTATATGTATAAGCTGTTACGAAGCATACTGTTTCTATGGCAACCGGAGAAGATACACGACTTTACGGTCCATTTCCTCAAGTTCCTGGACAAGATCCCTATTATTCCCCCTATTATCAGGTTATTCTGCAATTACAGGAACCCTGTCCTGGAACGTGACGTGTTCGGAATCAGGTTCCAGAACCCGATAGGACTTGCCGCCGGTTTCGACAAGAATGGAGATGCTTTCAACGCCATTGCCAACTTCGGGTTCGGCTTTGTAGAAATAGGTTCTCTTACACCACAGCCACAGGACGGGAACCCTAAGCCCAGATGTTTCAGACTGACTAAAGATCAGGCGATTGTAAACAGGATGGGTATCAACAACAAAGGTGTTAGGCATGCTATTTCATACATTCAGAAACACCGGAATTCCTGCCCTATAGGATGCAGTATTACAAAGGGACGGGAAACTGCCATGGCAGATGCATATAAGGATTACGAACTGTCGTTCGAATATATGTATGACTATGTGGACTACTTTGTCCTCAACGTCTCCTGCCCTAACGTCAAGGATGCCTCCAGCAACCAGAACCTGGAAAATATCACCCCTATCATAGACAAGCTTCTGGAACTCAGGATAATGTATGATGACTACCGCCCTATTCTCCTGAAGATTTCCCCTGACGTGGACCGCGAGTATCTGGATGACGTGATCAACCTGGTGCTTATTTCCGGTCTCGACGGAATAATAGCGGCAAACACTACAGCAAAGAGAGAGAACCTCAGGAGTTCAAAGTCATCCGTAGAAAAGGCCGGGAATGGCGGATTAAGTGGCAAACCTTTGTATGACAGGACATTGTCTCTTGTAAAGTATATCCGTCACAAGACTAATGGCCATCTCCCTATCATAGCTAGCGGAGGAGTAATGACTCCTGCCCAGGCTCTGGAACTCCTGGACAGCGGAGCTTCATTGGTAGAGATATACACGGGCTTTATCTACAACGGGCCAAGATTTGTGAAAAAAATCAACAAACACATAGCAAAGGCCCTCATAGAAAGGAAGAGTCAGTTATGATTACAGCATCTATTTGCACAATCGGAGACGAGATCCTGATCGGACAGATTACGGATACCAATTCATCATATATAGCCAGGGCACTTAACAAGGTTGGAATCAAGGTGGTGCATATGTCTTCCTGTTCTGATTCCAAGAGAGATATCCTGAATACGCTCAAACGTTGCCTGAGGATGAGCGAGGTTGTGATTACCACCGGAGGACTCGGCCCCACAAAGGACGATATAACAAAGAATGTCCTTATGACCCTTAGCGGCAGCAATAGGATGGTCCGCAGCCATAAGCAGTATATTATCATAAAGAACATATTGTCCGCCAGGGGGATACAGATGCTGGACATAAACCGCCAGCAGGCTTATGTTCCGGAAAACTGCACTGTCATCCCGAACAGGATAGGAACTGCCCCTATTATGCAGTTCCGCTTCCCAAAGGAAGAGTTTGGAAGAGACAATCTCCTATTCTCTATGCCGGGAGTCCCTTTCGAGACAGAATATGCCACAAATGATGTAATAAGCGCCATACAAGCACATTACAAGCTAAACAGGATATTCCACAGGACAATCTGCACATTCGGTATCGCTGAGTCTGTACTGAGCAAAAAGATAGAGAGTTGGGAGAATTCCCTGCCGGCAAACCTTCATCTGGCCTATCTGCCTAACCCTGTATTGGGAGTTAGGCTACGCCTGTCAATTTACGGCATCTCGGAGAAGGAAGGCAAGGAGGAACTTGACAAATATGCTTCTACCCTCAAGGCTATTCTCGGCGATGCTGTTTACGGTGAGGGGGATACCAACCCACAGACAGTTACAGGAGAACTCCTCCTTGAAAGAGGCGCAACAATCAGCACTGCAGAGTCTTGTACGGGCGGCTATGTTGCCCACCTCCTGACTGAGATCCCAGGCTCCAGCCGTTATTTCTGGGGCAGTGTTGTCAGTTACGACAACTCAGTGAAAATAAACACTTTGGGGGTAAGCGAGAATACAGTCAAAAAGTATGGTGTTGTAAGCAGCCAGTGCGTAAAGGAAATGGCGGAGGGCGTAAGAAAGAGGCTGGGCACCACCTACTCAATCTCGACTTCCGGCATTGCCGGCCCTGGAGGCGGAACCCCAAATAAACCAGTCGGAACTCTATGGATGGCGGCCAGTGGCCCTAAGGGAACCGTTACGGCAACTATCGTTTCCAAGAGTACCCGCAAGATCAATATTGAGAGGTTCGCCGCCTCGGCCCTGGATCTGTTCAGACGCAGCCTCCTTGCAGGAAAGATTTGAAACACAATAACATAAAGATATGAAACGCATAATTCTTTTGACATTAACAATCTCAGCCATGATTGCCTGTACAGAAAAGAAAGCGGCAGATCCAGTTGCCGTTGCAATGCAGAAAGTGGATTCCCTGTTCATAGACAGGTACGCCCCTATCGACACTATGTTCGCCGAGCCGGGAGGCGCAGTTCTCATTATGAAGGGGGATTCCATTATATTCGACAAGGGCTACGGCCACGCCGACCTTGCCCGCCGCTACAAGATAGACGGCAACACATTTTTCAACATTGCCTCCTGTTCAAAGCAGTTCACGGCTGTTGCCATCCTTAAGCTCGCTGAGGAAGGGAAACTGGACATCCACAAGAGCATCTACGATGTATCTCCTCTTGTAACTCCTTATCTACCAAAGAAAAAGGCCCCATTCACCAACATTACCACAGCTCACCTTATGAGTCATGCCTCAGGAATTCCTGATACCCGCCCGAGGACAGACCGAAACTTTATGCTCAAGTGTACAGATATGCAGTCCATTGAGTACATGAAGGGCCTCAAGGAACTAAACTTTGCTCCAGGTACCGAGTACCAGTACATCAACCCTACTTTCCAGCTGCTTTATCTGTTCATAGAGAAACTCAGTGGAAAAGGGTTTGACGAATATATGAAAGAGAATATCTTCACACCTGCCAGAATGCTTACAACTCTCTATTTCTCAGAGGAGAACGAGCCAAAGATCCCTAATATGGCACACGGCTACATCTACGAGGATGCAGAAGATACCGCAAGCGTGGATTCAGACAAGCCAGCAGGAGCCGTTGTGGCAAAAGCCGAGAAGCCGGAGAATGCGGATGTTCCTCACAACAAATTCCAGGAGTGCGACTACGGAGAGGAAACATTCTTCGCAACCAAGGCAGACGGCGGTCTCTACACTTCCACCCACGAGTTTGCAGAGTGGGTCAAGGCTATGAGAGACAACAAGATAATACCTGCAAGGGCAAAGGAAGAAGCCTGGTCTTATGTTAACAACGTATCCGGCAGCAAGTTCTCGACCTACCAGAACAGGGACAATACATTCTACGGCTACGGCTGGTTCCTGGAGCAGCAGCCGGGCTATCCTAAGAAGGTTTACCACACCGGAGACAACGGCGGATTCCAGATCTACGAGGGATTCTTCCCTGAGGCAGACCTTACAGTCCTAATTTTCGAAAACAGAAACGATAAGGACCGCTGGGATATGGTAAGAAAAATAGACCGGATCCTGAAGGATGCCGGTCTAATGGAAACAGCTACTGACAAATAGGCTATAGAGTCAGTGCCATGTCTTCTACCTGGGTGAAAGCTCTCAAGAAGTTTTCACCCAGTACTTTTTTAATGTCATCGTCTGAGTATCCGCGATGGCGGAGTTCACGGGTGATGACCTCGAACTTGCTGACATCCTCAAGGCCGATTGGAGGCATCTCGATTCCGTCATAGTCTGAACCCAGACCTACGTAATCGATTCCTACAAGGTCAATTACATGCTCGATATGGTCTACCAGAAGCTTGTATGAAGGAGATGGGAAATTCTTCTTTATAAATGCCGTATGCTTCTTGAACTCGGCGATTTCCTTCTTGCCCTTCTTGCCGCTTCTCCAATAAGCCTTCATAGCAGCATCGTAGTTGTCTGCAGCCTCAAAGTACTCGTCCGTGCCATAGGCATCGCTGAGGAATGCCGGATAGAAGTTGATCTGGATTACTCCGCCAGCCTTGGCAAGATCCTTTATCATCTTGTCCGTCATATTCCTTGGATGCTTGCAAAGAGCCCTGCAGCAGGAGTGTGTGGCAACAATTGGAGCCTTGGAATACTTCAAGCAGTCATAGAATGACTCATCTGAAAGGTGACTTACGTCCACTATCATTCCCAGACGGTTCATCTCGGCAACCACTTTCTTACCGAACGGGGAAAGGCCGTGCCAGTGTGCCTCCTTAGGAGCGCAACTGTCGCAGAGCTGGTTGTGGGCGCAATGGCAGAGGGTGATGTACCTTACTCCCATACGGTAGAACTCGTGCAAGAGAGCCAGGTCGTTCTGGATTGGAGAACCGTTCTCCATACCGAGCATAATGGCTCCGCGGCCACTCTTCTTGATCTCGCGGGCATGGCGTACGGAATATGCCAGCGCCACCTTGTCGCGGTTGGCGGCAATCATATCCTTGGTCTCGCCTATCAGCCTGACAGCCTGTACTGTAGACTGGTCCGGAGTAAGCCTTACACGGGTAAAAATAGCATAGAACATAAGGTCCAGACCGCCTTCTTTCATCCTTATGAAATCATTGTGTCCCTCGTTGCTTCTTACGCCGAGGTCTGCGTGCTCTTCATCTATTCTCAAAGGAGTGTCGCAATGGGTATCCACTACCATTGCCTCCATATGGAGCTGATGTACGGATTTAGCCATTTTATAAAGGATTATAAGTTATTTCATATAAGAGTATTTCCACGATGTAGGAGGAACCAGAGTCTCTTTTATAGCCCTGGAAGTCACCCATCTCATAAGGTTGAACGAGCTTCCTGCCTTGTCGTTGGTTCCGCTGGCGCGGCTGCCACCGAACGGCTGAAGTCCTACGACTGCTCCTGTAGGCTTGTCGTTGATGTAGAAGTTTCCGGCGCAGTAGCGCAGCTTGTCGCAGATATATTCGCAAGCCATCCTGTCCTGACCGAAAACTGAGCCTGTAAGGCCGTATGGAGATGTTGTGTCGCAGAGTTCAAGAGCCTTGTCAAGTTCCTTGTCCTCATAAACATAGACGGTCAGAACCGGACCGAAGAGTTCCTCTTCCATAGTCTTGAAGTGAGGTTTCTTTGCAACGATTACGGTTGGCTGGATGAAATAACCGACGCTCTTGTCGCACTGGCCGCCGATAACTACCTCGGCGTCCTTGCTTCTCTTTGCGTAGTTGATGGCCTTTGCAATGTTGTCGAAAGAAGTCTCGTCAATGACTGCGTTTACAAAGTTCTCAGGATCGAGCACATCCCCTACCTTAACCTTTGCGCATCTGTCCTTCAGGCCTTTCAGCACCTTTGGCCACAGGCTCTTAGGGCAGTACATACGGCTGGCTGCAGAACACTTCTGGCCAGCGAACTCGAATGACCCGCAGAAAGCGGCATTTGCAACAGCCTCGGCATCTGCACTCTGATGAACGAAAATGAAGTCCTTTCCACCGGTTTCTCCAACCAGGCGAGGGAAGGTCTTGTATTTGTCTATATTCATTCCGACGGTCTTCCACAAGCCATAGAAAGTTGCGCTGGAACCGGTGAAATGAATTCCGCCGAGATCCGGACTTGCGCAGGCTACCTTTCCTATGACTGCGCCAGGACCTGGAAGGAAGTTTACTACTCCAGCAGGGAGGCCGGCTTCCATAAATACCTTCATCACATAGTAATTAGAAAGAAGGGCTGTTGTGGATGGCTTCCAGACGGTGGTGTTACCCATCAGTACCGGAGTCATGTTCAGGTTGGAAGCTATGGATGTGAAGTTGAACGGAGTCACGGCAAGGATGAATCCCTCCAGAGGCCTGTATTCCATTGAGTTGATCTGACCTGGAGCGCACTTCGGCTGCATGGCGTATATCTCTGATGCGTAAGCGGCGTTGTAGCGCAGGAAGTCTATCAGCTCGCAGGCGGAATCTATCTCTGCCTGGAACATGTTCTTGCTCTGGCCGAGCATGCAAGAGGCATTGATCAGGGCTCTGTATTTTCCGGCAATCAGGTCGGCTGCCTTGAGGAGTATGGCAGCCCTTGTAGTCCACGGTGTTTCCCCCCAGGCCTTGTGGGCCTTCATCGCGGCATCCACAGCCATCTGCACCTCTTTCTCGCCGGCCTTGTGATATCTTGCCAGCACGTGCTTGTGGTTGTGAGGTTCAACCACTTCTCCCATATTACCGGTCTTGATTTCCTTGCCTCCTATGATAAGCGGAATCTCGACGACGGTTTTTCTCTGTCTTTTAAGTTCTGCATCAATTGCGATACGCTCCGGACTTCCGGCCAGATAACCCTTTACAGGCTCGTTTGCCGGAACCGGAAAACTGAAAATAGAATTGTTCATATAAAGTCCTTTTGATTGATATTTCCAAACAATGCACACAAATTTACTTTTTTAATGCCTAAATTGCAACATAACAAAACAGCGCACGTCATAATTGTGGAATGAAGACAGAAACCGGCATAATTGAAGATATATACGACGAGTACTCACGCAAGCTGTACATTGTCTCCTACCGTATACTGGGCAACTCCCAGGAGGCGGAAGACGTTATGCAGGACACTATTCTCAAGGTATGCTCAAAGGACATAGAAAAGATTGATAACCTTGGAGCCTACCTCTCAAGAAGCTGCGTGAACAAGTCCCTGGATATCCTCAGAAGAAGGCAGACGGAAGAGTCGGTAAGGAAGGAGATGCAATACGCGGGAGACGAAGAAGACGGAATCGCCGAGGAAAGCACAAGCGGAAGCAGCCTGATCAAAAAGATCATAAGCCTCATCGGCCGCCTACCTTCCAGCTGCCGCCAGATAGTTTCTCTGAAACTTATAGAAGGATATGACTACCAAGAGATAGCGCAAATAACATCGTTGAACGAAAACTCCATAAGGAGCAAATATATGAGAGGGCGGCAGATGCTTTCCGTCAGTCTCAAAAAGGAGGGAATATCATTATGACAACAAAGGACAAACTGGAAGAGCTCTTCGAGAAAAGCAGAATGGATATGGAAGACATTCAGTTGCCGGAAGGCCACAGGGAAAGGTTCCTTAAGAAGCTTGAGGCAAAACCATCCTTTATCCAGAGGGTAAAGGCCTGGCTCAGCGACAATACCGCCGGACGCAGGGCCGCCTGGGCAATTGCCCCTGCCCTCTGCATTCTTGCCCTGGTTCTGTTCCTCGGGAAAGACAATTCAGAGGCATCGCTGAGGCAAATGGAAAGCGGTTATGTCACCAGCCTTCAGGCTCTTGGCAACCAGCTGCTTGAAGAAGGCGGAAATCTCTCGGATCCGGACCTTGAGGATTTAAGCTATTCCATCTCCTCCATCATATCGGACGAGGACGGCCTGATGGCCCTGCAGCTTCCGGATAACCTCTCCAAGAAGGAGAAGCAGAAAATAATCAAGGAGTACTACAACCAGAAGATGGAAGGGCTCAAAAAGATACAGACCTTCATCGCGATGAATGGAGAAACTGAATAACAAACTGAAAATCAAACTATACTAATATGAAAAACATAATTAAAACAATTGCTTTTGCTACAGCAATCCTCATTGCCGGTACAACTTACGCCCAAAGCGGCAGCAGCAAGGTCATAGTGGTTGGCGGAAAAGCATCTGACTCCCAAAGCGAGAATCTGACCTCAAAGTCATACAGATTCAATGAACTCAAGGGAATAGATGCCGGCAGCGTATTTGATATTACAGTAATAGCCGACAACAGCGGACTAGTTACCGTTTCCGCTCCCGCCAAGACTTTGGAACACATAATCGTAAGAGAAAAAAACGGTATCCTGGACCTCAGAATCGAAAACGGATACAGCTTTGGCGGAAACAGATGGCCGTCCAGCAGCAGGAGGCTCAAGGGCCCGGTTAAAGTAACAGTCGGCCTGTCCGCCCTCAAGTACATAGACCTTAGCGGAGCGGCAAAACTCACTACAAAAGACAACTTCAAGGAGAAGCAGTGTCTCATAGACATTAGCGGGGCATCAAAAGTCCACCTTGCCAAACTCAGTGCAGAAAAGCTGTCCATCGACGCCAGCGGTGCTGCTGAACTTGTTACCTCCGGAGGCAGCAACAGCATTGTTATCGACGCAAGCGGAGCTACAAAGCTCTTCCTTACCATGAGCACATCTAAACTCAATGCAGACCTCAGCGGAGCATCTAATGTCAATATCAAGGGAGTGTCAGACGTAACCGTCCTCGACTGCAGCGGAGCTTCTATCTTCGAGGGAGAAGGTTTCATTACCAAGACCGCCACAGTGGATCTCAGCGGAGCATCAAAGACTGTTATCGGCGTGAACAAGGCAATCAGCGGAGAAGTAAGCGGAGCTTCCAAGCTCATCTACATCGGAGACCCGGACAAAGTCATTCTTGAAAGGAGCCACGGAGCCTCTGTATCACGCAAATAGACCAAAACAAAGTTCTCCATAAGTGACAATTTGTCACCCCACTCCCGATGGTACAAAGATTGAATCACCATCGGGAGTGTTTTTATATCGCGAAACTTATAAAATTCAATAATATGGCAAAAACAAAAGGACAGATCGGGGTAACTACGGAGAACATATTCCCGGTCATTAAAAAATTCCTGTATTCAGATCACGAAATATTCCTCAGGGAACTGGTAGCCAACGCAGTGGATGCAACCCAGAAACTCAAGGCCGTAGCCGGCAAGGGAGATTTCAAGGGTGAAATCGGAGACGATACCATCCACATCGAGGCCAATGAAAAGAAGCACACCCTTTCCATCACCGACCGTGGTATCGGTATGACGGCAGAGGAAATAGACAAGTACATCAACCAGATAGCCTTCTCCTCAGCCGGCGAGTTCCTGGAGAAATACAAGGACCAGCTGGACAATATCATAGGTCATTTCGGACTGGGGTTCTACTCCGCCTTTATGGTTTCCAAGAAGGTTGAAATCGAATCACTGAGCTACAAAGAAGGCAGCAAAGGCGTTAAATGGAGTTGTGACGGAAGTCCTGAGTTCACTATGGATGAATGCAAAAAGGAAGACCGCGGAACAACCGTTACCCTCTATCTGGACGACGACAGCAAGGAGTTTGCCACCAGGCAGAAAGTTGAGGAACTCCTTAACAAATACTGCAAATTCATGCCTGTCAAGATTGCATTCGGAAAGGAGACCGAGTGGAAGGACGGCAAGTATGCAGATACTGACAAGGACAAGATAATCAATGATTCAGAGCCTCTCTGGGCTAAGACTCCAAGCGAAATCACAGACGGGCAGTATCTGGAATTCTACCGCAAGCTCTACCCTATGAAGGAGGATCCTCTCTTCTGGATCCACCTTAACGTGGACTATCCTTTCAACCTTACAGGAATCCTCTATTTCCCTAAGATCAAGGACCGTATGGATATCTCCAAGGACCGAATCCAGCTCTACTGCAACCAGATGTTCGTAACAGACCAGGTGGAGAACATAGTTCCTGAATTCCTCACCCTGCTCTATGGAGTAATCGACTCTCCGGACATCCCTCTGAACGTTTCCAGAAGCTACCTCCAGGAAGACGCCAACGTCAAGAAGATTTCCACCTACATAACCAAGAAGGTTGCAGACCGCCTTGAGGAAATCTCAAAGGAAAAGAAGGAAGAGTTCGAGAGCAAGTGGGACAACCTGAAACTCTTCATTGAGTATGGTATGCTCACCGACGAGAAGTTCTGCGAAAGGGCGATGAAATTTGCCCTCTTCAAGACCATAGATAACAAATACCTTAACTACGAGGATTTTGGCAAACTCATTGAAAAAGAGCAGAAAGACAAGGACAAGAAAACAGTCTATCTATACGCTACAGACAAGACAGACCAGTACCAGTGGATCGAAGCGGCCAAGAACAAAGGCTATCAGGTTCTGCTCTTCGACAGCCAGCTGGACGCACACTTTGTCAACCTGCTGGAGACCAAGATCAAGGACAGCAAGTTCGCCCGCGTGGATTCAGACAGCATAGATAACCTCATCAAGAAGGAAGACAACAAGAAGCCTGAACTCAAGGAAGGCGAGGAACTGGATCTTGAGTACGCTTTTGCAGCCGTTCTCCCTGAGGAGGGAAGATACACCCTCCAGGCAGAAAATATGGGAGAAAACGGTGTTCCTATGCTTCTTACCCAGAACGAGTTCATGAGGCGTTACAAGGAAATGAGCACCCTGGGCGGAGGTCTCAACTTCTACGGGGAGATGCCTGATTCCTACACAATCAAGCTCAATGTTGAAAACCCTCTGGTAAAAAAGGTCATCGCAGAGAAAGACGAGGCCACCGAGGAAAAGGCCAGCGACCTCAGGGCACAGATAGCCAATGTAAAGGATTCTCTTGACCTCATAGACAAGGACACCAGGGACAAGAAAGACGAGGACATTCCTCAGGAGATGAAAGACAAGAGAGAAAAGCTCAATTCCACTCTCACAGACCTTCAGAACCAGAAGCGTGACCTGATGAAGGACTTCGGAAGGAGCAACACCCTTCTCAAGCAGATCGCAGACCTTGCCCTCCTCTCCAACGGAATGCTAAAAGGCAAGCAACTCTCGGACTTCGTCTCACGCAGCCTGGACCTCCTGAAATAAAAAAAAGCGCTTCAAAACGAAGCGCTTTTTTTACTACAGGGCCATGGACAGGCGGATGTAGTCATTCCAGACCTTAGAGAGTTTCTCCGGGGTGTTAACCTTGTTGTGTAGAATCTGGCCGTACTGGTTGAATTCTGTCCAGATGCCGTCCTTTTCCGTTACGCTGCCTTCATAGAGGATGGCGTCCTGGGAAGGATCGTTTCCCCTGCTATAATAGTACATATAGAAGTAGTGAGCCTGGGTGTCATTGTCGTAGTGCGTGGTGACAAACTTCTTAATTTCATTGTAATAGCAGAGGTAACCCCTGTACTTGACAAAGTTGTATGAAGGAACGTTGTAGAACTTGCCGTCCTTAGGGCTCCAGACAAACATAAGGCCGTCGTCGCAGGCCTGGAAGACTTCCAGACAACCATCTTCGTTGATGTCCCTGTATTCGGGCATAACATCTGATTTGAGGCTAAGGGTCTGGATGAGAGCGCCCTGCTTGGAACCGTTCTTCTTGTAAACGTTGATCACAGGTTTAGGGGTCTGCTTGAAAACAAGTATAGGATCTGTCTTGACCCACCATCTGGAATTATCGCTGAAGAAGGCATTGGCCCTGGTTTCATCGGTTTTGCCATAGATAGAATTGAAGTAATCCGCCCAGCCCTTGGCGTGGTATTTCTCGGCAGGGATGAACTCTCCTACGCCCTGGTCAAGGTCTCCGCAATCAGGAATGCGGCAGGAACCCCAGTTGGCAATCTTCTTTGTCTTGGTCTTGTCCGAGGTCCAGACACCCTTATACTGGCTGTTGCAGTAGCCGTCTGCACCGTACATGCCGTCCTCAATCAACGGTGTCTTGTTGTGAATCCAGAAATCGAAGCCGGCAGTGCCGGAGAAAGTTCCGGTGCCTACTCCGCCGGTCTCCTTGAAGCTGTAGGTGGCCTCGAGGTAATAGACAGAGTGGTCTGCCTCAAAATCCTCCGGGTTCTGAGTGGTTATGGAAACTATCTTGATTGTTCCCTCGAACGGGCAGACATTGCCCGCAGCGTTGGAATATCCTTTAACTCTGTAAGTGTCTGACGATTGTCTTGTTACGGACTCGTAATAAACCTGGAGCCTCTTGTATTCCCTGCCAAGGATTCCAAGGCGGAATGGAGAGTCCGCCATAAATACCCCGGTAAAATTATAACGCTCTGGATTGACCGCAAATTTACTCTGCGATATCGCTGAGAAAGGAAGAGCCAGCAATATTGCCAATACAGCAAAAATCTTTTTCATATTCTTGACTATTTAGTGTTACTAGCCGGCAAAGCAAACGCCCCAGATTCTGGAAAGGTCAGTCGGATATTCTCCCTGATGGATGAGATTGCCGTCTTTGTCGTATTCATAAAAGATGTTGTTTTTTTCCATCACGGTTCCGGCATGGACAAACTTGCCGTCCTCGAATCTGTAGAGATAGTAGAAGAATTCTCCCTTTTCAATGAAATTATGGCTGGTCATGATGACCTTTTCGCTTGGGAAGAGAGCTATGTTGCCCTGGTAAAGGATGTCATGGAAGGAAGGGCAATCTTCAAATTCCTTTGTCTGAGGGATGTAGAGATAGCAGACACCATCGTCGTGGCGTTCCTCGTCGCCAGCCTGATAAAGATCTCTGTAACCGTCAAAGTTTATGTCCTGGTACTCAGGTTGCTCCAAAGATGAAAAATGATATGTCCTTTTGCCGGCCGGGGTTGTCACCGCCACTTCAAAATGATTGTCCACAACCTCAAGATCGAGTTTTGGAGCCTCAGGATCCCACCACTGCCTGCATTCCTCAAAAATGCAGTTAGCCCTGATCAGTTGATTCAGTTCACCTTCTTCGTAATTGAAGCGGGAATTGTAGAATGTTCCCCAGCCGTTATCGCGGTATTTTTCACTAGGTACGAATTCCCCCACTCCCTGGTCAAGGTCATCACTGCCTGGAATGCGGTAAACGCCCCAGTTGGCAACTTTCTTCTGACCGTTTGTCAGACCGGTATTGGAGGTGAAAGTACCTATGTAGTCATTGTTGTCATAGCCGTCGGCTCCCAAATAGCACTCATCCGTAAATGCCTTGCCGTCTTTGAAATAGATCTCATTGATGCACTTGCCCTCGAAAACGCCGTCTGCCTGGTTGAATTCATACTGGCATTCAAGCAAATACACATCGTGATTATCTATATGGTCCGATGTAATGATTTCTCCGTTTTCATCTTTTTCAGGCTCTTCCTTCTCGATGGATATAACCTGCATTGTGCCCTCGAATGGCTGGACATTGTCCCACACTTTTGAGAAACCCTTTACTGCATAATGTTCAGCATCAGTCTTTGTGACGGAGGCAAAATGCATCTGAAGCCTGGTAAAGTCTTCACCGATAATGCCAAGACCGAATGGTGTTCCATTGGTCAGAACCTCCGAAAAGTCATAGTCTGCCGGATTTACGGCAAATTTCTTCTCTTCCTTGCAGGAAACAAGAAGAACCAAAGCTGCGATAATTACAAGAATCTTTTTCATAAGTATTGTGTTTTATTTATATGCTTTTTTATCCTTTACAACTTGTACAATAATCACGCCCAGAATGGTGAGGGCAATTCCCACAAATTTCAGTGGAGTGAAAGTCTCCTGCCCCGGATACAGGAAGTAAGCCGCTCCGGCGCTGACAAGAGGGATAAGGGCGGAAAAAATATTCACCCTCGTAACTCCAAGTTTCCCTGTGCAGAAAGCCCATAGGCCAAAGCATACGCATGAGCAAAGCACTGCAAGCGCCAGGATCTTTGACTGCACCGGCATGGAAAAGAATTCATGCGTCAGACCCTTCAGGCCGAAAATCAGGAAGAATGGAAGAAAGAGAAGCGCACCGAAAGAAAACTGGTAGGTCACAATCGTCATAGGATTGTAACGGCTTATCATCTTGTTGGTTACATAACCGTAAATAAGGGCTCCCCCAACGGCAAAGAAAAGCAGAAGCAGTATACCCTTGAGCTGTGAAGATCCGGATCCCGCCTTCTCCATCATGAAAAGTGCTATGCCAATCAGGGAAAGCAGGCATCCCATAACCTTTGGAAACGAGAGCTTGAACTTGTACAGTATACGGTCTACAACCGTGCAGAAAAGCGGTATGGTGGCGATAATTATGGCCGCCATCACTCCCGATGTATATTTGATTCCGAAGTTTTCTCCAAGGAAATATATGAACGGCTCTCCGAATCCCAGAAGAAACATCCACTTCATGTCCCCCTTCCGGATCTTCTGTATCTTTCCGAGAAGACCACCTGCTATCCACATGATGACAGCGGCGAGAATCATCCTCTCAAAGATGAAGGTAAAGATCTCTATGTTGTTCTTTATCAGATAGTCTTCCCAGATGAAGGAGAACCCCCAGCAGGTAATGGCTATGATAGCCAGAATGTATGCCGTTCCTTTGCCTTTGCTCTGTGTCATCTGTCAAATCTTAGGCGCATTGGGTTGCGGATTCCGGTCAGGCGGCCGTCCTTGACCGTAACGCATCCGTTAACAATTGTATGTACCACAGAGGCCGGGAAAGTGTCCAGATTCTCGTCTTTTCCGCTTTGCGGATGGAATACTATTCCCTTTTCCGAGAACGGGCTCCAGCGGCACATGGCTGCTGGAGAATCAATTGAAGTGAAAGGCTTTTCAAGGTCAACGATTGCAAGGTCGGCATAATAACCTTCGCGGATGAAACCCCTGTCCTCAACCTTGAAACACTTTGCAGGGCTGTGGCTAAGATGCTCGGCGATATCGGTGAGTGAAAACTCTCCCCTCTTTGCCAGGGTAAGCATCATCATCAGGGTATACTGCATAAGCGGGATGCCGGAAGGGGCCTCGGTGTACGGCTTGAGCTTATCGCCGAGGAGATGCGGCGCGTGGTCGCTGCCGACTGTCTTTATCACTCCTTCCTTCAAGGCTTTGCGCAGGGCTAGCATATCCGCCTTTGCTTTAACTGAAGGATTGCACTTGATAAGGTTTCCATATCGCCTGTAATCCTTGTCGCAGAACCAGAGGTATGAAGGAGCCGTCTCAGCCGTAATGTTTTCCGGGAGAGTGGAAATAAGTTCAGTTTCCTCCTTTGTGGTTACGTGGAGTATATGCAGACGGGATTTGTACTTGTTTGCCAAATAAACGGCCTTTTCCGTGCTTTTCAGGCAACAGATGCGGCTTCGTATCTCCGGATGCTTTTGAGGCGGAATTTCAGCCCCGTATTCATCGATTGCCTTCTTAAGGTTGGCGGAGATGATGGAACTGTCCTCGCAATGGACGGCAACTAGGGTCGGGCTGTAACAGAAAACATTTTCCAGAGCGCTCTCGTCATCTACAAGAAGACCACCGGTGGAAGCTCCCATGAAAAGCTTTACTCCGCATATATCCTTGCGCTTTAGGCGTCTTATTTCGTTCAAGTTGGAATTGCTCGCCCCAAGATAGAAGGAATAGTTCGCATAGGAGGTTTCCTCCGCAGAGTCGAACTTGTCTTCCAGAAGGTCAAGTGTCAGGGCAGGAGGAGTGTTGTTCGGCATATCCATAAAGGATGTGACCCCGCCAAGCACGGCGGCCTTGCTCTCGCTCTCTATGTTTCCCTTCCAGCCGTCTCCGGGCTCACGGAAATGAACGTGGGAATCTATGACTCCCGGGAAAATGTGAAGGCCCGTCACATCCAGAACCTCCATGTCTGAAAAGTCTTCCTTGCCGCAGTCCGGCTCCCTGATTATGCGGGAGATTCGCTCACCGCTTATGACAATGCTGCCCTTGAAGACTTCGCCTTCATTAACAATGGTTCCGTTTCTGAGCAGCAGGTCCATATCACTGTGTCTTAGGCCGTATCTTTCTGAATCTCATCGCGATTACACCCCAAAATGCCTCCCCGAAAATACCGGAACTCATCTTGGAGGTTCCCTCCTTGCGGTCCACGAATATGATCGGGACTTCCTTTATCTTGAAGCCCAGCTTGTAGGTGGAATACTTCATCTCTATCTGGAAGCCGTAGCCCTTCATCTTCACCTTGTCAAGATCCAGGGTTTCCAGGACTTTGCGGGTGTAGCAGACAAAGCCGGCGGTGCAGTCATATACCTTCATCCTGAGCACCTTGCGCACATAATAGGATGCAAAATAGCTCATTACTACCCTTCCTATAGGCCAGTTGATGACACTCACACCGTTGCAGTATCGGGAGCCTATGGAAAGGTCCGCCCCCTCTTCTGCACAGGCCTTGTAGAGGCGTATCAGATCGTCCGGATTATGCGAAAAGTCCGCATCCATCTCGAACACATAGCCGTAGCCCTTTTCCATAGCCCATTTGAAGGCGGTTATGTATGCGGTTCCGAGGCCCTGCTTTCCGTTGCGCTGGATAAGATGAAGCCTCTGGGGGAACTCCGTCTGGAGATCCTTGACGATGTCTGCGGTTCCGTCCGGAGAGCCGTCGTCAACAACCAGGATATGGAAATCTCCCTCCAGGGAAAACACCTTGCGGGTTATTTTCTCTATGTTCTCTTTCTCGTTGTAAGTAGGTATGACTACCAGCTTGTCTGACATAATTTTCTTTGTTTAATCTTACAAATATAAGCAGAAAGGGCCAATTCCTACTCTACAAGCCTTAACTGTATCCTCTGGCGGCGGAGATCCACACCCATGACGCTTACCGTAATCTGCTGGTGAAGCTTCAGTACTTCTGAAGCGTCGCGCACATATTTCTTTCCCATATTGGATATGTGGATGAGTCCGTTCTGCTTGATTCCTATGTCCACAAAAGCTCCGAAAGCGGTAAGATTGGTGACGATTCCCGGAAGAACCATACCTTCCTTAAGGTCCTCTATCGTAGAGATTTCTGAAGAGAACTCAAAGTCCTTGGCGCTTTCTCTCGGATCCCTGCCCGGCTTTTTGAGTTCCTGTACAATATCCTTGAGCGTAGGAAGACCGACATCATCGCTGACATAGTCTTCCAGACGAATGGAATCTATCTTGGAGTTGTTTCCTATGAGGTCTGAGACATTGCAGCCGGCATCCTTTGCCATTTTCTCCACCAGGGCGTAGCGCTCAGGATGGACAGCTGAATTGTCCAGAGGATTGTCTGCGTGAGGAATCCTCAGAAAGCCTGCTGCCATCTGATATGCCTTCTGCCCAAGCCTAGGCACGTTCATAAGGTCTCCACGGGACGAAAACGTTCCGTTTGCGGCCCTGTAAGACACTATGTTTGAAGCAAGTGCAGGACCAATTCCAGATACGTAGGAAAGCAGGTGGCGGCTGGCGGTATTAAGGTTCACCCCAACGGTATTCACGCAATATTCCACCACATCGTCCAGTTTCTCCTTAAGAAGACCCTGGTCCACATCGTGCTGATACTGGCCTATTCCCAAAGACTTAGGGTCTATCTTCACGAGTTCTGCCAAAGGATCCATAAGACGGCGGCCAATAGAGACCGCGCCCCTTACCGTAACATCCTCGTTCGGGAACTCCTCCCTTGCTGTCTCGGAAGCGGAATAGATGGAAGCTCCGTCCTCGCTGACGGAATAAATCTTGACCGGATTGTCGAAAGTCAGGCGGCGGATGAAAGCCTCGGTTTCTCTTGCGGCAGTTCCGTTGCCTATCGCAATCACCTCAATACTATATTCTTCCGCCATTGTCATAACCTTGCGCATAGCCTCCATCTTCTGGTTTACCGGAGGATGCGGGAATATCACGTCGTGATGAAGGAGTTCTCCCTTGTCGTCCAGGCAGACTACCTTGCAGCCTGTACGGAATCCCGGGTCAATGGCCATTGTCCTCTTCTGCCCTACCGGAGCAGCCAGAAGGAGCTGCTTCAGATTCTCGCCGAATACCTTAACCGCCTCAAGGTCCGCCCTCTCCTTCGCCTGACGTAGAGTCTCATTCTCTATGGAAGGATCCAGAAGACGCGTAAGACTGTCTTCCTGAGCAAGTTTCAGCTGGTCAAAAAGCTGCTGGGCAGGATACCTTTTCCCTTTGTAGAATATTCTGTTGATAATCTTCAGCGATACCTGGGGATCAGTTTCAAGCCTTATGGAAAGAATCTTCTCGTTCTCAGCCCTGAGAATGGCCAATACCCTGTGGGACGGCATCTTTGAAAGATAAGACGAGTAGTTGAAATAATTGCTGTACTTCTCCCCCTCTTCCTCCTTGCCCTTGACAAGTCTGGTCTTGAGAATGCCGCTCCTCGAGTAATATGAGCGCAGTTCCTCCCTAATCCCGATATTCTCCGATATTTGCTCGGCGATGATGTCACGGGCTCCCTGAAGCGCCTCCTCAGCATCGGCGACACCCTCCTTTACAAATTTTTCAGCTTCCTTCCTGACATACTGCAGCTGAAGCGAGAGCATCTTCTGAGCAAGCGGTTCCAGCCCCTTTTCCTTTGCCACCGAGGCTTTTGTGCGCCTCTTAGGACGGTAAGGCAGATAGATGTCTTCCAGTCTTTGGCTGTCCGTGCAGCTGTCTATCATCGCCTTAAGTTCAGGGGTCATCTTCTCCTGTTCCTCAATGCTTTTGGAAACGGCTTCCTTCCTCTTGTCCAGTTCCAGGAATCTCTGGTAATGGAAATTGGTCTCTGCCACCTCCACGTCTGTAAGGGAGCCGGTAGCTTCCTTTCTGTAGCGGGATATGAAAGGGACAGTAGCCCCCTCTTCCAGAAGCTGTATACAGTTTTCTATACGCCAAGGCTTTACGCCCAGTTTACCTGCAATGTAATCTATATATAGTGAATTCATATTAGTCGTGGCTGACCTGCTGCAGCCTCTCTCTGTAAGCGAAGAAAATGTGGGACTTGGACACGAAACCGGCATATGTGCCATCCCTGTCCACAACAGGCAGGTTCCATGCGCCGCTCTGCTCAAACTTGTGGATCACGTCTTCCATCCTTTCATCGCTATAGACCAAAGTCTCAGCGGGCTTCATATAGGATACCACAGGATTGGAGTACCTGGAACTGTCGAACATGTCTGCCTTCACGTCTCCCAGATGAAGTGTGCCGCAAAGCTTGCCGTCACCGTCCAGCACCGGGAAGATGTCCCTTGAAGAAACTGATATGATCTTCACAAGGGTTCCCAGATCGCTGTCCTTGTCAACAGGCATGAAGTTGGTCTCCATCACATCGCTGAGCTTAAGAAGTGTAAGCACAGCCTTGTCTGAATCGTGGGTAAGCAGATATCCCTTCTTGGCAATTCGCTTGGTGTATATGGAATACGGCTCGAAAATCCTGATTGTGGCATATGATATCGCCGAGGTAATGATAAGTGGCATCAGAAGAGTGTAACCGCCTGTTATCTCGGCGATAAGGAAGATGGCGGTCAAAGGCGCCTGCATAACTCCCGCCATCAGGCCGGCCATTCCAACAAGCACAAAGTTGGTTTCCGGAAGGTCCAGTCCAAGAAGATTGGATGTGCGTGCCACCACGAATCCGAAGATTCCGCCCATGAACAATGTCGGTCCGAACGTTCCGCCCACTCCGCCCCCGGCATTTGTGAAACTCATCGAGAAAACCTTGAACAGGAACACCAGCGCAAAGAATGCCGGCAGGAACCACTTGTAACCGAACAGGGAGGTGAATATGGAATGCTCCACCGAGTGCATGTCGTTGTCGTTGAGAAGATCCGTCAGAACTCCGTAACCCTCGCCGTACAGAGGAGGGAACACGAATATCATAAGTCCCAGGCCGACAGCGCACATAGCCCATCTGCGGTACGGGTTGGAGACCTCCTTGACCTTGTCTTCAGTATAAAGGGTAGCCCTGGTGAAATAAAGGGAAGCGAAACCGCAGACAATCCCAAACAGCACATAGAAAGGGATGTTCCCCATATTGAACGGAGTCAGCGTATTGTCAAAGGCCACCGCATCTCCCATAAGAAGATATGTCACGGTCGTGGAGGTGACGCTGCTGAGAACCAGAGGGAGAATTGATGTCATAGACATGTTGAACATCAGAATCTCCAGGGTAAACAGAACTCCGGCTATCGGGGCCTTGAAGATTCCGGCAATGGCACCGGCAGCACCGCAGCCCAGAAGAAGCGTCATGTTCTTGTAGCTAAGGCCTGCCTTGCGGCCGACATTTGAGCCTATGGCGGCACCGGTATAAACTATCGGGGCCTCAGCTCCCACGGAACCTCCGAAACCTATAGTTATGGCACTGGTCAGTATGGAAGACCACGTGTTGTGGGGCTTGATCTTGGAATCGTATCTGGATATGGCGAGAAGGACCTTGGTGACTCCGTGGGATATGTTGTCCTTTATCACATACCTGACAATCAGATAGGCAATCAGCATTCCGACTCCGGGATACACCAGATAGAGCCAGCTCTGGGACGGGGTCTGGAACCAGCCGACAAGCACCCATTGTACAAGGTGTATAGCCCTGATCATCAGAACAGCCGCCAGGCCGCTGCCGAGGCCCACTACAATGGCAAGAAGGAGGACTTCCCGTGTTTCGGGCATCCTCTCCAGCCATCCTCTTACAGAGTGTGATAATCGTTTGAAAAAACCAGGGCGGTTACTCGGTGTCATCGTCAGAGTCCGACATATTCTCCGTATTGTCATCCGGGAAGGTCTCGCCCTCGGTCGGAATATCGTCAGAAGCGTCTGCATCCGGGAAGAGACTCTTCTGGGCATCCTCTGCCTTATCCACGTTCACAACCATCTTGATAAGATATACGGAATCTTCTGTTTCCAGAGTAATCGCATAGAAAGGCTCACCAATCGGAGGTTCAACCCTGAACAGGTCTCCCATATAGTCTGAATAGCCTTTCGGATATTTTTCCTTGAATGCGGCAGCAACCTCCTCTTTCATCTTGGAGTAGCTGACCACCAGTCTCCTCTTGTTTTGAATAGAAGCCGGAACGCCAACGTTCTTAGGCCTTTCCGTCGTCATAACGACTGGGGATCCGGCTTTTGGAGAAACGGTGTTTGGCTTGATCTTTATCTTGTCCAGATTGGATTCTGCCGGAGCCTGACGGGCCGGTGCCGGTTTAGGTGCAGGAGTTTCAACGACCTTCTTCTCTTCAACTTTCTTCTTGACTGTGACTTTCTTTTCAGGAACCTTGGCAACAGCCTTCTTGGCCGGGGCTTTGGCAACAGTCTTCTTAACCGGAGCCTTGGCGGCAACCTTTTTGACTGGAGCCTTGGCAACAACCTTCTTGGCCGGGGTCTTGACAGCAGCCTTCTTGGCTGGAGCCTTAACAGCAACCTTCTTAGCCGGGGCTTTGGTAACAACCTTCTTTGCTGGGGCCTTGGCGGCAACCTTTTTGACTGGAGCCTTGGCAGCAACCTTCTTGGCCGGAGCTTTGGCGGCAACCTTCTTGGCCGGAGCCTTGGCGGCAACCTTCTTGGCCGGGGCCTTTGCGGCAACTTTCTTTGCTGGAGCCTTTGCGGCAGCCTTTTTCGCAGGAGCCTTAACAGCAGCCTTCTTCGCAGGAGCCTTGGAGGTCTCTTTCTTCAGAGTCTTCTTAACAGTAGTCACTTTCAAAAAGTTAAAATTAGGTCGTAAATGATTTGTATTGCAATTATAAGGTATTTTTTTGAATCGCAAAACATTTTGACCTATTTCTTGAAAAAATAGGATTTCTGCTGTCTCTGCCTCTCGATATTCTTCTCTACGAACAACGGTTTCAGAGTGTTAGTGTCAAGTCCGGTATAGAACATAACGGAACTACGGGTCATAGGCGTCGGGGTGAAGCTCTGAACCTGCTCAGTGAGGATTCCCTTGAGTGCGCTGTTTGAGGCTAAGGCCTTCATGTCAGCCAGCCTGCAGCCAGGATGGGAAGAAATGAAATACGGGATTATCTGCTGGTTGAGCCCCTTCTGACGGCATATCTTCTCAAATTCCTTTTTCATTGTCTTGAAAAGGGAGAAAGAAGGCTTGTTCATAAGGTTCAGGATATGGTCCTCAGTATGCTCCGGGGCCACTTTGAATCGCCCGCTTATATGTCTGGATATCAGCTCTGTAAAATAAATCCTGGAATCCTCGTCAAGAAATCCCTCATCGCCGAGGAGAAGGTCGTACCTGACACCGCTGCCGATATAGGAATGCCGCACTCCCTTTATGGAATCTATATCTTTATATAGTCTGGTCAGCTCCCTGTGGGAATGGTTGAGGTTCGGGCACATCTTCGGATAAAGGCAGGATTTCCTCTTGCACTTTGCGCAGACACCCTTGTCCTTTCCGCCCATCCTGTACATATTGGCCGACGGGGCACCCACGTCTGAAATGTTGCCCGCAAATCCCGGTAGAGTCTTGAGCTGCTCTATCTCAGCGACAATAGATTCCTTGCTGCGGCTCTGGATGAACTTTCCCTGATGGGCCGCTATGGTGCAGAAACTGCAGCCGCCGAAACAGCCTCTGTGAATGGTCACGGAGTTCTTTATCATCTCGTATGCCGGAATGGTCTTGCCTTTGTACCTTGGATGAGGCAACATTGTGTAAGGAAGGTCATAGACGGCATCCAGCTCTTCTGTCTCCATAGGAGGGAACGGCTCGTTGACATAAACATAGCCACCCCCGCAAGGCTCCACTATCCGCTTGGGATGCAGCAGATTGGCCTGAAGTTCAACCTGGTTGAAACTCTCCACGAAGGCCTTCCTGTCCTTGCAGCATCTCTCGAAAGAAGGAAGGATTACAGTGTTTCCGTCATCCTTAGGGGCTTCATCGCTGAGATAGGCTGTCTGATAGAGATTCCTGAGTTTCTTTCCTTCAGGATTGCCGTCAAAATATCTGGCTATCTGTATGTTGCTCCTCTCCCCCATTCCATAGGTCAAGAAATCCGCCCCGCTGGAAACCAGTATGGACGGCATAAGGCAGTCTTTCCAGTAGTCGTAATGGGTGACTCTCCTCAGCGATGCCTCTATTCCGCCTATCACTACCGGAACATCCGGAAAGAGCTGCTTCAGAATCTTTGTATATACGGTTACGGCGTAATCCGGACGGAAGCCGGCGGCACCTCCGGGAGTGTATGCATCGTTGCTTCTCAGACGCTTGAAAGCCGTATAATGGTTTACCATAGAGTCCATTGCCCCGGCGGAAACGCCGAAGAAAAGACGCGGGCGGCCAAGTTTGCGGAAATCCCTCAAGTCATCCCTCCAGTTTGGCTGCGGGACAACGGCAACCCTGTAGCCCTCCCTTTCCAGGACCCTGGCAATGACAGCAGTGCCGAAAGAGGGATGGTCTATGTAAGCGTCACCGGTAAAGAGAATGATATCAGCCTCTTCCCACCCCAGACGGCGCATCTCGTCTCTAGTGGTGGGAAGAAAGCCTTTATGTCCTATATCGTTTGAAGGATGCATTTACATTCTCTCGGGGAGACGGATTCCGAGGATATCCATTCCCTTGACCAGTACCTTGGCCACGGCGGAGGCTATGGCAAGCCTCTGGCAGCGGGTGTCGGCATTCTCTTCCTTGAGAATGGAGAAATCGTGATAATACTGGTTGAACTCCTTAGCCAGGTCGTAGCAGTAGTTGGCCACCAGAGCCGGAGACTTGGCATCTCCCGCCTCACGGATCTTGTCCGGGAAGGAAGCAAGTATCTTCACAAGTTCTATCTCCTTGGAATTCAGCAAAGCGGCATTGACAGCGGAAGGAGCGTCTGCCGCTCTTCTGAGAATGGACTTGATTCTGGCATGGGTGTACTGGATGAAAGGTCCGGTGTTGCCGTTGAAGTCTATGCTCTCCTTAGGGTTGAAGAGCATCTTCTTCCTTGGATCCACCTTGATGATGAAGTACTTGAGGGCTCCCTGCCCAAGCATCTCGAAGAGTTCTTCCTTCTCCCTGTCATCCATATCGCTGAGCTTTCCGAGTTCAAGGGAGTTCTCCTTGGCGGTTTCGTACATAGTCTGCAGAAGGTCATCCGCATCCACTACTGTCCCCTCTCTGGATTTCATCTTACCCTCAGGCAGTTCCACCATTCCGTAAGACATGTGGAAGATGGAATCGGCCCACTTGAATCCCAGCTTGGAAAGAATGAGCTTCAGCACCTGGAAATGGTAATTCTGCTCGTCACCGACAACATAGACCATCTGGTCAAACTTGTAGGCCTTATATCTTTCCTGAGCGGTTCCTATGTCCTGGGTCATATAGACGGAAGTGCCGTCGCTTCTCAGAAGAAGCTTCTTGTCCAGTCCGTCTCCCGTGAGATCGCACCAGACACTTCCGTCCGGATGCCTTTCAAACACTCCATTTTCCAGGCCTTCCAGAACCGTCTTTTTGCCGAGCTTGTATGTATCTGACTCGTAGTATATTATATCAAACCCTACTCCAAGCCTTTCATAAGTCTGGTCAAAGCCCTCGTAAACCCATCCGTTCATTGTCTTCCACAGATCCACGATTTCCGGGTCTCCCTTCTCCCAGCGCCTGAGCATATCCTGGGCCTCCAGCTGGGCTGGAGCCTGCCTTTCGGCCTCCTTAACCCTTTCCTTCTCCTTGTCCTTGTCTTCCAGAGGCTGGCTCTTGGCCAGGATCCCGGCGGCCTGCTCCTTAAGAAGATCGTTGAACTTCACATAATAGTCCCCGACAAAGTGGTCTCCCTTGATTCCTGTGGATTCCGGAGTTGCTCCTCCCGAGAACAGTTTCCAGGCAAGCATGGACTTGCAGATGTGGATTCCGCGGTCGTTGACAATGTTGGTTTTCACCACGTTGTGACCATTAGCCTCCATAAGCTTTGAAACGCTCCAGCCTAGGAGGATGTTGCGGATATGGCCAAGATGCAGCGGCTTGTTGGTGTTCGGAGAAGAGAACTCCACCATCACCGTCTTGCCGCTGGAAGGCAACTGGCCGTAGTTTTCCGTATTGAAGATGTCCTTGAAAACTCCTTTCCAGAAATCCTGGGACAGTTTAATGTTCAGGAATCCCTTGACCACATTGAAAGACTCCACCTGGAGATTATTTGCCTTCAGGTATTCACCGATCTGATTTGCAGTCTCTTCCGGAGACTTATGGCTCATCTTAAGGAACGGGAAGGCCATAATGGTAACGTCTCCCTCAAACTCCTTTCTGGTAGGCTGCGGCTGAATCATCCTTTCCTGCGGAACCTCTCCGTAAAGGGCTTTGATTGCGTCAGATACAAGCGGACGTATGAAAACTTCAGGTGTCATCTTTATTTCTTTTTAAAGTACTCCCTGGCCGCTTTCTTTACCCTTGGACTCAGATACAGAAGCGTGAACATTGTTGCGCAGGCCATCAGCAGATATGCAAGGTCTATCACAGCAACTGCCAGCTTCAAAGGTATCATCGCGCAAACGATAAGCATAGCCAGGAAGAAGTAATTGTAATATTTGCCGTATTTGGTGCCGAACAGATAGCTCGTGCACTTCATTCCATAGTAAGAATAGGAGAACATCGTGGAGAAGGCGAAGAAGAACACCATTACCATAAGGAGGTATCCTCCCAGCTTTCCGTAATTGACAGCGGCACTGAATGCGTTCAGGGCAATCTCCAGACCCTTGACGTCCGATCCGGCAGCAGGTATCAGATATCCTCCTGAAGCAGATGCCGTAAGAATAGCAACAGCAGTAAGCGTACAAACGATCCCGGAATCGCAGAAAGGCCCGAGCATTGCCACAAGTCCCTCTCTTACAGGCTCGTTGTTCTTGGATGCTCCATGCATCATGCTGGCGGTACCCACGCCGGCCTCATTAACCAGGGTGGCCCTGCGGGCTCCGATTGTGGCAACCATAAAGAACGAACCGATGGCTCCGCCGACTCCGGCCTGGAAGTTGAACGCTCCCCTGAAAATGTCGCCGAATACCTGGGGCACTACAGAAAGGTTGGTCACAATAATGTATCCTACAAGCACAAAGTACAGGCCTACCATCAAAGGCACGACCTTGGACGCGATACTGGCGATTCTCTTGATTCCCCCGAGTATTACCGGAGCCACTATAGCCACTATGCAGCAGCCGATTATGAATTTTACCAGAAGGCTGTCCGGAATGCCCGCAGGCTTGGTGAATATCGTTATCACAGCCTCGGTGAACTGGTTAGCCTGCATAATGCAGAGAGTTCCTATAAGACCAACGACGGAGAAGAATATAGCCAGTGGCTTCCATTTCTTTCCGATACCCTCGGTAATCATATACATAGGTCCACCCTGCACCTCTCCGCGGTCATCCTTGCCCTTGTACATTATGGCCAGGGTTCCCTCGAAGAACTTGGTTGCCATACCTACTATGGCGCTGACCCACATCCAGAAAATGGCTCCCGGACCGCCCAGCATCAGAGCTATGGCCACACCGGCGATGCTTCCCATTCCAACAGTGGCGGCAATTGCGCCCATCAAAGCCTGGAAGGAACTTATCTGTCCCGGGGAATCGTCCTTCTTGCCCAAAGCCTTAACAGCCCTACCGAAATGGCGTATAGGGACGAATCCACTGTATATCAGGAAGAACAGGCCTCCACCTATCAGGAGCACGAACTCCGGATAGGTGCAAAGCATATCGCTGAACTTTATAAAAGCGTCCTGCATCTTATCCGAGATAGTTCATTAAGAGCTTTTTTCTTCCGGAAGACTTCAGACGGCGGATAGCCTTCTCCTTTATCTGCCTTACCCTCTCGCGGGTGAGGTTGAAGGTTTCTCCGATCTCCTCCAGGGTCTTCTCCTGGCAGCCGATTCCGAAGAAGTACTTGATAATGTTCCTCTCCCTCTCCGTAAGGGTTGACAGAGCCCTTTCTATCTCCATCTTCAGCGATTCGTTGATCAGGCCGCGGTCTGCGGAAGGAGAATCGTTGTTTGGAAGCACATCAAGAAGGCTGTTGTCCTCTCCCTCCACAAACGGGGCGTCAATTGATATATGACGGCCGGAAACCCTCTGTGTGTCTGCAACTTTCTCTTTTGAAGTCTCAAGCAGTTCAGCCACTTCGTCCGGAGACGGGAGCCTCTCGTGCTCCTGCTCGAACTTGTTGATTATCTTGTTTATCTTGTTCAGTGCACCCACCTGGTTGAGCGGGAGGCGTACAATCCTGCTCTGCTCGGCCAGTGCCTGAAGGATGGACTGACGGATCCACCATACAGCGTATGAAATGAATTTGAATCCCCTTGTTTCGTCGAATTTCTCAGCGGCCTTGATAAGCCCCAGGTTTCCCTCATTGATAAGGTCAGGCAGGCTGAGTCCCTGGTTCTGGTACTGTTTTGCAACTGATACCACAAATCTCAGGTTGGCCTTGGTCAGTTTCTCCAAAGCGGCCTGATCTCCCTTCTTGATCCTCTGCGCGAGTTCTACCTCATCCTCGATTGTGATTCTTTCCTCCCTTCCGATCTCCTGCAGGTATTTGTCCAGAGAAGCACTTTCACGGTTGGTGATAGATTTTGTAATTTTGAGCTGTCTCATATAAAAAACGTTTGATTTTGTCTGTCAATGCAAGTCTTATACGAATTCCGGAAAGTGTTGGTTACAAAAGTTGATTTTTTCTTATATTTGCAAATAGTATGATTTAAAGACAACAGCTATGAGGTTTACAGCAACAAGTACAGATTTTTTACAGGCTTTACTGTCTGTTTCCAAGGTAATTCCGCCTAAAAGCTCACTCCCTATCCTTGAGGATTTCCTCCTTGAACTGGAGGGCAAGAGCCTGACTATCACCGGATCAGACCAGGAGACAACACTGAAGACCATAATGGACATCGAGGACGTGGGAGAAGAGGGAAAGATTGCTGTTCCCGCTGTTCTGCTCACCAACTCTTTCAAGGAGCTGCCAACCCAGCCGGTTCAGTTCCAGACCAATGAAGACAAGAACATATTGACCATCACCTGGGCAAGCGGTACCGCAAGCATACCTTGCATCCTTCCGGACGAATATCCTGAACTGCCTGTACTGATGGATCCGAAGAAAATCGATATCCCGGCTGAGGTTCTCAGCGAGGCTCTCAACGGAACCATCTACGCAACTGCGGAAGAGCCTCTCCGCCCGGTTATGAACGGCGTTTTCTTCGATATCGGGGAAAAATCAACCACATTCGTGGCATCCAACGCCCACAAGCTGGTTTGCTTCGAGAGAAAGGATGTTGCCGGAGTAAAGAGTTCTTTCGTACTTCCAAAGAAACCTGCCAACATTCTCAAGAACAACCTTGCAAGGCTTTCTGACGAGATTGTCTCAATATCATTTGACAAGAAGAACGCATTCTTCAAGTTTGACAAGCAGCTCGTTGTATGCCGTCTTATCGAGGGCACATATCCGGACTACACAAAGGTTATCCCTAAGAACAACAATAATATCATAACTGTCTCAAGGACAGACATCCTCAACGCCACAAGACGCGTTGCCGTATGTGCAAACCAGTCCACCGGCCAGATTGTGTTCAAGGTAGCCGACGGAAGGCTGGAGATTACAGCCCAGGATCTGGACTTCTCGATGAGCGCAAAGGAAACAATAGGCTGCAACTATGTCGGAGAGCCTATGAGGATTGCCTTCAAGTCACAGTTCCTGATCGAGATACTTGCCAACCTGCCATATGACCAGATCTGCATAAAGCTGGCGGAGCCTACAAAGGCAGCCCTTATGCAGCCGGCAGAGCAGACCGACCCTAACCAGGAAATCTGCGCCCTTCTTATGCCGATGAGGCTCTAACATACCGGGAAATGGAAATAAAACTCAAAAGGCCTCTGGTATTCTTTGATATAGAGAGTACCGGTCTGGACGTGTCCACAGACAAGATTGTAGAGATATCGTTTGTAAAACTGTATCCAGACGGGCACACGGATATCAAGACAAGGAGAATCAATCCCGGGATGCATATTCCTGAAGCCTCCACGGCCATTCATCACATCACGGACGAGGACGTGAAGGACTGCCCTTCTTTCAAGCAGATAGCCAAAAGCCTGGCCCAGCAGCTTGAGGGTTGTGACATTGCAGGTTACAACTCTATCAAGTTCGACATCCCGCTTCTTGCCGAGGAATTTTTAAGGTGCGGAGTGGACTTTGACTTTAGCCGCCACCGCATGGTGGATGTCCAGAACATTTACCACAAGATGGAGCCAAGGACCTTGGCTGCCGCATACAAGTTCTACTGCCACAAGGATCTGGAGGGTGCCCACGGTGCCGAGGCCGACACCGTTGCAACCATGGAAGTCCTCAAGGCTCAGCTGGAAAAGTACAGCGACACCCTGGAGAACGATGTTGACGCCCTGGCGGACTTCTCTGTTAAAAACCGCAATGTTGACCTTGCCGGAGTCATTGTACTCAACGACAAGGGAGACGCAGTGTTCGGACTGGGAAAATACAAGGACAAATCCGTGGTGGATATCCTCAGGCAGGATCCGGGATACTACAGCTGGATGGAAGGTGCCAAATTCACGGAATACACCAAGAAAGTATTAAGCGATATCAGGATTCATCCGGAAAAATACAAGAAATGAACCTGTTCATTTTCCCATACCAGAGCGACAATTTCTACACCTGCCCGGATACCGCAATCTCCAGGAACAATGATGGTTCCGGCACTCTGAAGTATTGGGTTCCTGACGGAATAGAGACG
The DNA here is from genome assembly GCA_017428325.1 of Bacteroidales bacterium. Lineage (GTDB taxonomy): Bacteria > Bacteroidota > Bacteroidia > Bacteroidales > UBA932 > Egerieousia. The sequence goes on from JAFRRA010000004.1 coordinate 173,823, forward strand.
CTTCGGGCCATAAGGTTTGCCTACGTGAGGATAGAGAGGGCCGGAAAGTGCATCCGGGAAGGATATGCCTACCGCCACTATAGTTCCTGCGGCTGGGGAGTGCACCTTTCCACCTACGACATCAACGAGGGTAATACTCTGGACAACAGCATCTTCCTTTCTGAGCCAACCCCTGTCGGCGACAATGGCCCGTATGAAGGATTCGAGGCATTTGACAGTGCACTCCAGAGGGCTTCTGAATATATGTCCCTAAGGAGCGGAGACCTTGTCCTTCTGGAACTCGAGGACATCAGCGCATACGAAATCGGGTCTGACAGAACCCAGACCCTTTCCTGCGACCAGATTAGGATTGATATAATATCATAGAAGCGCGCTCCGGGCGGCAAGGACAGCCGTGGAGAATGCAATCTGAAGGTTATAGCCCCCAGTATCTCCGTCAAGGTCAAGCAGTTCTCCTGCAAAGAAGAGCCCAGGGGAGAGTTTGCTTTCCATTGTTTTCTGGGATACTTCCTTAAGGGAAACGCCTCCGTTGGTAACCACGCACCTTTCAAAGCCAACGTAAGAGACTATCTTGAACCTTACCTGCTTGAGAGCATACGGAAGCCTTTCTGCAGCCTTTCCAGGAGCCATCTGGGCAAGTTCCCTGTTCAGATTGACGAATGCCGGTATCATCTGCTTTGGAAGCAGCCGTGAAAGGAGATATCGCAGGGTATTGTTCCCGGAGGAAGACTCCCTCTTTATCCTCTGGGCCAGCTGGCTTTCGGAAAGCGCCGGCTTAAGATCCAATATGACAGTCACTTTCTGACCGTTATCCAGAGCCTCCACCGCCCTTCGGCTGAGACGGAAACCCAAAGCCCCCTCGATTCCGCCGTCTGTAAAGTCGGCGTCACCGAACTCTTCCTGGACCACAGATCCACTAACCTCCAGGCTCATGGCCACGTTCTTGAGAGCCAGACCGTTGAGAGACCTGCCAAGGCCAGTCAGCCCGGATCCGTCCATATAGCCTTCCGGCTGCAAGGCTGTCAGGGAAGGGCGCGGCTGAACTATACTGTGTCCCAGGCTCTTTGCAAAACCGTACCCGTCCCCGGAGCTTCCTGTTGAAGGATAGGACAGGCCTCCTGTTGCAATCAGGACCTTACGTGCAGACAATTCAAAGCCATCGCAGATTATCTGATAATCTTCCTTCCTTTCAATCTTCAGGACAGGGCAGTCAGCCCTTAGATCCACTATTCCCCCGTCCCTTATGCAGCGCACCAGGGTATCGGTTACATCCATGGCCCTCATGCTCTTGGGATATACCCTCTGCCCCCTCTCAATGACAAGTTCCAGTCCCAGAGCCTTGAAAAAGTCCATTACGTCTGAAGAGGAAAACCCGTAGAATGCGTTTTTAAGGAACTGGCTGTTTGGATGGACGTGGACACCGAATTCATCCCACATGCGGGTGTTTGTAATGTTGCACCGTCCCTTGCCGGTGATGTTGACCTTGCGTCCCGGACGTGGCATCTTTTCCAGAAGCACAACGGCTGGCCGAGCCTCAGAATCCTTGTACTGCTCTGTTATCCAGGCCGCTGCCATAAGTCCGGCAGCTCCACCGCCTACTATTGCAAGATCGTAAACCATATCAGTCGTCAAGTCTTAAGTAATAGACAAGTTCCCTACCCGGAAAATGTTTCTCGGCGATTTCCGGATGCAGGACTGTTATCAGGTCTTTCAGTATTTCATCCGGATAGAGTGCCCCGCTTTCCCAGTAATCGCTTCCTCCTGCGGCAGTTACCCGCCGGTTGTTGTTGTATAGGTTCCCTTCCCTGAATGCCGGGATCTTGCGGAACATGGCGTTCTCTGACAAGACATCAGACCTGTGGAGCGCCTGGTTCAGATGAATCCATACGCAGGCATCCTTTGCAAGTGAATACATCTGCTCGAAACTCTTCTGGGAAGAGAGGTTCTCCCCGTCTTCCGCCCCCAGGATTTCTCCGCCTGCATCCCTCACCAGTTCTGCCATATAGCTTGCCTTCCCAGGAACATACCATATGCCTTTGAACGGCAGGTTTACAAGCACTTCCGTTTTAGGTGCATCCAGGCAGCAAGACTTCACGGCCTCATACTCGCCCTTCTTTGCCAGAAAGATGGAATCCGCCATCTCCCGTTTTCCGAGCAGGCTTCCGAACAGCTTGATATACTCCAGCTTACCCATTACTGTAGGCTCCAGGTAATCGTTGATTACAATTACCTTCCGTCCCAGAGTCCGGAGTTTATCTATATAACTGTTGTCAGAGCCGGAAATACCATAGGCCAGCACCACATCGCAGTCCAGCAGCAGTATCTTTTCATAGTCCGGAGAGGTTTCCGCCCCCACATCAGCGATAAGGCCCTCAGCAGCCCTTGCAGAGTATAGGCTGTCGTAAATAAACCTGGTCCCGCTTACACCCTTCACAATGTCCTCTTCTCCAAGAAGCTTGATATGAGGGAGATATGTAGTGGACATACAGATAACGCTCCTGAGGGGAACCCCTATCGCCATAGGATCCGAGGCAAGGATTCCGGTGCAGTCTCTGGGAACAAGACGGTAGGTTTCGCTCTGCGATTCCCTGTCCTGCCAACTGCTGAAAGACCTCACGCTGTCTCCTTGGATTGCAAGAAAATCGGCAAAGGCGACCGCATTTTCAGCAGCCGCCTCGCCGTTTACATTTCCTTCCCCGCCCCGGCAGGATGCCAGAGCCAGGATGAAGAGAATAATCCAGGAGCGCTTCATAGCCCTACTTCACCTGCAGGCAGGCCAGTGCTATGGAGTTCAGCTTGGTATCTATGCTGTCTGCCCTTGAAGACAATACGCAAGGAGCCAGGGCACCGGCCACGAAGGCGGCGGTCCTTGTTCCAGGTACCAGCTGGGTGTTGGACTTGTAGAATACGTTTCCGCTCTCGATGTTAGGGAATACCATTCCGTCAACGTCTCCTGCAACCTCGCTCTTGAGCTTTTTGATTGAAGCTGCTTCCTTGCTGAGCGCAACATCCAGTGCCAGAGGGCCGTCCACCAGACCGTAAACCTGGCCGCGGTCGCTCATCTTGGATATCATCGCAGCCTCGACGCAGGCCGGCATTCCGTCCAGCATCTGCTCTGTAGCCGCTATCATCGCGATCTTTGGCTTCTCCACTCCCAGAGACTGGCAAACGCCGACAACGTACTTCAGGATTGCCTGCTTCTGCTTGAAATCAGGCAGCGGAATAACAGCCATATCGCCGAAGGTCAGGAACTTAGGGTAATTAGGATGCTGCATTACGGAAATGTGGCTCAGAACGGCCTTAGGAGGCAGAAGTCCCCATTCCTTGTTGAGAATTCCCCTCATGTACTTGTCGGTTGAGCAGAGGCCCTTCATCAGAACGTCAGCCCTCTTCTCGTGAACTGCGGTAACAGCTTCCTGGATTGCCTTCAGCTCAACAGGAATGTCCACTATCGTGAACTTTGCGATATCGATGTTTTCCTTTGCACACACTGCCTCGATCATCTTGCGGTCTCCGTAGAGTGTTGCCTCGCAGAAGCCTGCGTCAATAGCCATACTTGCGGCACAAACAGAATGGTCATCCACGCCCCAGGCGACAGCCAGTCTCCTTTTTGTGGTCTTAGACTTAAGGAGTTCGTATACTTCATCAAATGTCTTCATAATACTATCAGTTTTTGTTAATTACATTTTTACAAGTTTCATGGTGTCTGTAGCTATTACAAGCTCCTCGTTGGTGCATACAACGGCAACCTTGACCTTGGAATCCTTCTTTGTCAGGATAGCGGTCTTGCCCCTGAGCCCTGCATTTGCCTCGCTGTCAAAGTCAACTCCCAGATAAGCGCATTTCTCGCCGATGTAGGCCCTTGTCTTAGGGTCATTCTCGCCGATGCCTCCGGTGAAGACGATCAGGTCAACTCCTCCCATTGCGGCGGAGAAGGCACCCACAAACTTCAAAAGTCCGTAACGGAAAATCTCCAGGGTAAGCTTCGCCCTCTTGTCTCCCCTTGCAGCAGCCTCTTCCAGGTCCCTGGCGTCTGATGATACTCCGGAAACTCCGGCAAAGCCGCTCTTCTTGGTCATGATGTTCTCCATTTCATCTGCGGTCAAGTTGTATTTCTTCATGATGTAGGTTACTACACCAGGGTCCAGAGAGCCGCATCTGGTTCCCATTATCAGGCCATCTATAGTCTTGAGTCCCAGGGAAGTATCCACAGCCCTTCCGTTCTTTACGGCTGTCACGCTGCTGCCGTTTCCAAGATGGCAGGTAATGATCTTTGAATCATTGTAATCAAGGCCTGCCAGCTCGGCTCCAACCTTGGACACGAACCTGTGGCTGGTTCCGTGGAATCCATAGCGGCGGATCTTGTCCTTCTCGTAATACTCGTAAGGAAGACCGTAAGTGTATGCATAGTTAGGAAGTGTCTGCAGGAAAGAAGTATCGAACACCGCTACCTGAGGAACCTTTGGCAGTATACTCTCTACCGCATTGATTCCCAGCAGTCCTGCAGGATTGTGAAGTGGTGCCAGAGGAGCGCACTTTTCAATGCCGTCCTTTACCCTCTGGTCTATGAGGCAGCTCTGCGTAAAGTATTCTCCGCCGTGAACTACCCTGTGGCCCACAGCCTCGATCTCGTCCAGAGACCTGAGAACGCCGTGCTCCGGATCAACCAAAAGACCCAGCACGTCCTTGATGCCTTCGGTATGGTCTGCCACCTTCTTGTGCACCTTGAACTTTTCGGCTCCCGGAACCGAATGGGTAATGTCACTTTCATCCATGCCAATCCTCTCCACCAGGCCCTTGGCCAGCAGAGAATGTTCACTTTCGCTCTTCATATCCAGCACCTGGTACTTGATAGAAGAACTTCCGCAGTTTAAAACCAGAATAATCATAATTAACTCGTTATTTTAATATTTATCTGTTCTCAGCGATTATGTGCCTTAATCGTACAAATTTAATAAAATTAGCGATATCTTTGCCTTAAACGGATAGAGTATGGAAAAGAAAGAGATTTATCTGGCTGGCGGCTGCTTCTGGGGAGTTGAGCATTTCTTCTCCCTGATAGAGGGCGTCATCTCTGCGGAAGCAGGCTATGCCAACGGGAATGAAGAATTTTGCGGAAATCCGGAAGGAGACGGGCCTTCCTACAAGGAAGTATATACGGACAAAACCGGATTCGCCGAGACAGTAAAAGTCTCCTATGACAAAAACACTATTTCTCTTTCAGAGTTGATCAAGCTTTTTTTCAAGATTATAGACCCCTATTCCGTTAACCGTCAGGCTCACGATGCGGGGACAAGATACAGGACCGGCATCTATTACACAGACCCTGAAGAACTTAGTGTCATAAAGCCTGTCTATGACTCTCTGGAGAAGGAAGGCGGAAAGAAGTTTGCCGTGGAACTCCTGCCTCTTAAAAACTTCTTCAAGGCGGAAGAATATCATCAGGAGTATCTGGACAAGAATCCGGGCGGCTACTGCCACCTTCCCCTGGAGATGTTCCGCTTTGCCAAGGACTACAAGCCGGATAACAACAAAAAACCATAAGTATGAAAAGAGCTATTTTACTGGCAGTGACACTGCTGTGCTGTGTCACCGCATTCTCTCAGACGAGGAAAGAACTGTATGACAGCCTGTCTCAGAGTTTCGACGACAAGGACTCGGTCAAGACTGCCAAGATCATTGCAGACTGGGAAAGGCTTTACCCGAAAGACGCTGAACTATACTCCGTTTATGCGAACCTGTATTTAAGAAAAGCAATGAAGGAGGTTGTAATTGTTTCAAAGGAAAAACCGGAAGATGAAGAATACTATGTTGGCAAGGATTCCCTGGGAAACGAGATCTATATTTACAGTATCACTGACATTGACGACGAGATGGTTGACAAAGCCATCTCAAAACTTGGGGAAGGAATAGCAAAATTCCCTGACAGGCTGGATTTCAGGTTTGGTCTGGCTCATATCCTTTACGAAATGGAAAGGCATCAGGAAATGGTAAACTCACTTTACAAAACCGTTGAAAGATCCCGGGAGAACGGCAACAGATGGACCTGGACTCTGGACGAGAAGATGGGAGATGATGGAGAAGATGCAATGATGGAAACTTTACAGGGGTATTTCAACGATTTGGTCAACGTGCCCGACGGGATGGAACTCGCAGAAGCCTATGTGAACAAGGTTCTGCAATACTATCCGGAAAATGTAATGTTCCTCAACGACAAGGCCATTTTCGCCTATGAACGGGGAGATATGGAGGGAGCTTTGAAGGAATTATTGAAGATTCACGAAATCGCGCCGGATGACGCTGTGGTGATAAACAACATAGCCTACCTGTACGAAAGCAAGAAAGACAAGGCAAACGCCCTGAAATACTACAGGCTGCTTGAAAAGACCGGAGATGAATACTATGTTCCTATTGCAAAGAAAGCCATCGCCGAGCTGGAAAAATAACGATATGAAAACTGCCCTATTGAGTTTATTCTGTCTGTTTGCCCTCGGCGATTGCTTTGCAATGCCGGAAGACGGGGTGATTTACCACGTTGTTACCACTGTCAGCGAGAATCCGGCAAACGCTGTGACTGTGAATTACCACTGTTCAAACAAAACCAGTTACGTGCTTTATGCAAAGGCAAAGGACGTTGCCTTCAGGAAGGCCGTAAAGGTGGAACCTGTGAGCGTTCTATGGAGTACTCAGGGGATTGAGAAAACCGCAAAGGAAACAACCTTCTATACCAGGGAAAGATTTGTCTGCAATGCGCTTCTTAATGGCCTTGAACCAAACACAAAATACATCTACAAGATAGTTTCCGAAGGTTTTGAGTCCAAGGTTTATTCCTTTGTAACTGCCGGAAAGAAAGGCAAATGGAACTTTGTTGCCTTCACCGATTTCCAGCACCGCGGAAACAGGGAGACCCTGCCTCTCATTAAGAGCATGAAAGAAATCGCGCATCCTGCGCTGGTTATCTGCAGCGGAGACATGGTGGATGTCGCCGGAAAGGAAGAAGGATGGAACTGGCTTCTGGACAATGACGTCTTCTGCGATTTTGTCTATGCGGCCTCTCCTGGAGACCACGAGTATTGGGCGGACGACAGCGGCAGGAAATATCCTCAGTACGACAAGGCACATACATTCAACCATCTGTTCAAATTCCCCGGAAATGGTGCGCCTATGAGCCTGAACACCACCTACTGGTTCCGCTACAACAATGTCCTCTTCATTTCACTGGACATGAACAACTCCAATGTTGCTACCGGTCCAAGGTTCGAGGACCAGGTAAAATGGTTTGAAAAGACCGTGCAATCCCTTAAGGGGACATTCCAGTATCTTGTTGTATATGAGCATAAATCCATATACGGATCAAGCAAGATAGATGCAGTTGTAGCTGCAAGGCTGAGGCCGCAGTGGGCCCCTGTTTTCAAGAAATGCGGCGTTGACCTTGTCCTCAGCGGACACGACCACATCTATTCCAGGACAAGGCAGATAGACGGAACCTATTACCTGGATATGGGATCCAGCGGAGACAAGAGAAGGGCACTGGATGACTCTGTTGCTGAAGGAGACGGAATCCACGAAAAGGTGCTGGACCTCAAGGGCGACGCCCTGTGCTGCGGTGCCAATATAAAGGTAAGCAGGCGCCAGATGAAGGTAACCGTCTACAACCAGAGAAAGGAAGTTGTTGATTCTTTCACCATCAAGGCGAAAAGAAAAGGCTCTCCGCGGGATAATCGCAGAGAGCAGCCTTTCTATCCAAGCACCTTTGTGGGAGCAGGCGCCGGAATAAACTTCTAGACCTTACTTGGCAGAATGGAAATACATTCCGTCCCACTCGAAGAGGACTTCCTTACGGCGTGAAGGAGAGTTGATAAAAACTTTCAGATTCTTGCCGGTCCTTGGAAGGGAATATGTAACGACAGGACGCTCGTCAATGAACTTGTGATACTCTTCCTTTGTCATGTTTTTCCTCTTGCCGTTGAGTTGCACAAAATAAGTCTTGTTATCGGCGTCATAACCGCTTATCTCACCTTCCCATCCGGTTTTCACGACTATACCGAGTTCTTCTCCGTTGTTGGAAACCATCGTCATGCCGCGTTTGGCGTTATTGTACAAATAAAAAGATACGCCTGAATACTGTCCGTCCACCCATTTCCCGTCAGACCAGAGATTGTTAGAGAAAGCCACCAGCTTATTCTTTCCGTCCGAGCAGTTCCAGTAACAAATCTCAGTTTCACTGTAACTCTTTGAATAACCGTCTTCGGTATGGTCCTTAAAGCAGACATAGCCGTTGCGGATATCCACAATAACGGTATCTCCCTTATCCTGAGGCTTGCCTTTGCGGTATTTATTCCACATCTCACTCAGGCATCCAAACAGCTCGTCCTCGGGTTCTGCCAAAAAGTTATTGACGAAATCCACGATAGTCGGGCTCTTACCCTTGAAAGTCATCTGGGGATCCCCTTCTTCGTAAGACTCCCAATCCTTAGGATAGGTTTTCTGGGCGGATAGCGCACTGCAAATCAGTAAAGCTGCCATAAGAAGAAAGAACGTTTTTTTCATAACTCAGTGTTTTTTAGTGCAGTTCAAATATAGCAATCTTTTTCGGTTTTTCTATATTTGTAACAAGAAACAAAAACTATGCGGAAATGATTGAAGATCTTAAGCCTGGAATGAAAAACATAGCACGGCGTCTGGTTACTGACCAGAATACCGCCGCCGCCGCCGGAACCGGAGCTATGGCAGTGTTCTCCACCCCGTCGATGATTGCAATGATGGAAGAGGCATCCTTTCTCCTTCTGAAGAATCAGGGGCTGGCAAGCGTAGGTACAGGAGTCAATATCCAGCACCTTAGGGCCTGCCTGCCGGGAACGGAGGTATGGGCGGAAGCTGAAATTGAAAACATAGACCGCAGGGCCGTTTTCTTCAGAGTTACGGCCTATGACAGCAAGGGGGAAATCGGGAAGGGCACCCATTCCAGATTCATAATAGATCCTGAAAAATTCATGAAGAAACTGGAAGGTTAGGTTGTGGATTCGAGGCGGTTGGGAGTGGCGATAACATTTAGTTTCCTTCTCGGAACAGTGGCCGGCAGATTCCTGGTTGGCTTTGATTTGTCTTTTGTCATAATCCTTCTTCTAGGGGCATTATATCTGGCAAGAAAAAGGGCCATATTGTTCATCCTTTTAAGCTGCGCAGGCTTTTTCATCCTTGGAGCTCAAAGGAAAGCAGTTTACTCCGCGACAGTATCTCATACTGAGCAACATATTGAAAATAAGGCTGTTCAGATAAGGGATCATGTGTCTGGAAAACTCTCTGAAAGGCTGGAAAAAGAATCATCAAAAGGTATAGCAACCGCCCTCCTGCTCGGCGACAGAAGCGGCCTTGACAAGGAAATCAAGACAGCCTTCCGCAATGCCGGAATCAGCCACGCCCTGGCGCTTTCCGGAATGCACGTGGGAATAATCTGGAGCATAATCTGCACCTTGACCGCTGCCTTCAGATGGAATTACAGGACCCGTATATTTTCCTTTATCCTGAGCATAGCGATAATCTTCACCTATGCGATAATAACCGGCCTTTCCCCTTCCGTGAGCAGAGCCTGCATAATGATAGCAGTCTGGAAAACAGCCGGATTGCTTTGCCAAAGCGATGACAGGCTAGGGCCTCTTCTCATAGCGGCATTCGCCATTGCGCTGTTCAATCCTATGGCCGTGGAAATGATAGGATTCCAGCTGTCTTTCGCTGCGGTCGCAGGAATAGTCTTCCTCTATCCTGCCATTGAGGAAAGCATTGAGAAAGTCTTTGGTACCAGAAAGAATATCGGCCTCAGGATTGCTGCGGGAGGAGCCCGCCTTATGGGAATCACGATGACCTGCCAGATAGCGACATTCCCGCTCATCCTCCTGTATTTCGGAAGGATAAGCGGGAATTTCCTGATTTCCAATCTTGTCAGTGCACCTCTTGTGACGCTTTCCGTCTACGGAAGTGCCGCGGCCGCCCTGCTTGGCGGGATTCCCGCAATAGGAGGAATCATCTCTGACATAGCATCCGCGATAATAGAAATCCTCCGGCAGGTTGTTCTGTTCCTGGGCAGCTAGCTACCTGGAAAACGCGTCTGAAAGTTCCTTTGGAACCTCTTTCCCGAACAGATGGCGGTACCAGAAACGGTAATCGTTGAACTCTGAGAACTGTCCCTGTGCTCCGCGATAGCCGTGAAGCTGCCTAGGATATATCATCAGGTCAAACTGGCGTCCCATCTTCTGGAGTTCCAGGACCAGAGCCATCGTGTTCTGGATGTGGACATTGTCATCTGCAGCTCCGTGTGTGAGTATCAGGTAGTTGGTGGCATCTCCCTTGTAACCGGACTTGCGGATACGGTCTGCCATAATGGTTCGCCTGTAGCCTTCCGGATTGCGCTGGGGAGTATCCATAAACCTCTCTGTGTAATGGGTGTCGTACAGCATATAATCATAAACTCCACCGCCAGCGATTCCATATTTGAAGTAATCGCAGCCTTCTGTCACACAAAGGGTTGCCATGCTTCCTCCGTAGGAGAATCCGTAAATTCCGATCTTGTCCGCATCCACATAAGGCAGGCTTCTCAGCCACTTGGCCCACTCGATGAAGTCCTTGAGCTCAATGCTGAAGAAATTGCGGTACATGAAGTTTGTTCCCTCTTTGCCACAATGTCCGCTTCCGCGGTGGTCCATAGTGAACTGTATCACATCCTGGTTGGCCCACCACTGGTTGGAAGATGAGATCATACTCCAGCTGTCGGCAACAACAGGAGTGTTAGGACCTCCGTACATATAGATGATAACCGGATATTTCTTCTGCGGGTCAAAGTTCAGAGGAAGGGTAATCTTGGCAGGTATGGTGTAGCCGTCAGGAGTAGTTATGGACACCATCTTCGGGAACGCCAGGTTGTATTCATCGAACTTGCTGCCCTTTCCGTCAGCCAGGACAATCATCTTGCCGCTTCCGTCAGTTGGCAATAGCACAGCCCTGTCAGGAGTCTGGGCATTGCTGCAGATGCATGCCATCCACTTGAAATCATCTGAAAGCTTGAACTGCTTGAAAGAATAGTCTCCGGTCGAGATTCTCGTTGTCTTTGCCTTCTTGACGGAAATCTTGTATAAATCCACCCTGGTGCTGACTTCTTTCTTGGACTGGAAATACAGTTCTCCCTTCTTTTCGTCCAGTTTCAAAAGCTTGATATCCCAGTTGCGGCCGTCTGTAAGGCATTTCTGGGTTTTCCCGTCAAATGACAGATAGTAGATCTGCTCCCACATCGTAAAATCCCTTACCATATAAAGGCCCTTCTCGTCGAAAAGCATCTGTTCCGGCCAGTCAATCCAGGTGTCCTGATGCTCTTTGTAGATAGGCTCCTTGCTGCCGTTGGCCGGATCTACCGAGTAGAATACCAGATCCTGCTGGACCCTTGGCATCCAAGGGACAATAAAGTGTGAAGATTCTGAATTCCAGAACGGTATGCCAAAATACTGGTCTTCCTTCTCGTTGAAATCTGCCCAGACGATATTGCCGGTCTGGATATCGGCAAACCCTATCCTCACCTCTGGATTCTTCTCGCCGCTCATAGGATAATGGCTTTCCAGTATCTGGTTCTTTGCCTTGGACGGATCGTATATAGGGAACATAGGAACCTCACTGTCGTCAAAGCGGTAGAACGCTATGGTCTTGCTGTCCGGACTCCACCAGTATGCCTTGTACTGTGAAGAGCGGCCCAGAATCTCCTCGTAATAAACCCAGGAAGCGCGTCCGTTTAGGATGACATTGCTGCCGTCTGCAGTGATTCTCTTGACGCTATTTCCCTCTTTGTCATAGACATACAAATCTCCATTGTTTGTAAATGCAAGAAGCTTTCCGTCTGGACTATAGGTCGGGTTGGCAATCATTCCATCCCCCTTTATCAGGTCGTTTGCCTTCTTAGCGTCCTCCTTCATATCAGAAGGAGCGGCAGCCTGGCCTGCCTGAGGTGAATACTCTCCAAAGTTTCCGGTTTTTACATTGTACAGGATATTTTCCCGCTTGCGGCTGGAAAGGTCAATTATCGTAACCTGGACCTCATCAGCAGATATCCATTGCGGAGGCATTATGTAGTTCTCGATGGCAGGGAAGCGGTTGTTTGCTATCTGCTCCAGTGTCAGATTCTTTTTCTGGGCGGAAGCGCTCCAGCAAAGCAGCGCCAGTGAAAGCGCAAGGGCAAATCTTTTCATATATGTCTTATTTCAGATATTTCTTGTCAAAATTAATTAAAAAGACCTTTTCCACAGCACGGGTAAGGGCCGTGTAAAGCCATTTTTTATCGTCGATTGATATCTCGTCCCTCCAGAGGATATTGTCTATGAAAACGCATCTCCACTGTCCTCCCTGGCTCTTGTGGCAGGTTATCGCGGAGGAATATTTGATCTGCAGGGCATTGTAATAAGGGTCCTCCCTGACACACTGGATGCGTTTCTTCTTTGGGATTATGCCCTCATAGTCTGCAAGGACTCCCTCGAACAGAGCGGTCTGGGCATCCCTGTCCAAGGCCGCTGTCTTGCTGTCCAGAGTATCCAGAATTACCTTTGCATCCACCTCTATGTCACTGTAGTCCGGAAACGCAAGCGTGGCGTCAGCAAAGTGGAGCCCGTATCTTTCCTGATGGTTGGATATGCCTATGAGACGGGCCATGTCCCCGTTGGCGATGAAGTCGAATCCTTCCTCCTGGCCGTCAAACTTGTAGCAGTTCTTTACCACCATAAGACGGTCTCCGCGGCACAGGGCCTCTTCCAGGAAAAGCACCCTGGACCTGATGCCCTGGTTATACCGGTTTGCTCTCTGGTTGCTGCGGCAAAGTACAACCACTTCTTCAGCGCCGTATCTGGATATGGCATCCGAAAGATCATCGATCAAAGTTGCACCTTTGATTGCGGTAATGTCTGTAAATGAGCTGACATCAAAGACCGGAGGATCTATGTCACCGTCCGAGATTTCCTGACGGAGACGGGTTGCGTTTACAAGTATTCCGCTGCCCTCCGCCTGTCGGACAACATCCCGGAGCGTAACAGTATCAATCTTTGGACAGTAGCGCTTCATATAGGCAGGATCCAAAGCGGGACTCACATCCAGACCTACAGGAGGGAGCTGAGCCGGATCCCCTATTAGAACCAGGCGGTTGCTGGAGCTCTGCCTTACGAATTCCATAAGGTCGTCCAGCAGGTTCCCGCTGCCGAAGATGGAGTCTGAACCATCTCCAGAACTTATAAGGGAAACCTCGTCCACAAAATACACGGTGTCCTTTGCCTTGTTGAAATTCAGGGAGAAAGCCCCCATCGGATCGCTCTGGGACTTCATCCTGTAGATGTGGCGGTGAATCGTACTCGTCCTCTCCCCTGTAAACCCTGCCAAGACTTTAGCGGCGCGGCCGGTAGGAGCAAGAAGCACATATTTGATTCCCAAGGTCTTGAGAACAGAGATGCAGGCTGCTATGGCGGAAGTCTTTCCGGTTCCCGCATATCCGGAAACCATCATCAGAAAGCGTTCGTCAGCATTATCCGTAAGAAATTTTCCGAGTCTGGAGAACAATTCCTTCTGGCCTGGAGTCGGCTCCATGGCAAGCCTTTCCTCCATTTTGCCGGAGAGAAACTCAGCCATTCCCATCATTTCCACCTTTTGATTACAAGGAATGCCAGTACAGGATAGATTTCAAGACGGCCGAGGAACATCTCTATCGTAAAGATGATTTTGCTCACGACAGGGAAGCTCTCGTAATTGCCGAACGAACTTAAACTGCTGAATGTAAGGCCCGTGTTTGCCGTACAGGCCAAGGATGTGGTTACCGCTGTCTTAAGGTCCAGTCCCGTGGCGGAAAGCAGTATCGCCCCCACAAAAATGATGGAACTGAAAAAGACAAGATAAAGGTTTGTCTCTCCGGTCAGGTCAGCGTCCAGGACCCTGTTGCCCATTCTAGGCTTAATGACCGCGTTCATGTGAAGCTGACGCTTCAGCCTTGCCTTCAGGGAACTGAAGCTAACGCAGATACGGTCTACCTTGGCTCCTCCGGTGGTTGAACCGCTGCAGGCGCCCTGGTATGCCAGATAGAAGAATATCAGCAGGGCGGCCACAGGCCAGTGCTGGGCATCCGCGTTGGCAAACCCCGTGGTACTGGCTGCGGACACGTTCATGAACGCACTGTGCCTAAGGGCGGTAAGGAAGTTTTTCTCCGTTCCTCCGGCAAGAAGGCTGAATGTTGTAACAGCCACAGAACCAATAAGTACAAATGTATAGAACTTGATTACCGGATCCTTGAAAATCTTCAGGGAACGATGGCGGCAGGATAGATATATCAAACCGAAATGAAGTCCGGAAAGATACATGAACACAATCATTATTATCTCAATCGCCGGAGAATTGAACGCGGCGGCAGATGTGTTTTTGGTGCTGAAACCGCCAGTTGCGGAAATGCTCATGGAGTGGTTCAGGGCATCGAAGAATCCCATTCCCGCCAGCACAAGGCAAATTGTCTGGAGTACAGTAAGTCCCACGTACACGGTAAGAATGATCTTGGCAGTCTCGGCAACCTTGAACTTGTAGTTCTGCTTGGAAAGGGAGCCCATCTCCATAGAACTGAGCCTGAGGCCAAAAGTGGCCCTGGCATAAGGAAGCACAAGGATCATGAAGACAACTACTCCCAAACCGCCGAGATAATGGGTGCTGCTTCTCCAGAAAAGCAGACCGTGAGGCAGGCTCTCGACATCGCTGAGAGAAGTACAACCGGTTGTGGTATAGCCGCTGACACTCTCGAACCAGGCATCTATCACTGCAAAGTCCCCACCCCAGAGAATATATGGCAAGGCTCCAAAGACGCATACCAGAAGCCATGTAAGCACAATGGTGAAGAAGGCCTCCTTAACGGTTATGCTTCCCGCCTTCTTTACGAAAACCAGAGGGAAAATACCAACCGCAAGGGTTATCACCCCGCTAAGCAGCAGCGGAGAAAACGAAGCGTCCATCCCGTAGCACAATGAAACCAGCACACCCAAGAACATAAAGGCCGCGTTGAAAACCAGCGCGATTCCCACGTTTCTCGATATGTAGTTGATATTCATTGAGCTACCGTTTCTATTGGTTCTTTGTAAGCTGCTTGTGTTCCCTTACGATATCCTTGACATTCTCGTTCAGCTCCTCAACCTCGTCATCGGAGTCTATGTTAATGTCATAGGTCTTGCGCGTAAGCTTGTAATTGCGCAGGGCGCGGTTGATTTTGATTACCGGATCAAAGAAATAGAAATTCAGGAAGTAATTGAACAGGAACAGAAGAAGGATTCCAATCCCGACAGCCACAACGCAAGGCATCAGGCTGCGGTAGAAACCCTCCGAAAGGCGGTCTGAATTATTCTTGAGAGCCCTCTGCGATGACATGTTGAGGTCCTTGATATAGACCCTCAGCTTGGAGTAGACCGGATACATCCTTTCGAAATACCAATCCTTTTTCTGCTGATATCTTGGAAGGTTCCAGACACCCTTGGCTTCCTCAAGTATGTGTGCGAAAGCCACATATGCGTAGCGGATGGAATCCGCCATATCCCTCTCGCTCTCAGTGGTGAAATTATCCCTTATACCCCTGAGGGCATACATGAACCTGTCATCCTCGCCGATAGTTGGCATAGTGTTTACATCGGTATAGGTGGAATCTCCCATTGTGCTGAGCAATTCGGAGTTATACTCGTCAGCCATGTCCAGGAGCTTGCGGGTCGTATTGATGCTGATGATATCGTCCGTAACGAACTTCTCAACAGTTCTTCTCATGTTGACGAACTCGAAAATCGCAATCAGACTGGACAGCAGAAGTATGAAACCCAGTATGACAAACCCTATTGATATTTTCTTCTTGAGCAGCATTGCCAAAAGTGTATAGTCGGACAAAAATACAAAAAAAAAGGGAGGATATGTACACATCCCCCCTTTTGAGCTAGACTCAGGCGAACTTTACTTTGCGCTCATAACCTTGATAAGGTCGAGAACCTTGTTGGAGTAGCCTACCTCGTTGTCGTACCAGGAAACCACCTTTACGAATGTAGGGGTGATCTGGATACCGGCCTTAGCGTCGAAGATGGAAGTGCGCTTGTCGCCGAGGAAGTCTGAAGAAACCACTGCGTCCTCAGTGTATCCCAGGATACCCTTCAGATTGGTTTCGGAAGCTTTCTTCATGGCTGCGCAAATCTCCTCGTAAGTTGCAGGCTTCTCAAGGTTTACTGTAAGGTCAACGACAGAAACGTCCAGGGTAGGAACCCTCATTGACATACCGGTAAGCTTACCGTTGAGTTCAGGAATAACCTTGCCCACTGCCTTTGCGGCACCTGTAGATGAAGGTATGATGTTTCCGCTAGCGGCGCGACCGCCTCTCCAGTCCTTCTTGGAAGGTCCGTCTACGGTCTTCTGGGTAGCTGTAGCTGAGTGAACGGTGGTCATCAGACCCTCCTTTACTCCCCAGTTGTCGTGGAGAACCTTTACGATTGGAGCAAGGCAGTTGGTGGTGCAGGATGCGTTGGAAACGATGTCCTGGCCTGCGTAAGTGTCTGTATTGACACCGCATACGAACATTGGAGTAGCATCCTTTGAAGGAGCGCTCATAACGACTCTCTTGGCTCCGGCCTTGATGTGAGCCTCAGCCTTCTCCCTGGTCAGGAACAGACCGGTTGACTCAACTACATACTCGGCACCTACTTCATCCCACTTCAGGTTTGCAGGATCCATCTCGGAGGTGATTCTGATGCGGTTTCCGTTTACAACCAAAGCACCGTCAGCAACCTCGATAGTTCCGTTGAACTGGCCGTGCATTGTGTCGTACTTCAGCATGTAAGCCATATAGTCAACATCCAGAAGATCGTTGATTCCCACGATCTCAATATCATCCCTTTCCTGTGCGGCTCTGAATACCAGGCGGCCGATACGGCCGAAACCGTTGATACCTACTTTAATTTTACTCATATCTGTATTTGTTATGTTTGAATTTTCAACCCGGCAAATTTACAACTTTTTTGCATTTTATCTAAATTTGTCTCGTTATGGAGAAAAAAATGGAAATTCTTATTACCAACGACGATTCCTATATATCCAAAGGATTCAACACCCTTGTTTCGCTCTGCGCCACTATCGGCAATGTCACAGCTGTCGCCCCAAAGACAGCCCAAAGTGGCATGAGTGCCGCTCTGAGTATGGGTAAACCGCTGTTTCTCAACAAGGAAGATGAAAGAATCACAGCCTCGGGGAACAAGGTAACCATTTACAGTTTCACAGGAACTCCCGCCGATTGTGTAAAAATCGCGATGAACACGTTCTTCAGCAGGAAAAACAAGCCGGATCTCATGTTCTCAGGCATTAACCACGGGTCAAACGCATCTACGGCGGCCGTATATTCAGGAACGCTGGGGGCTACTGTGGAAGCGGCCATATATGAAGTTCCTGCCATTGCACTCTCTGTCAACACCCACGATCCAGACGCAGACTTCACTGCAGTGAAAGCCTGGTTTCACAGAATCGTTGAGAATTTTATCGCAAATCCACCTAAAAAAGGCGTTTACCTCAATATAAACTTCCCGGATATTCCGTTGGAAAAGATCAAGGGCATAAGATTCGCCCATCAGGGAAACGGAATGTGGATAAGGGAATTCGAAAGCTACAAGACACCTCACGGAGAACCATTCTACTGGATTTGTGGAGAATTCCTGGACAAGGCTGAAGACCAGGAAGGAGACCACACTCTGATAGACAAGGGATTCATTACAGTCGTTCCGCATCTGGTGGATTCCACGTCGTACCCTGAAATGAGCCGTTTGCAAAACCTCTGGAAATTCTGACCTTATGAAATATTTCATCATAGCCGGAGAGGCATCAGGGGATCTTCACGGATCAAATCTGATCAAGGGGCTTAAACAGGCCGATCCGCAGTGCCGGATAAGATGCTGGGGCGGAGACCTGATGAAGGAGGCCGGAGGAGAACTTGTCAGCCATTACAAGGACACCGCGGTCATGGGCTTCTTCGAGGTTCTTACAAGGATCGGCAAGATTTTCCGCAACTTCCGCAAATGCCACAGGGACATCCTGGACTTCAATCCTGACGTTGTCGTCCTTATAGACTATCCGGGATTCAACTTCAGGATTGCCAAATTCGCAAAGGAAAAAGGATTCAAGGTGTTCTACTACATAGCCCCTAAGATATGGGCCTGGAAGGAAGGCAGAGGAAAAAGGCTGAAAAAATATGTGGACCGCCTGTTCATCATATTCCCGTTTGAAATAAACTATTTCAAGAACAGGTGGCAGATAGACGCCATATACCGCGGCAATCCCCTTCTGGACAGCATAGAAAGCAACAAGTACATGAAGGAGGACAGGCAGACATTCGTAAACCGCCTGTCTGAAATCACCGGGGCTAAGTATTCCCCTGAAGACAGGTTCATAGCCCTTCTGGCAGGAAGCCGCCGCACTGAGATCTCCTACCAGCTCC
This sequence comes from Bacteroidales bacterium, assembly GCA_017428325.1. GTDB lineage: Bacteria > Bacteroidota > Bacteroidia > Bacteroidales > UBA932 > Egerieousia. The sequence goes on from JAFRRA010000004.1 coordinate 192,322, forward strand.
CGATTATGCTGGATACAGTCAGGGCTTTCCCTGACTACAGATTCATTCTTGCGGCCGCCCCTTCCATACCGGAAGAGTTTTACCGCAGGCACATCAGTAATTATTGCGCCAAAAAGGGCATAAACCCGTCTGAAATCACTCTTCCGGCCGTATACGGGCAGACATACCCTATCATGAAAAACTCGGAGGCTGCAATAGTGAATTCCGGAACAGCATCCCTGGAGGCGGCTCTGATCGGAGTTCCCCAGATGGTAAGCTACCTCGCGAGCGAGATATCATATATCATTGCCAAGCAGCTGGTAAAGGGCATCAAGTACATAAGCCTTGCCAACCTGATTCTTGACAAGCTGATTTTCAAGGAATTCATACAGCACGAAGCCAATATTGAAAATGTTTCCGCGGAACTGCACAGGCTTCTTGAAGACAAGCCTTACATAGAGGCGATGAAGGCAGACTACCGCAAGGTGCACCAGCTTCTGGGAGGCGGCGGAGCATCCAAGGCCGTGGCCGAGGCAATGGTTGAAGAATACCGAAAACTAAAAGAGTCATAATAACACCTATGAAACTTCACGTCTACAAATTCCAGGGAGCGGGCAACGATTTTGTCTGCATAGATAACCGAAAGGGAGACATCCGCCTAACGACCAGACAGATAAACAGGCTCTGCGACAGACGTTTCGGAGTCGGTTCTGACGGAATGATGCTGCTGGGCAAAAGCGGCAAATACGATTTCTCCATGAGATATTTCAATGCCGACGGCAACGAAGGCTCTATGTGCGGAAACGGCGGAAGGTGCATATCCGCCTTTGCAGACTATCTGGGAATCAAGAATCTGGAATTCGAGGCGATAGACGGATACCACAATGCGGAGATTATCTCCAGAAAGGACAGTCAGTGGAAAGTAAGGCTTAAGATGACAGACGTGGCCTCCTGCCCGAAATTCGGACGCAAGTCCTGGTTCCTGGACACCGGAAGTCCGCATTATGTGGAATTTGTAAAGGACGTGGATAATTATCCTGTAGAAACCAAGGGCAAATACTGGAGATATTATTTCGAGGGCGGAACCAATGTCAACTTTGTGGAAGTATGCCCGTCATTCCTTAAGATCAGGACCTGGGAAAGAGGAGTGGAAGCCGAGACCTTTGCCTGCGGAACCGGTGCGACGGCCTCTGCCATAGCCGCTTATGCTTCAAAGGTAAAACCACACACCCTTAAAGGTAACACATTCAGCTACAACCTTAAGGCCCGTGGCGGGAACCTGAGTGTCAAGGCCACGTTCAATCCGGAAAAAAAGACCTTCAGCGAGATCTATCTTACAGGTCCCGCGACTCTGGTCTTCGAATGTGACATTGAAATCTAGGGTCAGCCTTCCTGCCTTTCCCCGAATACTTTTGTGCCGATTCTGACGATTGTACTGCCCAGTCGCAGAGCATAGAGGTAATCCTGGCTCATTCCCATTGAAAGTTCGCGGAATTCGCCCATTTCCAGGTGGCGCTGCTTCATCCTGGCAAAGAAACTGTACAGCAGGGTAAACTCTTTCTGAACCTGGATATCGTCATCGGTGAGGGTGGCCATTCCCATAAGTCCGCATATCGTGACGCACTTGAGAGGTTCCTTCATTATCCTCTCAAGAAGATCTTCGGCCTCCTTCATGGAAAAGCCCTGCTTTGTTTCCTCCTGAGCTATGTGCATTTCAAGAAGGACCTTAGCGGTGCAGCCATTCTTAATGCAGTAATCCTCAATCTCGTAGAGCAGTTTCTCCGAATCCACGGAATGGATGAGGCTGGCGTGCGGAACCACCATCTTTATCTTGTTAGACTGCAGATGACCTATGAAATGCCACTGGATATCATTTGGAAGACTGGCTGCCTTCTGCTCCAGTTCCTGAGGACGGCTTTCAGCAAAAATACGCTGCCCGGCCTGATAGGCCTCCATAATCTTTTCGTTGCTCTGGAACTTGGATACCAGAGCAAGTCTTGCTCCGGATGGTGCCAGCTCTTTTCTCAGCTGGGATAATTCTTCCTGAATGCTCATTTTCTCTTTTGTCTTTCGCGCTGAAGTCTCTCCTGCTCCTTCATCATCTGCTCCATCCTTTCGCGCCATTTTGATTTTTTCTGTGGTTTCGCGCTGTTGCTTTCTGCCTTGCTCTTAAGCTGCTGATACAGCTTTTCTTCGTTGACTCCATATTTGCGGATAAGCCAGTTCTGGCCTATCGCGATAAAGTTGGACAACATATAGTAATAGCTAAGTCCTGCAGAGAAATTGTTGCAGAGAACAAGCATGAATACCGGCATGAAATACAGCTGCATGCCTTTCATTCCCGGCATGCTTCCAGTATCCGGCATCTGCTGGAGATTCATCTTTGAATACAGATACATGGATATGGCCATAAGCAGGGCGAACAGGCTCACGTGGTTGCCATACATAGGGATATTGAATCCCAGGTCTAGTATGGAGTCATATCCGCTGAGATCCTGTGCCCAGAGGAAAGGATGCTGCCTGAGCTCGAAGGATACAGGGAAAAAGCGGAACATCGCGAACAGGATAGGAATCTGAAGCAGCATAGGAAGGCATCCTCCCATCATGTTCACGCCTGTCTTGCGGTACAGGGCCATCGTCTCCTGCTGCTTTTTCAGAGCGTCCTCCTTACGCGGATATTTCTTGTTTATCTTTTCGATTTCCGGCTTGAGCACCCTCATCTTCGCCGATGAAAGATAAGACTTGTAGGTAAGTGGAGAGAGAACAAGCTTGATAAGGATCGTCATTATGAGGATGATGATTCCGTAATTGGAAATGAACTTTCGGAGGAAGTCGAACGTGTTGACTATCACCACCCTGTTGATCCATCCTATGATGCTTCCGCCCATAGGGATAATCTTCTCGAAACTGTTGCCGTAACTCTTCAGGGTCTTGTAGAGGTTAGGTCCGATATAGATGTGCAGAGGAATGTTCACCTCTTCTCCCCTTCCGTAATCCATCTGCATCGATGCGCTGCAGTCGAAAAGGGCCTTCTCCTGATTGTCCGGAGCAAGGAACTTGTAGGACAGGTTGCCGGATGTGAAACTGTCATCGCACAGCATTATCGCCGAGAAGAACTGCTGATGGAATGCGAACCAGGATATCTTGGCAGGGATCTTCTTCTCGCTTTCGTTCTTCCTCATTCCCAGATCCTCTACAGTCTTGTCGTCAGGGAACTTGTAATTTACCGTGGAATAGTTCTTCTCGTTGTCAAATCCCTTCTCAAACCTTGATACCCTCAGATTCCAGTTCAGGTCAAACAGGCTGGCATTGTTGCTCATCTGGGAAGCCAGATTGTTTGTCACAATGTTGAAATCCAGCATATAGCTGTCCTTGGCCAGGGCATAGACGAAGTCCAGCGAAGCCCCTCCCGAGAAAGGAAGAGTGAAGGTCAGGGAAGTGTCTGTCTGGGACTTGAGGCTGAAATTCAGGTCTGATGTGTTTATCCTCTGCGATGTGAAAAACAGCAGGGACATATCGGAGTAATTCTCCTTCACCATATAAAGCGCGGAACTGTCATAGGTGAAATACTCCTTTACGAGAGCCTCTTTTATCTGCGCTCCCTTTGACGAGAATGTTATCTTGAGCTTCTCGTTCTCAAGTGTATACAGTTCTCCAGAAGAAGTGCGCGCAGCCTCCAGGAGGGAATCGGAGAAGAAAGTCTCCTCTATCTGAAGGGAATCTGCAGGAACGGATGCCACTGCGGCTGCTGAATCTGCTGTTGGCGCAGGAGTCGTGATGCCCAGCGCGGCATTGCGGATAGAATCGGCTACTCTTATGGAATCAGCGATACGGGGATTGGTCAAAGCCTCTACTCTTGCCAGCGAGTCCTTGACAAATGCAGCTCTTGCCTGTTTCTTGTAATTATATGAATTATACCAACTGAAACCGATGAGGATCAATCCAATAAGGACAAATCCCAAGACAGTGTTCTTCTGCATTTCTAAAACTCCTTATCAATCATCTTGATCTTCTGCTCAAGGGACTTGAGTTCTTCCTTTCCTGCAGCGATCTTTGCCTTAATATCCTCGATAAGCTTGTCTGCATTCTTGCTCTTAGCAAAGAATCCCATATTGTTCTCCAGAGTAGCGATATCGGTTTCCAGCTTGCGGAACTTGTTCAGGAGTTTCTCTCTCTCTGAACGTATGCCGCGGTCGCTCTTTCCAGGATTCTTGGCATCTGAAATCAGGCGGCGGATCCTTCCCATCTTTCTTTCCGCATCCAGATCCCTGATAGAGGCAAAATGCATATTCAGGGCTGCATCATACTCTTTCTGAAGGCCTTCCTTCTCCTTGAAAGGGACAAATCCTATGGAATTCCACTTGGTGATGAATTCTTCCAGTGCAGCCTTGTCTTCAGCTCCACCCTTAGGCTGATAAGCCTTAATCTCTTCGATGACAGCTTTCTTGGCATTGAGGTTCTCTTCAAACTTCTCGCCTTCCGCTCCGAAGTGCTTTGCCTTCCTTGCGAAGAATTCGTCGCAAGCCGCACGGAACCTCTTCCACACTGCATCGGACTGCTTGCGGGCAACGGGACCCACTGTCTTCCAGACGTTCTGGAGATTGATAAGCTGGTCGGTAGCCTTCTTCCAGTCCTCGCTGTCCTTTATTTTCTCCGCCTGCTCGCAAAGGTCTATCTTCTTGCTGAGATTCTCCTGCATCACATCCTTGAACTTGGAATAGAACTCGCGCTTTGCATTGTAGAACTTGTCGCAAGCCGCACGGAATCTCTCGTATATCTTCTGGTTATCCTTCTTGGAAGCGAAACCTATGCTCTTCCACTTGAGCTGGAGGTTCTCCATCTTCTTGGACAGGGAATTCCACTGGTTGGACTCAATTGCCTGATTATCTGCAATCTGCTCAGCCAATTCGCAGAGTTCTGTCTTTGCCTTGAGATTAGCTTTCTGCTCCTCCTTGAGGTTGGTGAAGAAGTCCTGGTGGCGCTTGTTTATCTTGGAAGTGGAAGCCTTGAATTTCTCCCAGATTTCCTCTCTCTGCTCCTTTGAAACCGGACCTATCTCCTTCCACTCCTCGTGGAGTTTCTGAAGCTCATTGAATGCCCTTATCGGATCCTTGTCCTCGACAAGAAGCTCAGCCTTATGGCAGAGTTCTGTCTTGAGCTCATAGTTCTTCTTGAAGTCCAGATCGCGGAACTCCTTGTTAATCTTCAGGAAATCATAGAATTTCTCTACAGCCCTATTGTACTTGTCCCAGATTTCACGGGCCTTTTCCTGAGGAACATTGCCTGCTGCCTTCCATCTTGCCTGAAGCTCACGGAATGCCGGCATCGTGTGGTTCATGTCCTCGGCCTTTTCCAGAAGACCGTTTATAGAATCTATAATAGCCAGTTTCTCGGTAAGATTCTCTTCCTTATGAGCCTGGATCTCCTGGTTGAAATTAGCCCTTGAAGACTTGTACTGTGCATACATATCCTTGAAAGCCTTCTCCACCTCCTCGAACGGATTGTCCTGAGCCTCCTTGCCAACTTCCAAAAAATTGCCTGAAGCAATCTTCTCCTTGCGCAAAACCTTGTAGAATGCGGCCTTTACAGGCTCCGCATACTTGTAGAGCTTCTGCTGGTCTCCTTCTTCCAGCATCTGGCCGAACAAAGTGATGATCTCATTCAGCGACTTGTCGGACAGCTCTGGCTCCCCTTCATCTGTTGCCTGGGTTTCAGGTTGTTTTACAATCTCTTCATTAATCTCCGGAACTGGTTGCGCAGAAACCGTGTTCTGAATTTCCGGCTGCTCGGTCTGAGCTGATTCCTGCTTTGCTTCAGCTTCCTGCTGAGCATTCAAAGCGGTGGTGTTCTCTTCCATTAGGTTTGTATTAATAGTACACAATATTTGATGGACGACAAATATACTAAAAAATGCTATATATAGCTCTTAATGCGCTATCTTTGTAAAAACACCAAACTGATGGATACAAAAAGACAGATCCGCAAAAAAGGATCGATGCGGATAGATATCATAAGCTGTGTGCCGCAACTTTTGGAAAGTCCCCTAAACTATTCCATAGTAAAGCGTGCGAAAGACAAGGGAATTGTTTCGATCTTCATACACGACCTTAGAGACTATGCCAGCGGAAAGCACAAGAAAACAGACGATTACAGCTATGGCGGAAATGCCGGTATGGTGATGATGGTTGAGCCTGTCTACAAGATCATAAAGAAGCTCACCAGGCAGAGGAAATACGATGAAATAATCTATATGTCTCCCGATGGGGAACTCTTCGACCAGCCGATGGCAAACAAGATGAGCCTGATGAGAAACATCATTATCCTATGCGGCCATTACAAGGGAATAGACCAGAGAATCAGGGATCATCTCATCACTAAAGAAATATCCATCGGAAACTATGTATTAAGTGGCGGAGAGATAGCGGCTGCGGCAGTAACCGACACAATAGTCAGGCTGCTTCCGGGAGCCCTGTCAGACGAGACTTCCGCTCTCAGCGACAGTTTCCAGAACTCCCTTCTCTCTCCTCCGATTTACACCAGGCCTGCTGATTTCAAGGGCTGGAAAGTGCCGGAGATCCTGCTTTGCGGAGATCACGATAAAATCGCTCAATGGCTTGATGCACAGGCCATAGACCGCACCAAGCGTCTCCGTCCCGAACTCCTCGACGACAAGTAAGTTTCAGTGTCAGGCAGTTTCCTTTAAAGCCTTCGCTTCGCATGGGTAATAAGGCAGCTTGCTGCCCGGCCGGCAGGCCGCATACCCCTTGAGGGGTGCCGACTGAGTCGGCGGGGTGAAAATGAGGCGGCTTGCCGCCTCTAGCCGCCAAAAGAAAAGAGCCTTCAGATTTCTCTGAAGGCTCTTTGAATTTGGCGGCTACCCACTTTCCCACTTGGTATAGCAGTATCATAGGCGTGAACGGGCTTAACTTCTCTGTTCGGAATGGGAAGAGGTGGATCCCCGTTGCTGTTACCACCTGAATTATATCGGTTCGCGGTTTCCCGCGTATG